>NZ_CP125370.1:3087500-3705000 GCF_030034735.1 Paenibacillus sp. RC334 | reverse complement strand
TTTGGTACAGCGTCTTGCCGCGAGGAAGGTGCTGGTGGTATCCGGTAAAGGATTTTACTTATCCGATTATAAGGAACACGAAAAGTTTTTACGCATCAGTATTTCGCGTGCTCAGCCGGATCAAATTGATGAAGGGGTAAAAGCTATTATAGAAGAAGCGGGAAGAGGGAACTGGTATTAAGCCCCTTTTTCCGTTATGATACATATAGAAACATAGGTATAACAAACCATAACTGTATATGTTTAATTCGGTTGTGGGAAATACATAACTTTGAATGCCGAGAGCATGGGTTCTGCACTTTCGAACCTGACGATCGGCTCACTGCCAAAGGAGGGTTTTGAATGGACGATTTGTTTTTGAAAATTGTGGATGGAACGATCCCCAGCAAAAAAGTGCTGGAAACCGACAATGTGCTTGCATTTCATGACATCCAGCCTGCGGCGCCAGTACACGTGCTCATTATTCCGAAGAAATATATTCCTTCAATGAATGCTGTGACGGAAGAGGATCTTCCTCTGATTGCGGAGATTCATCGTGTTGCGGTTGAGGTGGCGAAAAAACTGGGTATCGCTGAATCCGGTTATCGGTTGATTAACAACTGCGGTCCGGATAGCGGGCAAGCGGTGGGACATCTGCATTATCATCTACTGGGCGGTGCCCCATTAGGTGCCTTGACGGGTATTTCGGACTCACATTCTTAAAAATGACAGTGCTTGTCTTTCGGTAATACGGCGTGAATGGAGAAATATGTATCCTTTATTTATTCATTTTTTCTTATAGGTTGACACCCGGTTTCCGTTTCACCTATAATAAAATTTGATGAACCGTGTTATTGCTCTTGGACGGTCTGGTCGGAGGGAGGGAAAACTGGTGTCTGAAACTAAAGTTCGCAAAAACGAGACAATTGATGCTGCACTTCGTCGCTTTAAACGTTCCATTGCTAAGGATGGCGTATTGGCTGAGGTGAAGAAACGCAAGCATTATGAAAAGCCAAGCGTAAAGCGCAAGAAAAAGTCCGAGGCTGCTCGTAAGAGAAAGTTCTAGGAGGATCTAAGCAATCATGAATTTGAGCGAACGATTGAACGAAGATATGAAGCAAGCAATGAAGAGTAAGGACAAGTTCAAACTCTCCACCATTCGAATGGTTCGTTCTACGATTAAAAATCTTGAAATAGATTTGAAACGGGATTTGGACGACA
Organism: Paenibacillus sp. RC334; assembly: GCF_030034735.1. NCBI lineage: Bacteria > Bacillati > Bacillota > Bacilli > Caryophanales > Paenibacillaceae > Paenibacillus > Paenibacillus sp. RC334. Next base: position 3,703,800 of record NZ_CP125370.1, on the reverse strand, counting down.
ACGAAGTGCTTGATATTCTGAGTCGTGAGATCAAACAGCGAAAAGATGCCCTCCATGAATTTGAAAAAGCCGGTCGTGATGAACTTGCGACAAGCACTAAAGCAGAAATAGAGATCATCGCTCAGTACCTTCCCGAACAACTTTCTGAAGAAGAAATTAAAGTTATTGTACAGCAGACCATCCAGGAAACCGGTGCTTCTTCGAAAGCCGAGATGGGGAAAGTAATGACGGCCTTGATGCCTAAGGTAAAAGGCCGCGCTGACGGTAAGCTCGTGAACCAAGCGGTTCAGCAATTTCTGCAATAAACCTGCGACAAACAGGAAAGCGCAACACCCTCTGTTTACAGAGGGTGTTATTTCTGTATCTGCCGCGCTTGTTTTAGGCTGCTGTTATTATAAAGAGGGCCTTTTTTGTAAGCGTTATCTATAATCATTTGAAACGTGATGTCCATCGGGTACGTAAAGTACATGACAGCCATCAGGATTAGCAACATACTCAAGAATTTCACAATAAATCCTGAAAACTGTATGGTTTACCTGACAAAATTTGATATGCTATAACATAGAAAGATCGAAAGGGGGGAGAGTAATGCATAGAGAACATCACCACTCCAGCCGCAAAATGATCTTTTGGACCATGTGGATTATGATATCCGTTTTGCTGTTGCCATTATTCCATTCGGGATCAGCGGCGGCCGCTGTGAAAGGCGGTGCTGTGTTTGTTATACCGGTGGATCAGGAAATTGAGCAGGGACTGGGCAGTTTTATGGAACGCGGCTTTACAGAAGCGGCGGAGTCCAAAGCGGGCCTCATTGTGTTGGATATTAATACGCCAGGCGGACGTGTAGACACGGCGGAAAAGCTGGGCAAGCTGATTAAGGACAGCACGATTCCGACCGTAGCTTATGTAAGAGGCGAAGCGGCCTCTGCGGGGAGCTATATTGCGTTAAGCGCAAACAAAATTGTTATGAAGCCGGGCAGCATCATTGGAGCAGCAGCACTGGTGGACGGCAAAGGGCAAGCTATCACTGACCCGAAAACGGTGGCTTGGTGGAAGAGCAGCATGGCATCTGCTGCAGAATCCGGCGGACGTAACCCGGATATTGCGAGAGGTATGGTAGACTCCAAAATTGCTGTAGCTATACCGGAGCTGAACTTTAATAAAGAAAAAGGTCAGATCATTTCTTTAACCAGCGAGGAAGCGCTTAAACTGGGCTATGCGGATCACATCGCCTCTTCAGAACAAGAAGTTATCCAGTGGATGGGCTATAGCACGGATGATGTATTTCACGTGGAGCGGACATGGGCTGAAAAAGCAGCCGAGATATTGACCAACCCGATTGTACAGACATTGCTTTTATTTATCGGTATCGCAGGGGTTGTCATTGAACTACTCGTACCTGGCTTTGGAGTGCCAGGAATTTTAGGTGTGCTCGGATTTGGTTTGTACTTTTTCGGCAATTATATTGCTGGCTTTGCAGGTTCCGAGACGTGGCTGTTGTTTATCATCGGTCTGGCTTTGCTTATACTTGAAATGTTCATTCCAAGCTTTGGTATTCTGGGTATTTTAGGTTCCATCAGTCTTGTCGCCGGAGTTGTTCGCGCGGCCTACAACATGCAGCATGCTTTTATATCATTGGGTATAGCCTTTGCTGCTGCCGTTGCTGTGGTGGCAATCATAGGGATTGCTTTCAAGGATCGGGGAATATGGAACCGTTTTATACTTAAAGAAAGCTTGACGGCTGACCAGGGCTTTTCTTCGGTTGTGAACCGGGAAGTGCTATTGGGACAGCGAGGTGTGAGTCTGACACCGCTTCGTCCAGCAGGAACCGTGCTTATCGCTGACGAACGTGTGGACGTCGTGACGAACGGCGAGTTTATCGCTACGGATATGCCCATTATCGTATCCAAAGTAGAAGGAGGACGCATTGTGGTCAAGTCGGACACCAGCGTCTGAAACATGCTAACAAACGAAGAATTAGATTAATGGAGGATGATGCGAGTGTTCGAATCGGGTATTGTCAGCGTTTTGCTGATTGCCGTTGTAGCCATTATTGTGTTAAGTGTATTTTTTAGTTTTTTCCCGGTGATGCTGTGGATTTCGGCATTGGCTTCGGGGGTGCGGATTGGCATCATTACACTGGTGGCTATGCGATTACGGCGTGTAACGCCAAGCCGGATTGTGAATCCGCTGATTAAGGCTACCAAGGCTGGTCTGGGCTTAAACATCAACCAGCTGGAAAGTCATTTTCTGGCGGGTGGTAATGTTGACCGAGTGATCAATGCGCTGATTGCTGCGCAGCGGGCCAACATTCCGCTCGAATTTGAACGCGCAGCTGCGATTGACCTTGCGGGTCGGGATGTTCTGCAAGCGGTCCAAATGAGCGTTAATCCGCGTGTCATTGAGACACCTACTGTCGCTGCGGTAGCCAAGGATGGTATCGAAGTGAAGGTTAAGGCTCGTGTTACAGTGCGTGCTAACATTGATCGACTCGTCGGGGGTGCCGGAGAAGAAACGATTATTGCGCGGGTCGGTGAAGGTATTGTTACGACTGTCGGCTCCAGTAATTCGCATAAGGACGTGCTGGAGAACCCGGATTCCATTTCGAGAACGGTACTATCCAAAGGTTTGGATGCCGGGACGGCGTTTGAAATCTTGTCCATTGATATTGCGGACGTCGATGTAGGTAAAAACATTGGTGCCTTCCTGCAGACCGAGCAGGCGGAAGCTGATAAACGGATTGCGCAGGCGAAAGCGGAAGAACGGCGTGCAATGGCCGTGGCGCAGGAGCAGGAAATGAAGGCGCGTGTCGTAGAGATGAGAGCGCGTGTGGTTGAATCCGAATCCGAAGTGCCACTGGCGATGGCTGAGGCGCTGCGTGGCGGAAAACTTGGCGTTATGGATTATATGAATTTGAAAAATATTGAGGCAGATACGCAAATGCGCGGCTCCTTGGGCAAACCGAATGAAAACTCGGGAAATGACAACAAAAACCGGGATTAACAACGGGATATAGCCGATGAATTACGGCAGTAAGGCGGTGAGTTATGAACTTTATGAGCTGGATTTTTGAGCATTTGTATATCCTGATTGTGATCGGCTTTGCGTTGGTGTCTTTTTTGGGCAAAAGCATGAAAAGCACAGAGAGAAAAGCGCCGCCGCGAAAGGGCATGCCTACGTTTGGTGGCGACCACGGCTCTCGCGGTCCTTCATCACCCTCCGGACCTTTCTCTACGGAACACAGACAGGAGCAACGTCAGCCGCAAAGGCAGGATACTGCCGGAGAATTGCAGCGTCAGTTTCCTGATGAACGACGTGTAGTTATGGAAGCTCGGCGTATGGAAGAACAAATGAATGATTGGACGGAAACAGAGCAACAGACGAATCGGGATTCCCTGGATAACGGTTCTACTCTGGAGGATCGAATCCGGGCCATGGAAGAAGAGCGTAGATCGGTTTTGGCACGTCTCGACCGCATATCCAATGCAAGGGAGTCGGGAGAGATTACAGATGCCTCAGAGGGAGCTCCGCAGGAGCGTAGTACAGTAACTGCGGCTGACCTGCGGAGAGGCGTGATCTGGGCAGAAATACTGGGTCCTCCGCGTTCCAAGCGTTATATGGGTGGAGGAAGACGTTAAAAAGACAAGAGCTGTTATCGTTCAATTTGAGCAGTTTGCATGAATGGTTTAGTCCGCCCCGGCTTTAGCTGGTGGCGGACTATTTTTTTGCTAATACATAGGCCAGTCCAGAATAGAAATCAGTTTAGCAGAAATACTCTTATGAACTTACATAAGATGTCATAAACCCAGTAGTAGCAAGGTTTTCTTACGTCATTTGTAAGCAAAAAATCTGTCATTGTGTCTAGTTTAATACTGAACTTTCGAAAAAAATACAGAGGCAAAATGATCGAATGTAAGAAAAAGAATGGAGCTTTCCGAAAACGGTTTTCATTTATTTGTTTTTATATATAATGTTCTCAAAGATAGTGTTTCTGGAAATTTACTCCAAATTTAGAGAAAATAAACGTAATTTCGAGGTGAGGTGACCCAGGTATAAAAGTATATATTACATGTCTAGGGAGATGGGATGGATGAATAATAGCTTATTCAGAAAAAAGAGCATTGATCAGCTACTTGCTGCAACGCGGGGTGAAAAAGCACTTCAAAAAGAGCTTGGTGCCTTTGATTTAACGATGCTTGGCATTGGAGCTATAATCGGAACGGGGATTTTTGTGTTGACTGGCACGGGAGCGGTTACGGCTGGTCCGGGTTTGATTATTTCTTTTGTGGTTGCGGGGCTTGCCTGTCTATTTGCAGCACTGGCTTATGCAGAGTTTGCATCCACCGTTCCGGTATCCGGTTCTGTTTATACTTTTACATATGCAACGATGGGGGAACTTCTGGCTTTTATTATCGGATGGGATTTGATTTTGGAATATATGCTTGCTGCCAGTGCAGTTTCCGCAGGCTGGTCGGGTTATTTTGTATCATTTTTGAATGGACTTGGTATCCATATCCCCCTTGAATTCACTGCGGCACCAGGGGCTTTAAAAGATCAAACCACCTATTTTAATCTTCCTGCTTTTTTGATTTTGATGGGGATTACCTCCTTGCTCTACTTTGGAATCAAAGAATCGAAACGTATGAACAACATTATGGTTATTGTAAAAATTGCTGTGATTTTATTATTTATTTTCGTTGCTTTTAAATATGTAAAACCGGATAACTGGACGCCTTTTATGCCATTTGGGTTCAGTGGAGTGCTTGGAGCCGCAGCGCTGGTATTCTTTGCTTTTATCGGCTTTGATGCTGTTTCGTCTGCCGCAGAAGAAACCAAAAATCCGGCTCGTGATTTACCGCGCGGCATTATTTTTTCACTTATTATATGTACGCTTCTATACGTCATTGTCAGCGGGATTATGACAGGGATTGTCCCGTTTATGCAGTTTGAAGGTATTTCCCATCCGGTGTCACTCGTCTTGCAGGTTGCAGGTCAGAACTGGGTTGCAGGGATTGTGGATGTGGGGGCCATTTTAGGGATGACCACAGTTATGCTGGTCATGCTCTATGGCCAAACCCGTATTATGTTTGCCATGTCGCGTGATGGTCTGGTACCAAAAGTATTGTCCAAGGTTCATCCTAAATACAAAACTCCGTATATTAACACATTGTTTTTTGGTACATTATCTGCATTAATGGGCGGGTTGATTCCGCTGGATGAATTGGCGAGTTTGGTGAACATCGGCACTCTTTCAGCCTTTATACTGATTTCTGTCGCTGTGATTGTGATGCGAAGAACGCAGCCGGATCTGCCCAGGGCCTTCCGATGTCCGGGTGTTCCGTATATTCCGATTTTGGCTATTATTTCGTGTGGGGCGCTCATCCTGAATTTACATAGCCAAACGTTTATCCGTTTTCTGATTTGGCTCGTTATAGGTCTGGCCGTTTATTTTCTATATTCCAGAAAAAACTCTCTTTTGAATCATGATTCCGAAAAATAACAGAATGGCTCTATAAAATCAGGAAAAGACAATCTCGTATCGATGCTTGAATTGGGGTTGTCTTTTTCATTTTTCATTTTGCAAGTATCCAGACTCTTGCTATGCAAAATCAGAGCTACGATGAATTGTTAGTTTCGTTTCATAAATATGGCGGCTGGATCATAAAGTGTACAGTACAGATATCTGTGGCGCTGGTGTAATGACGCCCATATCTAAGCGGCATCGGCATTGGTTAAAAAAGCATCGTAGCTGCCATGAAAATGACTATGATCCACCGGATGGCAATAACAGGAGACGAAAATCAGCAGCGTAGCTGCCATAAAAACAATTATTAGCCGTTTGAAAACAAATTTTTTTTCATGACAGGAAAGGAGATTCCCTCGTATGAGCCGGATGAGCCGCAAACTGCGAAAGTGGGCCAGTGAGACGCTGGAACTTCCGCAGGACATTCTATTTGACCTGCCGCGGTTAACTCTCATTGGCAGCAGCCAGCTTTATGTGGAGAATCACCGGGGCGTCGTGGACTTCACGCCGGATCGGCTAGTACTTGCGCTGGCGCAAGGCAGGTTGCGGGTGACGGGGCATGGGCTTGTCATTACGTCTATTGTGCCCGAGCAGGTAAGTGTGGAAGGACACATTACGGATATCCAATTGGAAGGAACGGAGGAAGGCTCATGAAACATCCCGCTTTAACAAAGTTGCGTGGCACGGTTACCCTTGCTGTCAAGGGCGAGAGCGTGGAAGCTTTCATTAATCTGCTCACTGAGCATCAAATACCTGTTTGGAACGTGCGGCCGATGGGTACAAGACATGCAGAAATGAACCTTCTGCTCCCGCACGTCTTCCTGCTGCGTCCGTTTTTGAGAAGGACAGGCTGCAAAATGCATATTTTGAAACGACAGGGAATTCCCTTTACCGTTGCGCGGCTTGCCAAACGCAAATTTTTTCTGGTTGGACTGGCTGTATTCTGGGTAGGCCTGTTCCTGATGTCTTCGCTCATCTGGGACGTTGAAGTAAAGGGAAATGACAAGCTCTCAACGGAAGCTGTACTCAAGGCTGCCCGTCAGGAGGGGTTGTATCCTTTTCAATGGAGCTTCCGCGTTTCCAGTCAGGACAAGCTTTCGCGTGCGCTCATGCAGAAGCTCCCTGAGGCATCCTGGATCGGTGTGGAGAAGCATGGTACCTCGGTGACGATTCAAGTCGTTGAAGCCTCACAGCCTACTCCAGAGCCGCTCTACAGTCCACGTCATCTCATCAGCAAGGCAGATGCGGTAGTCACTGAAATTTTTGCCGAGCAAGGTCGTCCTGTCGTGCATAAAAATACACGTGTCAAAAAAGGAGCCATTCTTATCTCGGGAACGCTCGGGGATGAAGAGAATCAGCAGCAGGTTGTAGCCAAGGGGGAGATTAAGGGCCTCGTGTGGCATGAGTACGAAATCAGCAGTCCGACGGTACGACGCAGCAGCACATATACTGGAAACAGTCACGAACGCCTGTATCTTGTGCTGGGCAACCGTGCGGTGCAGCTATGGGGATATGGGAAAATCCCTTATTCCGCACATAAAACCACAGTTGAGCATGACCCGCTGACGTGGCGCTCCTTCCGTCTTCCAGTCGGTTGGATGACCGAAAACGTGAGGGAGACAAAGATACATGAGGATAAGCTTACGGAAGCAGAAGCCCAAAATAGGGGAATAGAAGGGGCGCGAGCCAATATTTTAGCCAAATACGGCAAAGGAACCAAAATAATGAGCCAAAAAATTTTGCATGAGAAGAGAGAGAATGGTAAAGTTTATATGAAAGTGCTTTTTGAAGTGGAACAGAATATTGCGGAAGAACTTCCGCTAGTTCATAACCAAGGAGAATGAGGCTATTTGGCAGAACAACAACGCAGCATACAAATTGCATTGAACAATGCGGGAGAAGGACAGGCGCTGTTCGGCCCGCAGGATTCCTTTTTAAAATTGATTGAAGCAGCTGTTCCCGCAAAAATGGATTCCCGTGAGGCGGAAATCAATATTTTTGGCAACGCACATGAGGTGGAAGTGCTCGAACAATTATTCGATGTACTACTTCAGTTAATTCGTAATGGATATATCCTGACCGAAAGAGACGTCCATTATGCGATTGAGTTGGCAAAAGATTTACGCGCCGATCAATTGCTTGATCTGTTCAAGGGAGAAATCACGACCACCTTCCGGGGCAAGCCGATCCGTGTCAAAACAATTGGACAAAAGCACTATGTAACCACGATAAAAAAACGCGATATCGTATTTGGAATTGGCCCGGCGGGTACGGGTAAAACGTATTTGGCCGTGGTGCTGGCGGTAGCTGCCCTGAAGGAAGGTTCGGTCAAGCGTATTGTATTAACCCGTCCTGCGGTGGAAGCAGGCGAGAATCTGGGCTTTTTGCCAGGGGATTTGCAGGAAAAGGTTGATCCGTATCTGCGTCCATTGTATGACGCGTTGTACGATGTTATGGGACCTGAGCAGACAGCAAAGGCACTGGAGCGAGGGTTGATTGAAATCGCGCCGCTGGCCTATATGCGGGGACGGACGCTGGATGATTCATTCATTATTTTGGATGAAGCGCAAAACACCACGCCGGAGCAAATGAAAATGTTTTTGACCCGACTTGGCTTTGGCTCCAAAATGGTCATCACCGGCGATGTTACGCAAATTGATTTGCCTCGTGGCAAAAAATCCGGTCTGATTGAAGCAAATGCGATTTTACAGGGAATTGAGGAAATAGGTTTCGTACATTTTGCACAAGAGGATGTTGTCCGTCATTCCCTGGTTCAGAAAATCATCGTGGCTTACGACCAGGTTGCCGAAAATCAGGGATAAGCCTTCATATCACGAAAGTGGAGCTATCAGAAGTATGAAAATAAGCAGCGTAGCTGTCTTGAAAAAGATGATGGAGAGGGATTGTTTCAGATGACCTCGAAGGAATTGTCTAAGGGCAAAACGTTCCAGCATAGAATGAGTGGATGGAAGTATAGCGTGGCAACACGCTATCTTCTGTTTTTATTTTTAGTGGTTCTTTTTTACGTCGGTTTAGCCTCAAAGCTGCTTCCCGAGCGCTATGACATTCGGGTAAACCAGCCAAGTGAAAAGGAAATTGTTGCTCCGATGCAACTTCCCAACAGCAAAGCGACGTTAAAGGCTCAGGAAGAGTCTGCAGAACGGGTACAGCCGATGTATACGATTGTACCGATTCGCAACGATAACCTGATTACTGGTATTCTGGACCGAATTGAACGGCTTAATCAGGATGACCAGGTTTCCAGATCCGATAAAATTTCCATTTACAAAGACGAGATTCCTCAGCGTGCGCGAGAATTTGTGCAAAATTTTGTAAACAATAGCCGTAATGCCGATGCCTACCCGGAAAAGCTATTGGACGAAGTGCTGCAAAAAACAAAAGAGCAGACATACCGGATTCCAGAGGAAACCTTTATCAAAATTCCGCGTCTCACGTCTGAGGATATTGCAGAGATGCGGCCGGTTGCCCGTGAAATCGTGACCGGATTGATGAACGATCAGATTACAGATGCACAAACAGCCCGAGCCAAGGTGGCCGAGCGGGTCAGTACGAGTACGCTTACCAAGCGCACCTCTCGTGAAGTCGTTCAGGAGCTTGCAAGGCTTGTGATTACGGCCAACAAGTTTTATGATGATACAGCTACGAAGGACGCTAGGGTACAGGCTCGTGAAGATACACCGACAGTCTACATCAAACAGGGTGAAGTGCTCGTCAAGAAAGGCGAGATTATTACCCAGGAAATCTATACCTTACTGGATGAGAACGAGCTGCTAAAGGACAAGATCAACTATTGGCCGCAATTTGGCCTGTTGATGCTGTCTGCGATGCTGGCCTTGGGCCTGTTTATGTATATTCGCCAGTTCCAATCACGAACACGCCGTTTTAAGTATAACAATGCGCAGTTGCTCATGCTGGTGTTGATTTTTGTGATCACGGTAGGCGCAATGATGTTAACCGCCATATTGCAGGACAGTGAACGGTCTTATCTCGGCTATCTGGCGCCTATCGCGCTTGGAGCCATGCTCGTAACGTTGTTACTCGATATGTCACTGGCCTTCGTTTGTGCCGTTATATTCAGTATATTGGCAAGTGTCATTTTGAATGTCCGACAAGGACAAATTTTTGATTTTAACTTCGGATTTTTTGCCCTTGTGGTTTGTCTTGCGTCGATTTTCTCAACGCATCGAGCCAGTCAGCGTTCAACGCTGTTCAAGGGAGCAATTATGGTATGCTTGTTCGGCACCGTGTCGGTCTTCACTCTGGCGCTGATCGACCAAAGCAACTGGACTCAAACGACGACGCTCTATGCGGTAGCTTTTGCTTTTGCGGGCGGTTTGATTACAGCGATACTTGTTATTGGGCTAATGCCATTTTTTGAGTCTACCTTTGGCATTTTGTCAGCGCTGAAGCTGGTTGAGCTGTCTAACCCGAATCATCCGCTACTGCGCAAGCTGCTTACAGAGACACCGGGTACGTATCACCACAGCGTAATGGTAGGTAATCTGTCAGAGGCAGCAGCGGAGGCTATAGGTGCTAACGGCTTGTTGTGCCGGGTCGGTTCGTATTATCATGACATTGGTAAAACAAAACGGCCTTCGTACTTCATTGAAAATCAGAACGGTATGGATAATCCGCATGATACGATAGAGCCAAAGCTGAGTAAGTCCATCATTATTGCCCATGCCCGTGATGGTGTGGAAATGCAATTGGATTACAAGCTGCCCAAGCCGATTCGCGATATTGCCGAGCAGCATCACGGAACGACATTTCTGCACTATTTTTATCATAAGGCGCTGCGTGAGGCGGAAGAACAGGGCGTAGAGCCAGACTTTACCGAGGATGATTTTCGTTATCCTGGGCCAAAAGCCCAGTCCAAGGAAGCCGCTGTAGTCGGGATTGCTGATAGTGTGGAAGCAGCCGTCCGTTCCCTGCGGAAACCAACAGTGGAACAGGTGGAGTCGATGATTGAAAAAATTATTAAAAGTCGTCTTGATGATCACCAGTTCAACGATTGTGAGCTAACGATGCGGGAGCTTGATATTGTGGCTCAAACTCTTAAAGAAACCGTGATGGGAACTTTCCATTCCCGGATTGAGTATCCCGAAGAAAGACCAAAGCCTGAGAGCGGGAAAACATAGCATAATAGGCTTGTGCATGAAGTGCGGCGGAGCATTAGAATTAAAAGGAGCGGTTGGCATGAGCCTTCAATTAGCTTGGAATAATGAACAAAACGATATGGTAATTAATGAATCCTTGATTGGTTTGCTGAACACTCTATTGGAGGAAGCAGGCAAGGTGGAAGGGGTGACGGACGGTGAGGTTGCCCTCACCTTCGTGAATGATGAGCAAATTCATGAATTAAACAGGGATTATCGGGGAATCGACCGTCCAACCGATGTGCTGTCATTTGCCATGAAGGAAACACTGGATGAAGAGCTTGAAATCATCTATGAGCCGGATGACGAAGGACCGCTGAATGATGTGCCGGATGTGCTGGGGGATATTATTATTTCCGTTCAGACAGCTCAGGCTCAAAGTGAGGAGTACGGTCATTCCATTGAGCGTGAAATCGGATTTTTGTTTGTTCACGGCTTTCTGCATTTGCTGGGCTATGATCATCAGGATGAAGCTAGTGAGGCTGAAATGATGGGCAAGCAAGAGGCGGTACTGGCTCAAGTGGGGTTGACACGGTAATGAGACGTCAGCCTTGGAGAATGACTTTTCGTTATGCCGCAGAAGGCGTGATGTATGCTCTGCGCACGCAAATAAATATGCGGATACATGTGGTCTTGGCGTTTCTCGTCATCGCAGCAGGCTTAAGCCTGCGCATCTCCCGGCTCGACTGGTTATTCGTCTCTGTGGCGATTGCCATGGTAATCGTAGCCGAGCTGATCAATACCGCTGTTGAAGCGGCGATAGATTTAATCTCGCCTGATATCCATCCGCTGGCCAAAGCGGCTAAAGACACCGCCGCCGGAGCTGTGCTCCTGGCAGCGGTTTTTGCTGTAATTATTGGTATATTTGTGTTTTACAGGCCGTTGTTGACCTTGATTAGTCAGCTTTTTTAATGGAAAAACACATTTTTGTAATCATATACTATAGAAAAGACCTAACCCAAAAACCAAAAAAATAGGCGCTTAATAGTGCTGGAGGAAACGAAATGGCTAAGAAACACTTTAAATCAGGCTTTGTTGCGATTGTCGGCAGACCCAATGTAGGGAAATCAACTCTGATGAACCATGTCATCGGCCAGAAAATCGCCATCATGTCGGACAAGCCCCAAACCACACGTAACAAAATACATGGGGTATTCACTACAGAGGACACGCAAATTGTATTTTTGGACACACCGGGCATTCATAAGCGCCAGTCTAAACTGGGCGACTACATGAATCAGACAGCCTTTAATACGTTGGGCGAAGTTGAGGCTGTACTTTTTCTTATTGATGCCGCTGAAGGATTAGGCGGAGGCGACCGTTTTATTGCCGAGCAGCTGAAACAGGTAAAAACGCCAGTTATTCTGGTTTTAAATAAAATTGACCGTATTGAGCCGGAAGCACTGCTGCCCCTGATTGAGCAGTATCGCAAGCTGTACGACTTTGCAGAAATTGTGCCGATCTCGGCTAAAATGGGCAACAATGTGAACCGTTTGCTGGAGCAGGTTCAGAAATACTTGCCTGAAGGTCCACAATATTACCCGGATGACCAAATTACCGACCATCCGGAGCAGTTCGTCATTGCCGAGCTGGTACGGGAAAAGATTTTGCATATGACTCGTGAGGAAGTACCGCATTCGATTGCAGTCATGATTGAAGACATGAAGGTACAGGACAACGGCGTAGTGCATATTATGGCAGTCATCTTTGTAGAGCGGGATTCCCAGAAGGGAATTATTATCGGTAAGCAGGGAGCTATGCTCAAGGAAGTGGGCAAACAGGCACGTGTAGATATCCAAAACCTGCTGGGATCTAAAATTTTTCTGGAACTGTGGGTAAAGGTCAAAAAAGACTGGCGTAACCAGGATCGTGTACTGCGTGACCTCGGCTTCCACCGCGACGCTTAAAAAGCATGTTATATTTCACGCTTTAGTTCCTTAAGGGACCTTAAAATTGAGTTTTAAATTAGTTAAACCAAGTATGTTTAGTCTTTTAGGCACCATAAAAAAAGCCGTCCCGACTGTCTATTCACTACCACAGGCAGAAGGTAAAGTGTCTTTGGTAATTCAAGCGCCGGGCCTTTGCGGCGCTTAACTCTTGCACTTCCCTTACCCTCATTTCCAGCACTGAAAAAATGAATGCTTTAAAAAAGGTAGTGTAACTGTATGCACGCTGTAGCGGAGCGGCGGCCCACCCCGCATACAGCAGCCTTTTTTAACGCAATCCATTTATTTCATCGCATACTTCACCTCTCTTCGCATCATTCTAATTTTGAGATGCAAACGTCATTTCCGAAGAAAGGATGAATACGATTGCGAGATTTTTCGTGGAAGTATTTTGCGATGACTGGGGATGTCGGTGCGTATCTGTTATACAGGGAGAGCGCCGTGACAAGGGAGCAAGACACGGATGAAGGAGAGTCGGACGAGCATGAAGAAGCCCGTGAATAGCGCGAGTCACTGGCTTCTTCGCGAATGTTTGGGGGAAGAGGCATGCTTTACAGGGTGGAAGGAATCGTCATCCGCAGCATGGATTACGGTGAGGGGAACAAAATTATTACGCTTTGCACCGAAAGCGGCGGTAAGACAGGCGTGCTGGTCAGAGGAGCCAAGAAGCCCAAAAGTCGTCATGCCGCTTTAACGCAGCCGTTTACGTATGGTGAATTTGTTTTTTTTCGAAATACCGGCTTAGGCACGTTGAATGCCGGTGAAATTATCCAATCCCACCATACACTGCGCGAGGATATTACCAAGGCCGCTTACGCCTCATATGCCTGTGAATTGCTCGACCGGGTACTACATGATGAAGAAACGGGCACCTTCTGGTTTAAGCAGCTTAAAGCATGTCTGGAAGCGTTGGAGAGCGGCAAAGATCCGCTGATCGTCATGAGCATTTATGAATTTAAAATATTGCAGGCGGCCGGATATGCTCCCCAGCTTGATGCCTGTATTTCCAGCGGACAACAGTGTGCTGATGAAGATATGTTTATCAGTCCGAAGCTGGGCGGAGTTTTGTGTCGAGGCTATAAGCATTTTGATCCGGCTGCATTGAGTGTCACACCGCGTACGTTGAAGTTGTTACGTTTGTTCGCGAGAATGGATTTAAACCGGCTTGGCAACATCGATGTGAAGGACTCGACCAAGCTGGAAATCAAACATGTCATGCGTCAGTTCATGGATACGCAGCTGGAGGTCAAGCTGAAATCCCGCAATTTTCTGGACCAGCTCGACAAGTATGATATGTGAAACCTCCTGCTCCCTTGACTGTGCTGCTGAAAACGTGTAGTATTTTACTATATATCTCCTTCGGGAGCAGAGGCATTGAACGAGAAAGTAGCGGAGTTTATTCTCTAGAGTAAGCGAGTCGGGGATGGTGTAAGCCCGGCGGGAAATCTTCGTGAACAAGGCACTCGGGAGCATCTGATTGGACACGGAAAAGAGGATTACGGTCTGGCTGGTGATGGAGGACTGCAATCAAGTAGGGTGGAACCGCGGGAGTCAGCTCTCGTCCCTACGTCTGTACAGGCGTAGAGGCGGGGGTTTTTTGCTGTCTCTGGCGAGGCTTGTTGGAAGTCGGCGGCCCTGTACATAGAAGCTTTACGAAGAATGATCACCACCATTTGAGGTAATTTGGAAGGGAAGTGTGTACCATGAATTTTCAGCAGATGATTTTGACACTGCAACAATTTTGGGCTGAGCACAACTGTATTATTGTACAACCGTATGACACGGAAAAAGGGGCAGGCACAATGAACCCGATGACGTATTTGCGTTCGATTGGACCTGAGCCGTGGAACGTAGCTTATGTCGAGCCGTCCCGCCGGCCCGCAGATGGACGTTATGGAGAGAATCCAAATCGTCTGTATCAGCATCACCAGTTTCAGGTTGTTTTGAAGCCATCGCCTGATAACATTCAGGAGTTGTATCTGGAGAGCTTGAACCGCCTTGGTATTAATCCTCTGGAGCATGATATTCGCTTCGTTGAAGATAACTGGGAAGCGCCAACGCTGGGAGCATGGGGATTAGGCTGGGAAGTATGGCTGGACGGTATGGAAATTACCCAATTCACGTATTTTCAGCAAGTGGGCGGCATCGATGCCAGTCCGGTTGCGGTTGAAATTACGTATGGTATGGAGCGTCTTGCGTCCTACATTCAGGACAAGGAGAACGTATTCGATCTCGAGTGGGTTAATGGCATCACGTATGGTGATGTTTTCCACCAGCCTGAATTTGAGCATTCTAAATATACGTTTGAAGTATCTGATGTCAAAATGCTTTTCACCCTTTTTAATATGTATGAAGAAGAAGCGAATAAAGCCATGGCGCAGCATCTTGTATTTCCAGCCTACGATTATGTATTGAAATGCTCTCATGCGTTCAACTTGTTGGATGCCCGCGGTGCAATCAGTGTAACGGAACGAACCGGATTTATTATGCGTGTACGGAATTTGGCCCGTCAGGTGGCTGCAACTTATCTGGAGGAACGCGAGAAGCTCGGCTTCCCGCTGTTGAAGAAAGGAGGTGCGGCACATGTCTAAGGATTTGCTGTTTGAAATCGGTTTGGAAGAAGTGCCCGCCCGTTTTATCCCTGCTGCGATTCAGCAGTTGAAGGAGCGTATGACTGCTTGGCTGGACAGCTCACGTATTGCTCATGGTGATGTAGAAGCTTATGCTACCCCTCGTCGTCTGGCGGTGCTGGTTAAGGAAGTAGCCGAAAAGCAGGAGGATATTAACGAAGAAGTGAAGGGTCCTTCCCGCAAAATCGCACTTGATGAAGCCGGCAATTGGAGCAAGGCAGCTCTCGGCTTTGCCCGTAGCCAAAGTGTTGATCCTGAACAGTTTACATTCAAGGAGCTTGGAGGCGTGGAGTATATTTACGCGACCAAGAGCAGTATAGGTGTACCGACAGCGGAAGTGCTGTCCGAAGGCTTATTGCACATTTTGCATGCCATGACTTTCCCTAAATTTATGCGTTGGGCCAGCTATGACTTTAAGTTTGTTCGTCCAATTCGCTGGTTGATCGCCTTGTTTGGTAACGATATTGTTAACCTGGAAATTGCCGGGGTTCAATCCGGGAATGTGACAAGAGGACATCGTTTTCTCGGGCAGGATACTGTTGTGGAAAGTCCGGCAGACTATGTTGAGGCGCTTCGTAAACAGCATGTCATTGTGGATATTGCCGAACGCCAGTCCATTATTGTGAAGCAGATTGAAGCATTGGCAGCCGAAAAAGACTGGACGATCGCGGTTAAGGATGATCTGCTGGAAGAAGTACTGTATCTGGTCGAAACGCCGACGGTACTGTTTGGAGGTTTTGATCCATCGTTCCTCAACATTCCGAAGGATGTGCTGATTACTTCCATGCGTGAGCATCAACGCTATTTCCCGGTGCTGGATCGTGCGGGAGAGCTGCTGCCATACTTTGTTACTGTACGTAACGGTGGAAGTCAATCGCTGGATGTCATTTCCAAAGGGAACGAAAAAGTATTGCGCGCACGGCTATCTGATGCCAAATTCTTTTATGAAGAAGATCAGAGACTGGAAATCAAGGATGCGCTCTCCAAGCTGGAAAGTATCGTTTTCCACGAGGAATTGGGATCGGTTGGAGACAAGGTACGTCGGATTCGTCGCATTGCCGATGCTTTAGCTGAGAAGCTGCGGGTTTCCCCGGATACACTGGAGTCGGTTAGTCGGGCAGCAGATATTTGTAAGTTTGATCTGGTAACGCAAATGGTATATGAATTCCCGGAACTGCAAGGGGTTATGGGTGAGGATTATGCCCGTAAGGCTGGAGAGAAGGAAGAAGTGGCGAGAGCGGTATTTGAGCATTATCAGCCGCGTTTTGCCGGAGAAACGGTTCCTTCTACGAACGCTGGAGCTATTGTGAGTATTGCTGACAAAATTGATACGATCACCGGCTGTTTCTCCATCGGTATTATTCCGACAGGCTCGCAAGACCCTTATGCGCTTCGCCGTCAGGCCGCAGGTATTGTGCAAATTTTACTGGATCGTAATCTTTCGGCAACTTTGTCTGATGTGTTCAATATTGCACTTGACGTACACGACAACCTTGGAAATATGAAACGTTCTGCCGATGAAATTCGTAAAGAGTTACATGAATTCTTTGGTTTGCGTGTGAAAAAACTGTTGTCCGAGACGCTTCGTTATGACGTCGTAGACGCTGTGCTTGCTGCCGGATTTGATGATGTTGCTTCTGTCGTTGATCGCGGAGCAGCCCTGATGAATGCGGTACAAACGGGAGATACCTTTAAAGCAACGGTAGAGTCGTTTAACCGTGTAGGCAATTTGGCTGCAAAAGCTGTTCATGCATCAGTTAATACGGGTGAATTTACGGAACAGGGCGAAAAAACGCTCTATGAAACATGGTACGGCGTTTATGAATCTTATCATACAGCCTTGCAGGAAGGCGATGCTACGCGAGCTTTAGCACTTGCCTCGTCCATTACTCCTGCGGTGACAGCGTTCTTTGATTCCGTAATGGTTATGGCTGAGGATGATGCGATCCGTAATAACCGTTTGGCATTGCTGGCCGCCATTGATAGAGAGCTGAAGCGTTTTGCCGATTTTTCCAAACTCGTGGGCTAATCGTAGCTGTAATAGTATGAATAACTTGAAAAAATGGGTATAAATATACGGAACGGTGTAAGAGCGATCTTGCAGCCGTTCCGTATTTTACTCGAATCCGTATGGAGAAGGGGGATGCTTGTGGGAATATCCGGAGGTTTATCGGATGTGCGGATCGTTGTTGACGGAGACGCTTGTCCTGTCAAAAGCGAAATTGCGGATACAGCTACCCGTTTTCATGTTCAGGTTATTATGGTATCTTCATATGATCATCTTATCCAGGGCAGCGGAGGCGTGACCGTCGTAAAAGTGGACCGGAGCGACCAAAGCGCTGATCTCTATATTGCTAATCATATCCGTCGAGGGGATATTGTAACCACCAACGATTACGGTCTTGCGGCACTCGCTTTGGCTAAAGGCTGTGAGGTTATGTCATTTCGCGGAACGATGTATCGAAACGATTCGATTGATTTTATGCTCGATCGCCGTCATACTTCTGCCAAGGAAAGGAAAAAAGGACGTTATGGAAAGGGTCCCAAACCGTTTACATCAGAGGATCGTGAAGTTTTTCAACATAAACTGACAAAACTTTTACTCTTCTTGCAGGAGAATGAATAACGGTATCGAATTATATTTACGTGCTAAAGAGATGAAGGTGGTTAACATGAGTGCTGGACAAGGCAACATACCGGACGATATCATTGAGTCGGTTTTACAACATCATGATATCGTAGATACGGTAAGCAAGTACGTGCATTTGACCAAGCAGGGGAAGTATATGAAAGGCCTCTGTCCTTTTCATTCCGAAAAAACCCCTTCATTCACCGTGACACCGGATCGTCAGATTTTTTACTGCTACGGCTGCGGCGCGGGAGGCAATGCCATCAAATTTATGATGGAAATCGAAGGACTATCCTTTCCCGAAGCTGTCAGAACAATGGCGGAAGAAAGTCATATCCCTCTCGGCGAATGGCAGGGACGTGAGTCAACGCATCAGCATCCTGAGTTGGACAGGTTGTTGCAAGCGTACGAGCTAACATCTAAGATGTACCATTTTCTCCTTAAGAATACGGAGCATGGCAAACCGGCTATGGAGTATTTGCGGTCACGGGGATTTACTGACAAGATCATTGATCAATTTCAAATTGGCTATGCACCTAACCGATGGGATACGATTGTCCAGTTTCTGGAGAAGCGTTCTTTCGATCCTGTTGAGATGGAAAAGGGCGGGCTTATCTCTCCCCGACATGAGGATGATGGGTATGTGGATCGGTTCAGGGATCGCATTATGTTTCCTATTTGGAACCGAAATGGAAAAATAATTGCCTTTGCGGGCCGCATTCTTGGTGAAGGACAGCCCAAGTATTTGAATTCACCGGAAACCAAACTGTTCAACAAGAGCCGGACACTGTACAACCTCCACCATGCAAAGACCTCGATTCGCAAGCTTCGTCAGAGTGTCCTTTTTGAAGGATACGGCGATGTTATCTCAGCTTGGGAAGCAGGTGTGCAGAACGGGGTGGCCGCTATGGGCACAGCTTTGACGGAGCATCATGCTACGATGTTAAAGGGACTGTGCGACGAGGTCATTATTTGCTATGATGGTGACCGGGCAGGACAAGCTGCTGCGCTTAAGAATTTTCCGTTGCTGGAAAATGCGGGGCTTCACGTTAAAGTAGCGCTGGTCAGCGACGGTATGGACCCGGATGATTTTATCCGGCAATACGGCGGGGAAAGGTTTCAGCGCCAAATTATCGAAAGTGCCGTTTCAACGGTGAAATTTAAGCTTATATATCTGAAAAAAAACCATATACTGCAAGAGGAAGAAGGAAGAATCGCGTATTCCCGCGAAGCATTAAATGTCATTGCACCTCTGTCATCCCCGACCGAGCGGGAAGTGTATTTGCGCGAAGTGTCAGCCGAAGTCAAGGTGGATTTTGAAACCTTAAAGCAAGAATGTAATTTACTCCGCCAGTCCCTGCAAAAAAAACAGGACTTTGGGGATAATAACGAAAATCGGTGGAATAATGGTAGGCATAAAAAAGGGCAGGTCGTTACACCAAATTTGCTGCCGGCTTACCATGTGGCGGAACGCAGATTGCTTCACTGGATGATGCAGGATTTAGAAGCTGCACAGTATGTAGAACAGCATCTGGGGGACGCCTTTAATATTGAGGATCATGCAGCAATTGCTGCTTATCTATACGCCTATTACGCACAAGGAAAGTTACCAGATACAAGCCGCTTTATTTCATCTTTGCAAGATGATGGGCTGGAGAAAAACGTAAGCTCGATCATGATGATGGATGCTCCAGGCGTATGGGCACCGCACATTTTGGACGATTATATTCATCAGGTGCGCAAATTTCCATTGCAGGAGCAACTGGATTTGAAGAGGGAAGAGATGAGAGCCGCTGAGCGCTTAGGTGACTTTTTGCGTGCAGCACAAATTGCAAGTGAGATTATAGCCCTAGAGAGACAATGAACACACAGAGGTCGGATGTTTCTAGGGAGGAGGGAGTCGAAAGATGGCGAATGATCAGCATACTGAACTGGAGACGGAACTGACACTGGATCAGGTTAAGGATCAATTGATTGAGTTGGGTAAAAAAAGTTCCTCTCTGAACTACAAAGATATCATGGAAAAACTATCGTCGTTTGATCAGGACCCCGAGCAAATGGATGAGTTTTATGAGCAGCTGGGTGACTTGGGGATTGAGGTTGTAAACGATAACGACGAAGAAGTTACCAGATTGCGTCAAAACGACGACCCGGAAAACAACGACGGGGATGACTTTAACTACGATGACGATCTGAGCCTGCCTCCCGGTATTAAAATCAATGATCCGGTCCGGATGTACTTGAAGGAAATCGGCCGTGTACCGCTTCTTTCTGCTGATGATGAGGTGGAGCTGGCGAAACGGATCAACAATGGTGATGAAGAAGCCAAACGTCGACTCGCAGAAGCGAATTTGCGTCTGGTTGTAAGTATTGCCAAGCGTTATGTTGGCCGTGGAATGCTTTTCCTGGATCTGATTCAGGAAGGTAACATGGGTCTGATTAAGGCAGTAGAAAAATTTGATTACGAAAAAGGATTTAAATTCAGTACGTATGCAACCTGGTGGATTCGTCAGGCCATTACGCGCGCTATAGCTGATCAGGCAAGAACAATCCGTATTCCTGTGCACATGGTGGAAACGATCAACAAGTTGATTCGGGTATCTCGTCAATTGTTGCAAGAGCTGGGGCGTGAACCTACGCCGGAAGAAGTGGCTGCGGAGATGGAGCTAAGCGTGGAGAAAGTACGGGAAATTATGAAAATTGCCCAAGAACCGGTTTCATTGGAAACGCCAATTGGTGAAGAAGATGATTCACATTTGGGGGATTTCATTGAGGACCAGGAAGCGCTGGCGCCTGCGGATGCGGCTGCCTATGAACTTCTGAAGGAACAGCTTGAGGATGTGCTGGATACGTTGACCGAACGGGAAGAGAACGTATTGCGTCTCCGTTTTGGTTTGGACGACGGTAGAACCAGGACCCTTGAGGAAGTGGGTAAAGTATTCGGTGTAACACGCGAACGTATTCGTCAGATTGAGGCTAAAGCGCTGCGTAAGCTGCGCCATCCAAGCCGCAGTAAGCGACTGAAGGATTTCCTCGAATAGAAGCGTAACATTGCGGACCTTCTGCGGCTTGGAGCGCGCAGAGGGTCTTTTTTTATCCCATGGCAGCCTTGGTGGAGGGGAAAAGCTTGGACCAAGAGAAAAAACGGGCAATACTGTTACATGAAATTGAGCATTGGCGGCGAAGTCGGCTTCTCCCTGAGCAATATTGTGATTTTTTGTCTAACCTCTATCGAGAGGACGATAATCCATCACAAAGCCGAAGTCACACTGGGACCGGGCTGCTTACATATCTTCGAAACGGGCATGGAATCGCCTGGCTTCTTGGTTTTGTCATTATTTCCTGCATTTGTTTGATCGGTTTTTATTTTACCGCTTTTCCGTTGGCAATGCAAATATTCTCGGCATGTGCAGTAATCGCGATCTGCTATGGAGTAGCCGCTGTTTGGCGTTCTTCAGAGCAGAGCATGAGCGCCATGCTGAGTACCTTGGGCAGTGTGATTATGCTGGGTTCAGGTGTGTGGATTATTCAGCTTCACCAAGGTGAGCCTAAATTTTGGTTTCTTGTTCTGGTCGGTCTGTGCGGACTGGTATGGTGCCTTGTGGGCTTAACTCTGCGTATCAGCTTGCTTCACTACTGTGGCTTTATTGCGCTGCTTCTGGTGTACGCAGTACTTATAGGCCGCTACTGGCCTACGGCTTCTCACGTAATGCTGGAGGGATTTTGGATTTTACATGTAGCATTGCTGGTATGGTTAAGCTGGTGGGTACACCGTCGCTTTTCACGTCTGGCTTCGGTCTATTTTGCTATCGGAATGACACTGGTTTTCATGCCTGAAGCAGACATGATCGTGCTGCGCCATCAAGCGCCGGGAGATGTTGTATTGTACGCCTTATTGAAGTTGGCTATTGTTGTAGGAATTTTATTTTGGACTCGAAAAAAATGGATTACGTGGGTGACGTCATGAAGCTTTCTCAACGATTACAATATATTATGGAACAAATTCCTGCCGGGAGCAGATTAGCGGATATTGGCTCTGACCATGGGCTTTTGCCTGTGGCTGCGATGCGCAGTGGTCGGGTAACGCAAGCTGTGGCGGGCGAAGTCAATGATGGGCCGTTGCGAGCGGCTCAAAAGCAGGTCGCCGAAGCAGGTCTTACTGACCGCATAACCGTTAGAAAAGGCGACGGCTTGGCCGTAATTACAGCCGATGAGGTTGATGTTATTACGATAGCAGGCATGGGCGGTGCCTTAATCGCTTCCATTTTGGAGCAGGGGAAAGACAAGTTGGATTCAGTGAAGAGTCTTATTTTACAGCCAAACGTAGGCGAGGATATTTTGCGCCGATGGCTGATCGAGCATCAATGGGTATTGACAGGCGAGCATATTATGGAAGAAGACGGAAAGATATATGAAGTTTTGACGGCTGTACCCGTGTCGGATAGTCCTGTGAAGCAGGAAAAGCTATACCGACCGTTAGCCCTTACCGGTAGCTCGCTAGTATTGACGCAGAATTGGCTGGAACAGCTTGGACCGTTGCTGGTCAGAGAGCCCAACGAAGTCTTTTTCCGTAAATGGAAGCTGGAAATTCATAAGCTCCAAAATGTGCTTGCGCAGTTGGCGCGATCAGAGCAGGAATCGGCGCAGCAAAAGCAGGAACAATTACGCAAGCAAATTGAACAGCTAGAGGAGGTACTTGCATGTTTGCCAAAGGACAAACGGTAATTAGCTATATGGAACAGCTGGCTCCAAAATATTTGGCAGTTCCGGACGACAGAATCGGGCTTCAGCTTGGCAGCCTGCAAAAGGAAATCAAAAACATACTGGTAGCTCTGGATGTCAATGATGAGGTTGTTGAAGAGGCGATCCGAGTAAAGGCCGACCTCATTATCGCCCATCATGCTATCATATTCCGTCCACTCAAAGCATTGAATACGGATCAGCCTGCAGGCAGATTGTATGAAAAGCTGATTAAGAACGATATAGCGGTTTACATCAGTCACACGAATCTGGATACGGCAGAGGATGGTATGAACGACTGGATGGCGGAAGCATTGGGCATTGAAAGTGAAGGTACGCTGGAGGATGTCCACACGGAGCAATTGTTCAAGCTCGTCGTTTTCGTACCGAAAACACATCATCAACAGGTGTTGGACGCTGTGCTGGGTGCGGGAGCCGGACATATCGGCAATTACAGCCATTGCAGCTTTAACATTGATGGCTATGGAACTTTCGTGCCGGGTGAAGGCACACAGCCGTTTTTGGGTGAGCCAGGTAAAATGGAACGCAGCGAAGAGGTACGCATAGAGACGGTTGTACCACAGGGTGTGCGCAACAAAGTTGTCCAGGCGATGCTCAAAGCTCATCCTTATGAAGAGGTGGCCTATGACCTGTACCATATAGATTTGCAGGGCCGCACATTTGGCCTGGGACGGGTGGGTAAGCTCAAGGAAGCCCGCACGTTACGCGAGTTTGTCAATGATGTGAAAGAAGGCTTCAACGTCGAGCATGTACGTGTAGTGGGCGACTTGGGCCGTACAATTAAAAAAGCAGCCGTGCTCGGAGGCTCTGGCAGCCGCTATGTAAACAAGTCGATTTTCAAAGGAGCTGACGTCTTAGTTACGGGTGATATCGACTATCACACGGCTCAGGATGCCCTTATGGCTGGCATTGCCATCATTGACCCTGGTCATAACGCAGAGAAGATTATGAAGCCTAAAACCGCAGAATGGATGCGCAAACGGTTGGAAGAAGGCCGATACTCTACGGAAGTACATGTATCTGAGGTGAATACAGAGCCTTTTCAATTTTTGTAAAAGCTTAACTTCTATGAGAAGATGAAAGTGTTTCATTACTTTTAGTTCATAGGGGAGAGGTTGTATGCGAACTTTAATTGCTGATCCTGCGATCCATGCCTATCCGGGGATGGTTGCTATTGTTACTTCCCGTCATAACGGCGTTCAGAATGTAATGGCTTCTGGCTGGCATACATATATCGGATCATCACCGGGCATGTATGGCATTTCGTTGCGGAAGGAAACGTATTCGCATGGTCTGATTGAAAAAAGCGGAGGCTTCGGTGTTCAATTTTTGCCCGCCCACAGATCGGAATGGATTCAGGCTGTAGGTACCTTTAGCGGTAGAGATATAGATAAGTTTCAGCATTTCGAGATTGCATATGAGGACGGAATTTCTGTGGATGTCCCTGTATTGCTGGATGCTTATCTTGCTTATGAGTGTAAAGTGGTGGATAGTCATACCTATGGAGATCATGATTGGATTGTCGGTGAGATACAGCAAACTTACCGGGACGATGAACTCTTTCTGGATGAAGGCATACCTGAATTTAGCAAGCTTCATATTCCGTTATACGTGGGTCGCTCTACTTATTTTGTGGCAGATGATACATTACAAAAGAGGGTACACCCGTTTTATTTGAACAAATAAAGGAAGCTTACTAATTTACAATATTTTTAGGGTTGTGTCGAGCGTGCGTTCCCTGTATACTATGTAATGTTGTTCGGAAAGTTTAACAGACAATCGCTGGCGGTGTGAACCGCGAGAGGAAAGTCCGGGCTCCATAGGGCAGGATGCTGGATAACGTCCAGTCAGCGCGAGTTGAAGGATAGTGCCACAGAAATGGACCGCCGATGGCCGCTTGCGGCACAGGCAAGGATGGAACCGAGGTGTAAGAGACCCCGAGGAACGCTGGTGACTTCGTTCCTGGTAAACCCCATCTGGAGCAAGACCTAATGGGACACAGCTTCTTCGCGAAGCGGCCTTAGCCCGAGGCGTGTCTAGGTTGGTCGCTGGAGCCGGATAGCAATATTCGGCCTAGATAGATGATTGTCGCTTGTAGTGGGAGGGTAGTTCCCGTCTGAACCACGAATAGCACAGAACCCGGCTTACGGAAAACTTTCCACACTGCAACACCTTAAAATGTATGATGTTAACCTTTTAAATGACTGTTTGCATGAAAACTTGGAATCCAAATGTATTTAATGAATTACAAAAAAAAGGTTCAAGCCATATTCCTTTGGGAATCAGGCTTGAACCTTTTTTTGTATACCGTATTTTACGCATCGTACGTGTATGTTTAGGTCTATTTCATTCTGTTTTTTTATCTACTCATTCCCTCTATCGTAAAAACGTCCGGGGATGAGGCACGTAGTCAGCGTAGCGGAGCATTTGAATCCGGAGAAGCGCAGCGATCGTAAGATCAAATGATTCGCGAAGCGTTCTCGCGTGCCTGCCTGCCAACCTTCATCAGCGCACGCTTTTTTCCAATCTTTCTTCTGTATACATCTTCAATGCCCGATCCAAACGGTTAACCGCTTCAGGAAGCAGTGAAGGATCGGTATGCGTAAAGTTGATCCGCATATGGTTACTGCCGCTCAGATCAGCATAAAATACTTGTCCTGGCACAAATGCGACGCCTTCCTGAATGGCCAGTTCCAGCAAGCGATCGGAACGGAAACCTTCGGGTAAAGTGACCCACATAAACATGCCGCCAAGTGCATCATTCCACGTAATGCCTTCCCATTGACGTTCTTTCATCAGTGTTGTGAGGCGTAGCATACGAGAGTGATATTCGCTGGATACGGTACGAATATGTCCATCCAAATCAAAAAAGTCCAAGAGCTCATTTAAAGCACGTTGATCGATACTGCTGGAGTGCAGATCAGCAGATTGTTTGGCCTTCGAGACTTTATTGACAATCGCTTGATCAGCAACCAGCCATCCAGAACGAACACCAGGAGCAACGGTTTTGGAGAACGTAGAGGTGTACATGACATGACTATCTCCACCTTGCTGCTGGTCAATGGATAAAAGGGTAGGGAAGTTAAGGTTTTCGTCAAATTTGAGACGTCCGTAAGGATCATCCTCAAAAATCAAAGTTCCGTATTTACGGCATAGCTCAACAACGCCTACTCTGCGGTCCATGCTCCATACACTCCCCGCCGGGTTGGAGAAAGTTGGGATGACATACACGAATTTAGGCTGATAGTCCTTGAGCTTGGCTTCAAGATCATCTAATTGCATACCGTTGGAGTCTGTATTTACACTTACAATGTTGGCGCCATAGGACTTAAACACCTGAAGAGCTGCCAAATAAGTAGGGGACTCCACCAATACAGTATTCTGTGGATCAAGCAGCACACGCGAAACCAGATCGATAGTCTGCTGTGAGCCCGTCGTCATGATGATGTTATCTCTGGTGACGGAGATGCCTTGGGATGCCATTATGGTTGTAAGGCGTTCCCGTAGAGGAATATATCCATCGGTTAGACCGTATTGAAGCGCGGTAGTACCGCCGAGACGGAATACCCGCTCATAGGCTTGAGCAACGGCTTCGATGGGAAAAAAGGCATCGGCCGGAAGACCACCTGCCAGGGATAACACTTCTGTTCCCTGTGTCAGCTTCAAAATGTCCCTAACGATGGACGAGCCCTGAGTACGAGCCATACCCGAAAATTTGTATTCCAATCCAATCATCTCCTGTGTTCTATACTGTACTATGAAATTTATTGTATTATAACAATAATGAAGTATAACAGTAAACGTCTGAATATAACAGTTAATTGGTCTAATGGAAAGCTGAAAAAATCCTGATCCCAAGAAAAAATTCGACCATACAAATCACTATCACTAAATCTTGCAATTATTCAGCGCAAGCTTGAAATGCTTGACAGCTTTTGAGCACACCAAAAACGTGTCTGGATCGCCCTTCGCAGCGATCATCCAGACACGTCTCTCTTTTACCTTGATATGCTATTAGTGGCTACTACCCTGTTTTTCAATAAGGACTGGTTATTATTAGGATGCATGTTCAAACTGACTGTTGTATAGATCGGCATAGAAGCCGCCTTTAGCCAGCAATTCCTTATGGTTACCTGTTTCGATAATGTCACCGTCCTTCATGACCAGAATCATATCGGCGTTCTTGATCGTCGAGAGGCGGTGGGCAATCACAAAGGAGGTTTTCCCTACGGTAAGCCGGTCCATCGCTTGTTGAATCAGCAATTCCGTACGCGTATCGACCGAGCTTGTGGCCTCATCTAGAATGAGCATGGGTGCATCTTCAATCATGGCTCTTGCAATGGTAATCAATTGCTTTTGACCAGCAGAGAGATTGGCTTTGTCGTCCAGCACCGTATTATAGCCCTGCGGCAGTGTTTTAAGGAAGCTGTGCAGCCCCACCGCTCTACATGCGGCTTCCACCTGTTCATCGGTAACATGCTCTTTGGAAAAGGCGATATTCTCACGGATCGTTCCTTCAAACAGCCAGGTATCCTGCAGCACCATACAGAATAATTCATGAATATTCTCACGTGTTAATTGGCTGATCGGGGTTCCGTCAATATAGATTTCTCCGCCGTTCAGCTCATAGAACCGCATGAGTAAATTCACGAGCGTCGTCTTACCGGCGCCTGTCGGACCAACAATGGCAATTTTCTGACCGGCTTCAGCTTTCATGGAGAAGTCTTTGATAATCATACGGTCTTCGTTATAACCGAAACGGACATGTTTGAATTCGACATCCCCTTTGGCGTTGTCCAGCTTCTTGGTCTTGTCGCTCTCATCCGCCAATTCTTCTTCACCCAGAAATTCGAATACACGTTCACTGGCGGCAGCCGCCGATTGCAGATTGGTTGCGGCCTGTGCCAACTGTGACAAGGGCTGTGTAAACAGACGAATATACACCATGAAGGCCACAATGGTTCCGATCGTTATAGCATGTTGGTTTACCAGCAAAGCGCCCACGACACAGACCGCGACATAACCGAAATTCCCGATGAACATCATAACCGGCATCATCAGGCCAGACATGAACTGGGACTTCCATGCATTTGTATATAAGCGGCTGTTAATGCCATGGAACTCTTCCTTGGCTGCTTTTTCTCCGTTATATACCTTGACTACGTTATGACCGGCATAGGTTTCTTCGATATGACCGTTGATCTGGCCCAAGTTCCGCTTGCTGTGCTACAAAATATTTCTGTGAATGCTTCATAATCACGGTCATCAGGGAAAAACCGATCAGCGTAGCTACAATCCCGGTAACGGTCATGATCCAGTTTGTATACAGCATCATAATCAAGGCGCCTACGAAGGTTGCCAGCGCGCTGACAAGCGTGCCGAGACTGTTGTTTAACGTTTGTCCGATGGTATCGACATCGTTGGTCACACGGCTGAGCACATTACCATAGCTCGTAGCATCAAAATATTTTAAAGGCATATGATTGATTTTTCGGGACAGCTCTGTCCGCATCTTCTTTGTAAGACGCTGTGACACAGTCGCCGTAATGAAGCCTTGGAAATAGTTAAAGATAAGACCAAGACCATACAAAAGTACCAAAACAAGAACAATTTTCTGGATAGCACTCACATCAACGCCTGTTACGATTCCTTCCTGGATCAGGTTGGCAATATCGCTGAGCTTACTCGGACCAATGACGTTGAAGGCGGAACCGACTAGGGCCAGCACCATAGAGAGTATAATGATGGGCACATAGGCCTTGATGTAGGATAAAAGCTGGCTGATGGTCTTTTTAAAATCATTAGCTTTTCCACCAGCACCCATGCCCCCCGCAGGACCTCCACCCATGGGACCTCGCTGTTTCGTTTTCATATGCTGGCTGTCGACGGTGTGTTCATTCTTATCCATGTACGAGTTCCTCCTTCGAAAGCTGCGAATAAGCGATCTCCTGATAGGTGCTGCAGTTCGCCATCAGCTCATCATGTGTGCCGCTTCCTACAACCTCACCCTGTTCCAGTACGATAATTCGGTCAGCGTCTTTAATGGTGCCTATGCGCTGAGCAACAATGAGTGTGGTAGCATGGTCAGTTTCTTTTTTGAGAGCCGAGCGCAGAATCCGGTCTGTTTTGTAGTCCAGTGCTGAAAAGGAATCATCGAAGATATAAATCTCCGGCTGACGGTAGATGGCACGCGCAATGGACAGACGCTGCTTTTGACCACCGGACACGTTAGCTCCACCTTGTGAAATCCGTCCCTGATACTGACCGTCCATTTTTTCGACAAACTCCGTGCTTTGGGCAATCCCTATGGCTGCTTTAACGAGTTTTTCCGAAGCTCCTTCTTTTCCGTTATTGCCATACGAAACGTTGGATGCCACCGTACCGCTGAAAAGCACGGCTCTTTGAGGGACATACCCGATTTTGTTATGGAGTGCCTGCTGCTTATAGTTTCTGACATTCACACCATCCACAAGCACCTCTCCCTCGGTCACATCGTAGAAACGGGGAATCAAATTGATTACGCTGGTTTTGCCGCTGCCTGTTGCGCCAATAAAGGCAACCGTCTCGCCCCGTTTCGCCGTAAAGCTAATGTTGCGAAGCACAGGCTCATCCGCGTCCGGATATTTGAAGCTGACATTACGGAATTCAACCTGACCCATAACGCCCTCTTCTCCAGCCGTCTCATGCCCGTTAACGATGCTGGATTCGGTATTCAATATCTCCATGATCCGTTTGGCAGAGATCGAAGCGCGAGGCATCAGGATGAATATCATACTTACCATCATAAAGGCCATGACCACCTGCATCGCATATGAGGAGAATACGACCATATTGGAGAACAGCGTAATGCGGTCCGGCACGGCCGCGCCGTTAATGAGGTAAGCGCCGATCCAATAGATAGAGACACTCAGACCCGACATAATAAAGGTCATACCCGGGCCAATCATCGTCATTAACCGGTTCGCAAACAGGTTTGTATTCGTCAATTCGACGTTGGCCTGCTCGAACTTCTGCTCCTGATACTGATCTGCATTATAAGCGCGCACCACCCGAAGTCCGGTCAGATGCTCACGTGTTACCTTGTTCAGATTATCGGTGAGACGCTGGATTCTCTGGAAACTTGGGAGAGCGAAAATAACAATGACACTCAGCATCAGGATCAGGGCAGCCACGGCCGCTCCAGTAGAGGCGGTCCACTGCCAGTTTTTATCCGCAATCTTCACAATGGCCCACACGGCCAGTATCGGTGCCTTGATGATCACCTGCAGCCCCAGCGCAACCACCGTTTGAATCTGGGTAACATCGTTCGTGGAGCGGGTGATGAGGCTTGCCGTCGAAAAGCTGTTCATCTCTTCCATCGAAAAGGATAGGGTCTTATCAAAGACCATCGCACGCAGACGCATGGCCAGCCCTGCCGCCACCTTCGCCGCGAAATAGCCGACAATAATAGATGCAATCATACTGCCGACGGCACACAACAGCATGTAACTGCCGGGAATCAGCAGTTCCGACATAGGCGTTCCTTCCGTTTGCAGCTTGGTCGTAATTTCCGCCATATAATCAGGCAGCTTCAGATCAAGCCATACCTGCACAACAATGAAAGCCAGGCTGCAAAGCACGAGCATCCATTCATTTTTCTTGAGATATTTGAATATCTTCAGCATTCTGTTGCTCTCCTTTTATCTGAAAATCTTAGGTGTTTGGTGCAATTTACATATGAATTCAACTTTTAGAGACAATAAGCTTAATGAGTCGGATAAATTCTTTGGCATCCTGTTCATCCAGCTTGCGGAGAATGCTCTCGGTCCATGCGATTCCTTCATTATACTTGTCAATCATAAATTGCTTGCCTGAATCCGTAATGAATACAATCACCTTACGTTTGTCGGTGACATCGGTATGGCGTACAACCAGACCTTTCTTCTCCAGGCTCTTCAGCGCCGTTGCTACCCGTCCCGTACTGACGGACAAGTATTCGCTCAAGTGGCCCGAGGTAACCCCGTCCTGATTGAAATTCAGACAGATGAGAATCCCCATTTCACCACGTGAGAAGTGTCCTCGTTCCTCTAATGCCGGTTTGCGCGATTTGACAACATACTCGAACAGTTCTTTCGCTAATATCTTATAATCCAATGGTCACAACACCTTCTAACTTTTATCTTATACTATAAGATAATAATGATGCCCGGGTAAAAAGTCAATTCGAGAAAATATGGAATAAAAGAAGCATCCATGACGGGAATACATTGAATGGGATCGATGATCTGGGAAAAAGAAGCTCGTTCGGCCGATTCGCGTCGTCTATCAAGTGATTGAATGTTACAATGGAAGCCAATGGTCAAGATCCTGGAGGGACGATTCCGATGCATATTGAACTCAGCCGCAATAGCAGTGTTAAATTATATTTACAGATTGCCAAAACATTGGCGGACCGTATCCAGTCAGGACTGCTGCCTCAGGGTACAAAGCTTCCCTCTGTCCGCCATTTGTCCAGTCTGCTTTCCGTTAGCCCTGTAACTGTAAGCAAGGCGTATGCGGAGCTGGAATCCATACATCTTGTGGTGTGTACACAGGGAAAGGGATGCTATGTAGCCGAACCTTCTGTGTCATTGCATCGTGAGGAAGCGCTGGATTTATCATGGCAAATGTCGCTGATTGATTACTTGCCGCGTGCACAGTTGTGGAGAAACTTTAATCATAGCCGTCAGGTTCCCTATTCATTTCATATTGCGGCAGTTCAGCCAGAGCTTCTTCCCACTCGTGAAATCATTGACGATACCCGACGTTTATCCTCCGAAGATCCCGATGCGATGGCTGTTTACGGCACCTTCGAAGGGGATGTAGAACTGAGGGAAGTATTTGCAGTTCACCTGAGCGAACGTGGAGTCCGTACTGAAGCAGAACATCTGCTTGTGACAAGCGGTGCCCAACAGGGGATTGATCTTGTGGCGCGTACGTTCGTTGGCCCTGGTGACGTCGTCTATATGGAGGCTCCTACGTATACGGGTGCGATTGATGTATTCACCAGCCGAGGTGCCAAGGTGGTCATGATTCCGATGGATGAGCAGGGCATGCGCATGGATATCCTGACACGCCTCTGTGACACTCATCCTCCAAAGCTGATCTATACGATACCTACCTTTCATAATCCCACTGGAACAACCTTAACGACGGTCAGACGCATGCAACTTCTGGATCTGGCGCAAAGTTATCATTGTCTGATCGTCGAAGATGATCCGTTTTCTGATCTGTACTACAAAACAAAGCCGCCGCTTTCCATCAAGGCGCATGATTTGTCCGGACATGTGATTTATATTAAAAGCTTCAGTAAAACCGTCGCTCCCGGCTGTCGCATCGCTTGTGTAGTGGCTACAGGAAGTGTGCTGGACCGCCTTGTGGCAGCCAAGTCAACTACGGATCTGGGAAGCCCTCTGTTGACGCAAAAAGCATTGTTACCTTTCATCAGGCATCGGCTGGATAACCATCTTGTCTCGTTAAGAGATCAAATGCAGGACCGTCTGACAACTGCTTTGCACACACTCCAACGCTTTGCCCCTGCAGAAGTCACCTGGCAAGCACCTGAGGGTGGTCTTAATATATGGATAAAACTCCCGCCTGTTGTTGATATCGCAGAGCTGGGACGATTAGCTGATCGGGAAGGCATATCTTTTTTACCCGGCGGGGTATGTTATGCAGGTGGTATGGAAAGTAATCATATTCGTATTTCCTTTTCATACACGGCCAAGGACACACTCGAAGCAGGATTGCGCAAGTTATGCCGCTTGCTGGGAGAACTGCTTGACCGCTCGGTCATCATGGAACGAAGGCCTATTTTGTAAGGATATTTGTAATAGGGGGTAATCATCCAATCACAGGGAGCCCCTTCGCAATATGCTGTACTAATTCACCGAAAGGAGTTGCACATTATGAGTCATTGCCCTAACGAACCGATCGTGTGCCCGCCGATCCAATTTGTAAATCATCAATTTTTCCCACAAGTGGTGCCTGTTATTCATCCGATTGAAATTATCAACCAAGCGCACATTATACCTGTACCACACCATGTATTCCCAGTGACTGTAAAAGACCCTTCTGATCCTTGCTGTCATACCCGCAGTCATACTCGCAGTAATGGCAAGCGTCAGGTACGTAGCAGCTCTAAGCGCTAAGGGATTACAAAAAAGCAGCCATGGAGCGTACATGGCTGCTTTTTGCCCAAACGGAAACTTTTTTACGTTTCCAGCATCTTCAAGAGAGATTTTATCTTGTCACCCAAATGCTGTGGATAAAACTGCAAAGGAACATACGGACGTTGAGCTGCTTTCAACGCCTTATATACATCGATTTGGCCATATCCGAAATATTTGTCATGCCCCGGTGTACCCAAATCAATCACGCTGTTTCTCATCAATTCCATGACCTCTTTGTTCGTCAGGTCGGGGTTGATGGAACGAACGAGGGCCGCAAGCGCTGATACATGCGGACTGGCCATTGAAGTGCCTGAGAGGGCAGCGTATTGGTTCCCCGGATACGTGCTTGCTATGCTTGCGCCGGGGGCCATAACGTCAACATAATCTCCGTAGTTGGAAAAGGAAGCACGGTGCATGGACGCGTCTGTGGCAGATACGGCAAATACTTCAGGATAGGCAGCGGGATAGCCAGGCCGTTCCGTATTATCATTTCCCGTGGCCGCGACTAATACAATATCCTTGTCATAGGCATATTTAATCGCATCGTGCAAAAATTCAGCTTGCGCATAATTGCCGAGGCTCAAATTAATGACCTTGGCTCCATGGTCTGCGGCCCATATAATGCCCTCTGCCACGGAATATGTGGTACCGGAGCCGGACTGATCGAGTACCTTGACTGGCATAACCTTGTTGTACCATGTCATGCCAGCAACACCCTCGCCGTTGTTCACAAGCGCGGAAATAATGCCGGCAACATGCGTTCCGTGACCGACGTCATCGTAAGGCTTTTCCTTCGGGCTGACTACGTTGTGTCCCGCTAGGATTTGGCCCTTTAGATCAGGATGGTCCATATCTACTCCCGTATCCACGACGGCTACGACTACGTTTTTGCTGCCTTTGGATAGCGCCCAGCCCCGGTTGGTTTCAGTGGCCGGCAGATTCCACTGATAGCGGGAAAAGAGCAGGTCATTCGGAATAGAGACATCCGACGCTTTTACGGGTGTTTTTTCATTAGTCAGATACATGTAGTGAGGTTCTGCATATATCGGGTTCCACTTCTGCGAGAAATATTGCTTTAGCTCTTTGAAGTTCATGTTATTCGAATGGAACACATACGTATAACCGAGCTTTCGGCCTGGCTCACAGTTCAAATCTGCTGCAATATCGCGTAATTGCCGTTGATCAGGATTTTGGCGGAAGCGAACGACGATTTCATTTTCAAAATAATGGCTCGCATTTTCATTGTCATGTCCCGTCTTGACAGTAATATCATGCAGTGTGTCGGGATGTACAGATTCGATTTTGTAGCTGCCTTCCTTCGGGTATGGGATCAGGCGCAGGTTTTTACGCTGATGCTTTTCCACGTCACGAAGCACTTGCTGGCTGACCAGCGCGGCAACGCCGTATGTCCCGTCAGTCGATGGCTCTGCCATGACAAAATATTTTCCATCCTCTGCCTGAAAAGCAGCGGACTCGTAAGATTTGTTTTGCAGGACGGAACGGCGAGCCGCAGCCAGGCTGTTTTTGACTTGAATGTGATTAAGCAGACGAGGTTGTGCCTTGCTGCCTGTGTAGGTAGTGCTCTTCCCGTCACGTGTATTGATCCATTGCAGTGTGTGAAGATGACTGTGCGACTGCTGAAGCTTGCGGGCAAAATGCTTTTTCTGATCATTAGTTTTATCATTCAGTTCTCGCATTACGTATTCAATATCCTGCCTCGCATCCATGCGAGTGATGGTATCCGTAGCGGACAAGTCCAAAGCCAACATTCCTTTTTTGAGCTGCTTTTCCTGCTGTGGCACCACTTTTGCCGTATATTCGGGCTGTGGTGTGTGGCGGTGATCTCGGGAAGGCAGCATCAGGGTGATGATAAGCACCCCGGCGGCTGCTCCGATCAGGGGTTTTAACCATTTTTGCCGAGACATGGGACCGTCCTCCTTGGGAGTTTATGAATTTATGGTTTAGCGTGAGAAGGTTGGCATGTTTTTATACCTTTCAATCCTTATTTGTGTTAGGATAAATACTGAAAATTATAGCTCTTTCGGTTAAGAAGGATCTATTTTCGGGTAACCAAATTGATGAAGAAGCAACAAATAAGGGGGAGCTGCATTAATGTCAGCAGTCAACGTACAAAAATTATGTGAGTCGGCGCAGGAGAAACTGAAATCTGCCGTGGAACGGGTGGAAGCATTCCTTAATGAGCATGCACTGCCGGAGCTGGCTGTGGATCGCAGTGAGGAGTCCGTACTCTTTTACAAAGGCTTTTTGTCGGATCTCCGCCATGTCCTTGTTTTTTCCGAAATATCTTATGAAAAGCTGGGTGTGGCTTTGCGCCGTGCCAACTTTGACGTCGATTTTGCGGAAAAGGCATTGTATAACGTTTACCATGACTGCGTGAACAGCTTTTTTTATCCCAAAAATGAATCTTACGCAGAGGATGGACGCTACGCTTATACGGGACAAGATGCTATACGCTTCCGTAAAACGCCAGTAACGCCCGCCCGCGAAGTGATCATGGACATTACGAAAAATTTTGAAGAATTGCGCGATGATCTTGCTTATTATGAAAGTGATTATTTGACTCAGCGCCGGATGCAGACTCGCCGTACACATGCGTAAGCATCTAGCCAGAGATTTTTTTAATTGAAAACAAAAACATATGAGACAAGCAAGCCGTTTCCTGTTTGCTTCCTGCCAGTTTGGAGGAGGTGCCGGAAACGGCTTTTTTCGTATGTCACCAACTGCCATATGCCGTGGCGCATAGGTGAACGCTACGGGGGAGACAATGAATCCGAGGTGATAATCATGAGCCAAGAGGCCAAGCCAATAGTCAAATGCAGCGTAGCCAATTGTCATTATTGGGGAGAAAACAACTTGTGCAAGGCAGATTTGATCATGATAGAAATTGACAGTCATGCAGGAAAAAAATTTGATGAAGAATATGCGGGTGAAAGCTTCAGCTCAGTTGAACGTGACCAGGCTGCAACATCTGCTGCAACCTGTTGCCACACTTTTAAACCAAAGTCCCTGTAAAAATTCATACCGCGAATCATTACGTATTTGGAGGTGCAGTGTATTATGGAGGATCATAAAACTGATAAGCATCAAGACCAAGAGCATTTTAGCCGTGAGCGTGTGGACTACCCCCGTCGCACTCAAGAGCGGTCTGCCAAGCGTCGCAATCACCGGGAGGAATATGCGGCTGAGGTAGCTCCAGGCTCACCAGCCGTGACTCGGCATGAGGACAAGGATGAGCAGCATGTCATAAGCCAAAGTGGACGTATCTCTGGCTATATCGGTCTAGCCGCAGGAATTGCTGCACTGTTTATGTGGTCTATTGTGCTGGGGCCTATTGCTGCAGTGTTGGGCTTTTTTGCTTATGTAAATGGTAACAAAACAACAGGTATTTGGTCGATTGGACTGGGTGCGCTGGCGACATTAAGTTACTTTGCTTTTATTCCGTTTGTTCGTTGATCTCGTGAAGGCACGAAAAGCCAGGTGATCGCTTGCTCTGTTCGAGTAAAATTATAAGCGATCTATTCTGTATTGACCCAGTACCATGAAGCTCCGCTGTCAATTCGACAGATGCGGAGCTTTTTTCCTTAAAAAGTATGGCAGTACATATCAAAACGTTGTATCATAAGCAGTAATGATAGGCTGTTTGGGATATAACAACTAAAGAAAGTTGGGAATGCCACATGCAAATAGATCCGCGCGTGTCCAAGGCCATAATAGATACGCAGTTGTTGAGTAATATAGGTTCCACAGCACAAACGGGTACAACGGACGCTTTTTCCGGATTACTTGAGCAGGCAGGGCAGTTGGAGACAGATGATGCTGCAGCTCGTGTAAATTCAGGGGACGTTACAAGGGATGAAAATGGGTTGCTCTGGCTTCAATTGGGACCATCGAGGGGAACGACTTCGCCATTGGCGGTATATCCTGCTTCCGGCACAGCAACCGATGGGCCGACCAAACCTACAGCTTATGATGATTTCATTAACGAGGCCAGCAATAAATACGGAGTTCCGGTGTCGCTGATTAAAGCAGTCATTGATACAGAATCTTCGTTTAACCCGCTTGTCACTTCTTCAGCTGGAGCCAAAGGGCTTATGCAGCTTATGGATGCTACGGCCCAAGGATTGGGAGTTAGCGATGCGTATGACCCTGCACAAAATATTGATGCCGGAGTTCGTTATTTGTCTTACCAGATTAAGCGTTTTAATGGACAGGAAAATATGGCCTTGGCAGCTT
Source organism: Paenibacillus sp. RC334 (assembly GCF_030034735.1). NCBI lineage: Bacteria > Bacillati > Bacillota > Bacilli > Caryophanales > Paenibacillaceae > Paenibacillus > Paenibacillus sp. RC334. The sequence goes on along the minus strand of NZ_CP125370.1, from coordinate 3,666,689 downwards.
ATAATGCAGGCCCCGGACGGGTACAGCGATTGGGCGTGAATAGTGACGAGCAGTTGATGGCTGTGCTGAACATGCTTCCGGTAGAAACGCAAAAGTATATTGCCAAAATTCAGAATGCACGTGAAAAATATACGTTTTAAGCCCTGTAGCTTATAAAGAAAAAAACAAAATTTTAATCAGACAGGTCCGCAGGTGGGATCAATATGGGGAAAGGGTGTCACTGTGTAATACAGTGGCCTTTCCCTGTTTTGGTCTTTTTTTGTTGTAGAGGTTGCAGGGCAGAAAGGGGAGTTTCATGAAATATTTTGATTATGCAGCGACAACTCCGCCTTTTGAAGAGGTGATTACGACGATTGCTGAGGTGATGAGACTCCACTACGGCAATCCGTCCTCAATGCATCGGTACGGGGAAGATGCGGATAAGCTGCTTAAGCGTTCCCGGGAGGTTTGTGCTACAGCTTTGGGGGTGCATCCGGCGGAGATTGTGTTCACATCCGGGGCAACGGAAAGCAACAATCTCGCTATTAAGGGAGTGGCCTTGCAGTATCAGGCCAGAGGCAAGCATATCGTTACGGTGTCAACGGAGCATCCGTCGGTGTATGAAGCTTGCAGACAGTTGGCAGAAATGGGCTTTGAGGTCACATCTCTGCCCGTTGATGCGGAAGGGCATGTCAGTGCCAAGCAGGTATGTGCAGCTATCCGTAAAGACACGATTTTAGTCAGCATTATGCATGTCAATAATGAGACGGGAAGGGTACAGCCGTTGCATGATATCGGAGTTGCGTTGAAGGAACAGTTCCCACGTGTACTGTTCCATGTTGATGGTGTGCAGGGCTATGGAAAGCTTCCGGTGAATATCCGGGGCTGGAAGGCTGATCTGTACAGCCTGTCCGCACATAAGCTGCGCGGTCCCAAAGGAGCCGGACTGCTTTTTGTTCGGGAAGGTCTGGAGCTTTTCTCGCTGCTTAGCGGAGGTTCCCAGGAGCAGGGATTTCGTGCAGGTACGGAAAATGTTCCGCTGCTTGTCGGTATGTCCAAGGCGGTCCGGCTGGCAGGAGAACGGCAAGCAGAGGCGGCGCAGCGTATGACTGCGTGGAGAGATCGGGTAGCCGCAGAAGTGAAGACGATTCCGCAATTGCGACTGAATAGCGGGCAGGAAGCGCCGCACATTGTCCATTTTTCGTATCCGGGTATGAAGGCAGAGGTGCTGCTGCATACGCTGGAGCAATTGGGCGTGGCAGTATCGACCAAATCGGCTTGTTCCTCCAAATTGGCCGAGCCTAGCCGGGTATTACTGGCGATGGGTCGCAATGAGGCGGAGGCGTCCGGCGGTATTCGGATCAGCTTCGGCGATGAACATACAGAACAGGATATTGACGAGCTTATTCTCGCGCTCCGTCAGGCTGTGGCGCAATTGGAATCCCTTGAAAGGTGGAAACGTTAAAATGCACTATGATATGCTGTTGCTTCGCTTTGGCGAATTTACATTGAAAGGGAAAAACCGCGCCCGTTTTGAAAAAGCGGTACTGAATCACGTGAAACTGTTGCTCAAGCCGTTTCCCGGCGCTTCTCTGCGTAAGGAATTTGGACGGATTTATGTAGTTCTTGGGGGAGAGTCTTATGAGCAGATCATCCAAGTATTGCAAAAGGTGTTTGGTATCACAACCATCAGTCCTGTTAAAATGGCTCCTGTTGAGCTTGACACGATTATTGAGACCGCTGTAGCCTTGATGCGTGAGTTGAATCCGACGGAAGGAACGACTTTCAAGGTAAATGCTCGCAGGGTGTGGAAAGGATTTGCCCATTCCTCTCATGAGATGAATCATTTGATTGGTTCGCCGATACTGCGCGGGTTTCCAGTGTTAAAGGTCGATGTCCGTCAACCGGATATCGAGCTACGGGTGGAAGTCAGAGAGCAGGCGGCTTATATATTTAGCGATATTATTACGGCTGTAGGAGGCTATCCGTTAGGTACAAACGGCAAAGCTATGCTGCTGCTCTCGGGCGGAATCGACAGTCCGGTAGCGGGATGGTCCTCCATGCGCAGAGGATTGGAAATCGAATGCGTCCATTTTTACAGCTATCCGTTTACGAGCGAGCGTGCGAAAGAAAAGGTTATTGACTTGGCGAGGGTATTGGCGGGTTACGCGGGACGCATCAAGATTCATCTCGTACCTTTTACGGAGGTGCAGACGGCTTTTACACGCACTGGACAGGATAATCTAATCATCACGCTGATGAGACGGTCCATGCTGCGTATTGCTACGATGCTGGCGGAGCGTGAAGGCGCGCCGGCGCTTGTGACGGGTGACAGTCTCGGCCAAGTAGCCAGCCAAACTTTATCGAGCATGAATGTGATTGGGCGTTCGACGGAATTACCGTTGCTGCGTCCTCTGGTGATGATGGATAAACAGGAAATTACGGAAATAGCCAAGCAAATCGGCACATACGATCTATCTATCCTGCCGTATGAGGATTGCTGCACATTGTTTGTTCCCAAATCCCCAACGACCAATCCTAATTTATGGGTTGTTCAAAAGATCGAAGCCTCTATTCGGGATTTAAATACTTTGATTGAGCAGGCCGTGGCTATAACGGAGACTGTTGTTCTTGAGGCAGATGGGGCTATAGAGGGACGTAAAGAGGAAGTTGTGCAAGAGGATTGGTTTTAAAATCTTTTAAGATGCTACGCTTAGCGGTATATAAAAAGGCAGATCCATCGACTAAAGTCGGGTCTGCCTTGTCTATAGATGTATGAGTTTTTTCTTAAAATTATTTCAAAACCGCTTTTTTTCGGCTGGATATGGCTCTGCGGTTTTGAAGATAGCCTGTGAGCAGAATACCAGCCATCACTGTGGCAACAAACAGGATACGCAGTGCGGGGTGCTCGGTAAAGTATGGCTCCAGCTTGCGTTCCTCGGTAATCATATTGGAGGCAGTATAGCCAAGCACAGCCGAGCCCAAATAGATGATCCAGGGAAATTTGTTAATAAGCTTGATGAAAAGAGTACTTCCCCATACGACAATCGGCACGCTGATCAGCAGACCGAGTACCACCAGTATCAAATGCTGTTGGGCAGCGCCTGCGACGGCAATTACGTTGTCCAGCCCCATGGCTGCATCGGCTACAACGATGGTGCGGATAGCCCCCCATAAAGTCGTGCCGGCTTTGACTTCGGCGTGATCCTCCTGATCTACCAGCAGCTTATATGCGATCCAGATCAGCATTACACCCCCGACGAGTAACAGCCACGGCACTTGAAGCAGCCAAAGCACCACAATCGTGGCGGCTATACGAATGAGTAGAGCACCTCCGGTACCATACAGTATCGCTTTTTTTTGCGTTTCGGGCGGAAGCTTTCGGGCGGCAAGTCCAATTACAATAGCGTTATCTCCTGCAAGCAGAAGGTCAATAAATATCACATTAAGCAGTAGCCCAAAAAACTGAAATCCGGACATGTCAATCGTTCTCATCTCCCTGATTAAACAACCTAAGTTCAGTATGCTCTGTTTATGATTAATACCCGTTTTTCGGAAATACGATTCATTATATTGCTGTTTGCTACTGATTTCAAGGATTATGCTCAACAAATCTGGTATTGATTTTTAATAAATTATGGCTATTGATGAATGAAATGATTAGATTCCAAGTACACAGCATAGCCTCGTCCTATTTCGCATACAAGTAGCATGGGGGTGTTTGTACACATGGAGCATATCATTTTGCTGTTGAAAATATTAATGATCAATTTGGTGTTAAGCGGTGATAATGCGGTTGTTATAGCCATGGCGAGCAAAAACTTGCCTGCAAGGCAGCGGAGCCAAGCAATATGGTGGGGAGCGCTCGCCGCAGTTGTCCTGCGCTGTGTGTTGACTTTTGCAGCTGTCCTTTTGCTAGGCATACCCTTTATTCAGGCGGCGGGCGGTCTGCTTCTGTTATGGATTGCGTTTAAGCTGCTTTATGAGAATAACGATAATGTGGGAGTAAGAGCAGAAACAAGCATATGGAAGGCTATACAGGTGATTCTGGTAGCGGATTTTGTGATGAGTCTGGATAATGTATTGGCTATTGCAGCACTTGCAAATGGGGATATTGCCATCATTGTCATCGGTATTGCAATTAGCATTCCAATTGTGGTGTGGGGGAGCAACGTTATTGCAGTCTGGCTTCACCGTTTCCCTGTACTTGTTTTACTCGGATCTGCAATATTGGCTTTCACGGCAGGTGAAATGCTACTGCGTGATCCCAGACTGGGAGCGTGGTTAGCCGGGCCTGGGGAAGTTTTACATTCATGGTTGCCGGGATTGCTGGCCGCCGCAGTTGTAATTGCAGGAATATTCCAGCAGTTGCAAGCCCGCCGTATTTGAACGTAGTTTTTTTGGAAAACATCGGCTAAACTAGACATAGAGCTTTTGCAAACGCCGGGGAATCTACTCGGTTTTTGTAACACTATAAAATCCAGCAAATAAAGGAGACCACGATGAATTCCGGAAAAGAGCGTATGATCGGATTGGGCATCATTGCCGTAGGACTGATTATTTTGTTGGGAAAACTGGGGGTCTTCTCCTTTTTGGGACAAAACTTCTGGCCCTTGCTGATTTTAATACCTGGTATTATATTGCATGCGATGTACATGATGCGTAAGGTTTCTCCCATTATGCTGCTGCCGGCCGGGATTTTGTCGGTGTACGGTTTTTTATTTTTTCTCTGTAATACATGGGGCTGGCATCTGATGGCCTATCTATGGCCTTTGTTACTGCTGGGTGTGGCAGTTGGATTATGGGAATACGCTATTAATGATATAACGCTGCCTCGCACTGTATATACAGGGAGCATGATTTTGGGACTCGTTTCGGTACTTCTACTGATTATTAGCATGTTGAGGACCGGAATGATTTATGTTGTTGCAGTTGTATTGATCGGTGCAGGGATATGGCTGATGGTTAACAATCGTACCAAACGTAAATGGTGAAACGACAAGCAGTGCAAAATTTATGGCGGTAAATTACGGAACAGCCAATAATGTCTTGCTTTATGACATATTTCAACTATAATATAATGGATATGATAAGAGCGTCGGAATGTTTTCTGACGCTTATTTTAAGGTTTTCACGCGAATCGGAAAGAGAAGCTGCCTGCACAAAGCCTGAAATATACAGAGGGTTAGCAGGGAGCGGGCCTGAAGAACGATTGTTAGCCTTGGATAAGCATTACTTTCAGGATAGAGACACTATTTTGATATACGGAAAGGATATGGATACAAACCATGCATGCAAGAGAGAACATTCGCAATATTGCAATTATTGCCCACGTCGACCACGGCAAAACGACGCTTGTCGACAAGCTTCTTCAACAGTCCGGAACATTTAGAGACCACGAGGCTGTTCAGGAGCGCGCCATGGACTCCAACGATCTGGAGCGTGAACGCGGTATTACGATTTTGGCAAAAAATACAGCTATTACGTACAAAGATTATCTGATTAACATTGTGGATACACCGGGACACGCCGACTTTGGCGGCGAAGTGGAACGGATTATGAAAATGGTTGACGGTGTTTTGCTCGTCGTTGATGCTTACGAAGGTTGTATGCCGCAGACTAAATTCGTACTGCGTAAAGCGTTGGAGCAAAACCTGACGCCAATCGTTGTTGTTAACAAAATTGACCGTCCGGCAGCTCGTCCAGCCGAAGTTATTGACGAAGTACTCGATCTGTTCATCGAGTTGGGTGCGAGTGATGAGCAGTTGGAATTCCCTGTTGTTTATGCTTCAGCACTGAACGGAACATCCAGTTTGGACGCCGAAAAGCAAGATGATAACATGCAGGCATTGTACGAAACCGTTGTGGATCACATCCCAGCTCCAACGGAGAAAATAGATGAGCCTCTTCAATTCCTCGTAACACTGATGGACTATAACGAATATCTTGGCCGCATTGCAGTTGGTCGTGTAAACCGCGGTATTATCAAGCAGGGACAAGCGGTTACGGTTATGCAGCGTGACGGCAGCAGCAAATCAGCGCGTATTGAGAAGCTGTTCGGTTTCCAAGGTCTGAAACGGATTGAAACCGATCAAGCGGGCGCTGGTGACATTGTGGCTATTGCAGGGATCAAGGATATTAACATCGGAGAAACGATTGCCGATCCAAACCATCCTGAAGCTTTACCTGTACTCAAGATTGATGAGCCAACGCTGCAAATGACCTTCCTGGTTAATAACAGCCCATTCGCAGGTCGCGAAGGTAAATGGATCACATCCCGTAAACTCCGCGAACGTCTTCTGAAAGAACTCGAAACTGATGTCAGCTTGCGTGTCGATGAAACCGACAGTCCTGACGCATTTATCGTATCCGGACGTGGTGAGTTGCATCTGGGTATCCTGATTGAAAACATGCGTCGTGAAGGTTATGAACTGCAAGTGTCCAAACCGGAAGTAATCGTGAAGGAAATCGATGGCAAGAAAATGGAGCCAATCGAACGTCTCCTCATTGATATTCCTGAAGAAAGCATGGGCGCAGTTATGGAAAGTCTGGGTTCCCGCAAAGCTGAAATGGTCAACATGATCAACAACGGCACCGGACAGGTTCGTCTGGAATTCCTGATTCCTGCACGTGGTCTGATTGGTTACACTACGAACTTCCTGACTTTGACTCGTGGCTATGGCGTAATGAACCATGCGTTTGACAGCTATGGTCCATTTGTTGGTGGTCAAGTCGGTGGACGTCATCAAGGCGTACTTATTTCGACGGAAAATGGAAGCACTACATTCTATGGAATGATGGGTGTAGAGGATCGCGGTATTCTGTTCCTGGAGCCGGGTACTGAGATTTATGAAGGTATGGTCGTCGGAGAGCATACACGTGATAACGATATCGTTGTTAACATTTGTAAAGAGAAGCAATTGACGAACGTCCGCTCCGCAACAAAAGACGATACCGTAAAACTTAAAACGCCTCGTATCTTCTCTTTGGAACAGGCGCTCGAGTATTTGAATGATGATGAGTATTGTGAAGTTACACCTAATGCTATTCGTTTGCGCAAAAAGATTTTGAACAAAAGTGAGCGCGAGCGTGCAGAAAAACAGCGTAAAACAGCACAAGCAAATTCGTAATTGATTGGATTGGTTTTGGCCACAGCGGCGACGCCCGGCAACGGGATGCGCCGCTGTATCTGTTTTAGGATTGTAAACTTGGAGAAAGTTTTATTTCTAAAAACGCAGGAAAAGGTGTTGAAGCATGAGTAATCTTTCTAACGGATTGCCTCCCCGGACACAAAGCGGGAAAAAATCCGCCAAACCGAAAAAAACGAAAAAGAAAAAAAGCTTTTTCAGATCGTTTATGAAGTTTGTTCTGTTTCTGCTCATTATAGGTATCTTGGCGGCTGGCGGTTATGCCTATTACCTATACAATCAGGTAGAGGAAGTTTTGGATACGGGGATCAATAAGGAAGTGCCCAAAACACAATTGGCCGAGGCCAAGCCTTTGACCATTTTGTTGCTTGGAACGGATTACCGCCCTGATCATCCAACTTATTTGTCGGACGTTATTATGGTAGCTACACTGAATCCGAATACCAAGTCATCTACAATCGTGTCGTTGCCGAGGGATACGCGACTGGAACTGGATGGATATAAACCTCGTAAGCTGAATGAGTACTATCCGGTGTTCAAGGCCAGAGAGAAAGAGTCTGGTGAAGTCGCTGAAGAGCAAATGAAGAAGATGGTCGGCAAATATTTGAATATTGACATCGATTATGTGACGGTTATTAACTTCCAGGGCTTCAGAGATGTTGTGGATAATTTAGGTGGCGTAGATGTTACGGTCGACAAAAATATGTGTTACCGTGACAGTGCAGATGGTACTAACATTAACTTGAAGGCTGGAGCACAACATTTGAACGGTGATCAGGCCCTTGATTTTGTTCGTTACCGTAAATCAAACTGTCGCCCGAGAACAGCTGAATCTGATGATTTTGATCGCAACCGTCGACAAAATCAGGTGCTTCATTCCTTAATTGACCAAATGCAGTCCTTCAGTGCTCTAAGTAAATTCAGTGCAATTATTAAATCTGTTGATAAGAATTTGATGACAGATATTGAATCTCAGCAAATGAAAAATCTCGTACAGACCTATTGGAATATTTCCAAGCAAAATGTGAAATACAATCCGGTAGCAGGAACATGGCGCAGTCCTTATGTCTATATTGATGAGAAACAGCTTGAACTGGCCAGACAATCCTTGCAAGAGGAGCTATCAAAAAAAGCGAGCGACAATAATACTGTCTCTTCTTCCAATTCTTGAGTGTGTATCTTTCTTCCCTCTTATGTTATACTCGCAGCGAGTAAAAGCTCTATTGCATAAGGGGGGTTGAGGTATGTCTGAATGGGTAGCACGCCAAGTATATGGTTTTGACATTCATACCCGTTTGCTGTCTAAGGTTGTTAGCTTTTTCTGTAATGAAATGAATGAAATAAGTAAGGTCCAGTGAGTGATCACTGGGCCTTTTGTGTCTGATCCAAAGGTGTACAGGCTCTAAGGCTCTAATTACCTACCAACTTTTCGTTGTTTAACGCTGCTGCTGGGGTCTTTTTTCAGGGAATCAGCAAGTATTGGCTACCCGGTGAATAGGTATAGGTATGAAACACGAGATTGTCCACGCCGCTTTGGAGGGGATCTAAATGAAGAAAATTTTTGTGCTGGATACGAATGTGCTACTGCATGATCCGAAAGCCATCTTTACCTTCAAAGAACATGAAGTGGTTATTCCAGCTGTTGTTCTGGAAGAAATCGACTCCAAAAAACGCAACGCGGATGAGATTGGACGGAATGCCCGCAACGTATCACGATTGCTGGACGGGTTGAGGAAAGTAGGACATCTGCACAGCGGTGTTCCGCTTCCGCAAGGTGGGAGGCTCAAGGTTGAATTAAATCATCGGAGCTTTTTGAAAGTTCAGGAGATGTTCGGGGAAGTTTCGAACGATAATCGAATTTTGGCGGTCGCCTTGAATTATCAGTTGGAGGAGCAGGAACTGCCTGAACCGCGTTCGGTGGTGCTGGTTAGTAAAGATGTGCTGGTGAGAATCAAGGCAGATGTGTTGGGACTGCTGACCGAAGACTATTTATCCGACAGAACCGGTGATCTGAGTGAGCTATATCCCGGGTACTCGGCAATTCAGGTGCATCCGTCCATCATAGATGAGTTTTATTCCAATCGTTTTTTACCGATTAAGCCATTGGAGCTGTCTTATACGCTATATCCTCATGAATTCGTTATTCTAAAGGACGAGATGGGGACTGGAAAATCAGCATTGCTGAAAGTAAACCAGGAAGCAGACCGATTAGAGCCTCTGTATTTAAGCAATGAACCTGTGTGGGGGATCAGTGCGCGTAATGCCCAACAGCGGATGGCGCTGGAGCTATTGCTTAATGACGATATACCGCTGGTGACGATTACCGGAAAAGCAGGTACAGGCAAAACGTTGCTGGCGCTCGCTGCTGGTCTGCTCAAGGTAGAGGATGAACATCGCTTCAAGAAGCTGCTAATCGCCCGTCCTGTCGTTCCTATGGGCAAGGATATCGGTTATTTACCGGGAGAAAAGGAAGAAAAGCTTCGTCCGTGGATGCAACCGATTTACGACAATCTGGAATATTTGTTTGATACCAAAAAATCAGGCGATATTGATAAAATTTTGATGGGCTTGGGCAGCATTCAGGTGGAGGCGCTCACTTATATTCGCGGGCGTTCAATACCTGGACAATTTATTATTATTGATGAGGCACAGAATTTGTCGCGGCATGAAATCAAAACAATCGTGTCCCGTGTAGGTGAGGGGAGTAAAATCATCTTGATGGGAGACCCGGAGCAAATTGATCACCCCTATCTGGATGCTGCCAGTAACGGCTTGACGTATGTAGTAGAACGCTTCAAGCAGGAAGGGATTAGCGGGCATATCATGCTGGAAAAAGGAGAGCGCTCCAAGCTGGCGCAGTTGGCAGCCGATCTGCTGTAGAAGCTCATATCACTACCCCATGATAAGGATGTTTATATACTGCGTAGTATTTGTTGTAAATAAGAAGACCTCGGGAACATCCCGGGGTCTCTTATTTTTGTCCATGTATTATTTATGATAGCAATACAAGGGTGTCAAAGCCTTACTTCAGGCTCAATTCGAGCTTAACCTCAAGTACTCCGGCTATGGTGCGTACCTCTGTAGCTTTGACATAAGAAATGAGTTGCTGCGGATAGAAGCCTAGATCAAAATCCTTTTCCAGCTTGTTACGGGTCGTATCTGGTAGCTCCAGCCCGTTAAAGACCAGGCGATCCACATGGAATAAAATTGCATTTTGTGGTTCATTCTCTACCGTGTAGTGCCCCTCTACCCTTAATTTCATGGTGCCCTGTTGGCCTTCTACAACAATACGATCCTGCCCGAAGGAAAAGTTGAAGTGATTAAATAATTCATTTTCCGATTTCAGAAAACGGTTAAAATCATCCTCACGTATGCTTATCGTAATGACTTTGCCGTTTGTAATCATGGCTCCTTGCTGTTGTTGAATAAATTGAGGCAAATCCTGCATCGCTTGAGCCAGCGCTTTAAAATGCTTGTTCACCTCGTAGACGCCTACATTCTCCCAATAAGCTGTCATTTCGCCAATCAGCTTGCGTAGAGTATCCGGGTCCTTGCTGGCGTTAACACCGTCATTTACACGCGCCTGAAGCAGGACAATACGCTTACGTTGTTCCAGCAGGTTTGTTTTGACGGTTTCCAAATCTGATGAAGCCCGGGTGACCTGTTCTTCTGTTTTTCGCATATTCCGATAATTGGACTCGTATTCTTGAAGTACATCCTGATCGTGGCTAATCAGCAACAAGTAGTAATCGTACAGGGAGAGAAGCTGTTTTAGACTTTTGGCACCCAGTACTACACTGAGCAGCTTGTCCCTTTCACCCATATAATAGGAGCGCAGCACAGAACCCGCGCGTTTCCTTTGCATAGTCATCTGTTCCTGCTGAGTGGCAAGATTGCTCCTGAGTTCCTGCTGACGTTGTAAAAGCATCTGCTGTTCATGGCTGATCCGCTCAATTTCATGATCAATCTCGACGATTGACAGACTATCCTGCAAAATCCGGTTTGCCTCTTCTGAAGGAGCTCCCAGAACAGGATGTGCTGACATGGAGGTCCAAATCATAATGATGGTCAGCAGAACACAACTTATCATTTTTAGAGTGGGTCTGATCATTGGTTTTCCCCTTTTGTGTATTACCGAAAAAAGTCTAACAGTAATATATATGTGCCTTTCTTATTCTTTAACCATTTCATTTATTGTACAGCAGCCAGAGGATGCTTGAAACCCGAAACTATATTTGTCCACGTATGAGTTCTTATAGAAATGGAAATACAATTTAGTATCAAATAGATTCTATGAACTCTACGAGAGGCATAGAAATGAATAAACAGCTTTTATACCCTATTCAAATACCGGTAAGGCCGGTTCATGAAGACGGTTATTTCAGGATGTTGTTAGGAGGGCTAGAGGCATGACTGCAATAAGACAAGATGCATGGAGTGTTGAAGATGATCTGATACTGGCGGAGGTGACATTGCGTCATATCCGGGAAGGTGGAACACAGCTCGCTGCATTTGAAGAGGTTGGGCAAAAAATAGGAAGAACCTCCGCAGCATGCGGCTTCCGCTGGAACAGTTGCGTGCGCAAGCGTTATGATGAAGCCATCAGCATTGCTAAAGCGCAACGTCAAAAACGCAGTTATATTCGCAAGCAGAGTCCGGTTGGTGTATCTCAGGTGGCAGCTTTTGCCACACTTGATACGGCTGAAGGGCTATACAGAGCGGATGGAACGAGTGAGGATACGTTGTCCATCGACGCAGTGATCCGTTTTTTGCGTCAATGGAAGGGATCTGTACAGGAAACCAATCGACAGATCAAGATGCTGGAAAAAGATTTACGTGAAAAGGAAGAGGAGTTAAATCAACTTCGCTCCATTAATGATCGGTTGTCCAAAGAGGTTAATGAGGTGCAAACCGACTATCGCGTCGTGAATGATGATTACAAAGCCTTGATTCAGATTATGGACCGGGCCCGCCGTTTGGCTTTAATCACTGAGGATGAGGAAGAGCTTAAATCCAGATTCAAAATGGACGCCAATGGGAACCTGGAGCGCATTGAGTAGCAAAATTACAGCAGCAAATATTAAATAGAACGTCAACTCACGCTTTGCCGTAGTTGGCGTTTTTTGTATTTCTCTAGAGTGCATATGATATAGTAGAAAAAAAGATGGAAGCGAGACGATACATAGGTGATTGATATTATTGGAGCAGGTTCGCTCGGATTGTTGTTCGCTGGAAGGCTGGCAGCCTCAGGTACAAAAGTAAGGCTATGGACACGAACGCTTGAGCAGGCACGTATCATTGCATGTGAGGGGATTACTGTGCTTGAAAAAGAGGGACAGGTTGCTGTTCATGTGATTGGAGATACATTGAAGGTAGCGCCGTTGGCAGATTGGCAACGCTTGAATTCACAGGTTCCGGCACGGTGGATTTTGATAATGACTAAACAGGGGGCGATTGGGGAAGTGCTGGAGCAGATTAAATCTGCGGCTAATACAGAAAGCGATATCGGAATTGTTTGCTTACAGAACGGAATCGGACATATAGAACGAATTAGACAAGCCTATCCTGAAGCGGTGGTATACCCTGCGGTAACGACCGAAGGAGCCAAGAGAATGGGAGTAGCATCCGTCGTGTATGCCGGGCTGGGGGCTACGGAGATTGGCTGTCCGGATGAGCTGGAGGAGAAACAGGTCGGGAGTTTCGAACAATATGTGCTAAATCGGCTGCTTACAGCAGGATTTGACGTTTGCTTGTCGAAAGAAATCGAGAACGGTATATACCGCAAGTTGCTAATCAACGCTGTGATTAATCCGCTGACAGCAATATGGCGAATCCCCAATGGAGAGCTGCTTTCCGATCCGGGCCGTATACATATGATGCGCAAGCTATACGAAGAAGGCATTCAAGTGTACGAAGCCAATGGTATTCGGTGTGACAGCGCATGGTGGGATCAGATTATGAAGATTTGCCGGGCAACGGCAGAGAATCAGTCGTCTATGCTGGCCGATGTGCTTGCACATTCCATGACAGAGGTTGCTTCCATTAATGGACAACTGGTGCAGATGGCAGAGCAAGCGGGGGTTACTGCACCAACCCATGCGGTATTATGGCAATTAATTGAGGGCATGCGGCTAAAAGAGGGGTGATCAGTTGAGTCTCATACAAGGTACCATCATCACATTTAGTATTCTTCCCTTTTTTCCGTTTCTGATCGTGTTTGCGGTTTGCCGCTACCTACTTAAACTGGAAAAAAAGAAGTCGTTGCTTATATCTATGGACATTACCACGGCTTTTCTGATACTATCCGTCGCGGCGCTCTTTAATGTCATTTTTGCATCAAGATTCGGTTTTTATTTGATATTACTGCTGCTACTTTTGGCGCTGGGTTTAATTGGAGGAGCCCAAAATCGAATAAAGGGTAAGGTCGATGGGAAAAGATTATGTAGAGCAGTGTGGAGATTAACTTTTATAGCCATGACATTAGCCTATATTCTATTAACTATTGTTGGCATTTTTAAAAATATATTCAATAACATGTGATATAACATGACATGAAAACCTAAAAAAATATGAATTAATCATGTTTTTTTGAAAAAAAAAGCTCAATTTAAAGAAATGTGATGTAGATTTTTTTGACCGCTGGTTGTATAATCTATAAACATATACCACTTTAGAACTAGGGGGAAAACGCTAGATGAAAAGGAAAAGCTTTTTAGTCCTTTTGACACTCGTTCTTGCAGTTGGCGCACTGCTCGCAGGTTGTGGCTCCAGCAGCAAGAACGAAAACAATGGCAAGGGCGCGCAAGAAAATACCTCAACTACACCGGCTCCGGCCGACAAACAGATTTTGCGCATTAATCTGGCATCCGAGCCGCCAACATTTGACCCGGCACAGGCTCAGGATAGTCAAACGAACACGGTTCTCAAAACTTTGTATGAAGGTCTTGTACGTATGGGTCCTGATGGCAAAGAAATTCCTGGCGTAGCTGAATCCTGGAAAATTTCCGATGACGGCAAAACCTATACGTTCAAGCTTCGTGATACTGCAAAATGGAGTAATGGCGACCCAGTCAAAGCAAGTGACTTCGTATTTGCTTGGCAACGGGTATTGGATCCTTCTACGGCTCCAGCACCTCCATATGCTTACCAATTGTACTATATAAAAAATGCTGAGGGCTACAACCTGAGCACTTCCAAATCTTTTAAAGGCACTAAAATTACAGACTTTAAAGATGTAGGTGTCAAAGCAGTTGATGACCATACATTGCAAGTAGAGCTGGATCACCCAACTCCTTACTTCCTGGGCTTGACTTCTTTCTACACCTTCTACCCTGTACATTCTTCTATTAAAGGAAATGACAAGTGGGCGGTTCAGAAAGACAGCATGATCACCAATGGACCTTACACTTTAACAACGTGGGACAGCGGTCAAAAGATCGAAGTTTCCAAGAGTGAAAACTATTGGGGTAAAGACCAAATCAAGCTGAACAAAATCACGATGTCTCTTGTAAACAGCGGTGCAACAGAGCTGGCTTCTTATAGAAGTGGACAACTTGATTATGCAGGTATGCCAAGCGGTGAAATTCCTACAGACCAAATTCCGGCTGTGAAAAAAGAACTGCCGAATGAGTTTAAGGCTAAAGGGATTGCAAGTACGTATTACTATCTATTTAACGTAACTGAAAAACCATTTAATAATGTTAAAATCCGCAAAGCATTTGCGATGGCTATTCAACGCCAACCGATTGTTGAGAGAGTAACATTGGGTGGTCAAATTCCTGCTTACGGCTTTGTACCTCCAGGTATCAAAGGAGTTTCTCAGGAGTTCCGTACCGAGAACAAAGATGATTTCTTCAAAGAAGATTTTACTGAAGCGAAAAAATTACTTCAAGAAGGTATGAAAGAAGAAGGCGTAACTACACTTCCTCCGGTAACTTTGCTGTATAACTCCAGTGAAAGTCACCAAAAGATTGCTTTGGCAGTCGCTGATATGTGGAAGAAAAACCTTGGTGTGGACATCAAAACCCAAAACCAAGAGTGGGGCGTATTTATTCAAACACGTAACAAGCTGAATTTCCAAATTGCTCGTGGTGGTTGGTCTGCCGACTACAATGATCCAATGACATTCCTAGATATGTGGACAACAGGCAACACTAATAATAATTCTGGCTACGCTAATCCTGCATATGATGCTTTGATTGAAGCAGCTAAGACAGAAACCGATCCAGCAAAACGCATGGAAGATTTCGCAAAAGCAGAGAAAATTCTGGTTCAAGACGATATGGTTATGCTGCCGGTCTATTACTATTCAAATGTTTCTTTAACGAAACCGAATGTAAAAGACATAGCTCTTGACTTTAGTGGAGCGATTGATTTCACAAGAGCGTATATTACACAGTAACTAAAGCTTAATTCTGAAGTTTGATAGTTACTTCGGGATATATATGTGGATACAACCATATATATCCCGTTTTTTTGTGTGTCATGGTCTTTTCCATTATCATGTAACCATGCAAATAAGTAGGTTGGACATTCCAATTCTATTTCGATAAAATCGAATGGTGTCGAAAAAAATTTATGGGGGGTGTAAACGGGCAATGACGCGTTATTTGATCAGTAAATTTTTCTATATGCTGCTTTCTTTGTTCATTCTGATCTCTGCGACGTTTTTTCTCATGAAAGCAATTCCGGGTAACCCCTTCATGAGTGAAAAAGCGACTTCTCCTGAGATTCAAGCCCGGTTAATGGAGCAATATGGGCTGGATAAGCCTGTATATGTCCAATATTTTAAATACTTAGGTGATATTGCTTCAGGTGATTTTGGTATTTCTATGAAAAAGTTGAACCAAAGTGTTACAGACATTATTGGACAAACTTTTTCGGTATCACTTAAATTGGGCTTTGTCGCCATAATTGTGTCGATTATTGTCGGACTCTTGCTAGGTATGCTCGCAGCTTTATACCATCGCAGGCTTATTGACAACGTAGCGATGATTTTAGCGATTATGGGGATTGCGGTTCCCAGCTTTGTCCTGGCATCGTTGATTCAGTTCTTCTTTGCACAGGAGTTAGGTTGGTTTAATGTCATGGGCTTTGATGGTCCAATGGATTACGTCCTACCTGTTGTCGCTTTATCCGCTTCGCCAATTGCGTTTATCGCTCGACTAACGCGTTCCAGCATGCTGGAAGTACTTCATGCGGATTATATCAAGACTGCCAAGGCTAAAGGTTTGAAGCCTGTTACGGTAATGTTCAAACACGTTGTACGTAACGCCATTTTGCCGGTTGTTACCTATGTGGGGCCTATGACAGCAAATATTATTACCGGTTCCGTCGTTATTGAACGTATTTTCGGGATTGGTGGTATCGGTAAAGTGTTCGTAGACAGTATTACGACCCGTGACTATACCATGATTATGGGAGTTACTATTTTTTACGGCATTTTGCTAATGGTGGCACGTTTTATTACTGATATTGCATACGGTTTTATTGATCCACGGATTAAGCTGACCGGCGGGAAGGAGGGATAACTTTATGTCTGTGAAAGACAATGCTGTGAATTTGGAGAAGCTTCAGGTAAAACCGGAAGACTTTCAGAAAATCGGAGCGGATGAGAAGCAGTCTGAAGTTATTCAGCGTGAAAGCTTATCCGCTTGGCGTGATGCTTGGGAACGGCTTCGTAAAAATAAACTGGCAATGACAAGCCTGAGCGTTCTGATTTTTATTGTACTTGCTTCGATAGTTGGTCCGATGCTTTCGCCATACGACGACCGCACGAATGATTTGTTGAGCACCAATCTTCCTCCTTCGGCGGAGCATTGGTTCGGAACAGATGATCTGGGGCGTGATATGTTTGTCCGTACATGGATGGGTGCCCGAATTTCCTTGATTATCGGTTTGGCCGCAGCAATGATTGACTTGTTGATTGGTGTTATTTATGGTGGAATTATGGGTTACTTTGGTGGCCGTGTAGATGAAATCATGAATAAATTTTCTGAAATTCTGTATTCCATTCCATATCTGCTTGTTACGATCCTGCTGCTCGTTGTACTGGAGCCAAGTATCACGACGATTATTATTGCGCTCTGTGTGACCGGGTGGATTAACATGTCGTGGATTGTGCGTGGTGAAATGCTACAGCTGAAAAATCGGGAATTTGTGCTTGCTTCCCGCTCGATGGGAGCTGGTGCAGGCCGCCTGCTGTTCCGTCACCTGTTGCCTAACGCTGTGGGTCCGATTATCGTCACACTGACTTTGACGGTTCCAAGTGCTATTTTTTCCGAGGCTTTTCTGAGCTTCTTGGGATTAGGGGTACAGGCTCCTCAAGCGTCGTTGGGTTCGATGATTGAATCAGCTCTGACAGGATGGATGTACTATCCTTGGCGTATGCTTTTCCCGGCAGGTTTGATCAGTTTGATTATGCTTGCGTTCAACCTTTTTGGTGATGGATTGCGTGATGCGCTTGATCCGAAGCTGAAGAAATAGGAGGTGAGATCATGGTGAGTAGCAACAATTTAATTGAGGTTGAAGGTCTTAAAAAGTATTTTAATGTTGGCAAAAACCGTGTGCTCAAAGCGGTGGACAACCTGAATTTTTATATTCGCGAAGGCGAAACACTAGGTATGGTTGGTGAATCAGGTTGTGGTAAATCTACAGCGGGCCGTACCATTCTTCGCTTATATGAGCCTACAGCAGGTAGCGTGCGCTTTAACGGTACGGATATCTACAAATTATCATCAGGTAAAATGAAAGCTATGCGCCGTGATATGCAGATGATCTTCCAAGATCCGTATGCATCCTTGAACCCGCGTTTTACGGTTTCTGATATTATCGGTGAGGCACTGGATATTCACAACATGGCAGGTAGCCGTGCAGAGCGCAAAAAGCGGATTGAAGAGTTGTTGGATCTGGTAGGTTTGAACCCGGATCATGCAACCCGTTATCCGCATGAATTTTCCGGTGGTCAGCGCCAACGTATCGGTATTGCCCGTGCGCTGGCAGTTAACCCTAAATTCATCATTTGTGATGAGCCGATTTCGGCTCTTGATGTGTCTATTCAGGCTCAGGTTGTCAACCTGTTAAAAGAGCTTCAAGAGCGTCTTGGTCTGACATACCTGTTCATTGCGCATGATCTGTCAATGGTCAAGCATATCAGTGACCGGGTAGCCGTAATGTATATGGGTAAAATGGTTGAGCTTGCAGAAAGCGCGGAGTTGTATGCAAACCCGATCCATCCTTATACGAAAATGCTTCTGTCGGCGATTCCAATTCCCGATCCGGAAGTGGAAGCCAACAAAAAACGGATTATTATGCCTGGTGATCAAGCTGGCCCAATTCATACAAATGATGCATCCGGCAATAAGTCAGGAGCCTATAACCTGGAAAATGCCAAGCTGATCGAAGTGTCCAAAGGACATTTTGTAGCTGAGCCTTACGCCTGATGTTGTTTTATGCACCAACCGCCGAGTTTGCTTGGCGGTTTTTTTTGTGAGAAGCTTTGACGCGGACAAGGGCTTTCGGTACAATCAAGCAGTAAGGTTTTGGTGGAGACAGGAGGCAGACCCATGAGAATAATTCCGGAAGAGCTTCGCGGAGGGTCGGCTTTGGCAGAAGATTACATACAGGGTACAGGACGCGCACGCGATTTGTATGAATATAATGTTCTGCATGCCGATGCTTATGCCCAACGAGCAAAGCGACTGGATGAGACGGAGCATCTGCGATTAAACCGTAAGGATGTCGTAGCATGTCTCCGTATATACAATGAGCAATACAACGCACACGAGGCGGTTCATGCTTCATTGGATCGGCTGGAGCAGCCAGACGCTCTGGTGGTAGTTGGCGGGCAGCAAAGTGGACTGTTCACAGGTCCGATGCTGGTCGTTTACAAAGCTGCTACGATTATTAAGGCGGCCAGGGAAGCGGAGAAACGGCTGGGGCGTCCAGTTATTCCCGTTTTCTGGATTGCGGGTGAGGATCATGACTGGGATGAGGTCAATCATACATATGTAATGGCGAATGACCCGCAAGCAGTCAAAATCAAGCTGAATAAGCAGCCGGAACGTCGTTCTTCGGTTAGTGCGATTAAGGTCGATGCCGCAGAGTGGAAGAAAGCTATGGCTGAAATAGAGCAAAGCTTGCCTGACTCAGAGCATAAGGCTGATATTTTACGCATGATTAAGCATGGTTTCAATGATTCTTACGGATTAAGTGAAGGCTTCGCCAAGTTGCTGGGACTTCTTTTCGGCGCCTACGGATTAGTGCTGCTGGATTCTGCTGATCCTTCGTTGCGCAAGCTGGAGGCATCTGTTTTCCGTCGGTTGGTTCAGCACAATGATGAACTGGAGCAAGCTTACCGGGCGACTGCTGCACGGATTGCAGATTACGGCTATCATTTGCAAGCAGATGTCCATGAAGGCGGCGCGAATCTCTTTTATATCCATGAAGAAGAACGCTTGCTGCTGTTCAAGCAAAACGGGCTGTTCACGGATCGCCGCGGTCAGGTGGCATTTACAATCGAAGAACTGCTCGAAGAGACAGACAGGCACCCGGAACGTTTTAGTAACAATGTCCTAACCCGTCCTCTTATGCAGGACTCACTATTTCCGGTGCTGGCCTCTGTGCTGGGACTAGGAGAAATTGCCTACTGGGCGATTACACGGGATGCCTTTGGCGTGCTGGGGATGCAGATGCCATTACTGCTGCCACGGATGTCCTTTACGTTGGTAGAGCCAGGTGTGGAAAAGCATATGTTGAAGTATGAATTGAGCTTTGGCGAAGTTAGAGACGGGCTTGAGGAACGGAAAAAGCAATGGATTGTCACCCACGATCAGCTTGGAATGCAGGAGCAGTTTGCCGGGGCCAAGGAAGCTTTTGTCCGTATATACGAACCGCTGATACAGCAGTCAGGCTTGATTGAAAAAGGTTTACTCCGGCTTGGGGAAACCAATCGTGAGAAGATTCTGGAGCAGATTGCCTATCTGGAAGCAAAAGTTCAGGAAGCACTGTTCCGGCAAAATGAAACAGCGCTTCGTCAATGGGATCGCATCGAGTGGTCACTTTTTCCGTTCGGACAGCCGCAGGAACGGGTGTATACTATCTATCATTTTCTAAACCGTTACGGCCTCAGCCTGATCGATATGATTATGGATGTGCCGACCGATCTGACGGGTACGCATCGTGTCATTTATGTATGATTTAGCATGTTAACAACTACAACAAATATGAAGGAGGAACAAATATGACTTCCCATTCTTTGCAAAACAGCATTGTTCACGATCTTAAACTGGCGCCTGAGGGTCATCTGAAAATTGATTGGGTGGAAGCCCATATGCCGGTATTGAACCGTATACGTCAACAGTTCGAGCAGGAGCAGCCTTTTAAGGGTCTGAAGGTAACCATTTGTCTGCATCTGGAGGCCAAAACGGCCTATCTGGCTAAAGTAGTACAGGCGGGCGGGGCTGAGGTTACAATTACGGGTAGTAATCCGTTGTCCACTCAAGATGATGTTTGCGCAGCATTGGTTGAAGATGGAGTTACGGTTTTGGCTAAATACAATCCGGACCCTGCTGAGTTTAAAAGCTTGCAAATTAAGGCGCTGGAAACAAAGCCGGACCTTATTATTGATGACGGGGGTGACCTGGTTACCCTCTTGCAATCCGAACGCCCTGATCTGATTTCTACCATCCGTGGTGGGGCGGAGGAAACGACTACCGGGATTATCCGCTTGAAGGCGCTCGAAAAAGAGGGTCAACTCCACTTCCCGATGGTGGCCGTTAATGATGCTTACTGCAAATATTTGTTCGACAATCGTTATGGTACTGGACAGTCAGCATTCGACGGCATTATTCGCACAACCAATCTGGTTGTGGCAGGTAGCACGGTCGTCGTGGTGGGTTATGGCTGGTGTGGTAAAGGGGTTGCGATGCGTGCGAAAGGGCTGGGAGCCAACGTGGTCGTCACCGAAGTTGATCCAATCAAGGCAGTAGAAGCACATATGGATGGTTTCCATGTGATGCCGATGGTGGAAGCAGCCAAGCTGGGTGACTTCTTCATTACGGTGACTGGCAACAAAGCTGTAATTACCGGAGAGCACTTTGATGTCATGAAGGACGGGGCTGTGCTGTGCAATGCGGGGCATTTTGATGTGGAGGTTAGTAAGCCTGAGCTTGCCAAACGTTCCGAATCCATTAGGACGGTGCGTCGCAACATTGAGGAGTACCGCTTCAAGGATGGACGTAAAATGTATTTGCTGGCAGAAGGACGCCTCGTGAATTTGGCTGCGGCGGATGGTCATCCTGCGGAAATTATGGATACCACGTTTGCACTTCAGGCGCTTGGCTTGAAATATGTGAACGATCGTTATAATGAGCTGGGCAAAGCCGTAATTAATGTACCTTATGAAATTGATGAGCAGGTAGCCCGCTTCAAGCTGGATAGCCTGGGAATCCAAATTGATTCTTTAACAGAGGACCAAAAGGTCTATCTGGATAGCTGGAATGCATAACTTGAGCATTGCCGATCACGATGCCCGGGTTCAAAGGTTTTAACGTGTAACACAGGTGTCTGTATAGGTTGGTTTGATGAATGAGACTAAGCCCTTTATTTTCATGTTGTTTCGAAACCTGATGCATATTGTCGGGAGTTCGTCTTCATGGAATAAGGGGCTTTTTGGCGTGTTATGATACGTGGCAACAATAACAGACATCACCGTATGGATTTGTCGTTTATCACTTTTTGGAAATGTAAAGAAGGTCTTTGATTTTTTAAAGCGAATCTATTATGCTTAGGTGGTGGAAAGTGGGCCAAAGTGGGAGAATGGGGTAAGGGGTGACGAAACCAATGTTTATGGGGGAGTTCCAACATAGCATTGATGAGAAGGGTCGGCTTACTGTTCCGGCCAAGTTTCGTGAACTTCTCGGTGCCTTGTTCGTGGTTACCCGCGGGCTGGACCAATGCCTCTTCGTGTATCCCATGGATGAGTGGGCTGTCATGGAGAAAAAACTTAAAGCACTGCCTTTGATGAAGGCCGATGCCCGGGCGTTTACCCGTTTTTTTTTCTCGGGCGCGACTGAATGCGAATTGGACAAACAGGGCAGGGTAAATTTACCGGGGAATTTGTGCGAATACGCCAAGCTTAGCAAAGAGTGCGTCGTATTGGGAGTGTCCACCCGGGTAGAGATTTGGAGCAAGCACACTTGGGAGCAATATTTCAGCCAATCAGAAGAAGCATTTAACGACATTGCTGAGAAATTGGTTGATTTCAACTTTGAATTGTAATTTAGGAGGTCAGCCGTTTGTTTCACCACATTACCGTACTCAAGGAAGAAGCAACACAGGCACTAAACATCAGGCAGGACGGGATCTATGTGGACTGCACGTTGGGAGGGGCAGGACACAGTTCCGTCATTGCGTCACAGCTTGGCCCTGAGGGAAGGCTGATTGCCTTTGATCAGGATGACTGGGCATTGAACAATGCGCGCGAGAAGCTGTCGGCCTACGAAGGAAAGATTTCATTGGTGAAATCCAACTTTCGCCACTTGCAGGACAGGCTGGCCGAACTGGGATTGCCCGAAAAAGACGGCGTCCCGCAGGTCCAGGGTATTTTGTTCGATCTGGGTGTGTCCTCGCCCCAGTTCGATGAGGGGGAACGGGGATTCAGCTACAATCATGATGCGCCGCTTGATATGCGGATGGATCAGAGTAGCTCGCTGACGGCTTACGAGATTGTCAATGAATGGCCAGAAGCAGAGATTGCGCGTATTTTGTTTCACTACGGAGAAGAGAAGTTTTCACGCCGGATCGCAAAGATTATGGTTGAACGTCGAAAGAACAAGCCTATTCACACAACAGGGGAACTTGTCGATATTATCAAAGAAGGAATTCCGGCTGCGGCACGCAGAACCGGGGGACATCCGGCCAAACGCAGCTTTCAGGCTTTGCGGATCGCTGTAAACGATGAGTTGGGTGCACTGGAAGATACTTTGCATCAGGCAGTAAAATGCCTGGCTCCAGGGGGCAGAATTTCGGTCATTACGTTCCATTCTCTGGAGGATCGGATATGCAAGCATATTTTCAAGGAGTATTTGGCGAGAAGCATATATCCATCTGATTTGCCTATTTTGGAGGACAAAATGATAGGCGATCTGAAGCTGGTGAATCGTAAGCCGATTGTGGCATCAGAGCAGGAATTGGAGCTTAATCCACGGTCCCGGTCAGCCAAGCTGAGAGTTGCCGAGAAATTGTAAATTTAATGGAGAAGGAGAGGCGACATGGCTTATACACGCGGTAATTTGGCTGTAAAAGAAAGAGCCCGTCAGGAACAGGTTCAGCAACAACGGTATCGTGAAACCACCAAAGTCGTTACACGCCGCAGAGAGCTGCCGATTCGGGAAAAGCTGCTGTATCTTTTGACACTTGTAGCGTGCATTGTCATTGCTGGTATGCTGATTGGCAGGTACGCGCACATTTATCAAATCAATTATTCGATTAATACAGCGAGCAAGGACATTTCCAAATTACAGACCAATATCGCCCAACTGAAAATTCAGAAGGAACGGCTGGAAAATCAGATTGTACCTACGGCAAAGGAACAGGGATATATCGAGCCGACAAGAGAGCCAATTCGTGTGGAAAAGCAGGCTGCCAAATAGTTAGTTAGGAGCATAGCATCAAGCTATGCTCTGACGTACATTTTTTCGCAGAGAGGTTTGAGCTATGGTCAAAAGAATAAAGCTTCGCACACTGCTGATAGGGGGATGTATTACCCTCTTTTTTCTTGTTCTGCTACTTAAGGTATTTTGGATTCAGGTCGTGAGCGGGGAATACTGGCATAATCAGGTAGTTACGCAGGTGGAAAGAGACCAGGTGATCCAGCCCAAGCGCGGAACGATTACGGATCGCAAGGGAAATGTACTGGCTGCAGATGCCCCTGCTTATACGGTAGTGGTCAACCCGAGCATCATTCAGGAATATGATCTGGAAAACGAGGTCGTAGCCAAACTGCATCAGCTGCTAAAAACACCTGAGGACGAACTGAGAAAGCATCTCTCGGCCAAGGACAAAGACGGTAAATATTTAAAAAACCGCGAGATCCGTAACGGAGGTTGGAAGGTAGATCCTGAGCTCAAAGCACAGGTGG
This sequence comes from Paenibacillus sp. RC334, assembly GCF_030034735.1. Taxonomy (NCBI): domain Bacteria; kingdom Bacillati; phylum Bacillota; class Bacilli; order Caryophanales; family Paenibacillaceae; genus Paenibacillus; species Paenibacillus sp. RC334. The sequence goes on along the minus strand of NZ_CP125370.1, from coordinate 3,642,422 downwards.
ATACGTTCAAAGAATATTTAAAGGATAAGTACGAAGTGATTGGAGCTGTGGACACGGTTCAGGAATCCAAACGCTATTATCCGGAAAATAAGCTGGCTTCTCATGTTCTTGGCTATTACCGTAAAGATGGTACAGCAGGCATGGGGTTGGAAGCCTATTATAATAAAGAGCTCTCGGGCACGGCCGGAAAGCTTCTTTATCAGCGGGATCGAAAGGGAGTTCCTCTTCAGGGATCGGAGAGCATCTATGAACCGGCACAAAATGGTAAGAATTTAAAGCTGACGATTGATGACACAATTCAGTATTATATAGAGGGCGCTATGCAGGAAGCTATTGCAACATACAATCCTAAAACGATGACGGTTGTAGCCGCAGATCCCAAAACGATGGACGTTCTCGGTATGGCAAGTTACCCCAATTTCAATCCCAATACATACGGGAGCACATCTTCAATGGAATATTTCCGTAATAATGCGACTCAGTCCATCTATGAGCCAGGCTCCACGTTTAAGATTGTAACCTTGGCTGCCGCAGTTCAGGAAAAGGTGTTCAATCCAAATGAAACCTATCAGTCTGGTATGATCCGAGTCGGGGGATGGGATATTCGTGACGTGAGTCGAAATTGGGGAACGTTAACCTATCTTCAAGGGGTCAAGCGTTCAAGTAACGTCGGTTTCGTCCATCTGGGGCTGGATAAGCTGGGCGGCGAAAGGTTGAGGAAATATATTAACAACTTCGGATTTGGTGTGAAAACAGGTATTGATCTTCCGAGTGAGTCTAGCGGAGCCATTACGTTCCACACCCAATACAAATCCGAAGTCGCAACGGCTGCATATGGACACGGACGTGTTCAGGTAACGCCAATCCAGCAGGTAGCGGCTATCTCGGCAATTGCTAACGGTGGTAAGTTGATGCAACCTCATCTGGTGAAGGAAATTACGAACCCGGATACAGGGGAAGTACAGACGATTCAACCGAAGGAAGTCCGCCAGGTGATTTCGCAGGAATCGGCATTACAGACCAGCAGCTATCTGGAGCAGGTCGTGTCTGACCAAGAAATTGGAACCGGGCGTCTTGCTTATATTGATGGGTACCGTGTTGCTGGTAAAACAGGTACAGCGACGAAAGTTGTGGGCAAAGTGTATGACCATTCGAAGGATGTCGTGTCCTTTATCGGCTTTGCACCCGTGAATGATCCGAAAATAGCTGTTCTGGTTGTTATGGATGAACCTAACAAATCGGTAGGTGGAGGTACGGCAGCAGCCCCTGTGTTCAAAAAAATCGTATCCCAGTCGCTGCAATATATGGGAGTTCCCAAAACAGGAGCCAAAGCGAATAAATCAGACAGTGCTGCTGTGAAAACGGTGAATCTGCCGACAGTGCCACAATTAACCGGTCAGGTGAAGAAGGATGCGCAAAACGCATTGCTCAAACAGGGGATTGCCTATGAAACGGTCGGCAAAGGCTCCAAAATTGTCCGCCAGTATCCGGAGGCAGGCGTCAAAATGAAGCCGGGACAACGCATTTATTTGCTGACTGAAGATAGTGCCAACATGACCATTCCAGACTTTACAGGCGTCTCGTTGCGTGACACGCTGCAAGTGTTGACGCTCATGAAGGTGGGCGTTCAGGTAAGCGGCGAAGGTTATGTTGTCTCGCAAAAGGCACAAATGGTGAGTGGCAAGCGGATCGTCAATGTGACGCTCCAGCCGGCTAAAGAAACCGTGACCGGAGTAAAGCCGGAGGAAACACCGGACTCAACTACCGACGTAGCATCTAACCAAAAAGGCAGTACAGCGAAAACGAGTACCGATTCAAAAACCGATACCACTGCGAGTGCAAGCTCAAGCAGGGAGACTTCCAAGGGTGGGAGCTCCGCTGTAGCCGATGAAAAAAGTGCGGCTGCAATTAAAGGTGAGGATAACTGATAGCTTGTTCTAACGTCCGTTTTTTTGAATATTCATGAGGTAAGACATGTCATGAGTATTTGGAGGAACGGAGGGGAGCGCGTTTGAAGAAATCTAACGTGACCATGCGGCGCAGGCTGGTATGGGGGCTGCTGGGATTGTTTGTACTGTTTGCAGCCTTGTCGGTCCGGCTCGCCTATGTTCAATTGGGTAAAGGGGGCGAACTCTCGGCCAAGGCCGAGGAATCGTGGCGCCGGAATATACCTTTTGCCGCCAAACGCGGCGAAATTTTGGATCGGCAAGGTACGGCGCTGACCTATAATGTCACTTCGCCGACAGTCATGGCGATACCGGTGCAGATCAAGGAGCCGGAAGAAACGGCGCGCAGGCTGGCGCCCTTGCTTGACATGAGCGAGGATAAAGTGCTCAAGCTGATTACCAAACGAACAGCAAGCCAAAAACTTCAGCCCGGCGGACGAAAAATTACGATGGAGAAAGCGCAGCAAATTCGTGATTTGAAGCTGCCGGGTATCGTTGTTGCTGAAGACAACAAACGTTATTATCCTTATGGCGATTTGGCAGCTCATATTCTCGGGTTTACGGGAATTGATAATCAGGGGTTGACGGGGGTAGAGAAAAAGAACAACAGCAAGCTTCGCGGTATTGACGGAAGCATTGCGTATCTATCCGATGCAGGCGGTCGCCTGATGCCCGGTTCTTCTGAGAAGTACGTTGAACCAAAGGATGGTCTGAACTTGCAACTGACCATTGATAAGTCTGTACAGTCTATCATGGAACGGGAGCTTGACCAGGCTATGGTCAAATTCCAGGCTAATTCCGCGTTGGCCATCGCAATGAACCCCAAGAATGGGGAGATATTGGGCATGGCCGGGCGACCAGGCTATGAGCCTGCGCTATACAAACAATATGCACCTGAAATTTACAATCGAAATCTGCCGATTTGGATGACATATGAACCAGGCTCTACTTTTAAAATTATTACTTTGGCCGCTGCATTGGAAGAAAAGAAGGTCAATCTCAAAAACGATCACTTTTTCGATCCGGGTTACATTGAAGTTGGCGGGGCTCGCCTGCGCTGCTGGAAAAAAGGAGGCCACGGCAGCCAGACCTTCCTTCAAGTCGTGGAAAACTCCTGTAATCCAGGCTTTGTGACACTGGGTCAGCGTCTAGGTAAGGAATCGCTGTTCAAGTATATTCGCAATTTTGGGTTCGGCAGCAAAACGGGCATTGACATGATTGGTGAGGGGAATGGTATTTTATTTAAGTTACCCCAGGTAGGACCGGTAGAGCTGGCGACAACTGCCTTTGGTCAAGGGGTATCTGTCACTCCGATTCAGCAGGTGACGGCTGTGTCGGCTGCGATCAATGGCGGCAATCTGTATAAACCTCACATTACAAAAGGCTGGGTTCAACCAGAGACAGGCAAGGTGCTGGAAAAAGTAGAGCCTGAACTGGTGCACAGAGTCATTTCAGAGGATACCTCCCGACAGGTGAGGGAAGCGCTCGAGAGCGTCGTTGCGAAAGGCACAGGCCGTCCCGCTTTTATTGAGGGTTACCGGGTGGGAGGCAAAACAGGCACAGCGCAAAAGGTGATCAACGGACGTTATTCATCCTCGGAGCATATTGTATCCTTTATCGGTTTTGCCCCGGCGGATGATCCACAAATTGTTGTCTATACCGCTGTGGATAACCCAAAGGGCATTCAATTCGGCGGGGTAGTCGCTGCGCCAATCGTGCAAAATATTTTGCGGGATTCGCTGCTTGCTCTGAAAATACCACCTCGTACCAATCAGATTGCCAAGGAATACAAGTACGGGGAAAATCGAATTGATACGGTGCCGGATTTGGTAGGTGCCACTGTGGCTGATTTATACGAAGATATGAATATGAACTTTATGCTCGTAAAATCCGGGTCAGGCAAGACGGTTGTCAGTCAGGCACCAAAGCCAGGCTCCCGGCTGGAGCGGGGATCAACAATCCGTATATATATGGGGGATTGATAGGTTCTTTTTATACCCATACTATGATTAACGAGAGAGCAATGGAGGAATGAAAGATGCAGCTTCAACAATTGGCTTCACTGCTGGCTGCCTCCCGCATTGTGGGGGACGGTACAGTGGACTGCCGAGGAATCGGGGCGGACTCACGCCGGGTACAGCAGGGAGATTTATTTCTGTGTCTGCCCGGTTTTACGGTTGACGGACACGATTATGCGCAGCAGGCAGTTGCGTCCGGGGCGGCGGCTTTGGTTGTGGAACGGGAATTGAATGTACCTGTGCCACAACTTATAGTCAAGGATGCCCGGTACGCAATGGCGATTTTGGCGGATTATATGTTTGATTCACCGAGCCGCCGCATGCGCATGATCGGCGTAACCGGAACGAATGGCAAAACAACCATAACTTATCTAATTGAAAAAATCTTGAACGATGCCGGAGTGAACACTGGACTGATCGGCACTATTCAAATGCGTTACGGTGGTCAGTCCTACCCTATGTCCGGTACCACACCCGAGGCGGTGGAACTGCAACGCTATCTTGGCAATATGGCGGAGCAAGGGGTCCAATGCTGTGCAATGGAGGTATCTTCACATGCACTGGAGCAAGGGCGCGTGAAAGGAACTGATTTTCGCACCGCTATTTTTACGAACCTGACGCAGGATCATCTGGACTACCATAACACGATGGAGGAGTACCGTGCGGCTAAAGGGCTGTTATTTTCCCGATTGGGGAATACCTTCTCGCGGGATGCGTCGGATAGTAAATATGCTGTTCTGAATGAGGATGACCCGGCCTCATCCTATTTTCAGGCCATAACTGCCGCCCAAGTGATTACATACGGCGTGGAAAAGAAGTCGGATGTGCAGGCATCCCATATCGCTGTAGGTGCCAAGGGAACATCCTTCCATGTCTCTACTTTTAAAGGAGATACCGATATTGAGCTGCGAATGGTGGGCAAGTTCAATGTGTATAACGCATTGGCAGCCATCACGGCCGCTTTGCTGGAAGGAGTGGCTCTGGCTGATATCAAGCACAGTCTGGAGTCCATAGCAGGCGTAGATGGGCGGGTAGAGCCTGTAGACGCAGGTCAGCCATTTGCGGTTATCGTAGACTATGCCCATACACCGGATGGACTGGAAAATGTGCTTCGCACCGTTAAGGAGTTTGCAGTTGGCAAAGTATGGTGTGTATTCGGGTGCGGCGGGGACCGGGATCGTACGAAACGTCCTTTGATGGGGAAAATTGCTGCTCAATACAGCGATCATGCTTTTATTACCTCGGATAATCCGCGGACAGAGGACCCGGAAGCCATTTTGAAAGACATCAAGCAAGGGCTGATTGACGAAGGTATACCCGCAGAACGCTACGAGTTGATCGTAGATCGTAGAGCTGCTATTCATAAAGCTGTTGAAATGGCAAGCCCTGACGATGTAGTATTGATTGCGGGAAAAGGTCATGAGACCTACCAGTTGATCGGAAAAACGGTGCATGAATTCGATGACCGCATCGTAGCCAAAGAAGCGATAAGGGGTTTATCCAAGTGATGAAAAGAACAATCGGTCAAATCGCCTCCATGAGCGGGGGAACGCTTCACATAGAGGCGGACGCCGGACGAATGGTTGAGGGCGTTTTTACAGATTCACGCAAGCCGCAGTCCCAGGGGCTGTTCGTTCCACTCACGGGTGAACGGTTTGACGGGCATGATTATGTGCAGCAGATTGTGAGCGGAGAAGGCGCAGCTGCTTTTTTATGGCAAAAGGATCACGGTGCACCTCCGGCAGGGAATGCGATTGAAGTAGAGGATACTTTGGCGGCCCTCCAGCGTCTTGCGACCGCATATTTGCGGGAGACGGGTGCATCTGTCGTAGGGATTACTGGAAGCAACGGCAAAACGACGACAAAAGACATCGTCAACGCTCTGTTGGGCACGACCTTTAAAGTACACAAAACCGAAGGGAATTATAACAACCATATCGGTTTGCCTTTAACCGTGCTGTCCATGCCGCAGGATACGGACATCCTGATTTTGGAGATGGGAATGAGTGGACGCGGGGAAATCCGCCTGCTGACTGATATTGCCCAGCCTGATGTAGCGGTCATTACGAACATTGGCGAAGCGCATTTGCTCCAGCTCGGTTCCCGTGCGGAAATTGCACGTGCAAAGCTGGAAATCGTCAGCGGTCTCAAACCCGGCGGCTTGCTGATTTACAATGGAGATGAACCGCTATTGCCGCAAGTGCTTGCGGAGCCCGAAACGGTTAAGCCTGACGGCTTGAAGCTGTTCACGTTCGGTATGTCTGCGGATAACGATGATTATCCAACTGGAATAACTACGGATGGAGAAGGCAGTTTGTTCACGACGGCCCAATCCGGCAAGGATGCTTTCCGGCTTCCGCTGCTTGGGCAGCACAATGTTGTGAACGGTTTGGCAGCACTGGCGGTAGCGCACCATTTTGGGGTGGATGCAGACCATGTGCGCCAAGGGCTGTCGGCTTTGAAATTGACAGGCATGCGCATTGAGGTCGTGAGCTGCACCAATGGGCTTACCCTGCTGAACGATGCTTATAACGCCAGTCCGGCTTCAATGAAAGCTGCAATTCAGACGTTATCCGGTTACGAAACAAAGGGACGTAAAATCGCCGTGCTTGGCGATATGCTGGAGCTGGGTCCCGAGGAAAAGCAATTCCACGAGGAAATTGGGCTTTTTGCAGCGAAACATGACGTAGATATGCTGTTCACCTACGGTGTGTTGGGGGGCGTCCATTGCGCATGGGGCGCAAGCGTCCATGCCGTCTGATGACGTACATGCTTATGAGGATAAGCAAAAACTGATTCAAGATCTGCAAGCTTACCTCCGTGCCGATGATATCGTGCTGGTTAAGGCATCCCGAGGGATGCGACTGGAAGAAATTGTGGATGCGCTGAAAAACGGTCCGCTACAGAAATGATGTTGACGAGAGGGAGACTCCCATGGATATTCAATTATTACTGCTGACGATCGTCGTATCGTTTATACTGGCGGTCATTGCCGCTCCAATACTCATTCCGCTGCTGCGGCGAATGAAATTCGGCCAGCAGGTCCGGGATGACGGGCCGCAAAGCCATCTTAAAAAGACGGGTACGCCTACTATGGGCGGAATCGTTATTCTGGTGGCTTTTACGCTGACCTTTCTTAAATTTTCGGCGATAAAAAATACGGACTTTTACGTCCTGCTGGTCGCTACGCTTGGTTTTGGGCTGATCGGCTTCCTGGACGACTATATCAAAATTGTTTTCAAGCGTTCGCTCGGACTGACTGCCCGTCAAAAGCTATTCGGGCAATTGCTGTTCAGTGGAATCATGTGCTGGCTTCTGATTAGTAACGATCATAGCACTGCCATTGGCATTCCGGGAACTTCCTGGTCGTTTGATTGGAGCGGCTGGTTCTATTATCCGTTCATCGTCATTATGATGCTGGCGATTAGCAACGCCGTCAATTTCACAGATGGACTGGACGGGCTGCTGTCCGGTACCAGTGCGATTGCCTTCGGTGCTTATGCCATCGTAGCGATTCAAGCAACCTCGCTTCCGGCTGCGGTTTGCTCAGCGGCCATGATTGGTGCTGTACTTGGCTTTCTTGTATATAACGCGCATCCGGCCAAGGTATTTATGGGCGATACAGGCTCGCTGGGAATCGGAGGCGCTATAGGTGCCATCGCTATCGTCACCAAAAGCGAAATTTTGTTCATTATTATTGGTGGTGTATTTGTAATTGAAATGCTGTCCGTAGTTTTGCAAGTAGCTTCCTTTAAAACACGTGGCAAACGCATTTTCAAAATGAGCCCGATTCATCATCACTTCGAGCTGTCCGGCTGGTCCGAATGGCGAGTTGTTATTACATTCTGGGCTGTAGGACTGCTGCTGGCAGGACTCGGACTTTATCTCAACAAGGGGTTGTAGACAAATGAACCATCCAGACACATACCGAGATCAAGAGGTCATCATTATAGGCCTGGCCAAAAGTGGCGTGCAAGTCGCCAAGGTACTGCATCAGGCCGGGGCCAAGCTGACAGTCAATGATAAAAAAGACAGGGAACAATGTCCCGAAGCTTCTGAATTAGAGGCTTTGGGAATTTCCGTTTTATGTGGCAGTCACCCGGAAGGGCTAATCCATCCGGGAGTGAAGCTGGTTGTCAAAAATCCGGGTATTCCTTATACGGCCCCGCCAGTGCAAAAAGCTGTCGAACTGGGCATTGAGGTCGTGACCGAGGTCGAGGTCGCCTATCATCTATGCAAAGCGCCGATGATCGGGATTACTGGCTCGAATGGGAAAACGACCACAACCACTTGGGTAGGTAAGCTGTTAGAGGCATCCGGTATGAAGCCGATCGTGGCTGGTAATATCGGCACGCCATTATGTGAGGCCGCTGTGGATGCCAGGTCGGACGAGTGGATGGTGGTGGAACTGAGCAGTTTTCAGTTAAAAGGAACAAAGGATTTCAAACCTGCTGTAGCCTGCTTGCTGAACGTGGCTGAAACCCATCTGGACTATCATGGGGACATGAAGGACTATGTTGCGTCCAAGGCGCGTCTGTTCGCCAATCAAACGGCGGCTGATACTGCGGTATTGAACTGGGATGATCCTGTTTGCCGGGAGCTTGTGCCCTATACCAAAGCGAAACTGCTTCCGTTCTCGATGACAGAACGTTTGCAGGAAGGGTTGTTCGCTGACCCGCCATACATACCGGATGTGACGGATGACATTGAACGCAGCATCGTATATCGCGATGCCAGTGGTGTGGTGCATCCAATTATAGGCGTGGCCGAAATTGGCCTTCCGGGCCGCTTTAATGTGGAAAATGCCCTCGCCGCTTGCGCAATTGCAATTGCCGCAGGAGCGGAACCGTCTGGATTGGCTGAACCGCTAAGCGCTTTTCGTGGAGTGGAACATCGGCTCGAATATGTTGGAGAACATGCCGGAGCAGCTTATTACAACAATTCCAAAGCCACCAATTCCAAAGCGACGATGATGGCGTTGTCTTCCTTCAAGCAACCCATTGTACTAATAGCTGGAGGACTGGATCGTGGTTCGGATTATGCCGAGCTTGTACCCTCCTTGCAAGAGGGTGTAAAGGCTGTTGTGCTGCTGGGCGAGACTCGGCATAAGCTTGCAGATCGGGCACGTCAGGCCGGAATAGAGCGTGTCGAGGTCGTCGATAATGGGGAGGACGCCGCCGCTACGCTCGTGGAGGCTGTGAACAAGGCAGCTAAACTTGCTGAGCTGGGAGATGTTGTATTGCTCTCACCCGCGTGTGCAAGCTGGGATATGTTCCGGTCCTATGAAGAGCGTGGACGTATTTTTAAAGAGGCGGCGCATAAATTGTAAGTAGGGGGGTTGGATAAGCCCCTACTTTTATGCAAGGGGTGGCCTCCTGATGAAGCAATCTCGTCCGGCGCCGGATATATGGCTTTTCGTCTGTATTTTGAGCTTGTTAGCCATCGGCATGGTTATGGTATACAGTGCGGGCGCCGTCCTCGCTTTTCACGAGTACGGGGACTCCTACTATTTTGTAAAGCGGCAGTTGCTGTTCGCCGGGTTAGGTCTTGTGGCGATGTACTTCACTGCCCGAACAGACTATCGGATCTGGCAGAAGTATGCCAAGGTCGTGCTGCTGATTTGTCTCGCGTTGCTGGTTGGCGTACTCATTCCAGGCATTGGTGTAGTAAGAGGCGGGGCACGAAGCTGGCTCGGTATCAGCTCTTTTGGCATTCAGCCATCCGAGTTTATGAAGCTGGGTATGATTCTTTTTCTCGCCCGCTGGCTCAGCCGCCCGGATTATGATATTAATTCCTTTACTCGCGGCCTGTTGCCCCCGCTTGGACTCATGGGACTGGCCTTTGGCCTGATTATGCTCCAGCCCGATTTGGGTACAGGCACGGTGATGATGGGGGCGTCCATGCTAATCGTATTTACGGCAGGCGCACGCATGAAGCATCTGGGCTTGCTGGCATTAACGGGAGCGGCGGGATTTGCGGCCCTGATTGCGGCAGCCCCTTATCGGCTCCAGCGGATCACTGCGTTTTTGGACCCATGGTCCGATCCGCTTGGCGCAGGTTATCAAATTATTCAATCGCTGTATGCCATTGGACCTGGTGGGCTGGCAGGCTTGGGGCTTGGCATGAGCCGCCAGAAATACAGCTATGTTCCCGAGCCGCAGACGGACTTTATTTTTTCGATTTTGGCGGAGGAGCTTGGCTTTATCGGTGGAATGACAGTGCTGGCGCTCTTTCTGGTTCTCGTGTGGAGAGGAATGCGCATCGCTATTACCATCCCGGATACTTACGGCAGTTTGCTTGCTGTAGGCATTGTGGGAATGGTTGCCGTACAGGTGGTCATTAACATAGGTGTCGTAATCGGCTTAATGCCGGTGACAGGAATAACACTGCCCTTAATCAGCTACGGAGGCTCTTCTCTGACGTTGATGCTAACAGCGCTGGGCATTTTACTAAATTTATCACGTTATGCGAGGTGAACGTTTATGCGCGTCGTGTTGAGCGGCGGCGGTACCGGGGGGCACATTTATCCGGCGCTCGCCGTAGCCAGACAGTGCGAAGAGATTGATCCGGACGCTGAATTTTTATACATTGGCGGTCAGCGGGGACTGGAAAGCAAGCTGGTTCCCCAGGAAAAAATTCCATTCGAGGCTATTGATATTACAGGATTCCGTCGCAGCCTGTCTGTGGAAAATATAAAAACGATTATGCGCTTCTTCAAAGGGGTCCGCAGATCCAAAGCATTATTGAAAAAATTCAAGCCGGATATCGTTATCGGCACGGGGGGTTATGTATGCGGCCCTGTCGTCTATGCAGCTTCCAAGTTGGGGATACCCAGCATTATTCATGAGCAAAACGCAATTCCGGGCCTGACCAATGCGTTTCTGAGCCGTTACGTGGATACGGTGGCTGTCAGCTTTGAGGGCTCGGAAGGAGCTTTCCCCAAAGCCAAAAATGTACTGTACACCGGGAATCCGCGCGCTACAACGGTTCGTCAGGCTAACAGGGACCGGGGCTTTGCTACCATCGGGGTTCCAATGAACAGCTCGGTCGTGCTTGTGGTCGGTGGCAGCAGGGGAGCAAAGGCCATCAATGATGCCATGATTGCAATGGCTCCGCAACTTTCGCAACTGAAAGACGTCCAATTTGTATATGTGACTGGTGAATCTTACTATGAGCAGACGTTGGACAGCATACGGAATCAGATCGGATCATTGCCCAATCATCTGCATGTGCTTCCCTATATTCACAATATGCCAGAGGTGCTGGCTTGTACCTCTTTAATCGTTAATCGCGCTGGCGCGTCCTTCTTGGCTGAAATCACATCGTTGGGTATTCCATCCATTCTAATTCCATCCCCCAATGTGACGAACAACCATCAGGAGGCCAATGCCCGTACACTCGAAAAGGCAGGGGCTTCTGTCATGATTGTGGAGAAGGACTTGACTGGTGCGTCCTTGTTTCAATCTATTGCGGAGATTATGGAGGATGAGGCATTGCGCAGCCGGATGGCTGAATCAGCGTCAGCGCTTGGCAAACCTGATTCAGCCGATATTTTAGTAAAAGAAATGGAGCGTCTTGCCCGTAAAAGTTAGACCGTAGCGCAGACTGGGCGGTTGTCACACACCGGATGGTATTGACATAAGATACCCTATACATTGTGACCATCACTCAGGCTGCCGGTTGTCAGGTGAGAGCCTTATAACCCTGCGGGGCAAGCAACAAGGAGGTTTCAGTACAATGCAGCAATGGATGCCATTATTAGCGGAGCATGATATCGGAAAAGTACTGGAGCATGAGCCGCTTTCCAAATATACGACGTGGAAGATTGGAGGTCCGGCGGATGCTCTTGTCATCCCGGATACCAAGGAGCAGCTAGCAACTTTACTGCGGCTGGCTGGCGAGCACGGAATCCCGTGGATGCAGTTGGGACGGGGCTCGAACATGCTCGTTTCTGATAAAGGAATCCGGGGCCTCGTGATCAAGCTGGGACCGGGATTTGATTATGTCCGTTTTGAAGATGAACGGATCGTCGCCGGTGGAGGCGTGTCACTAGTCAAACTGTGTGTTATGGCCAGCAAGCAGGGGCTATCCGGCCTCGAATTTGCGGGAGGTATCCCAGGATCGGTTGGCGGGGCTGTCTACATGAACGCTGGTGCCCATGGGTCTGATGTGTCACAAATATTCCAGTCCGCTGAGATTGTGCTGGATACAGGGGAATTGGCTGTGTATGATGCCGAACAAATGCATTTCAGCTATCGTCACTCCGTGCTGCATGAGCAGCGTGGAATGGTGACAGAGGCGGTGTTTCGGATGAAGCAGGGTAACCGTGAGGAAATTTCGGCGGCTCTTGCGGCTTTCAAAGATCGTCGTAGGCTGACTCAGCCGTTACAACTGGCTTGTGCGGGAAGTGTGTTTCGCAATCCGCCAGGAGACTATGCGGCCCGTCTCATTGAAAATGCAGGTCTCAAGGGCTTAAAAGCGGGAGGCGCTGAGGTTTCCGTACAGCATGCCAATTTCATTGTTAATACCGGTCAAGCGACAGCAGAGGACGTGCTTACCCTAATGAAGCATATTCAAAGTACAATATCATCTCAAACCGGCATCAAGCTAGTTCCGGAGGTTTTCGTAGTGGGTGAGCGGTAAACTCGGAGGTGATACATTGGACAAATTGGTGATTGAGGGAGGCCGTCCCTTGTCAGGCACCATACGTATCCATGGGGCAAAAAACGCGGCACTACCCATTCTTGCGGCAAGCTTGCTTGCACAAGGAAAAGTAGAAATTCGGAATGTGCCCCATCTATTAGACATTAAGGTCATGCTGCACATCCTTGAGAGACTTGGCTGTACATGCCGACATGAAGAGGAAACGGTATACGTGGATACGTCGTCCGTCCGAACGTTCCAGATTCCGGAAGATTTGATGAAGCAGATGCGCTCGTCTATTTTTCTGATGGGACCGCTGCTCGCCAGATATGGAGAAGTTTCCATTTACCAGCCGGGAGGCTGTGCCATAGGCGAGCGCAAAATTGATCTTCACTTGGAGGGCCTGAAGGCTCTTGGAGCGGAGATCGTGGAAAAAGAAGAACAAATTACGTTTCGGGCTCGCAAGCTGACTGGAACGGATATCCATTTGGATTTCCCGAGCGTAGGGGCCACCGAAAATATTATGATGGCCGCTGCGTTGGCTGAAGGACGAACGACGATTACCAACGCAGCGAGGGAACCTGAGATTCAGGATCTTCAAAACTTCCTGAATGCGATGGGAGCTCGTATTATCGGAGCGGGGACGGATACGATTACAATTACGGGAGTCAACTGTTTGAATCCGTGTACGTATGAGGTTATTCCCGATCGCATCGTAGCTGGGACCGTTATGATCGCGGCTGCGGCCACACGCGGCAGTGTGTCGTTGACACACTGTAATCCCTCCCATTTGTCCGCTCTGATTCATGTCCTCAGGCGGGCTGGTGTTCAAATCGGTATCTTGAATGATATAATGACCGTAAGTTGCATGAGCCGCCCCAAAGCAGTGGAGAGGATTGTTACCTCCCCTTACCCGTCTTTTCCGACGGACTTGCAGTCTCAAGTCATGGTTCTGCTTTCTCTGGCAGATGGCTTTAGTGTGATGAAAGAGACGGTCTTCGAAAGCCGATTCAAACATGTGGATGAATTGAATGTGATGGGTGCCGATATTACAGTTGATGCGAATGCAGCTTTTATACGGGGAGTTCCCCGTCTGTACGGGGCCACGGTAGAGGCTACCGATCTACGCGCAGGGGCTGCGCTGGTTATAGCGGGTCTGGCCGCTCAAGGACTTACCATTGTCGAGCAGGTACACCATATTGACAGAGGGTATGACCGGATCGAGCGTCTTTTCCAGGGACTGGGTGCCCGAATGAGCCGTCAGTCTCCGGTGCCGGAGCAGTTGGATTTCGTAAATTAATGCCTGTAATGTCCCTCCGTTAGCGGAGGGACCAAAGGCTTTTGTGGAGAGAAGCTATGCCAAACGCTCAAATACCTGTTCTTAAACAGAACAGAATGAAGAAAAGAACAAGTCGGAAGATTGCCATACTGCTCATTTTGTTGTTTATCGTACTGCTTGCTGTTCTCTTTTTCCGTTCCTCATTAAGCCGGGTTTCTGAAATCCGTTTTGACGGCAATGTATTTTCGACCCAGGAACAGTTGCTTAATCGAAGTGGTCTGGCTATCGGTGATCAGTATTTCGGAGTCAGTTCTTCGGGCATTTCCGAGAAGCTGCGAGAGATTCAGTCGATTCAACAAGTAACAGTGGACAAGCAGTTTCCGGGAGTCATTGCTGTTCATATTAAAGAGTTTGCTACGGTTGCTTACGAGTTGCAGAGTGATGGGAGCCTGCGCGCCATTCTTGCGAATGGGACCAGCGTAGGCGTGGGCAGTAGCGGAATTGCGGTTGAGAAGCCTATTTTAACCAAATGGAAATCGGATGATCCCTACAAAGCAAAGCTATGTGATGCGTTATCTCGGATTCCGGGGGAATGGACAGCCGACATATCGGAAATCATTCCCGCGCCGATACCCTCTTTTCCAGACCGCATCAAAATGTATACACGCTCTCAATTTGAGGTTATTACGACGGTTTCTCTGCTGAGCTCTAAAATCAGTTATTTGAATCAGGTGCTGGAAACAGAAGAGCCTGGTTTGATCACAATGCTGGAGGCAGATTCCTACGTTCCGTTCAAACAGGATACGAGCGAAGAGCCCCAAGAAAAAGATACTACTCAGTGATGTGAAAAAATGCTAGAATTGATTTTATGGGTAATAGACTTGCCTCCTTCTTTTTTCTTCAAATTTTTATGTGACTGCAACCATAAATTGGCTTCTAAAAAATTTGTAGAAAAAAGAGGGAAAGCATGGAGTATGTTGAATATGTACAGAGTGTGTTCAAAGAACGAAATTCATTTTGGAGTCAGGAGGTGCCACAGACTTGAGCAACAATGACATCATTGTTAGTTTGGACATCGGTACATCCAAAGTTCGGGCTATTATTGGGGAAATGAACAATGGAACCTTTAATATTATTGGAGTTGGATCTGCCGACTCGGAAGGGATTCGCAAAGGTGCAATTGTAGACATCGATCAAACCGTGCAATCAATCCGTAACGCCGTGGATCACGCAGAGCGCATGGTTGGTATTCAAATAACAGAAGTGTATGTGGGGATTTCAGGCAACCATATTGGCCTGCAAAATAGTCATGGCGTAGTAGCCGTGTCCAACGAGGACCGTGAAATCGGTGAGGAGGACATTGAGCGTGTGCTCAAGGCAGCTGAAGTTATTGCAGTACCACCAGAGAGAGAAATTATTGACGTGGTAGCCAAGCAGTATGTCGTGGATGGCCTTGAAGGTATTCAAGACCCTCGCGGTATGATCGGAGTTCGTCTGGAAGTAGAGGCTACGATTGTTACGGGAGGCAAGACGCCGATACATAATCTGTTGCGCTGCGTTGAGAAGGGCGGCTTGAGAATCAAAGATTTGGTGCTGCTACCTCTGGGCGCCGGACAATTGTCACTTTCGAAGGATGAAAAGGTGATGGGTTCGGTGCTGGTGGATATTGGTGCAGGCTCTACAAATGTTGCTATTTTCCAGGAAGGAACGATTGTTGCCACATCTACACTTCCCATCGGCGGAGAATTTGTAACCAATGATATTGCCTACGGACTGAGAACCCTTACCGATCAAGCCGAAAAAGTAAAGCTTAAATACGGCTGCGCATGGTATGATGATGCGGCAGCCGATGTCGTCTTTAAAGTGACCCGCATCGGCAGTAATGTCGATAAGGAATTCAATCAGCAGGACTTGGCTGCCATTATTGAGCCGAGGGTGCAGGAAATTTTTCAACTCATTCAGGCGGAAGTTAAGCGCTTGGGTTACACAGAGCTTCCGGGGGGTTATATACTTACCGGAGGCACCGTCTCCATGCCTGGTGTACTTCAGGTGGCACAAAGCGAACTGGCCGCTTCTGTAAGGATCGCCGTACCAGACTTTATCGGTGTAAGGGATCCGGGTTACACAAGCGGAGTCGGCATCTTGCATAATGCCATTCGCTACTATCGCGGAAGATCGACCAGCGTTAGCAGCAACAGCGGTGGAAGTTCCAAGAAGCCGACCAACCGAACCAAGAGCAGTCCCGTTGCGGAAGGCGAGCAAAAGCAGGGGTTGATTGAACGCTTAAAAAACATGTTCAGTGAGTTTATATAACGTTCATTGCTAATTATGCCAATCATGGACGGGCCATCCATGCACATTGAGGGGGAGATGGAATAGTATGTTGGAATTTGATTTTGAAATGGAGAGCTTGGCTCAAATTAAAGTGATCGGCGTCGGAGGCGGCGGCAGCAATGCGGTTAACCGAATGATCGAAAATGGTGTTCAGGGTGTGGAGTTTATCACCGTCAACACAGATGCTCAGGCGCTTCATTTAGCGAAGTCTGAGCATAAGCTTCAAATTGGTGATAAGCTGACTCGTGGTTTGGGTGCCGGAGCTAATCCGGATGTGGGTAAAAAAGCGGCTGAGGAGTCGCGTGAACTCATTATGAACACACTCAAAGGTGCGGATATGGTATTCGTGACGGCGGGAATGGGTGGCGGTACAGGTACTGGAGCAGCTCCTGTCATTGCTGAAATTGCCAAGGAATGCGGCGCGCTGACTGTAGGCGTTGTAACACGACCATTCACATTTGAAGGGCGTAAGCGCTCCAATCAAGCCGAGCTGGGCATTGAGGGATTAAAAGAAAAGGTAGACACTTTAATTGTTATCCCAAATGATCGCCTGCTTGAAATTGTGGATAAAAAGACCCCTATGCTGGAAGCATTCCGCGAAGCGGACAATGTTCTTCGTCAGGCGGTACAAGGTATTTCTGATTTGATCGCTGTACCGGGTTTGATCAACCTCGACTTTGCTGACGTGAAAACGATTATGACGGAGCGTGGCTCCGCTTTGATGGGGATTGGCGAAGCAACTGGTGAGAATCGGGCGGCTGAAGCAGCACGCAAGGCTATTATGAGCCCGTTGTTGGAAACATCCATTGAAGGCGCACGGGGTGTGATTATGAACATCACTGGCGGCAACAATCTGTCTTTATACGAAGTGAATGAAGCAGCTGAAATTGTAACCTCGGCTTCCGATCCGGAGGTCAATATGATCTTCGGTGCCATCATTGACGAAGAGTTGAAAGAAGAGATTAAGGTTACCGTCATTGCAACTGGCTTTGAAGGTAAACCAAGCCAACCGGCACCTGGGCGTAAACCGACTGCTAACCCGGCGGCACCTGAATCGGCGGAGAAGGGTTCTCCTAACTTGCGTCCGTTCGGCAACACTCAGAGCAGTGATCAACTCGATATTCCGACATTTTTACGTAACCGTTCACGCAATAATAATAACGATAACTAGATTGAAATCGGATAGCCCGTATTCTCCTTGGAGATGCGGGCTTCTTTCTATTTTCTGTATCTCGTATTCGATTCGTTGGCTGATTCCATTGTAAGAACTCCATTTTTACCATTTCCCGTGCTTCTCCCCTTTCCGACAAAATTAGTCGGTCACCGTCCCCATCGTTAGACAGACTTTGAACAGCATGACTACTATACTTAAGCCTATCCTGCAAACGCTGGGCGGGTGAACCTTTGGTTGTTTACATCGACTTAATTTTTTTGGCCAATTTGTTCATTGATGCTGTACTGCTGATGGCTACCGCCTGGATGAGAAAAATTCGTCTGGTGTGGTGGCGGCTGCTTGCTTCGGCTGTTATCGGTGCGATGTATGTGGTCATGATGTTTGTGCCGGAGCTGTCCTTTTTATTTACATTCCTGATTAAGCTGGCATTATCGGTCATTATGCTGTTGGTGGCTTTTGGATTTGGCAGCATGCAAAAGTATCTTCGTACGATGGGTGCTTTTTATATGATCAATTTTGTAGCAGCGGGAGGAATTCTGGGGATGCATTATTTACTCCAGAGTACGGGGGAATTGTTTAATGGCATCTGGTACACGGCTTCAGGTGGAATGTCCTTTGAGCTGAAAATTGCATTCTGGTTTATCTTATGCACATTTGGCGGAGTGATGCTTTTCTTTCGTATTGTGCAATCTTCAAAGCATCGCGCGGAAAGGATGAGTGGATTTCTGGGTGAGGTGCAGGTATGGATCGGACAGGATCATATTGAGTGTACAGGCTTGTTGGATACGGGGAACCAACTTCATGATCCTTTGACCAGGTCACCAGTGATGGTCATGGAGGCTGCCTTGTGGGAGGCATATTTACCCTCTTCCTGGCTCCAAAAGCTATCTGAGGGAAATGCGGATCAACTGGTGATGGAGTTGGGAGACGAATCGTTCAACTGGCAGGATCGAGTTCGTCTTGTTCCCTATCGTGGCATTAACCGTAACCACTCCTTTATGCTCGCACTCAAACCGGATCGCGTAGAGGTGGTGATGAATGGGGCTCGTTATGTGCATCATCGGGTGCTGATCGGCTTGGATGGGGGGAAGCTGTCAGCAGAGGGAAAATACCGCGCGATCATTCATCCAGATGTGACGGCACACGCGGAGGGGGCTGCTGAGCCGGAGGATCATAAGCAGGAAGCAAGCTTTGAAGCGCAGGACGATGGTCGTGGACACACGATCAGGTCTGAAGGCAATCAGGCTATTGCTGTAACGGACGAAGGGATGCAGCGAGATTTAGCACCATTTTCAGAAGGGGGAGAATGACATGTGGGAACAGATGAAATTCAAGATGAAAATCAGGTTGACTTTACAGTTGCAATATTATCGTATTTTATTTTTATTCGGGTTAAAAAGTGAAGAGATTTATTATATCGGCGGCAGCGAGGCGCTCCCCCCCGCCGCTGACGAGGGATGAGGAAGAGTATTTGCTTGGAAAACTCTCTTCCGGTGATGCAGCAGTACGCTCCATGTTGATTGAACGGAATTTGCGGCTGGTGGTGTACATTGCACGTAAGTTTGAGAACACAGGAATCAACATTGAGGATCTCGTATCCATAGGGGCGATTGGACTTATCAAGGCAGTTAACACCTTTGATCCCGAGAAAAAAATCAAGCTCGCTACCTATGCTTCCCGATGCATCGAAAATGAAATTTTAATGTATTTGCGCCGAAATAGTAAAACGAGAACGGAAGTTTCTTTTGACGAGCCTTTGAATATTGATTGGGATGGGAATGAGTTGCTACTTTCCGATGTGATGGGGACGGAAAATGATACCATTTACCGCAATATTGAGGAGCAGGTGGACCGCAAATTATTGCATAAGGCGCTGGATAAGCTGACGGATCGGGAACGTCTGATTATGGAGCTGCGTTTTGGCTTGCAGGACGGGGAAGAGAAGACACAGAAGGATGTTGCTGACCTGTTAGGCATCTCGCAATCCTATATTTCGCGTCTGGAAAAACGTATTATAAAGCGCTTACGGAAAGAGTTCAACAAAATGGTGTGACGTTTGGGTATATTCGGAAGCGATGGAAACGGCGAATAAAAAAACACCCTCAGGAGATAATGTACATTAATGTTGCTCCTTGGGAGGTAAGACACGATGACCCGAAACAAAGTGGAAATTTGCGGTGTGGATACCGCCAAACTGCCGGTGCTAACCAATGCGGAAATGCGCGAGCTGTTCACATCACTTCAGCAAAATAATGAACGATCAGCCAGAGAAAAATTGGTTAACGGCAATTTACGGCTCGTCCTGAGTGTGATTCAGCGCTTTAACAATCGGGGAGAGTTTGTTGACGATTTGTTTCAGGTAGGATGCATCGGCCTGATGAAGGCGATTGATAATTTTGACCTTTCGCAAAACGTGAAGTTTTCCACTTATGCGGTGCCGATGATTATCGGTGAGATACGCCGGTATTTGCGGGACAACAATCCGATCCGTGTATCCCGTTCGCTGCGAGATATTGCATATAAGGCGCTTCAAGTGCGGGATAGTCTGACAAATCTGAATTCGCGGGAACCGACGATTTTTGAAATTTCTGAGGCGCTGAACGTGCCTAAGGAAGATGTTGTGTTCGCATTAGATGCGATTCAGGACCCGGTTTCGCTGTTCGAGCCGATATATCACGACGGGGGCGACCCAATCTATGTGATGGATCAGATCAGTGATGACAGAAATAAGGACGTCTCATGGATTGAGGAAATCGCTCTGCGGGAAGCGATGCATCGCCTGGGCCAGCGTGAAAAGATGATATTGTCCATGCGTTTTTATGAAGGAAAGACGCAGATGGAGGTTGCCGACGAAATCGGTATCTCTCAAGCCCAGGTTTCGAGATTAGAGAAGTCGGCTATACAGCAAATGCAAAAGCATGTGAAGTCTTAGTTTTAAGGGAAGAGAAGCTTGGAAGGCACACTGATAAAAACGATCCTGTGTGGATCGTTTTTGCGTTTAAAGGACATTTTTTGGGTTCTCTCGCTCATATAGTGAAATAAAGGATGTGATGCGTGTGAGTACGCCGGAAACGTCGGTAAGGGCCATGAAAATTTCCGAGTTTCAAACAAAGGATGTCATTAACATTGTAGATGGGCGACGATTGGGACAAATCAGTGATTTGGAGATTGATGTACGGCAGGGCAAAATCGAGGCCATTGTTGTCCCTGGCAGCAGCCGTTTTATGGGCTGGTTTGGAGGGGGAAGTGAACTGGTCATTCCTTGGCGCAACATTGTGAAAATTGGCTCGGATGTGGTACTTGTACGATTGGAGGGACTGCATGAGCCGCAGGGTGATGGTGAGGAAAAAGTATATATTGAGCGCCAGGAACGAAATGATCGACGGGGATTTTGAACAGTGATTTTGAGCTTTAGGAATATGTGCATTTGACAGCTATGTGAAGACACGGCGGCGGCTTTTTGGTACACTGGGCAGTAGAGGTGAGAACGAATGGAACCGTTTGTAGTAAATACCGGGGCAACGGGTGTCGCGTCAACGGCAGATGGCACGCATCCTTTGCCGGAGTTGTTATATATTCAATCCTGGGAGAAACAGGTTCGCGGATTGACAGCAGGCTTTACCGGACGCCATGGCGGTGTCAGTGAAGTGCCTTATGAAAGTCTGAATTGTGCGTTTCATGTAGGGGATGACCCGGAGAAAGTTATTCGCAATCGGCAGCTTATTGCGGAGCAGCTCGGATTTATGCCTGAAGCCTGGACCTGTGGAGAGCAGGTACACGGTAATCACGTTGCTGTTGTAAAGGCTGCTGACCGCGGGCGTGGCTTTGTGGATCGTGTATCCGCTTTTCAGGATACAGACGGACTGTTGACCGATGCACCAGGCATTTTACTGACATCCTTTTATGCGGATTGCGTGCCGTTATATTTTTGTGATCCGGTGCGGCGTGTGGTTGGGCTGGCGCATGCGGGCTGGAAAGGAACAGTTGCGGAGATTGCGCTGAAAATGGTGCAAACGATGCAGACCGAATATGGATCTCAGCCGTCCGATTTGCTTGCAGCCATTGGCCCTTCCATTGGTTCTGAGTCATACGAGGTGGATGAGCATGTTATGAGCCAAATTCGGGTTTTGGAGCATGATTGCCCGGGTAATGATAAATGGGAAGGTACTGTCTATTTCCCGTTAGGCGGCGGAAAAACGCTCCTTGACTTGAAACAATGCAATCGACACATTATGATGAAAGCAGGAATATTGCCGAGCCGTATCGAATGTACTACCTTATGCACGAGTAGCCGCAGCGATTTGTTTTTTTCGTATCGCAAGGAAGGCGGCGTCACAGGGAGAATGGCGAGCTGGATTGGTCTGGAAGAGAGGTGAGTCCTCCCGTGTCTTTGGAGGAACGAATTAAAGAAGTGAACGCCCGTGTGGAAGCGGCATGTGCCCGCAGCGGACGTTTGCGTGAAGAAGTAAATGTGATTGCTGTCACGAAATATGTTTCAGCAGTGGCGATGGCATCCGTATTAGACAATGGCTTGGAGCATGTTGGCGAAAATCGCTGGCAGGATGCTGCGGATAAATGGAGCAAGCTGGGTGACCGGGGAACATGGCATTTTATCGGTCATCTGCAAACCAATAAGGTTAAAGATGTTATTGGAAAATTTGAATTTATACACTCGCTTGATCGGTTGTCGCTGGCTCAGGAATTGGACAAGAAGGCGGCTGCTCTTGGACTAAGGATCAAAGCCTTTGTGCAAGTTAATATTTCAGGGGAAACTTCGAAATATGGCCTTTCTTCTGAGGCGGTGGTACCTTTTCTGAAACAAATTCGCGATCTGGAGCATGTGGACGTGATCGGCTTGATGACAATGGCTCCCCATGAGGAAGACCCGGAGAATACCCGGCCTGTATTTCGGGGGCTACGTGAACTGCGTGATGCGTTAAATGGACAAGCTTTAACGAGAGAACCTATTGTTCACCTGTCGATGGGCATGTCTAATGATTTTGAGGTGGCGGTTGAAGAAGGAGCGACCTGGTTACGGCTTGGTTCTGTACTGGTCGGACGAGAGGAGGATTTCCATTGGGCGTAATGAATAAGTTCATGAACTTCCTGGGACTTCAGGAAGAAGAGGAAGTTGTAGAGCGAGAGGTTATGAATACGCCGGAAGATCAAGAAATTGAAACCCCAAGCTTTGATAAACGTAAGAACCAGAAGGGCAATAATGTTGTCAGCATCCATTCACAGAAAAATGTGAAAGTTGTCCTGTATGAGCCGCGTTCTTATGATGAAGCACAGGAAATTGCCGACCACATTCGTTCCCATCGTACAGTCGTGGTCAATTTGCAACGCATCCGTAAGGATCAGGCGTTGCGCATCATTGATTTTTTAAGTGGTACTGTATATGCGTTGGGCGGGGGGATTTCCAAGGTGGGCAATAATATTTTCCTGTGTACACCGGATACGGTTGAAATTCAAGGCTCCATTACGGAAATACTAGCTGACACTGAACAAGAACTTAACAGAATGAGGTGAGCTTTTCTTGATCGAGGTAATCGGTTGGCTATTTCAGATTTATTCTTACATGATCATTGCATATGTCCTGATGTCATGGCTTCCTAATGCAAGAGAAAGTGTAATCGGTGATTTACTTGCCAAGTTTGTGGAGCCGTATTTGTCTCCTTTTCGCAGATTTATACCGCCAATCTTCGGGATGATTGATATTTCACCCATCGTTGCGCTGATTGCTCTGCGTTTTGCGTCGTACGGTTTGATGTCTTTAATTAGCAATTTCGTCTAGGAGGACTTATGCGAACCGAGATTTATGAGCATTTTCACCCGGATGAACGGGATTATGTAGATCGCGCTTCCGAATGGATCAGTCATGCGGGGGCTTATCATGAGCAGAAGCTGACTGATTTTTTGGACCCGCGTCAACTGTACATATTGGAGACGCTTGCTTCGAAGGAAGACAAGGTCACGATTAGGATAGATGGCGGCTATGAGGCATCGGAACGAAAGCGGGCGCTGATTGCGCCCGATTATTCGTATTTGGACGAGGAGAATATGGGGATTCAGGTTCTTTCCGTTTTGTCCGATGATCATAAAATTAATACGTTGGAGCACGGTGATTACTTGGGTGCGATATTGGGACTTGGAATCAAGCGTGGAAAAATCGGGGATATTCATGTGCTGGACGATGGGTGCCATGTATTGGTGGCTTCAGAGATCAGCGATTTTATTACAATGCATTTACAGCAGGTTCATCGTGTTCATGTGTGGACCGAACTGTTGCCTCCAGAAAATCTGCGGACGAAGGATGTTGCATTGGAGCCGCTGGACCTGACGGTGGCTTCTTTGCGTCTGGATGGCATTGCCAGTGATGTGTACAAGCTCAGCCGGAGCAAGATTTTAACTCCGATCCGGGCCGGACGTTGCCGGGTGAATTGGAAGGTGGAGGAGAATCCATCCACTTCACTTAAAGCGGGGGACGTTATTTCCATGCAGGGGTTTGGGCGTTTCAAAGTGCTGGAAACAGATGGAATGACAAAAAAAGGAAGATTCCGTGTCAAAATTGGCAAGTTTATATAGCTGGAGGCAGGAATCACGAGCTTTCTGTCGAAAGAATTAAGCTATAGCGGAGAACTGGAACGATTTTGCTCTGTACAGCATTCACAAAACGGGGTATGATGACCGATAGATGATAGTGAGCGTCGTGACGCGGAAAATGTTTTTTTGTCAATCTTATAGGAGGTGGACGGCATGCCATTAACGCCATTGGATATACATAACAAGGAATTTGCCCGCCGGCTTCGCGGTTATGACGAAGATCAGGTCAATGAATTTTTGGATCAGGTGATCAAGGATTACGAGGGCGTTATCCGTGAAAATAAAGAACTGAGTACACAGCTGTTGAATGTTCAGGAAAAGCTCGATCATTTTTCGACCATTGAGGATACGTTGAGCAAGACGATTATCGTGGCGCAAGAAGCGGCTGATGAAGTCCGTAACAATGCCAAGAAAGAATCGCAGCTCATCGTGAAGGAAGCGGAAAAAAATGCGGACCGCATTGTGAATGAAGCGTTGTCCAAATCCCGCAAAATTGCGTTGGAGGTCGAGGAACTGAAGAAGCAGGCTTCGATTTACCGGGCACGTTTTCGTACATTGGTGGAGGCGCAGCTTGACTTGTTAAGTCAGGACGGATGGGAAGCTCTTGAAAATCGTGAACGCGAAGTGCTGGAGCGTGAGCGTGAAATGAAAGAGATTTATTAATCGTCATTTCTGACAGCGATGATTGGGTCTCGTCAGGGTTGACTTTTATCTTCAAACAGGCTATAACTGTAAATACTATACTGAATATCACGTTATCCGTTGGGTAATGGGTTGTTATTCAGGGCAGCGAAGCTGCTGATTTAATATCCCGATGAATTTAACATTTGTAATTCGTTGATGGGAATGAGTACGTCATGTTTTTGTCCCTCAGAGAGTTGGCCTTTTTCCGGTGCAAGCCAACGTTCAGAACATGACCGAAGATCCTCCCTGAGAAGTGAGCTGAAGCGCTTGAGTTTTATCCGGCGTGTGTAAGCTATCACCGTGTGCCATACGTTACAATGGCGCCCTGCTGTAGTTGAGTAGGGCTCGGAGAGCCGTGACGGGACCAGTCTTTTTGAAAATGGTCTGTTTACGGAATCAGGGTGGTAACGCGAGCACAGTCTCGTCCCTTTACAGGGACGGGGCTTTTTTGTTGCTTTTTTTCAGAGAATGCTACAGAAACTGATGAACAGAGAGGAAGAATGACATTATGAACAGAGTAGATGTCAAAGAAAAGGCACGGTCCCGCGACCTGCGCATCCTGAGCAAATGGAAGCAGGAGGACACGTTCCGCAAAACGATCACGCATCGTGAGGGTAAGCCAAACTTTGTATTTTATGAAGGTCCGCCAACAGCCAACGGTAAACCGCATATCGGTCACATGCTGGGCCGTGTGATTAAGGATTTTGTTGGCCGTTACCAAACGATGAAGGGGTACCGTGTCGTACGTAAGGCGGGTTGGGATACCCATGGGCTACCAGTAGAATTGGGTGTACAGAAGCAACTGGGCATTTCCCATAAGCCTGAAATTGAGGAATACGGCGTTGAAAAGTTTATCAAAAAATGTAAAGCCAGCGTGTTTGAGTATGAGCAGCAATGGCGTGATCTGACCGAAGCTATCGGTTACTGGACAGACCTAGATAATCCATACATTACGCTGGATAATAACTATATCGAGAGTGTGTGGAACATTCTGGCGACGATTCACGAAAAGGGTCTGCTGTATCGCGGTCATCGCGTAAGTCCGTATTGTCCAGATTGTCAAACAACGTTGAGTTCCCATGAAGTGGCACAGGGCTACAAAGACGTAAAAGACCTGAGTGCCACGGCCAAATTTAAGCTGCATAGCAGTGGTGAATATGTGCTGGCCTGGACGACAACACCTTGGACCTTGCCGAGTCACGTGGCACTTGCCGTCAATCCTGATCTGGAATACGCTCGTGTAAAACAGGAAGACGGTGTATACATCGTTGCCAAAAACCTCGTCGGAGACGTGATTAAAGGCGATCATGAAGTGATTGGCACGTTGTCTGGCTCGGAACTGGTAGGTCAAACGTATACTCCGCCATTTACGTATTTCCAAGTCGAGAAGGGCAATCAGATTCTGGGTGCGAAGTTCGTAACCGACTCCAGCGGTACAGGTATTGTTCATATGGCTCCGGCGTATGGCGAGGATGATTACCGGGTATGCCGTGAAAATGGCGTTGGATTCATCAATGTGGTGGATCTCCAGGGTAACTATGTAGAGGAAATCACTGATTTTGCAGGCCGTTTTGTAAAGGACTGTGATGTGGATATTGTTAAAATGCTGTCGGAAAAAGGCTTGCTGTACAGCAAGGAAAAATACGAGCATAGTTATCCGTTCTGCTGGCGCTGTGATACTCCGCTATTGTACTATGCCATGGATAGCTGGTTTATCAAAACAACCGCCATCAAGGATCAACTGATTGCCAACAATAACGAAGTTGAATGGTATCCGGGTCATATACGCGAAGGACGCTTCGGCAAGTTTTTGGAGGAATTGGTGGACTGGAACATCAGCCGTGATCGCTATTGGGGCACACCGCTGAATATCTGGGTTTGTGAGGAAACCGGAGAGCAGTTCGCTCCGCATAGTATTGCTGAACTACGGGAACGTGCGATTGGTGACGTACCAGCTGACATTGAGCTGCACAAGCCATATGTAGATGAAGTCAAGGTTCGCAGTACATGCGGTAAATACGAAATGACCCGTACACCGGAAGTGATCGACGTATGGTTCGACAGCGGCTCCATGCCTTTTGCCCAACATCATTATCCGTTTGAAAATAATGAAACATTCGAGCAGCAATTCCCGGCAGACATGATCTGTGAAGGTATTGACCAGACTCGTGGCTGGTTCTACAGCTTGCTTGCTGTTTCGACCATGCTTACAGGGAAAGCTCCTTACAAAGCAGTTATGGCGACAGGCCACGTACTGGATGAGCAGGGGCAGAAAATGTCCAAATCCAAGGGAAATGTGATTGATCCATGGGAAGTGATTGACGAGTATGGTACAGATGCTTTCCGTTGGGCTTTGTTGTCCGATAGTGCACCGTGGAATAGCAAACGTTTTTCCAAGGGCATTGTAGGCGAAGCCAAATCGAAGCTGGTAGATACGCTCGTAAATACACACGCTTTCCTGACCTTGTATGCGGATATCGACGGTTTTGAACCGGCGCAGCATCCGTTCAAGCCATCGGCACACAAGCTGGATCGCTGGATTTTGTCCCGTCTCAACAGCTTGATTCTGGTGGTGGACAAAGCACTGGCTGTGAACGATTTCCTGAACTCGTCCAAAGCGATTGAGTCGTTCGTGGATGAACTGAGCAATTGGTATATCCGCCGTTCGCGTGATCGGTTCTGGGGCAATGGCCTTACAGAAGATAAATTGGATGCGTACCGTACACTGACTGAGGTGTTGTTGACCACAGCGAAGCTGCTTGCGCCGTTCACGCCGATGCTGGCTGAGGATATTTACCTGAACCTGAGCAACGGAGAAAGCGTTCATCTGGATGATTATCCAACTGCAAATGAAGCCCTGATTGATCTGGAACTGGAACGTGACATGGAGACGGCTCGCCGCGTAGTAGAACTGGCGCGCAATGTCCGTAACGAAACGGGGCTGAAAACGCGTCAGCCGTTATCCGAATTGATTTTGTCCATGGATCAGGATTTTGATCTGAGTGGTTATGAGGAAATCATCAAGGATGAGATCAATGTGAAAAATATTCATGTTGAAACGGACGATAGCGGCTTTGTAGACTTCACGCTGAAGCTGAATTTGAAGGTAGCGGGCAAGAAATACGGCAAAAATGTCGGCTTCCTGCAAAACTTTTTCAAAGGAATGTCTGCTGAAGATACCCGGTCGGTTGTGGAAAAAGGAGTGCTGAACGTGGCTTCTCCAGAAGGGGAAGAGTTGCAGGTTACAGCCGAGGAATTGCTGGTGGAGAAAAAAGCTAAGAAAGGCTTTGCTTCCGCTTCCGGCTATGGTTTAACCGTAGCATTGAACACGGACATTACGCCTGAGCTGGAGCAAGAGGGCTGGGTACGTGAGGTTGTTCGTGCGGTGCAGGATTACCGTAAGAAGCTGGATCTGCCGATTGAAAAGTATGTGGCACTTACGCTGGATGTAGATAGTGAGCTACGTCAGGCGATTCAAAACTTCGATTCGGTGTTGCGTGAGAACGTATTGGTAACGACAGTGACATTTGGTCAAGCCGAGCCTGTGGAACGCGTAGAAGTGAACGGTAAAACTATCGGCGTGCATATTGGGGAATAATTACAAGACCCCTGTCCCATAATACAATAACAGGCAGCATATAAAAAACGAGCCTAAGCATTGGAAACGGATGGATGATCTCCGTTACATGCTTCGGCTCGTTTGCTGCGTTCAGGGCAGTATGGGAAAAGGGGGATTGTGCATGACCGCACGATCAAGGCGCAGACAGGGCAGAAGCCGCCAAGGCATGAACGGAGGAAGTACAGGGGCTGTAGTCACAAATCTAGGTACAGCAGGTGATCAGGCTGACCAGCTAAGCCGTGTAGAAAAGCTGGTGCGTTCCGTGTCGCAGCAGCTGGAACGCAGCCGCATTGCTGATTATGCCCTGTTGCTCAACAAGCCTTGGCGATTGCTATGGCTAAACTTAATATCAGGTCTGTCTCGGGGGCTCGGTATCGCGCTTGGATTTACTTTTTTCGCGGCGACCATTATCTATGTGTTGCAAGTGTTGGGAGCGCTGAATTTGCCGATCATCGGTGATTATATTGCTGATATTGTACGGATTGTGCAACGACAACTGCAGCTAAACACCTACTAGGTACTTGTTTACCTGTTAGGATTTGGTTTAACTATTCTTCGTGCGTATCCGGATCCAGCAGACCTTCGCCCTCGCCATCATCCAGATAACGCTGATAAATGGAACTGCGGACAACAGATATATTTTTTCCATATATGTCTGTGGCTACAAAGCTTTCGTAAGGCTCTACGAAGCCCATATTATCATCGTTGGCTTCAATTTCCATATCATCGTAGCTATGAATTTCTCCACTTTCGGCCATAGCAGGTGTATTCGATGTACCCCAGCTTTCAACGATTTGCCAGGCGTCCTCGCCGTCAAAGCCGTTTTGATCTTCACGCTCATCCAGACTTGTTCTGCCGAATGCGGGAGCGAGGAATTCCTCCTCCACCGGGCGTCGGTTGGAAACTTCCGTTTCAGGGCTGTATTCTTTGCAGTAAATGGTATAGGGAACAGCTAGCAGACGCTCATAAGGAATTGGTTTGCCGCTGGCTACACAAATGCCATAGGTTCCCTTATCCATTGCCATTAAGGCTGATTCGATACGTTCTAATTGAAATTCGTCGTGCTCCAATAGGGAAATGTCCTTGGCTCGCTCATACGTTTCGGTAGCCAAATCACCTGGATGATTATCAATAGGGGAAAGCTCGCCGGTCTGATCGCGTTGGGAATCGCCGAGTCCATAATGATCGTTGTCCTGCAAACGATGTTCAATCTCCTTTTTACGTTCCAGCAGTTCGTTACGCAATCCCTGCAATTGTTGCTCCGTCAATGGGGACATGGAATCCACTCCTTATTCTAGGTTTAACCTGCGCGTACGTTTTGTCGGTTATGCTCCTTGTAGTTTGCACCGGAAAGACCTCTTTTACATAGGAAATTCTGATCAAATGCGCTGGAGTTGATTTCATTCGTAATCCAGGCCCAATAGCTTGGGGATTCGTGGACGATCTGAGAAGGCTTATGCTACAATAAATGGGTTCGACAACGGATATAAGCAGATCGGAGTGACGAAGGACTGTGATTTATTTTGGTATTGCGCTAATTATTTTTTTGATTGATCAGGGAGTCAAATATTTGGTGGCTACGCGCATGGAATTGTACGAGCAGATACCAGTCATCGGCAATTTCTTTCTAATCACGTCCCATCGTAACCGGGGAGCCGCTTTTGGGATTTTGGAAGGCCAGCGTTGGCTGTTTATCGTGATTACGATTGTGGTGGTGATCGGTATCATATGGTACTTGCGGAAAACGGTAAAGGCCGGGCAGAAATTGCTTCCAGTTGCATTAAGTTTGGTACTTGGAGGCGCGGTCGGTAACTTTTTGGATCGGGCTATTTCAGGGGAAGTGGTTGATTTTGCTCAATTCAATTTTGGAAGCTATACGTTTCCGATTTTTAATGTGGCAGATTCGGCGATTGTCATTGGTGTAGCACTGATTATTTTGGATACATTATTGGAATCGCGTCGGAACAAAGGTAATGGCAGTGATAGCATTGAAGGGAAGTCATAGCATGAAAGAAGTAAACGAAAACGGCGAAGCCACAGGTTTGTCTTATGAGGACGAACTGGAGGGTGAATTTCTGGAATGGACAGCGGAATCCGGGGATGCCAAAACACGTATAGACAAATATATCGCCGAAGAAATGAGGGATGTGTCCCGTTCCCAGATTCAATTGTGGATCGGGAACAGTCGGGTGCTGGTGAACGGGACAGCGATCAAGGCGAATTACAAGCTGGCTGAAGGTGATCGAATTTCATTATCCGTACCTGAGCCGGAGAGTGTAGATATTGTACCGGAAAATATTCCGCTGGATGTTGTTTACGAGGATTCGGACGTCATTGTCATTAACAAGCAACGTGGTCTGGTTGTACATCCTGCACCGGGACACTCTTCGGGAACACTGGTCAACGCACTCATGTACCACTGTCATGATCTTTCCGGCATTAACGGAGAATTGCGTCCAGGTATCGTCCATCGTATTGATAAGGATACATCAGGACTGCTGATGGCGGCCAAAAATGATCAGGCTCACGCCTCGCTCGCAGCGCAGCTCAAGGACCACAGCGTCACTCGTAAATATATAGCGCTGGTTCACGGCCATCTAAGTCATGATCAGGGAACGGTAGATGCTCCCATCGGGCGTGATTCGGGGGATCGCAAATTGTTCACGGTGACAGAGCGTAACAGCAAGCATGCAGTTACCCATTTTCTCGTGATTGAGCGTTTGGGGGATTATACCTTGCTGGAACTTCAACTGGAAACAGGGCGCACGCATCAAATCCGTGTGCATATGAAATTTATTGGGCACCCGTTGGTCGGTGATCCGATGTATGGACGTAGCAAAGGAGTCCGTATGGACGGTCAGGCACTGCATGCCGCGGTATTGGGCTTTAAGCATCCCACCACTGGAGAGTACATGGAGTTCAGCAGACCGATTCCTCCCGATATGGAAGATGTACTGGCATCCTTACGCAGTCGGTAAACAATGATAAATTGCATTTGATATTCACAAACCTGAATAATGATTAAGCATAACCGCCTGATTGGCGGTTATTTTTGTTATTGAGCATGGTATATGTAAAAACAACTATGGATAATTATACATTAAAGTTGTATAATTATTTAAGTGCTTCCGGTGGCTCCGGTTGAACAGGTGTTGACACGTGATTTTCAATCTGTCATACTTCTTGTAGTTGCGATGAACTTTGTCCAAAAGATGGATTGCCATCTTGTACTATGAGAAGCCGGATAAAGGAAATCCTGAATAGCACCTTTAAATCAGTCCCGTGAGGCTGGCAAGGTAACGTGAATGGATCACTGATCAGTGCATCCGCTGCGGCGGCATGTCTTCAGTGTATCCGAGAGATCGGAGAACGGTGGAAGACTGTTCATACGAGACTCCTTGCCAAACTTGGGCAAGGAGTCTTTTTTGTATCCGAACACGGGACCAGGTCTGAAGGGAACATAACCTGAGGAGGCTGGAAGCATGAGTCATGAAACACATGTACTGATGGATGAAATTGCGATTCGCCGGGCTTTGACACGGATTGCACATGAAATTTTGGAAAAAAACAAAGGCATTGACAATTGTGTGCTGGTAGGGATTCGAACGCGAGGGGTTCATCTGGCGCAGCGTCTCGCTGCAAAAATCGCTGAAATTGAGGGCGCTCCGATTCCATGGGGGGAGCTGGATGTCACAGCTTACCGTGATGACCGGGGGAACAATGCCGAAGCCAAGGGAAATGGAAAAGAGCTTTTGATGAATCCCGCTGACGTATCGGTTCATGATAAGAAAGTCATTCTCTTCGACGATGTGCTGTACACAGGCCGTACCATTCGCGCGGCGATGGACGCATTGATGCACTGCGGACGACCGCAAATGATCCAGCTGGCGGTGCTGGCAGATCGCGGACACCGTGAGCTTCCGATTCGTCCAGATTACATCGGCAAGAACATCCCGACCTCCAAATCCGAGGAAATCGTAGTTGCGCTTCAGGAGACGGACGGTAAGGACGAAGTGACGATCAATCAGAACCGGGGGGAACAGGCATGATTACAACAACCAGTCAACTTAGAGAACGTAGCCTGCTCGGATTAAAAGAACTTAGCCGAAATGAAATCGAGTCCATTCTGGATCGTGCTCATTATTGGGAATCACAGCCGGAAAAGCTGGTTCCAGTGCTACAATCACGCTTTGCGGCTAACATGTTTTTTGAAAACAGCACCCGCACCCGCTTTTCTTTTGAAATGGCGGAAAAACGCTTAGGCGCTCAGGTTTTGAACTTTTCCGCTGCGGCCTCCAGTGTAGAAAAAGGGGAATCCATCTACGACACGGTACGCACGCTTGAATCCATGGGAATCGACGCAGGAGTCATTCGGCTTAAGCCGGCCGGAGTGCTGCAAGAGCTTGCTGAGAAGGTCAGTGTTCCACTGGTGAACGCCGGTGATGGCAACAACGAGCATCCTACGCAGGCGTTGCTGGACCTATACACGATGCGCAAAACTTTCGGCGAGCTAAAAGGCTTGCGGGTATCCATCATTGGAGACATTCTGCACAGCCGTGTGGCTCGCTCGAATCTGTGGGCCTTGCAAAAATTTGGAGCTCAGGTTAGCTTCTGCGCGCCGGACAATATGCAGGCATCTGATCTTGCGGCGCACGCTCCATATGTACCTATGCAAGAGGCATTGCAGGCAGACGTGGTTATGATGCTTCGGGTACAGCTGGAACGGCACGCCGAAGGAATGCTGCGCTCAGCGGATGAGTATCGCGAGCAGTACGGCTTGACAGAGCAAAGAGCAGCTAATCTTAAACCCGGAACGATCATTATGCATCCGGCTCCAGTGAACCGGAATGTGGAAATCGACAGTGCAGTCGTGGAAAGCGAGCAATCACGGATTTTCCCGCAGATGGCAAACGGGGTTCCAATCCGCATGGCGGTTATGGAACGGGCAATGAAGCTGTAGAAACTGTCAGCAGGATCACGGAATTAGCATTGGTAACGGTTAAAGCAAAGCATAACAAGCAGCGGCTAAAGTTGCAGAAAACCTGAGCGGAGGAACTTTTTACATGAACCAATTAATTATGAACGCAAGCGTATTGAACGAGCAGGGCGAAGCTGAACTGAAATCTATTCTGATCGCGGACGGAAAAATCCTAGCAATCGTAAATGCGGACGCTGGAGTTAGTCTACTCGTGGAAGAAGGGACATCCGAGCAGGAGAGCCAAGTCGAAAAAATCGATGCCCAAGGCAAGCTGGTAATTCCCGGTTTGATCGACATGCATGTGCATC
Source organism: Paenibacillus sp. RC334 (assembly GCF_030034735.1). NCBI lineage: Bacteria > Bacillati > Bacillota > Bacilli > Caryophanales > Paenibacillaceae > Paenibacillus > Paenibacillus sp. RC334. The sequence goes on along the minus strand of NZ_CP125370.1, from coordinate 3,608,836 downwards.
TGAGAGAACCTGGCTTTGAATATAAAGAAACGATTGAAACGGGCAGCCGTGCGGCGGTGAAAGGTGGATTTACGACGATTGCCTGCATGCCGAACACACGCCCGGTGACAGACAATGCGGATACGGTTCAGCTGGTACTGAAAAAGGGGCAGGACACCGGGCTTGCCAAGGTACTTCCTTACGCAGCCATTACGAAAAACGAGCTGGGACGGGAGCTGACGGACTTTGAAGCGCTCAAAGCAGCAGGCGCAATTGGTTTTACTGACGACGGTGTCGGAGTGCAAAGCGCGCAAATGATGAAGGACGCCATGGCGCGGGCCAAAGCGCTGGATATGCCGGTTATTGCTCACTGCGAAGATAACACGCTTGTTGAAGGAGCAGCGGTGACAGACGGCGAATTTGCCAAGCGTCACGGACTTAAAGGCATTCCGAACGAATCCGAAGCGATTCACGTCGGACGGGACATTTTACTATCCGAGGCAACCGGGGCACACTATCATGTATGCCATGTTAGCACGGAGCAGTCAGTGCGGTTGATCCGCCACGCGAAATCTTTTGGCATCAAGGTAACGGCTGAGGTATGTCCCCACCATTTGGTATTGTCGGATGAAGACATTCCGGGGCTGGACGCGAATTGGAAAATGAATCCTCCGCTGCGCTCCCCGCGTGATGTGCAGGCCTGCATCGAGGGACTGGAGGACGGGACGATCGACATCATCGTAACCGACCATGCGGCACACAGCGAAGAAGAGAAGGCAAAAGGATTGGAACTGGCGCCTTTTGGTATTGTTGGCTTCGAAACGGCTTTTCCGCTGCTGTACACGAAATTTGTAGCTACTGGACAATGGACGCTCGACTTTCTGGTACGGCGCATGACTGCTGACCCGGCACGTGTCTTCCGCCTCGACACAGGGCGTCTAGAAGAAGGAGCACCCGCTGACCTGACCATGATTGATCTGGAGCAGGAGCAGGCGGTTGATCCGCAAACATTTGCCAGCAAAGGACGCAACACTCCTTTTACAGGCTGGAAACTTAAAGGCTGGCCTGTGAAAACTTGGGTAGACGGCAGACTGGTATGGTCTGCTGACGAAGTGAAATAAATATAAACCACTAAAAAAATAGAACCTTATAGCAGGAAATCATACAGAGGAGTGAGACGGGATGCAGGCAAGATTGTTGCTTCAGGACGGCACGCTGTTTACAGGCACAGCATTTGGTGCGGACGGTGAAAAAACAGGCGAGGTCGTTTTCAACACAGGGATTACAGGCTACCAAGAGGTGCTGACCGATCCCTCTTATTGCGGACAAATCGTAACGATGACTTACCCGCTGATTGGCAATTACGGAATTACTCGGGATGACTTTGAATCGGTACGGCCTTATGTGCATGGCTTTGCTGTTCGACGTTACGAGCCGGTGCCAAGTAACTGGCGTGCCCAATACAGCGTGGACGATTTGCTGAAGGAATATGGCATCATTGGCATTAGCGACATCGATACCCGCATGCTTACCCGGATTATTCGCCATCACGGCACGATGAAGGGCATTTTGACGACGGGCACTCAGCCTGTGGAAGAACTGAAAGAAATGATGGCTGACCTGACGATTGAAGAACTGCGTAATCAGGTTCCATTGACCTCAACGCCTCATCCGTATAGCAGCCCTGGCAACGGGGAGCGAATCGTACTGATTGACTATGGCGCTAAGAGCGGTATCTTGCGTGAACTGAATAAAAGGGATTGCGACGTAGTAGTGGTTCCGCATGATACAACGGCAGAGGAAATTCGCCGCTTGGACCCGGACGGAATTCAGTTGTCCAATGGCCCTGGAGATCCCAAAGACGTACCGCATGCCGTACGCACGGTGGCTGAACTGCTAGGGGAATATCCGATCTTCGGAATTTGCTTGGGACACCAGCTGTTTGCCTTAGCTTCGGGAGCGGATACGGAGAAACTGAAATTCGGTCATCGTGGCGGTAACCATCCTGTGAAGGAACTGGAGAGCGGACGCTGCTTCATCACTTCACAAAATCACGGCTACACCGTGAATGAGGGTTCGATCAAAGGAACCGAGCTTGAAGTGACGCATATTAATAACAACGATAAAACGATTGAAGGTCTTAAGCATACCAAGTATCCCGCGTTTTCGGTGCAATATCATCCGGAGGCTGCGCCTGGACCTTACGATAACGGCTACTTGTTTGACCGCTTTCTGGACATGATCCGTGAGCACAAAAGAAATCATCCAAAGCAACCGCGTCAGGCTGCTATCGCCGCCGCAGTGAGAGGAGAGCGCTAATATGCCGAAAAATACAGAACTTAAAAAAATACTCGTAATTGGTTCCGGTCCTATCGTGATTGGTCAGGCTGCGGAATTCGACTACGCTGGTACACAAGCCTGTCAAGCGCTCAAAGAAGAAGGCGTCGAGGTAGTGCTGATCAACAGTAACCCGGCAACCATCATGACAGACACGAACATGGCGGACAAAGTATACATCGAGCCGATTACACTTGATTTTGTAACACAAATTATCCGTCAAGAGCGTCCGGATGGCCTGCTTCCTACACTGGGAGGACAAACAGGACTGAATATGGCGGTGGAGCTGGCTCGTGCCGGAGTGCTGGAGCGTGAAAACGTCAAGCTGCTGGGAACACAGCTGACTTCGATTGAAAAAGCCGAAGACCGTGACTTGTTCCGCGATTTGATGCGTGAGCTGGAACAGCCTGTACCTCAGAGCGTCATTGTTACAACGTTAGAGGAATCGCTGGATTTTGCTAACGAAATCGGTTATCCGATTATTGTTCGCCCGGCTTATACGCTGGGTGGAACAGGCGGCGGGATCTGTGTGAACGAAGAAGAACTGCGTGAGACGGTAAGCTCTGGCTTGCGTTACAGTCCAATTGGACAATGTTTGGTGGAAAAGAGCATCGCAGGCATGAAGGAAGTCGAGTATGAAGTCATGCGTGACGGCAATGATAACTGTATCGTTGTCTGCAACATGGAAAACTTTGATCCGGTCGGCGTACATACTGGCGACAGTATCGTTGTAGCGCCGAGTCAGACGCTGTCAGATCGAGAGTACCAGATGCTGCGCTCCGCTTCCCTGAAAATTATCCGCGCTCTCAATATTGAAGGCGGATGTAATGTGCAGTTTGCGCTTGATCCACACAGCTATCAATACTATGTCATTGAAGTAAATCCGCGGGTGAGTCGTTCCTCAGCGCTGGCATCCAAGGCGACTGGATATCCAATTGCCAAAATGGCTGCCAAAATCGCGCTGGGCTACACGCTGGATGAAATCGTGAACCCGGTAACGGGACAAACGTATGCTTGCTTTGAGCCGACACTGGATTACATCGTGAGCAAAATACCGCGCTGGCCGTTCGATAAATTCATTTCTGCCAATCGCAAGCTGGGCACGCAAATGAAAGCAACTGGCGAAGTGATGGCTATCGGTCGCACGTTCGAAGAGTCCATCCACAAAGCGGTACGGTCGCTGGAAATCGGTGTACACCGTCTGCATCTTAAGGGAGCCGATCAACTGTCGGATGAGGTGCTCACGGAGCGCCTGATTAAAGCAGATGATGAGCGCTTGTTCCTGGTAGCTGAGGCATTCCGTCGTGGCTGGGAGCAGCAGGAAATTCAGGATTTAACGAAAATTGACTGGTGGTTCCTTGACAAGGTAGAGGGCATCGTCAAGTTCGAAGCTAAAATGGCTGAAGAGTCTGAACTGACCTACGAAACACTCTATCAGGCCAAACGTAATGGCTTTACGGACCGCTCCATCGCCGAGGTTCGCAGTCTGGGCCAACCGGGTGGCAGCATGACAACCGAGCGCGAGGTACGTGAGTTCCGTCTGAGTCACAACCTGCGCCCGGTCTATAAAATGGTAGATACATGCGCAGCCGAGTTTGAAGCTACAACGCCGTACTACTACTCCTCTTATGAGGTGGAAAACGAAGTGATTCCATCCAATAAAGAGAAAGTCATCGTGCTCGGCTCCGGGCCGATTCGGATCGGGCAAGGGATTGAATTTGATTACTCCACTGTACATGCGGTATGGGCCATTCAAAAAGCGGGCTACGAAGCAGTAATTATCAATAACAACCCAGAAACGGTATCTACGGATTTTAACACATCCGACCGTCTCTACTTTGAGCCGCTTTTCTTCGAGGATGTTATGAATGTCATCGAGCAGGAAAAACCGATTGGCGTTATCGTCCAGTTCGGCGGTCAAACGGCCATTAATCTCGCTGCTCCGCTTAGTGCGGCAGGCGTGAACATTTTGGGTACGAGTCTGGAAAGTATCGACGAAGCGGAAGATCGGAAAAAGTTTGAGCGGTTGCTATCACGTCTGGCTATTGCACAGCCTAAAGGCAACACGGTCATCTCGGTAGATGAAGCGGTAGGAACTGCGCAGGCGCTGGGCTACCCGGTGCTGGTGCGTCCATCCTACGTCCTCGGCGGACGTGCGATGGAGATTGTATACTCCGATGCGGAATTGCTGCGCTACATGGAAGAAGCCGTTAAAATCAACCCTGAACACCCGGTGCTGATCGATCGTTACATGCTGGGCAAAGAAGTTGAGGTTGACGCCATCTGTGACGGCGATACGGTACTGGTGCCGGGCATTATGGAGCATGTGGAACGGGCTGGGGTTCACTCAGGTGACTCTATCGCGGTGTATCCGCCGCAGCACTTGTCCGACGAGTTGAAGCAAAAAATCGTGGAAATCACGATCAGCATCGCCAAGGAATTGAAAACGATTGGTCTGGTAAACATCCAGTTCGTCATTCATCAAGATGAGGTGTATGTGATCGAGGTCAACCCGCGTTCCTCGCGGACGGTTCCTTTCCTGAGCAAAGTCACGAATATCCCGATGGCGAATCTGGCAACACAGGCCATTTTGGGCGGCAAGCTCAAGGATGCGGGCTATACAGAAGGGCTATGGCCTGAAAGTAATTATGTCTCGGTCAAGGTTCCGGTATTCTCTTTTGCCAAGCTGCGCCGTGTAGAGCCGACACTGGGGCCGGAAATGAAATCGACGGGTGAAGTGATGGGACGCGACATTCAGTACGCCAAAGCGCTGTACAAAGGACTCGTGGGTGCTGGTATGAAAATCCCATCTACCGGAGCGATCATCATCACGGTGGCGGATAAGGACAAAGAAGAAGCAGTCGAGCTGATGCAGGGCTTTTACAGACTGGGCTACAAAATTATTGCAACAGGTGGAACGGCAGCTGCGCTGGAGCAGGCTAACATTCCAGTGAAGACGATCAACAAGCTGAGCGAGGGTACCCCGAACATCCTGGATATGATCCGCACGGGTGAAGCCAACTTCGTCTTTAATACGCTGACCAAGGGGAAAACGCCAGAGCGTGATGGATTCCGTATCCGCCGTGAAGCGGTTGAGAACGGCATCGTCTGCATGACCTCGCTGGATACCGTACGCGCTTTGCTGAGAATGCTGGAGACGATTAACTTTACATCCGAATCCATGCCGGTTTTGAGCCACTAACGCGATACGAATAGAAGATGAGAAATAAGTAGTACAGGAAAGGACATTCATCAGCTTCGGCTGACGGATGTCCTTTATCACGGGCAAATATACCCGAATTGACGTGAAAAGGGGATGCAGGACGATGAACGAAGCATTTCAGCAGATGGCAGGACGGCTGATGGTCGCGTTAGATTATCCGGATGCGCAGCAGGCGGAGCGGCTCATTCAACAGCTGGAGGGTATTCCCTGTTATATAAAAGTAGGCATGCAGCTGTTTTATAGCGCAGGGCCAGCTTTTGTAGAGCAGCTAAAGTCGAGAGGATACTCCGTATTTCTGGATTTGAAAATGCATGATATCCCCAACACCGTACGGGGAGGTGCGGAGAGCATCACCCGCCTGGGTGTGGATATGTTCAACGTACATGCTGCCGGAGGGCGAAATATGATGGCAGCCGCCAAGGCTGGGGCCGAAGCCGCTGTTTTGGCAGACAGTTCACTTGCTATGCCGCTCATTATAGCAGTTACACAGTTGACCAGTATGGACCAGACAACCATGAATAAGGAGATAGGCATTCCCGGTACAGTACAGGATGTGGTCGTTCGATACGCACAACTGACCCGTGAGGCAGGATTGGACGGAGTAGTGGCATCCCCGTTGGAAGTGCCTGCGATCCGCGCTGTATGCGGGGCGGACTTCAAGACGATTACCCCTGGCATACGTCCGGCAGGCAGCGCTACAGGCGACCAGTCACGTGTAGTGACACCTGGGCAAGCCATCGCCCAAGGTAGCAGCTACATCGTCGTTGGACGCCCCATTACGGCTGCATTAGACCCGCGTGCCGCAGCGGAACACATTATTGAGGAGATGAACCAAGTATGACTACATTAAATAATATCCCCGAGCAAATTGCATCCCATCTGTTACGAATTCAGGCGGTAGCGCTGCGTCCGCAGCAGCCTTTTACATGGACATCCGGCATTAAATCACCTATCTACTGTGACAATCGCCTGACTATGTCCTATCCGGAGGTGCGCGAGCTGATCGCTGATTCGTTCGCTGCTGTGATCCGTGAGCAATACCCTGAAACCGAAGTCATAGCAGGCACGGCTACAGCGGGGATTCCTCATGCTGCCTGGGTGGCGCAAAAGCTTAATCTGCCGATGGCGTATGTAAGGGACAAAGCCAAAGGACACGGCAAAGAGAACCAGATCGAAGGTCGGATTAGTGAGGGACAAAAGGTTATTGTTATCGAGGATCTCATCTCTACTGGTGGCAGCTCCATCAAAGCAGCGCAGGCCGTAGAGCAAGCAGGCGCCCAGCCGTTAGCTGTACTCGCTATTTTCAGCTACCAGCTTGATAAAGCGACTCAAGCCTTTGCAGAAGCAGGTGTGAAGCTGCAAAGCTTGTCCAATTACACGGCCCTGATGGACGTTGCCTTGCGTGAGGGAACGATTCAGGAGGAAGAACTGGAGCTGCTGCGTTCGTGGCGTCAGGACCCGGCCTCCTTTGGCAAATAAGGCTTAGCATATAAAGTGTAACGGGGCCATTTATTAAAGCGACTCATACTCGTTGCAGATTGTTATGATGCAGGCCGTGTAATTCGAATTCGATCCGGTTACACTAACTTCTACCATCATGTGAAAAGAGGGAGTTCGGATGTATTGGATTTACTACGGCAGACTGTACACGACCAAATTTCAGGCAGGTTGTCTGGCAAAAAGGCTGGAGCACGACGGCTGGATGTACGGCTACAACGATCCTCGCGCAGTGGAGGTGTACCGCTCGCGTAAAGGACGTTACGGAGTTCGATTTATTCCTTAGTTTTTTATGAAAAATGAATCCGAAAAAAATATTTTTTTGAGAAACTATTGACGAAACACAAGAAAATGTTGTATATTAATTAACGCCGCTGTTTTATGTAAATGTAGCGTGAATATACATATTTTTTTGAGGGCCCTTAGCTCAGTTGGTTAGAGCGGTCGGCTCATAACCGATTGGTCGGGGGTTCGAGTCCCTCAGGGCCCATTTCCTCAAAAACCCTTGCGTAGCAAGGGTTTTTTTGTTGTTTTATATCTTCTTTCGCTGAGCAGATAGGACACTATCTATAAGCTCATTTATAATGACGTAAATTCTTCGCCTTAAAACTTAGCCTGTGATGATCGTTAAACTAAGAAACAAGAGAACCTTTATGTATGGAGGTGCCCTGTTTCATTCTTTGAATAAGAAATTTATAAAGCTCCACTAATAACGAGGTCTGCTCTTTTAAAGGGTTTATGAGCTTCTACATAAATGTCTTCTGAAATCATCCAATTATCTTCCCACATCCCACGAGCACACTCTCCGTCTCTTTCAAGACCTCTTGAAAGCCTAATTTCTCGTGGACAATCAACCCAAATTTTGAAGTCATATTTATCCTCCAGTTCCTTTCGAATGGAATATACTCCTTCGATTATGACAATGCCACCAGCAGGAACAGTATGCCATTCCGCTAGCTTATCCGTCTCCCAATCATACCGTTGATAATGCCCATCCTTTTCATTTCTTATTGGCTCCAGTACCTGATTTAAAAGACGTCTCCAATCATAATCAGCACCGATAGGTTTTTTTGAGGGATGTGTATTTAAAATGTTAGAGGAGGAGAGATAAAAATTATCCTTGTGAACAATAGTTGAGTTAGTTAGTTCTTCTTTTAACTTGTATGCGAATGTACTTTTACCAGAACCACCACAACCATCTATCCCAATCAGCAAAGTAGATTGCTTTTTAGATTTTTCGTTTATAGCATTTACGAAGTTTTGAAAAGAGTTGAAATGCCCCTCTATTATTTTAAAATCGCTCATAAATGATCATCCTTTCCATTCAACAATCCTGCCCTTTAATGAAATATCCAATATCTATTATTTAGTAAATTATGATAAGCTAAGCTTATCATAGGTCGCTTCCGTTGAGAACGGACAGCTTAACGGTATGTATCTCATCAACCACCGCAGCAAATGTTGGAAATTGGAGGAATGAGGATGATTTCAGTTGGGTAAAGCTAGAAGAAATTATATCTGTCCGTACATAATAAATATTGTTGGAGCCAGTGGACATTCGGAGTATTTTTATTGATCTCACGAAAGTTTAGAAAAGAGGACGTTTGAGCATGTGGCACTCAATTCGAGGAGTATTTAAATAAAACTTCTCATGAGTCTGTGAGTTCAATGAAAACTAATAAAGGGTTCCACTGATAAAATAGAATATGAGTTCTTATTGCCCCATTAAAGAAGCACTGCCCTAATAAACGGACAGTGCTTCTTTTGATATTTTCAAAATCGCTTAAAAAGGGCCTTAAATACTCCCCACTGATTCACCATTTTTGATAATGATCGTTGATTCTACATTCCCAGGAACACTTACTCCAATCTTAGAGCACCTTAACAGTGTACACCATTCTCAATTTACCGTTACCGCCATAAATTTCGACTCTTGCGGTTGTTGCAGTAGTGGTTGTTACCACGCCAGAAGCGGAGACTGTCACATTTCCACTTGCCACTTTATAAGTATCCCCCGGATAATTTGACAGCGCATAGGAATAATTTCGCGGTAACGTAGCAGTTCTGTAGTATACTCCGTTAGCTTCTACAATAGGCGTAATTATCGGTGAAGGACCTACTGCTGCGGACGCACTAGGGACGATGATACTACCAATGAGCCCCAAAGACATGACCGTTGATAATAATATTTTCTTAGTATTCATAAAAATTCCTCCTGATGTATGATATGAGCTCCTAAAATATACCATGTAAAATTGTTGATTTCACTTCATTCGAAAAATGTTGTCAAAATAATACAATAAAACGATTCTAAAGCCCTATAAAATACAAAAGAATTAAAATATAACAATTCAAGTATTTGCTTTTTAACTTACCGTACTTTTGAACTATTCTCCATAGCTGTATAGTCTTTGACCCACACGGAATAAAAAACGGACGTCAGAGTGATTAGCCCTAAGTCCGTTTTTCGTGTTTGTATCTTTTTAGTACTTGATATCAGTTGACAAGTTGGTGTGCAAGTCTCTCACCGCTGTCTTGATTCGTTCCTTTCATGCGCATGAGCTGCTTTAAGGCGTGCAATTCCGCACATTGGCTAATTGCTTCAGCGACCAATTTAGCGATCTGACGCGCTCCTTCATCAGAAAAATGAGTATTATCCGTTACGCCAGCGGGGTAATTCGGATGCACTTTTTCAGGTAAATGCATAAATAGCTGCTTGGATTCTTCTTCTCCCAGGGTACGATAAAGCTGCTGAGAGGCTTTAAAAATATCGAGCAGGGGTGTCCGTGTTTCCTCGGCTACTCGTCTCATCGCTGCGGGATAAGCACCCACAGCAAGCGGATCGGGTTCTCCGTTTGCGGTAAAGCGGCGGCGGCTTACAGAGGTTAACAGTACTGGGATTCCACCACGCTCCCGAGCAGACTCGATACATTGAATTAGGTTTTGACGGTAGTCCCCGTCAGGATCGGTATAGCGGGTGGGATCTTCTTTCTTCTCATCGTTGTGTCCAAATTGAATAAACAGATAATCGCCGGCTCGAAAATCCTTTTCAATATGAGACAATCGACCTTCCGCTATAAAAGATTTAGTGCTTCGTCCATTAACCGCACGATTGTTCACTTGAACAGACGGGTCAAAATAACTCTGCAAGTGTTCGCCCCAGCCTGTCATCGGTTTTTCGGTAGCTCCTTTTTGGGCTGCGGTGGAGTCACCAGCGATAAACAGCCTGGATGTGATCCGCTGTCCTTCCGTAACATAGCTATGTTTTTGGAGCCACTTTTCCGCAAGAGCGAGCCATTGCTGGCATTCGCGGTTATCTTCAGCCAGTCCCAAGCCGTGGCGCCCTTCCTCAAACACATGCAGCTCAAATGAAATGCCTTCTCTGGATAATGCGGAAGCTAGCAACAAGCTGTTTTCGACCGGAACAGTGGCGTCATTAGCTGTTGTCCAAATAAAAGTTGGAGGGGTCTGTGAAGTCACTTGTTGATCGGATGAAAAGGCGTCAAGTTGCTCCTGTGTCGGCTGTTCACCTAAAAAATGAGTGCGGCTTCCGATATGCGTATAAGCATCATGAAACGAAATCACGGGGTAGCCCAACAGCAGAAGATCGGGTTTTTCCGCCCCTCTGGTGGCGACGATGGAGGCCAAGTGCCCGCCTGCTGAAAATCCAACCAGACCGACTTGCTCCGGGATCACTTGCCAGTCTTTGGGCGTTTGTCGAATCCACCTCAGGGCATGTTCCACATCCTCCAACAAGGAATCGACCTCAAAGTCTCCGACTTGATAATGCAGCACACCTGCATGAATACCTAAATCATTCAACCACCGAGCTATGGGTTCTCCCTCATGTGAAGCCAAGTGCTCGTAGCCACCGCCGGGCAGTACCAATATAAAAGGCCGAGCTTCATGGGCCACTGCTGGATAGAGGGAGAGAAAGGAAGTGTCTGCCGGAAATTCTTTTTTTACAATCTGTTCTTTATGACTAACAACGTGTAACATAAGGTACCTCCAAATTCCTTTTTTAAATTCTGCAAGCTAATCCAGATGAACATAAAACGGGATGGGACGGATGTAATGGTATTTAACATTTCTGTTTGAAGAGTGGGCTTAAGCTCAGGTTTGTTTTTTAAATAAATGCACACGTGAAAAAAATGATTTAAACCTTGTTATGAAAGCGCTATAATTTTGGTATGATGCAAAGAACCAAAGGGGGAGCGCAATGAAAAAAGGCAGGATGTTCTATACCATTTTTATTACGATTCTGGTTTTGGGAATAGGGTTGGTGGCCAGCTTCGGCAGCTACATCTATTTTACAACAATTAGCTCAGTTGTGGAAAGAGTTTCCAACAGTAAACAAAGCTACATGACGCAGATCAAAAACAGTCTGGAGCAGAAAATCCAAACGATTGAATATGCTTTTAATACGTATAGTACGACCAGTTCATTTGATGAAGTCGTAAAACATCCCATTACAGAAAAAGATTTTGTAGCGTATCGGAATGTGAATTCGCAACTCAATTATATTGCTACGATGGGATTAGAAGGAACGGAATACTCACTGATTAGCCTGGATCAGAATTGGAAAATATCCAATGGAAGCCTGTCCTATTTGACGAAAACAGAACGGGAGAAGCTATTTAAAACCTATATCGACCATCAGGATAAGGGGCTATTCTGGATTAAAACAGACAAGGGAATCCGCTTTGTAAATACTTTGCCTGTATTCTCCAAAAAGAAGCAAGCCATTGCGCTGTCGGATATTTCGTTGCAAACGTTAAATCGTACAATTCAAGCAGAGGATCACATGGCCGTTTTTATTCTGAATAAACAAGGCGATTTAATGTACGAAACCGAGCCCGTTGAACAATTATTGACCACCCAGCAGCTCCAGCACATTTCAGAGGCTACGGCTACACCCGACAATTCAGGCATGTTGACACTGGAAAAAACGAAGCATCAGCCTGCTCAGCAAGTCATTTATGCCAAGTCTGCTTATAACAACTGGACGTATTTAACGATATTAGATAAAAAGGAGATTTCGAATGCATTCCAAACGACCAAATTCGGGATCATCACGATGGTACTTGTACTCACACTCTTGATTGTGGTGGTGGCGTATATCATAGCCGTCTATTTTACAAAGCCATTCCAGCAAATTAAACGCAGCCTGCCTAAAAATCCTAATTTTTCGTTCAAAAATGAGCCTTCCAAAAATGAAATTGACTGGATTATTGATTCCATTGACAGCATTGTAACGGAAAAGGAAAGCCTGGAAAGCCTCATTCAGTCCGAAATGCCACAGCTTGAAACCCAATTGATCCTTAACCTGTTTCGCAGGCGGATTTCAGCCGAGGAATTGGCACGAAAAATGCCACGTTTGGGCTATCCGCAACTGGAGAACCAAATGTATATTACCCTGTTGATTCAACTGGATAATCTGGGAGATCGGGAGCCCTCGGATAAGGACATTTTACTGCTGGCTATTAACAAAATCGTAGAAGAAACCATTCCAGAGCAGCAGCGAATGCTTCCCATCATTTTGAACGATGACATCCAGGCGACCATTTTAATGTTTACAGGAAAGAATGAACAGGAAATAAACAAGCAAGTGCTGGATGATGCCACCCTTTTGATTCGAACCGTAAAAGAGTATTTGAATGTATCCATCAGTATCGGCATTAGTAAATCGTATGACAATTTGTTAGAAAGCAAGGAAGCCTGTGAGATGAGTAAGCAAGCCTTGCACCACCGTTTAAACTTAGGCAAAGAATCCATTATATTTTACGAAGACATTTCCACAGTCATTTCAGGCCCGGTGCTGCTTCATTATCCGACGGAAATGGAATCGCAGCTGTTTGACGCCATTCGAATAGGAGATGAAGAGCGAGTACGACTTACCGTACATTCCTTATTGACTGAAATAATGACAAAGAACAATCATTCCATGAACTTTGAGGTGCTGTTGGTGCGGTTTGTGAATAACCTCATTCAATTGGAGCAGCTGCTAGGGATCGAAGTGTTGCTGACGCAGAACAATCATGCGTTGTACCATCGTCTGCTGGACATTCGTAATCCGGAAGAGATCGAGCGTATGCTGGTGGAGCAAGTCATTTCCCCTATGGTAAAAAGTATGAAGGAGAAGACGAACCAGCAATTCCGCTGTCTCTCCGAGAAAATTGCCGCCATTATCCGGGCTGAATATGACCAGGAATTGTCACTGGAGCTCATTGGGGACCGTCTTCATTACAATCCCAATTATTTAAGCAGTATTTTCAAAAAAGAATACGGTACGACGTTCAGTGAGTATCTAATGGGCTACCGGCTGCAAATGGGCAAAAAGTGGCTCATTGAGACGGATATGACGATTAAAGAAATCGCCGAGCGATTGCAATATCATAATCCGCAGAACTTTATCCGCTCGTTTCGGAAGAAGGAGCAGGTCACGCCCGGAGCATACCGTAAGATGAAGCAAGCGAATTAAAATGAACTTCACTAGCAATCAAGGGGCAGTTTATCCTTTTACCGCCCCTAATAATGCTCCTTTGACAAAGTGTTTTTGCACAAATGGATACACGATTAGCATAGGAACGGTTGCAACCACAATGACCGCCATCTTAATCGTCTGCGCAGGTGGGATGACATCCACAGAGGTTCCTTCTGCCTGCATACCACTGGAAACGATTACAATTTGGCGAAGCAAGACCTGAATAGGCCATTTGGCGGAATCATTAATATAGAGAATGGCATGCATATACGTATTCCAGTAGGCTACCGCGTAGAAAAGTGAAATAGTTGCAATAGAGGGCATAGCTAACGGCAGCATAATTTTAAAGAAGATGCCAAAATCGTTACACCCATCCATCTTGGCCGATTCCTCCAGATCATCCGGTAGCGCCTGAAAAAAGTTACGCATAATAATCAGGTTAAATGCATTAATGGCCACGGGAAGGATCAGAGACCAATACGAATTGATGAGCCCCATGCTTTTTACAACCAGGAAAGTTGGAATCATCCCCCCGCTAAACAACATGGAAAACACGACAATGAAGTTAATCGTATTTCGGCCAAGCAGATATCTTCGGGATAATCCGTACGCCATAAAAGCAGTAAAGATCATACTCACCACGGTACCGACTACAGTCACTCCGATCGAAACCCCTAGTCCTCTGAAAATCGTTGGGGTCGACAGGATATACCGATATGCATCCAGGGAAAAAGTGACAGGGAACAAAATGAATTTTTTAGCTACCACTTCTTGGGTTGAGGCAAAAGAGCTGGCGATGATATTCAGAAAAGGCAAGAGACAAGTGAGGGCAATGAGAATTAATAATGTACTATTTACGATGGTAAAAATACGACTGCCCAGCGATTCTTTTTTTAGTGATTTTTGCACCAAGTGATTGACCTCCTCGTAATCGTTTACATGTAAACTGTACCAAGAGGGCGGAATTCCGTATATAATCAAATCTTGAGGTGTTCTCCTAAGCATGGAAAAAAGAGGGTAATCATTAGGTTGTGTAGTAATCATTAGGTAAGGTGAAAATCCGGAAAATAGGCGGTATATAAGGTTTTGTAAACGCTATCATTTGATGATTATATGCGTAATGCCAAAAATCACGTACTCTTGAAAACGTATACAGGAACGTTTGAAGGAGGTCGAGCTAATGAAAGTTTCAAGTGTCCCCGCACCGAACATGAAACCGAATATGAAAAAGAAAAAGAACAACAGAACGACGGAAAATCTTTTACGTATGCAAAAACATAAGTTGCTGTATCTGATGGTTTTACCCGGGCTGGTGTACTTCATTATTTTTAAGTATTTCCCTATGGGCGGCTTGGTCATTGCGTTTCAGGATTATCAAGCCTTTTTGGGAATCACGGGCAGCTCGTGGGTAGGAATGAAGCATTTCATTCGTTTATTTACCGAGCCCACGTTTTTCATGCTATTACGTAACACCCTGGTTTTGTTTGCGCTCAACATTGTGATCTTCTTTCCATTACCGATCATTTTGGCATTGATGCTGAATGAGGTAAGGAAGCTTGTTTTTAAAAATATCATCCAAACGATTATCTACATCCCGCACTTTATGTCATGGGTCATCATTGTTTCGATTTCTTATGTATTTTTAACCGTAGACGGCGGGGTACTGAATGAAATGATTGCTGCACTAGGCGGTGAGAAGATCAGCTTCTTAACTTCCCCGGAATGGTTGCGTACCGTTTATATGGGGCAAGTGATCTGGAAGGAACTCGGCTGGTCTACCATCATTTATTTATCGGCGATTACAGTCGTGGATACGCAACTGTATGAGGCAGCAGAAATGGACGGTGCCGGACGTCTCCGAAAAACATGGCATGTTACCTTGCCTGCGATTCGCCCAGTCATTATTACGTTGTTAATTCTGAAAATCGGCAGCACGCTGGATTTGGGCTTTGAGCATATGTATCTGCTATTGAACTCATTAAACCGCGAGGTTGCCGAAATATTTGACACCTACATTTATACAGCAGGCTTAAAGAATGGACAATTAAGCTTCAGTACGACGGTAGGACTTTTTAAAGGCGTGGTGGGATTAATCCTGATCATGGGTTCCAATCGACTGGCCAAGAAATTTGGTGAAGACGGCGTTTACTAATGACGACGGGAAGGATGCGGAATGGTACGGTTTGTAGAAAACATGAACAAATGGTGCATGCGCTTGCTCCGGCTGGTTTACCTTAATTTGCTATGGACGGTTGCGACGATCCTGGGCTTGGGATTTATAGGCGTGGGACCTGCTACTGTCGCTATGCTCAGTATTTTAAGGCAATGGATTCGGGGGAATGAGGAGGTCGCCATTTTCTCCACGTTTGTACGTTACTTTAGAGAAAGTTTTAAAGAAGCGGCGATCATTGGAGCGATTTACAGCCTCGTGGGCTACGTGCTCTATGTGGATATCGTCAATGTCTCATCCTGGTATGTTCGCGTAGTGACGCTTATTGGAGCCTTTTTGTATCTCATCTCGTTGGCGTACATTTTCCCGTTACTGGCTCATTATGATTGGAAAGGGATCAAGCTGAAAATCAGAATGTCCGTGGTGATTGGGTTTTCGTATTTACAATATACACTTGTTCTTTTTGTTGCGATTGTCGCGCTTTTTACATTGATTCTAGGCTTGTACCCAGGAATTCTGACTTTTGCCGGAGCCAGTATCATCGGTTATCTCGTGATGTGGATGACGCATCAGGTGTTTAGCAAAATAGAGCGAGAGGTTCTGGTGAAAGAGGAAGATATGGCATGAATATACGATCAGAAAAGGAGCAAACACAATGAAAAAAGGGATATCGATGAAAAAGGGAGTATCGGGCCTTCTTGCCGTACTTATGGTCATGAGTGTTTTTTTAGCTGCTTGCGGTGACAAGGGGGCAGAGGATCAAGGCAGCCAAACCTATGATCCGAATTCAAAGCTGGAATTAACCTGGTTAAATGTATTGCACACAGCCTCTCCACCTACAGACACGATTAAGGACAAAATTGAAAAATACACGAATTCCAAGATTACGTTCAACTGGGTTCCTGATGCATCGAAAGAAGAGAGAATCACTACAGCGCTGGCGTCTGGTGAATTGGCGGATATCGTGACTCTTACGATGATGACAAATTCTTCAGTTCGAAGTTCATTGAAATCAGGTCTATTCTGGGATGTAGGGAGTTATTTGGACGATTATGACAATTTAAAAAAGATACCTCCCGAAGTTAGAAATGCAGCCTCCATCGAGGGAGTTCTGTATGGAGTTCCATTCCAGAAAAATTTGGCACGAGCAGGCTTGGTTATTCGCAAAGATTGGCTGGATCGTTTAGGACTTAAAGTACCTACGACCCTGGATGAGCTTTACGAAGTTGCGAGAGCGTTTACAGAAGATGATCCGGACGGTAATGGCAAAAAGGATACGACAGGCTTTGGCGACAGATCTGATCTGCGCTACAGCAGCTTTAAAACCTTAAGCTCTTATTTTGGCACACCTAATGGCTGGAAAGTAGATGAGAATGGCAAGTTTACGCCGGAATTTGATACACCTCAATATTTGGAAACGATAAAGTATTCCAATAAATTATATAAGAACGGGTATATATCGAAGGATTTCGCCGTAACCGCTAAAACCGATCAGCAGCAGCAATTTGCTCAAGGGAAAACCGGAATTTATACGGGAATGGTGGATATCACCAACTTGAGAAATCTGTCACAAGGCTTGCAAAAGGGGCTTGAATTGGTGCCTGTAAATAAAATCTCCAATGGAGACGGTAAATATCACATTTGGTCCGAGGGCAGCGGAGTTGGCGGTTTGCTGGCATTTCCTAAATCCGAGGTGAAGACGGAAGCTCAATTGAAGAGATTACTTCAATTTGTCAATGATTTGATTGATGAAGAAGTATTTATGGACATGACAGGTGGTATCAAGGGAACTCATTATGACATTGATAATGAAGGAGCTTTCAGAATTATTAACACCGATTTGTGGCAAGCAGATGTACAGCCGTTTGCAAGCTCCAGACCGAGTGAAGTAACTTACACGTTAAAAGATGCCAACCCTGAAAAGGAACTGGCCAATCAATTAATCAAGGAAAATAACGAATTTGCCGTTTTGGACCCAACCGTTCCTCTGGATTCTGTAACTGCCAATGAAAAAGGAACTGAGCTCGAAAAAATTATTACCGATGCTACGTTCAAATTTATTATGGGTGAGACCGATGAAGCCGGATTTAAAGCAGCGGTAGAAAACTGGAAAAATTCCGGTGGATCACAGATTATTACTGAATACGAAGAAGCGTATAAGAAATCGAAAAAATAAGGATATAGATATAGGTTGAACATCAGTGTACATGAAGTGCCACTACGCAGGCGGATGGTGCTTACCATCGCTGACGCTTGTTCAGCACCATTCCGCCTACTCCGTTTTCCAGTGTATTTTTAAGTTCAGCCTATACATCATTTTCGTATTCACAAAAAATGAAGACAGGAGAGAACGAGATGCAAATGTATAACATTGTAGATTATGGAGCACCTCAGGATGGTACGACGTTGGCAACAGGGGCGATTGCGGCTGCGATCGAAGCGGCCAGTAATGCCGGGGGAGGAACGGTATTTGTTCCCTCGGGTACGTATCTGACAGGCGCAATCTTTCTGAAAAGTAACATTGAGCTGCATTTAAGCCCCGGTGCAATTCTTTCCTTCAGTACGGATTTGGTTGATTATCCTGTAGTAGAATCCAGATGGGAAGGCATTCAGCGAGAAGTACATGCGTCGTGTATTTATGGGCAGAACCTAGAGAATATTTCAGTTACAGGCAGCGGAACGCTGGACGGAAATGGTCAACCGTGGTGGGAAAAGCATCGGAATCATCCCGAGGAGTTACAGTACCCGAGACCCAAATTAATCAGCTTTGACCGTTGTCAGCGGGTCACCATTAAAGATATCATGTTGAAAAATTCCCCCAGTTGGACTGTAAACCCTATCGCTTGTTATAACGTTACGATTGACAATGTGTCCATTCTTAACCCGGCGGATTCCCCCAATACGGATGGCATTAATCCCGAATCCTGTTCCAATGTTCGTATTAGTAACTGCAATATTGATGTGGGCGATGATTGTATTGCGATCAAAGCAGGAACCGAAGATACACAGGAGAGGATTCCTTGTGAAAATATAACGATTACCAACTGTACGATGGTGCATGGACATGGCGCTGTCGTACTGGGAAGCGAGATGAGTGGAGATATCCGTAATGTCACGATCAGCAATTGTGTGTTCAAGCAAACGGATCGGGGCATCCGCCTGAAATCAAGACGGGGACGTGGCGGAATCATCGAGGATATTCGCGTTAGCAATATTGTGATGGAAGATGTGATTTGTCCATTTATTCTGAATCTCTATTATTTCTGCGGACCTCGGGGCAAAGACAAATATGTCTGGGACAAAAATCCCTATCCAATTACCGATGAAACGCCTTGCTTTAGACGGATTCATTTTTCCGATATCACGGCACGACAGGTTCATGCGGCTGCTGGATTCTTATACGGACTTGCAGAACAATATATTGCTGAAATTACATTTTCCAATATTGATATTTCTATGGCGAAAAATGCGATTCCCGGCCGTCCTGCCATGATGACAGGGATCGAAGATATGAACAACCGTGGTTTTTATCTAGGCAATGTTAGAGATATCCGTTTTCAACAGGTGACCATTGAGAATCATGAAGGCCCTGCTTTTTATATTGAAAACGGGGAAGGCGTTGAAGTCAACCGTTGTCATTCGAAAAATACAAACCAGCCTGAAAAGCTGATCGAACAAGTGACGATACAACCTTCTGAACAAAATGTTTTTAATTGAGGATTTTGCAAAAATCCTGATTTAGGAGGGGCATGGAAGGAGGGAACACGTGGATAAGCTGCAAGCATTATTGGGAGATCTTCCGGCAGATCGACCCGTTACAGCTACCGTGCTAAAGCAAGAGGAGCAAGAGGGATACCAACTGGAATCTCTCCTGCTGGACATAAACGGAATCGAGCCTGTGCCAGCTTATATAGCCACACCACTACAAGGAAACAGTCCGTTTCCATTGGTCATTTTCAACCATTCGCATGGGGGCAATTATACGAATGGACGCAAGGAATTTATCCATAGCAGCTCTTACTTGCAGCAGCCCTCGTTTGCCAAAACCCTGACAGACATGGGCTATTGCGCTTGTTGTATTGACATGTGGGGCTTTAATGAACGTGGGGGCAAAACCGAAAGTGAGCTGGTAAAGGAGATGCTCTGGCAGGGCCAGGTGCTGTGGGGCATGATGCTGTACGATAACCGTCGTTTGGTGGACTATATGTGCCAGCGAGAGAGTGTTGATGCTTCCCGCATCGCAACGATTGGCATGTCGATGGGAGGTCTGATGGCGTGGTGGCTGGCAGCGTTAGATGAGCGGATACAGGTCACCATTGATATTTGCGGACAGGTAGATGCCCATACGCTGATCGCCAAAAGGGGACTGGATCACCATGGCTTCTATTCCTATGTCCCCGGCTTGCTAAAGCATTTTACCACGTTGGATATTCAAAAGCGGATTGTTCCCCGTCCACGAATGAGCATAACAGGTCAAAATGACCGAATGTGTCCTATTGAAGGAGTCGAGCATCTGGCGAAAGGACTGCTGGAAGCTTACCAGGAAGCAGGTCACCCTGAACATTGGCAGCCTGTGATCGCAGGTGGCGGGCATATGGAGACCTTGGAAATGCGAATGGCGTGGCAGTCATTTTTAGCAGAACATCTGTAATTCCAATGAAAGGATTGGGGCAACCATGCTGGTAGGGAAAGAATCCTTTTGTGATTTTCATACGATTCAGGAGGCGATTGCTGTATTGGAGCAGTCGCCTTCTAACGAAATGGAAACGCTGTATATTTTATCGGGTACCTACGAGGAGGAGGTGCGGATCTACCGTTCGTGTCTTCATATCATAGGCATCGGACAGGTAGACATTCGAATGCATCGGTATGCCAGGGAGCTGGATGAGGCAGGCGAGGAAATAGGAACCTTTGCGACTCCCACTTTATTTTTAGGCGGTAGCCATCTGATTTTGGAAAATCTCACGATTTCCAACACGGCGGGACAGGGGGAAGCCATTGGACAGGCTGTTGCCGTATATGCTCACTGTGATAAAACGGTTTTTAGAAACTGCACCTTTCGCGGGCATCAGGATACATTATTTACAGGCCCCTTGCCTCCGGCACCGAAAGAACGGCTAAAGTTTGGCGGCATTCATTTGAAAGAACATCATGCCCACTATCGCCAGCTTTATCAGCAATGTTATATCGAGGGAACGGTAGACTTCATTTTTGGTGGGGCTACCGCTTATTTTGAACATTGCGAAATTCGCAGTTTGCGCCATCATGAGAACCAAACGAGCTACGTTACAGCCGCCTCCACTCCCCACGGACAAGCGTATGGCTATGTATTCAATCATTGCTACTTAACCGCAGAGCCTGATATTACCCCGGTATTTTTGGGGCGTCCGTGGCGTGAGTATGCCAAGACCGTATTTGTGGATTGTAAAATGGGCGAACATATTGATCCACGGGGTTGGGACAATTGGGACGATGCTGCAAATGAGAAAACAGTTTGCTATCAGGAGTATGGTGTATCCGATGTTGCCTCGTTGCGTAGGCAGCGTGTTCGGTGGGCGGGTTGTTTTGAAACAGGAGCAGAAGTGTGGAGCAAGGAGCAGGTTTTTGTTGGAGACACTTTTTGGAAGCAAGGAGGAGCAATTTCTCATGATGATCCAAAATCCCATATTAAAAGGCTTTAATCCCGATCCGTGTATTGTACGAGTCGAGGATACTTACTATATTGTCGTGTCATCGTTTGAGTGGCTGCCGGGAGTACGGGTGTATCAGTCCACAGATTTGGCTCATTGGGAGCACTGTACAGATATTTTGACCGATCAGGTTGATTTAAAAGGAAACCCGAAAAATTGCAGCATTTGGGCGCCGCAGCTGAGCTACGCGGATAACCTTTTTTATCTGCTCTATACGGATGTGAAGAGCACCAGACGTCCGTTTAAGGACGTTCATAATTTTGTGATGACGGCGCCTGCGATTCATGGCCCATGGTCAGACCCGGTTTATCTCAACAGTAGTGGATTCGATCCGTCTTTATTTCACGACGAGGATGGACGTAAATGGCTATTGAATGCATTGTGGGATTACCGCATGTTGGACAGCAATAAATCTTCAGGTATTGTTATGCAGGAATACGATAGCAGGCAGCAACGACTTATTGGCGAGCCTGTGAAAATTTTTGATTGCACGCCTTTGAAAAAGACAGAAGCCCCTCATATCTACAAGCAAAACGGATATTATTACCTTATTACAGCGGAAGGTGGAACGGGTACGGGACATGCGGTAACCGTAGCCCGTTCGAAGCAGCTATCCGGGCCTTATGAAGTAGACCCGCATAACCCGATGCTTACGTCACGCGATCGTCCTGAATTCCCTTTACAATGTGCAGGACATGGCAGTCTTGTACAGACGCCAGATGGCGATTGGTATATGGCTCATTTATGTACTCGTCCATTGGAAGGGAAGTATGCCATTTTAGGGCGAGAAACAGCCTTGCAGCACGTGTACTGGAATGATGAAGGCTGGCTGCGATTAACCGGCGGGGGCCATACGCCGCAATTCGAAGTGCCTGCACCTATCGGAACCAATTTCTCGGCAGGGCAGAAGCACAGCTTTATATTCGAAGACTTTTTCGAGGGGCCCGTTTTAAATAAAACGTGGAACACATTGCGCATACTGGCGGATGACCGTTGGTGCTCACTGAGCCAGCGTCCGGGCTATCTTCGAATTCTGGCTGGAGAATCCATTCAAAGTCTGTTTCATCATCATGTGCTTGCCATCCGGCAAACCGATCATCATTTTCGGGTGGAAACGGCACTGGAATATCAACCTGTCAGCTATTTGCAAATGGCGGGGCTCCTGCTGTATCTAAATGATGAAAATTATCTATATGCCTATGTCAGCTATGAAGAGGGACAAGGGAAAGTACTGCGCATGATGCGATGTGAAGCAGATACATTCACATTAGTTCCCCATGCGATTATACTTCAGGAGGATCTTCCTATACATTTGGCCGTAGAAGTCCATGCAACCCAAGGACGATTTTATTACCATCTCGGGAATGAACCCACCTGGACTCCACTTTTTGAAAAGCAAAATATCAGCTTTTTATCAGGTGGATTTACAGGGAATTTTGTAGGGATTGCCGCCCACGACATGCAACAATTTCAAGGCAGCTACGCCGATTTTAGCCACTTTTTGTATCATGGGCAAGACCATCTATCCTCTTAAAACAAAAATATAACGAGTGTGTTGTCTATCCAACATTTTGTCTTTTTGATGATTGCAGCAGGCGGGCCGCCGCTATAACATATAAGTGCAACACATGTTGTTTAAGCAACCGCAGTCATCCGATGGAATTGAAGGAGCAGGATTTGCTGCCCCTTGCTTTCAAGCAAGGGGCTTTTGGATCTTTTTCATAAAAACGGAGTAGGCGGTTCACCTTTTCACGTTATAACCTCGTAAAACCTCTAAAAAAACGGTAGCCGCTTTCGTTTCAAATACCGCAGAAGGGGTCAGAAAAGAGAATTTTCGAACGACCGGGAAGCCGCTTATATCCAACACTTTTAAAGTGCCCAAGGTGAGTTCCTTTTGAATTGTCCACTGTGACAGCAAAGAAATGCCCAAGCCTGCTTCTACAGACTCTTTAATAATCTGAGTGCTGCCAAAATCCATAATATGAGCAGGGGCAAACTGAAATCGTGCAAACATCTTTTCCGCCGCTTCCCGGGTTCCAGAGCCTTCTTCGCGCAGAATCCAAATGTCCTCTTGTAGCTCACTTAATCCCACTTGAGCTTTACCAGCCAAACGATGATGATGTGGAACGACAATATACATTTCATCTTCTGCAAACGGTTCAATGTACAAATGGTCATGCTGAAATTCTCCTTCAATAATCCCCACATCCAGTTGATTGCCGATCACCAATCTTTCAATTTCCTGAGTGTTGCCGATGCTAATGGAGGGCTGAATGAGCGGATATTGACTTCTCATTTGCGCAATCACATGAGGAAGTACGTACTCTCCGTACGTGTAGCTTGCGCCAATGGACAGATTGCCTTTTGCTGTATTCATCAGCTCGTCCACTAAATACTGCATTCGGGTGTGGAGGCGGATAATTTCCTGGGCATGATGATATACAATTTCACCGGCTTTGGTTAAACGCACATATTTATTACTTCGCTCCAAAAGCCGGGCTCCCATCGTACGCTCCAGCGTTTGAATGTATTGACTTACGGCAGGCTGGGTCATGTGTAACTCTTCGGCTGTTCTTGTGAAGTTTTGTTTCTCCGCTGCCATAACAAATACGATTAAAGATTGATCCAAAGCCAACTCCTCCATTTTCATCATATGTATTTACTTATGAATACTATTATAATGATTTATTTTCCTTATGACAAAATACGCATTAAGCTTTATGAAGACAGAATTGGAGGTATTCACCATGAGCAGTCACATAAAGCGCATGAAATGTTCACTAAGTTCCGGTTTATCACAAAAGCGTTCCCCACACTCTAACCGAAATCGCTTTATCCAGCGTATCTTAGGCATTGGACTGACCATGATATTTGCATCCGTGGGGTATGGTCTGAACGAAATACCTGGCTTTCATTATGTAGGCCCTTTGGCTTGCGCCATGTTTCTCGCAGTCTTATACCGACAGCTATGGGGATATCCCGAAGCTTTACACTCAGGGGTTGAGTTTTCGGCTAAAAAATTGCTGAGAGGGGCTATCGTATTATACGGACTAAAGCTCAATATGGATGTTGTTATTCATCACGGTATGGGCTTGCTCCTGCGTGATATGGGTACCGTCGTATTTTCCATCCTGTTTACGATGTGGCTGGCCAAGCGCTTTAAGGCAGATGCTTCGCTCTCGCTTCTTCTCGGTATTGGGACAGGTGTCTGCGGTGCGGCTGCGATTGCGGCTGTCTCTCCCCTGTTGAAATCCAAGGATGAGGATACGGCTATAGGAGTAGGGCTCATTGCTTTGGTCGGAACTGTATTTGCCATTTTGTTTACTGTCCTTCGATCCTGGCTTCCTTTGACGGATATGCAATATGGAATATGGTCAGGCATCAGTTTGCATGAAATTGCACATGTGGCCTTAGCTGCTGAACCTGCCGGACAGGATGCTCTCGCGATTGGCTTACTAGCCAAGCTGGGCCGTGTCTTTTTGCTAATACCGCTTAGCTTTATGATCATGTACTGGATGAAGCGAACCGGAAAGATCCACTCGGATGCGAAAATGGAGTTCCCCTGGTTTCTCATTGGATTTGTCATAACAAGTTTGATCGGTAGCTATGTTTTGGGAAAATATATCGTAGTTCCTTCTAGTCTGATGAACGGACTTTCTCACATCACCACATTTATGCTAACGATGGCAATGGTAGGCATGGGGCTGAATGTGAGCTTTAAGACCTTGCGGGAGAAAGCGGTGCTTCCTTTACTGGTGCTGTCCATCACCTCGGTCATTCTTGCAGGCTTAACATTTTTAACCGTGTGAATAAGGATACAAAAGAAGTCTCTGCTCGCTATGTAGCTGGTAGAGACTTTTTAGTGCTGTAAATGATAAACTTGAGATATGTGATGACTTATCCGTAACTTTTTACATATTATTGGCGTCTATCAAAATGGCGGGTACTGAGGATACTAGATTGCACGATTTTCATAAGTGAAAATTTATAGAATGGTAGGGTACATAATGAAGAAAATTTGTTTTTTGGCTTTTTTATTTCTGTTTTTATGGGTATTTCCAGGGGAAACTCACGCTACGTCTTCAAGTTCACATATTGAGCTGGATGGTAAAGATTTAAGTACTGCGAAGGGAATTCAGATCCAGGAAATAAAAGGTAATGTGTTGGTCCCACTTCGTCTCATTGTGGAGGAATTGGGTTATAAGGTCAATTGGGAGCCCAAGACAAGTACGGTAACGATACAGGATCGAGATCATAACCTCAGCCTCCAGGTAAATAGCCCCATAGCGTCAGTCGATGGTCATCAAATGGGGTTGATGGTAGCTCCATTGCTTAAAGACGGAACGACTTATGTTCCGCTTCGCTTTGTATCTGAACAGACAGGGCTTGATGTGACATGGAGCAGCAAGTTAAAAACGGTGTTTCTGACTTCCCCACCTGTCTCAAGCGGAAGTAGTGTTTCTTTGAATCAGGATTCAGAAGAAACACTGGAGTCAACATCTACTGAGCCTGTTACATCTACTATAGCTCCTGATACAATCGTCCCTGAGCCTGTCATCTCTTCCGACGGACATGCTCAAGGGATCGATGTCTCTCACTATAATGGCAATATAGATTGGCAGCAGGTTGCGGCCGCAGGCAAGACATTTGCTTTCATCAAGGCTACTGAGGGGACAGCATATCAAGATAATCAATTTTTAGCAAATGTTCAGGGTGCGAGGGATGCCAACATACTGGTCGGTGCTTATCACTTTTTGAACGCTACAACTACGGATGGTGCTCGTCAGGAAGCTGCTAATTTTGCCAGGGCTATAGAATCAGCAGGGGGCAGTCTGGATCTTCCACCAGTGATGGATTATGAAAATAACCCAAAAGGTCTTACTCCTGCGCAAATTAGTGAAGTGGCTCATGCATTTTTGGATGAAACGGAGAAGCTTACCGGACGTCTGCCAATCGTGTACACGGGAAATGTCTTCGCTTCCAAGTTTGATCCTACACTTTCTATGTATAAATTGTGGGTAGCCAGATACAGCACCACTCAAAAACCGACTGCAGTTCCAGCCTGGGATAACTGGTGGGCCTGGCAGTACAGTAGCACAGGTAGTGTTCCGGGTATCCGTGGTAATGTGGATTTGAATGAATTCAATGGAACGATAGATGAACTCCGTTCTTCGCTGGCGGGAGATATTGAATAGCAGAAGCTTATGACAATAGTAAATCCTCGCGAATCTGGCATAGGATCGGCGAGGATTTTTGGCGTCTAATCGTCTAATTGGGCATAATCCATACGATTTCACAGATCCGGACAAAGAATTTCTTTCCGTACACATCCAAAATAACATGATCAGGTTTACAATCCACTACACAACCGTCAATTCTGCCACGAGTGGTCTCCAGTACAACATATTTGCCAATGACCGATTTTAATGTTTCTACCACATACGGGTCTACAGGGGTTACCATGATGTGATGAGGGGTATGGTGGTGATGGGGAAAAGGTTGGTTCGTACTGTAATTAAGCGCTTGATTTGGATTCAATTGCTTCACTCCTTCAGGATTAATTGTGATATCTTATGCTCCTGCCCAGAAAGGGTGTAGGCGGATGCCCAATCGACGGAAAGATTCACATCATTGCCGATAAGCCCGGTCCATAGGAAGCCTCTATACATAAGCTATGATGTACCTTGAATTGAAGGAGGAACTTACCATGAGTGAATGCGAAAGAGGTTGTGGCGGCGGTCAAGGATACCCAGGCGGAGTTTGGACATCAACAGGGGCTATCCTGGTACTGTTCATTCTGCTGGTCATCATCACCAAGTCGTTATGGATCTAATTTGAATTGAGTGTATTAAATCCCTCACCGGTGTATAGCTGGTGGGGGATTTAGCATTTTAAGGGATTCAAGTGACTTGTTTGGATTGTAAAACACCCCAAATAGCAGTTACCACTCCCTGACGGATGAGTGTCGGGGGTGGTAGCTGTCATATGAGGTGTCAATCGGTTTGGTAGACAGGGCTTGACGGGTGCAGTGGACTAAATTAAAGCAATCGCTAATAGGGTGAACAGGCTCAAGGTTAAGATTTGATTACCATATCCATAGCCAGGATAAAATGCAGAGGTTTGAACACGCCCGTTTGATTCCGCTTTTAAGTACACATTATTGCGATCCACCTTCACGATGGTTCCTTCGTGCTGTTGTCCGTCCATAGTCAAAACACGTACCCGTCTGTTCATACAGCCCAAGCAGTTGTAATAAGCGTCCATTCAATCACCCCCTCTTGTACATTCGCATTTTATGAGAGGAATGATGTAACGGTAACGGCTAATATACAGGGAGAGGGCATTCCCACGGATTTATGATCTTATCAGGGTCAGGTCCATTCATGATAAGGGTTAAAGGCGAAGCCGGGATATCCGTTTGTAGGGGCATAGTTTCTTTCCGGGGCGACCTGTTGGTATGGGGGAGTATCGGCAAGTCTCACATGTATTCCCGTTTTTTTTGGCCTGCTGGTGCTTGCAGTCATTAGGCGGACCGATGATCACAGGCTTTTTGATAGGAGCGAGCGCTTCCTGAATTTTATTCTCATTCAGGCAGTAGGTATGAGCCAGAATATTGCTTGGCGTTAATCGCAAGATGTCGGAGCCGAGGATGAATTCAGGGGTGGGAGCATTAAAAATCGCTATCAAATGAGTATGATCCATTGTGGCGACCTCGTAGTGCCACCATCCCTGGGGAACATTAGCGACCTGACCAGGTATGAGCGGGAAATGGTGCAACTCGCGGGTGAAAGGGTTAATTAGTGACACGGTCACTGCTCCAGAGACGCAGTATACCAGTTCTGCTGCATTTTGGTGGTAATGAGGCTCTACGACGTTGGCTGTGCTGAGGTAAATATCCAGCAGCGATATATTCGCCAACGTATTTAGTTGCTGGATCGAAAGCTCGTTGATGTAGTTTTGAGCATCCTTTTGAAATAAAACATTGTCTTTTAAATCATAAGTAAATTGTGCGGAGGGAGAGGTGTAATCCATATATGAATCCACGCGTCGTTCCTGCCTTTCTGCTATTTAAAATTTGATGATCGTACAGCTACCCTATGCATTCGCCCAATGTTGTGTGCAAGGGATAGGGGCACTCGTCAGTCCGCTAAGGCTACGTTATTTGTATGCGCAGTCATAGGACCAGAGCCGGATGATACGTAAATGCGGCTTGTGGTATACTGCAACGGACGTGTGAGAGCATCTTTGTCCGATTCCGTATGTAGCAACGCGTCATTTCCGCAGCTAGGCATAAGCTATAGCCCAAGAAACATCATCGGATAAACGCCCCTGAGTTGTACAGGCCGGAATGGTTGTACCGGACAGAACAAGAAAGAGGAGGTTGTCTGGAATATGAAAAAATGTTCTATGTTGATCCTGTCCTGTGCATGTATGCTGGGTGCTGTGTTGTCGGTTGCTCCAGGACAAGTACAAGCGCAATCGTCAACGCTGACGAAAGGGGCTCAGAGTGAGCAGGTGCTGGAGCTTCAACAGCAGCTTCATTCGCTCGGTTATTTTAAAGCCGGTTTTACCGGGTATTACGGATCCTTGACCAGTAAAGCAGTTGCCCGTTTCCAACGGGACTACGGCCTTACGCCCGACGGTGTAGCCGGAGCGACAACGCAAGCCAAGCTGGATTCCTTCGGGAAGGTGCGTTTAACCGCCCTGGAGCAGTTGGCCCGGATTATTTATGCCGAGGCACGCGGGGAATCTTTTCAAGGGCAGGTAGCCGTGGGGGCGGTCGTATTAAATCGTGTGCAGTCCAATGAATTTCCAAGCTCGATTCCGGACGTTATTTTGCAGCCAGGCCAGTTCACCGCTGTACAGGATGGTCAATACCGCCTGAAACCGAACAAGACCGCGTATCGTGCGGCAAGACAGGCTCTTAATGGTGCTGATCCGACGAACGGGTCCCTGTTTTATTACAATCCGGCCATTGCCACAGCCAAGTGGAGCAAGAGCCGTCCGGCTGTCATTTCACTCGGCCGCCATACGTTTACAAATTAATTCAACGTAAGAACACGTAACTCGTTAGTCGTCAGTTGCTCCCTGTAGCCAGGAGCAGTGGCGGCTTTTTTTGCATATTCACAAATTTGTAATATATTAGTGTCGATTTCTCTATTTTAATATTAAAATTTCTACATATTTTTCCGATACTATTAATAGTAAAAAATATGATTTCAAAGGAGTCTTACTGAAATGAGTCAAAATCCTTACAGCATCGAAGTGGATCAAACCATTAAAACGGTACATATGGCGGTGAACGGTGTGTTTAGCCCGACTGAGTATGATAGTTTTGTCAATGAGTATGTATCCAAGACTTCCTCTATTCAGGCTTCCAGCTTTACGCTCAAAGTAGACTGTACCCAATTGGCACTGCTGGGCCCAGGAGAAGTAGAAAAACTGAAAGGTTCTTTTGTACGGTATAAAGAGACCGGATTTGCCAAAGTGATTTTTGTTATCAGCCTTCAACAAACGATTATTAAAATGCAACTCGGTCGTGTAGCACGTGAAGCGGGATTAAACAACGTAGATATCGTCGTACAATAATGTTCTGAAGCGGTGACAAACAGCGAGATGAATGTGTAAGGGGGAACCTGCTGATGAGCCATATTAGAATAAAGGCATTGGGTGTGTATCATCCGCCTCATTCAGTAGATAACGAATATTATATCCGTCATTTTGGCAAACAGGGCAAAGATATTCGGCGCTTCATGGAGCATATGGGCAGGAAAAAGCGTTACATTATTGATCACCCGGACGAGAACGGTTTGGCGATGGGGATCGCGGCTGCCAAGAAAGCGCTGGATCAGGCTCAAATGACAGGCCGTGATGTGGACATGATCGTGTTTTCCACCCAAGTCCCAGAGTCACTGTTCCCTATGAATGCCCTATTTATTCATCAAGCGATTGAGGCCAGACATGACGTGGTTGTCATGGATTCTAACGCGAATTGTGCAGGCATGACGGTGGCTGTCGATCAAGCCAGCCGATCCATGCTGTCTAGTCCTGACGTGAGGACAGCACTTATCATTGGTTCGGATTATAATTCACTTGTTTCTGGCCCTGAGGATGAAATTACTTATGCCAATTATGGGGATGCCGCTTGTGCGGTTATTTTGGAGCGTACAGAAGAGGATACAGGTTTTATGGATTCTATGTATTTTACGGACCCGGTCAACATAGATAAAATTTTGTACCCGGCTCAGGGATTAGCGGCAACACTCCAAGCAGATGCTCCGGGAAAATATATTCAGTGGCTTCCGTTTGACGCTAATATGGCCTTGCCCCCTACATTTGAGCTGCTTGAACGCATTTTGAAGAAGAACGGACTGGCGCCTCAGGATATACGGGCTTATTGCCTGTCCCAGTTTTCGCTGGCAAATGTGTTGAAGATTCAGGAGCACTTGAAGCTGGAGGATGCCCAAATGATCTATGTGGGTGATCGCTATGGCTACACGGGTACCAGCAGCCCGTTCATTGCCTTGTATGAAGGGATTGAATCCGGTCGCATCCGCCGCGGTGATTATGTGCTGTTCTGGACAATTGGAGCCGGATATCAGCTGGTTGCTATGCTGTTTAAATATTAAGGAATATGAAAAAGACCTTGCGGCCGCAGGGTCTTTTTGTGCATTATACCCATTCAATTGTAATGAGAGATTATTTTTCGCAGGCAATTCCGTCATGATCACGGTCGAGTGCTAAGCGGTAGCCGGGATCACCTTTGTAGAGAGGTGCCTTACCTGCCTTTTTAACAGCTGTACAGTTTTTGTAATAGACGGAACTTTGCGTAGCTGATTTATGGGATTTTTTTGATTTTTTGGCCTCCACGGTGGGGGCGAATTGAAGAGAAACGCTGAATACTAGAGCCGATGCCAGTGCGATGGAGATGATTTTGGATTGTTTGTTCATCCTTACTCTTCCTTTCTGTTCATGACTATAGTCCCGGTCCTTTATACAAATATGTAGGGGATTAGACTGATTATAGTCTATCAGAATCAGGGATATTTTTCTATAAAAAAGGATGAATGGATAGTTTATGGCTATTTGTTTGTGTTTTGTCCGATTGTTTTGTAAAGTTTATACATTGAATTCCTGAGGGGGCTTATATTGCGGACGTTTAATAGCATAATAGCTAGAGCGAAAATGGGACAACATAAAACAGGAGATGGAGTGTCATGACAATCGAAAATTTATTTTATGGGGACCGGATTAAACTATCCGCTGTCAGGGAAGAAGATGCCGAAACGATGTTCAAATGGGGAGAGGATGCGGAGTATCTGCGAAATGTGGATACGGACTTGGCACTTCCTTATACGCTGAAGCAAATGGAATCGGAAGGTTCACCCAGTTCGAATGAGGTCTATTTCCGGTTGAGAACGTTAGCAGATGATGTCCTGATCGGATTTGTGGCCATTCACGGGATTGAGTGGAATAATCGGATCGGCCAGTTGGCGATTGGCATAGGCAATACGGACTACCGTGGGAAGGGATACGGTGCGGAAGCGGTGCGTCTCATTCTTCGTTATGCTTTTTACGAATTAAATTTGAATCGGGTCGGTCTGGATGTTATTGAGTACAATGAACAGGCCATTCGAACCTACGAAAAGGCGGGTTTCCAGCTTGAGGGCAGGGTTCGTTCGGCTGTTCTTCGTGATGGCAACAGTTACGACCGTATTATGATGGGGATGCTGTATTCCGAATGGAATGAAAGCGTTAAAGTTTGAGAGATACACAATTTGTTCATAAAATATTCCATAAACAGTCTTTTAACAGGGTCAAAAGAGGTCTATAGTTAAGTTGTCACATACTGAGATACATAGTGTTTTCGGTGTGAGTCAAAGCTAAGGAGGAATTTACATGACAAACGTTGTAAGGTCCGTCACTTCACCCAAGAAATTTATTTCTGGCCAAAATCTGCTCTCGTCGTTAAATGACTACATTAAGGATTATGGCGATAAAGCCTTTATTATTTGCGATGAGTTTATACTTGAAAGGGCTCAAAGGGAGGCTGGCGCTTCTATTGAAGCGGCTGGCAATCAGGCCATTTTCGAGAAATTTCAATATGAATGTACTAAAGAAGAAATTGAGCGTAACCGGGAATTGGTGCGCAAACATAGCGCTAACATCATTATAGGAATCGGCGGCGGGAAAACGCTGGATACCGCTAAGGCAACGGCTTACTATGAAAAGCTGCCTGTCGTTATTTTCCCGACGATTGCTTCTACGGATGCCCCTTGTACAGCCCTTGCGGTTATCTACAAGAAAGATGGCTCCTTTGATGAGTATTTGTTCCTGCCAACCAATCCCGACGTTGTACTCGCAGATACGGGCATTCTGGCAGCGGCGCCTGCACGTTTCTTCGCAGCTGGCATCGGCGATGCGCTGGCTACTTATTTTGAAGCGCGGGCTTGTTATCAGTCCAATGGGGACAACCTCGTGCTGAACAAGCCTTCCACCACAGGGCTGGGGCTTGCCCGTCTCTGTTATGATACATTGCTGGAAAATGCCGTGAAAGCCAAGCTTGCGGTGGATCGTAAAGTATATACTCGTGCGGTGGAAGATACCATTGAAGCGACAATTTATCTGAGTGGTGTTGGTGCGGAATCAGGTGGTTTGGCAGCAGCTCATGCGATTCATAATGGCATGACGGCTGTTCCTTTACTGCATAAAGCACAGCATGGCGAGAAGGTCACATTCGGCTTGCTAACTCAGCTGGTGCTGGAAAATGCACCGAAAGAGGAACTGGAAACGGTCATCAAACTGGTTAAGGATGTAGGTCTTCCATTGACGCTTCGTGATCTGGGTGTAGAGGAGTTTGTCGAGGCTGAATGGCGTCAAGTAGCCGAAGCTGCCTGTGCATCGAATGACACGATGGTCAATATGCCGTTTCCGGTCAGTCCTGCTGACGTGTACAACGCCATCATTGCGGCAAATGCGATTGCAGAATCCTATCAGGGATAGTTTTTCCCTAAAGAACGAAAATATCTTTTGCAAAAACGGGTCTGTCATATTACTGGCAGGCCCGTTTGGTTTAAACGCGGACTTATATCATATCTTATTCTGACCGATATACATGTAACAGATGAAATTAGGAATGGTTACAGCAGGAGGAGATTTGATGTTGGTACATGGTAAAACACGAAGAGGCAGTTTGTACATCCATATGTCCAGCGGTTTTCATAAAATTGGAGATTATCGGGAAGAATATTCAGTAGCGCCGGGAGATCGACTGATGTCGAGATTGACCAAGCGGATCTATACCATTGTATCTGTGCATCTCGGTGAAGAGGCGTATGCCGATATTGATCTGGAAGAAGTGATTAGAAATAGTTAAGCGCTTGGTTAGACTCAAAAAAGCTTCAATTTCACTCATAGAGCGAAGTTGAAGCTTTTTTTGTTATTTCAGCGCAGAGCCTCGTTGAGAAGGTCCCGTGTGATAATATTATTTTGATTCATAAATGTTCTGATCGCTGATTGCGAATTGGTTGTGGATAGTTCCTTTCCCCAAGTCATGGCATAAGCCCAGGCGGGTTGATTTTTTAGTACATTGGCGCTCGGCAGAATATTACTTTCTCCAATTCCAATCGGCTTGCCTTGTGCAAGCTTGAGCAGTCCGGTGTAATAAGAGGCTTTGTAATCATTATTGTATATGTCAGCTGCGAGAATATCCACTCTGTTTATGCCTGGAAAAGTTCGACTGTACGGTGTGCTGTATACGTTCGGTGCATTCGGACTCCATACCCATAACAGATTATCTAGATGATGAACATTAACGAATCGGTCATACATCACATTCCACAGTTTGGCGTAATTTTGTTTGTTCCCCCACCAGAACCAGTTACCGTTCATTTCATGATAGGGTCTCCACAAAACAGGCACATCTGCATCCCGCAAGGTTTTGAGGGAGAGTGCAACCTCATCAATATCTGCAATCAGCTGTTGATATTGCGGGGTACCCGGTGTGATGTAACGATTAAATTCCGCCTGACTGAGCTTGGTTTGCACGTTTTTCCACGTTTTCGGTTTACCTGGTAACGCCTGATGAAAGGTGATCGCTACAATCCCGCCAGACTGGCTCCACTGATCGCACTGTCCACAACACGCAGACGTTGCTCTTGTAAGGCTGCGTGGGACTGATTGGCTAATCCTCCAAACTCATAGCCATGGAGTCCTGCATATTGTCCGCTGATTTGTTGTAGCTTGTTATTTTGTTCATCCGGTGCCTCCAAATAATCATGCTGCCCGGAAATTAGCGTACCCCCCGGCACATTGGAAAGGTAGGTGAGTAGTTGCCTGGCTTTGGCAGAGGCCTGGGAATTAACAGGCGGAGCGGCATCAGCTATAATGAACGATTGCTGTAAGACACTGAATAGTAAAACAAGTAGTAGCAGTAGCACCCTTTGCAACCAAAAGCGTATTGAGTGAGATTTCATGGCGCTCCTCCTTTGATGACATCATGATGAAATTACAAGTTTTCTTTGCGCTTTCTCAGCTGGATACATGCGCTAATGAGGATTATTAGCAAACAGGAGAAAACCAACCAGTTCGGTTCCTGTGAATATATCCAGCTTTCCAGCAGAAGGAAGCCGAAAATCAACGCAAGCAAACCCATGGTAAGAACCATTTTGGTTTGCGCTGGACGGCGGCTACACTTGGAAATCCAGTGTATGATGCCCAGAACGATGGCTACCTGAAATAAAAACATGCCCGTTAACATTAAAGTAGCTAAAATGATTGGGGACATCGGTATCCTCCTCCTAAATTACAATCAGAATATGCAGGTTGTAACCGGGTGCGGATTCATGAATGTGAATTCAATATAGGTAGGCAAGTAGTTGTACTCTCGTTACAATCTAATTAAGTTGACTAAATTATACCATAACTACCGTCCTGCAATAAAAGGTGTCAAAATACCTACTCTGCCTTGATTCGCCATCGTACTCTATATTCAGTGAAATATTGACACATAGTTGTACACTTCATAAATATGCAGGAGAAGTGGGAAATATACAGTAAGCATGAGTATAAAATCAACGCGAAATCAGCGGGAAAGTTTGGTATCATTAAGGTGATATTGATAAGGGGGCCATTCACATGAATGAAGATAACCGACCGTTTTCTAGCCCTGTAGATGCTGAAGGAGCCAAAGCGAATTTTGATGCGAACCAGCGGAAGCTTCACTCTGAGGGAGCCTCTGGCTTATGGCGTCAGGTCAGCAATCTGCTTATTCTGGTTGGCGTGATTGCGTTGATTATTATTTTAGGTCGAGTGCTCTAAGGATAACATCTAAAAATAAAACCAAGAAGATTAGAAGAACAGGGGTGTGAAGTGGTGTTAAAGGCAGCGTTACTTTTTATGCTGGCTGGCATAGCCGAAATTGGGGGAGGGTACTTGATCTGGCAGTGGCTGCGTGAAGGGAAGACATGGTATGTCGGACTTTGCGGCGGGGTGATTTTGGCTGTCTACGGAGTCATTGCGACCTTTCAGGTTTTCTCCTCCTTTGGGCGTGTGTATGCAGCATACGGGGGTGTCTTTATAGTCCTTTCCATTGCATGGGGATGGTGGATTGATAAAAAGACACCTGATTTGTACGATATCGTGGGTGGCTTGATTTGCTTGGTCGGAATAGCCGTAATACTTTTTCCCCGATCTGGATGATAGGACAAAAAACCCTTTTTTATTTTTTTGAAAAACATGACTATTGATCTACATAAATGAGCTTCATATTCCGAAATAGAACTTAAGGAGGGGGTTCTATGAACTGGAATCAAATGAAGCTTAGAATGAAATTTGGGCCATGCTGTACCGAAGAGTGAAGGGAATTTCTCAGTAGGTATCGTATGGGGAATCCTGATTAGTGTTGTGCTTTGGGTCTCGATTATTGGCTGGTTTATGCTTATTTTCAAGTGATCTCTAGGAATCACTATATAAGGCTGTTTAGTTAAATGCTACTTAAGTAACCCGTGCCCTATGACCCAGGTTTTAATCTGTAAAATCGTTACGAAGCTTGTCCAGGCCACGGTTTATAGCTTCATCAATCATATCTGTAGCAGCAGGAGTATCGGCATTGATGTCAGGAATACGATTAAAGCCTGGCTCGCGCTGATCTAACGACTGTTCATGTTCGACCTGATCGACGGTGCGATTCTTTTCTTCCCTAATGTTTTCTTTCATAATACATCACACGCTCCTTTACGAGTGCAAGCATATTGTACGCTTTATATAAACGTTAACGCTCAAGGCAGCTAAAGCGGCTATAATAATAAAGCCGGGGAGGAAATAGCTCCCGCCCGGCACTTCCCAAACGACTAGCGATGCTCAATCAGATCAATCGCTCCCAGAACAACATGAGCCAGTCCGAAACCGAGAATGCCTGTAGCCGCAAGCTTGTACTTACTGCTCAGCAACACAGCGCCTGAAGCCGATACTACCGTTCCAAGAACAGCTGGAATCATACCTTCACGCATTCGTAACACCCCTTCTGGTAGTTTGGAAAGACGTTTATTATTGTAATTCAAATGGGCCCAAGTTATACAAAAAAGAAATTTTATTGTTTTAGAAAAAAACACTTTACAACTCGATGAAATTGTCGTATTATATGTTGGTGCCCAATAAAACGGTATTTACATAGCGAGAACCATTTTGTACATAAGCTGGATGTTTCTCCGATACTTATAAGTCAAGTAAGTATGAAAAATAGCGTTCCTAAATTTATGCCGGGGTGGCGGAATTGGCAGACGCACAGGACTTAAAATCCTGCGGTAGGTGACTACCGTACCGGTTCGATCCCGGTCCTCGGCATTAGTATGCTTTACCACGGTCACATCAGAGTTAAATGTACGAAAATAACAAGAGGTCCTGTATATCTGCGGAATGTTCCGTTATAGGTATACAGGGCCAACGAAACGCCTCACCGTTACTATCCGGAGGGGCGTTTTTTGTTTTGTCAAGATTACGGTGTATTAATCCGAACGCGGGCAACGGGACCGATAGGCGACAATTATTTAATAACCATCTGGTTACTGTAAAGAAACAAAAGACAGAGGGCCAGCAGTTCGGTCGATGTTGATGTGCTGACTGTGATATTAGCTGTACCTAACGAAAAACGTTTGTTGAGCTTCGAACTACACGGCCATGTTCGTGACGCTGGATACTGGCACACGTCCACTGGAGGGTGCAAAAAGCCGAATACGGGCAACAAAGAAAGTAACTGAAGGGCCTGACAACACTTATACAGTAGGTCAGGCTCCACTCATAATCTTAGATACTTTAAAACGATTTATTGATCTTAAAAAAGCTTGGAAGCCATGACAAACGATTATTTGAGCTGCGTAGGTTCATTTGCTCTCGCAACATCTACTTTGCTTAGAAACAGATAACAGATTGTAAAGGAGAGTGCGACAGCAATGATCATTCCGGAAATGGCATAGATAAAGTAAGGCCCGAAGTAAGCGGGAATGCTAAATATACTCGATAACACATATCCATACAATCGGACACCGAAAAAGCTGATAAAAGCCGAAGCAACTGAACTTGCGATGATGGCGGCTAGAAAAGCTTTTTTGTACTTAGCTAGAACACCGAATAAAGCGGGTTCAGTAATTCCCAAAAGACCGGAGACGGCGGCTGAAACAATAATAGATTTTTCTTTAGGTGTGTTTACCTTGTAATACACTGCAAATGTTGCGCCTACGATTGAAAAGTTAGCCATACACATCATAGGCATTAACATATCGTAACCTTGTGTTGCAAAATTCTGCAAAGCAATCGGAGTCATTGCATGATGCATGCCAGTAAAGACGGCCAAAGGTCGAATCGCACCAACAACAACGCCAGCAAGGATGGGAGAGATACCGAATAAGCCTTGAACAAGCCAAGCCAAGCCATTGCCTAGGTGAATGCCAATGGGACCGATAACGGATAATGCAAGGAAGCCCGAAATAAACAAGGTTAACGTTGGCGTAACTACGGTTTTTAACACTTCTGGAATAAACCTGTTGACGATTTTATGAATATGGCTCATCGCCCATACGGCAAAGATAATCGGGATTACTGTACCGGTGTAGTTAAACACTGGGATAGGTATAAAGCCTAAAAACTGAAACGAGGAAAGTTCCCGGCCTTGGCCGCATCCACCATCGTTGGAAACATAATGGTAGCAGCGATTGCTATCGCTAAATATTCGTTGGTTTTGAAAATTTTAGCCGCCGATGCTGCCAGGAAAAACGGTAAAAACGTAAATACTCCGCTCGCCATCATGTTAATGATCTGAATGGTTTCGCTTTGATCCGAGATGATATGGAGGGCGGTCAGCCCTGCGATAAGTCCCTTGATCAATCCTGCCCCGGCAATAGCTGGAACGATAGGCCCAAACACGCCGGATACAATATTCATGAAGAGTGTAACAAACCCCTTCTTTTTTTCAGAGCTTGCCTCATCTTCCTTTTGAACATCCGTTAGCTTTAATTCACTGGCCAAAATATTAAAATATTCCGCGACTTTAGGACCAAGAATGATTTGGAATTGGTCATTATTAAACTGCGCGCCCAAAACCGGGTCCAATTCCTTAATTTTCTCTATGTCCACTTTGTTTTTATCTTTTAAATCAAACCTGAGTCTGGTCATGCAATGCCAAGCGTTTTGAATATTGCTTTCTCCTCCGACCCCATAAATCATGTCTTGTACCGCTTTCACTTTGTTCATTAAAATTCTCCTGTCCTAGGAATATAAAGTATTGGTTCCGTTTACATTCTGAATGGTATCACAAAGGTCTGGTGAATAAAAGCAGTCCAAAATAAGCTTTGTTTTATAAAAAAACCTTGATACATAAGGTTTTTTTTGAGATTTTTATGATAAATTGGATTGGTTTTTTTAAACAATTCGACAATTTACCCAGCCAAATTGATTCTGCATTTCAAACATGTTTCAATAAACCTAGAAATTCTTAGAAAAGAGGAGACATATGAACCCTTCCATCATCACTAATGTGGAATGTTTTGTGCTTAAACCTGATCGACATAATCTGGTGGTCGTCAGAGTAACTACAGATAATAAAATTACGGGATATGGTTGCGCCACTTTTCAGCAGCGCCCGAAAGCCGTTCAACTCCTCGTCGAGGAGTACCTTAAACCTATATTGATTGGAAGAGACGCCAACAATATTGAGGACTTATGGCATATGATGATGGTCAACTCTTATTGGCGTAATGGACCTGTACTGAATAACGCTATTTCTGGGGTGGATATGGCTTTGTGGGACATTAAGGGTAAAATTGCCGATATGCCC
The DNA here is from genome assembly GCF_030034735.1 of Paenibacillus sp. RC334. Lineage (NCBI taxonomy): Bacteria > Bacillati > Bacillota > Bacilli > Caryophanales > Paenibacillaceae > Paenibacillus > Paenibacillus sp. RC334. The sequence continues at coordinate 3,569,128 of NZ_CP125370.1, read as the reverse complement.
TTGTACCAGCTGTTTGGAGGCAAATCGAGGGATGCGATACCTGCATATACTCATGCAGTTGCAGACAACATCGAGGATTTATACCGAGAGATTAATGGTATTCTTGAGCAAGGATATAAACATATCCGGTGCCAACTTGGCTTTTATGGAGGGAATCCTTCGCATTTGCACGCTCCGGATTACCCTACCCAGGGTTCCTATTATGACCAGGACGAGTATATGCGAACAACCACCAAGATGTTTGCTCTATTAAGGTCAAAATATAATGACCAGTTTCATATCCTGCATGACGTGCATGAACGACTTTTCCCGAATCAAGCCGTACAGTTTGCAAAAGACCTCGAATGCTATAAACCGTACTTTGTTGAGGACATTTTACCGCCGGATCAAAATGAATGGTTAAGTCAGATACGCTCCCAAACTTCAACTGCAATAGCCACCGGGGAACTGTTCAATAATCCTTTAGAATGGAGAAGCCTTATTGTCAACAGGCAGATTGATTTTATTCGCTGCCATGTATCTCAAATTGGAGGGATCACGCCTGCTCTTAAGCTCGGAGCCTTATGCGAGGCATTCGGAGTTAGAATTGCTTGGCATACACCGTCAGACATTACTCCTATTGGAATCGCCGTTAACACTCATCTTAATATTCACCTGCACAGTGCCGCGATCCAAGAGAATATTCCGATTAAGGAGAACACACGCAGCATCTTTACGCCCATCATAGACGCTAAAGACGGATACATTTACCCTCTTGAACTTCCGGGCATCGGCGTGGAATTCAATGAAGAACGGGCGAAAAATTATCCAGTGGAATACAGGATGCACGAATGGACGCAGGCGAGATTGCCAGATGGAACACTGATGACCCCTTAAAACAAAAATACTCCAGCATATAGGGACCCTTATGCTGGAGAAGCTGCCTGTTTAGTTGAATGCTTCTATAAGCTTCTTCTTTTGTGATGCTCGTTATTGAAGGCTGTCAAATACGTACATTTATAGTCAATGGCTACGATTTCGCTTATCTCAAAGATAATCCCATTATTAAGAATGCCGCGGCTTGATATTTTCATCGCTGGGCTCTTTCTCTTTTGTTGCAAGAGCATAGCCTGTTCTTTATTAAGGGCGATTGCCTCATAGGTATTTAGGTAATGCGAAATCGTATATTTATGTTTTTTCACGTAGGATTGAATGGAGTGTTCGGCATCCGTGTGCGTAAGGATTGGAAACAAAATAACAGGTAATCGGGACAACTCTAATTGCATCGTTTGATAGTTAACGATTCTTAGACGTTGATATACCCATACCTCATCGCTACTTGTTATTCCAAAAATCTGTTGGTCCTCGGGAGTAGCGGGTTGCTTTTGCAACTCGATTACTTTGGATTTTATGTTGGAGTATGGGTTCTCAGTTAAAGAGTTATAGATGAGCGGACTGGTCTGAATATTCTTTCCAATGAAGATGCCTGATCCCTGAACGACTTTAACCAGGCCCATGTATTTTAATTTTTTGATTGATTCATGAATGGTGTACCTTGAAACATTATACTGCTTCGCGAGTTCTCTTTCCGTCGGCAGTTTCCAGTCAGGATAATGATTTTGGTAGATTTTGCTCAATAAATCGTGAATTACAAATTCCCTTTTGTTCACTAATAAGCCCCCTAGTCGTTGGTTCATTGATATTTTTATCATACTGTTATAGCAACTATTATCAAGTGATTATAGTAATTATTTCTCTTTCTTGGACATTTTATCTCTAGCAAATCTTCATGTCCCGTTGGGCTTAGTATGCCACCAACCTATAAAATGAAGGTAAGAAGAGTCTTCATCGTTGAATAGGAGATGACAATAAATGAAAGCCTTTGAACCTCTGATCATTTCATCTGAAAGCGGATACAATCTTCAAGCTGTCGGAAGTGTGCCAGTTGCCCACGCTTGGAGAATGATTGCGCGAGATCATAAGCAAGTGTTTGGCAGAGAGCCCTTGCAAGCAGAAGAAGAGGCCTCGATAATTATCCGTTATGCGCAGGAAGAGGAAGGATGTCCACAGTGGCCAGAGGGCTATTGTCTTCGTTTTGTTGCAGGTGGCAAGGGAACGGTACTTCATATCATTGGCCGTGATGAGCTGGGGATCATTTATGGGTTGCTTCATTACAGTCGCTTCGTGCTTGGTGTGGAGCCGTTCTGGTTCTGGGCGGAACTCCCTCCGACCAAGCGGGATACAATAGTCCTGTCGAGCCAGGATTATGACAGTATACCGTCCAAGGTTCGCTATCGGGGCTGGTTCGTCAATGATGAGGTATGCCTGATTGGCTGGAAGGATGATTATCCGCCAACGGAGCAGGTGTGGGAGCCCGTTTTTGAAGCGTTACTACGCTGTGGTGGCAACATGGTGATACCGGGAACGGATTTACCACGCACGGGTATTCATCATAAGCTTGCAGTAGAAATGGGATTATGGATTACACATCATCATGCCGAGCCGCTGGGTGCAGAGATGTTTTTGCGTGCTTTTCCGGGGAAACAGGCCAGCTACAAGGAGCATCCCGAGCTGTTTGAGCAGCTATGGCAGGAAGCGATTGAACGGCAAAAGGGAGAGAAAATTGTATGGGTATTGTCTTTTCGTGGGCAGGGAGACAAGCCTTTTTGGGAAAATGATCCTTCCTTTAATACGCCGGAGAAGCGTGGACAATTAATATCGTATGTGGTTCGCAAGCAGTACAGTATGATCAGTGAATTTGTAGAGCAGCCTGTGTGCAGTATGGCGATGTATGGCGAGATTGCCGAGTTATACAAGCAGGGTCATATTGAAGTCCCCGAAGGGGTGATTAAAATATGGGCGGACAATGGTTACGGTAAAATGGTATCCCGGCGCCATGGGAATCTCAATCATCGTGTACCCGCATTGCCCGAGGTGGAGGATGAAGGCAAGAACGGTGTATATTATCATGTGACCTTCCACGACTTGCAGGCGTCGAACCATCTTACTCAATTTCCCTCCTCAGCCGAGCTGATTGTGGACGAATTAACGGCAGCATTTGTCGCAGGAGCAGACGAGTATCTGTTGGTCAATTCAGGTAATATTTTGCCACATTTATATACTCTGGATTTGGCAGCGAATTTATGGACGTATGGTAACGTGGATGCTGAACAGCAGCTTACTGACTTTATCGGGCGGTTGTACAGTCGTCAGCATCAAGAGATTTTCCAATTATACCGGGATTATTCCCGTTGTACTATTGTTTATGGCCCGCATAAGGATGATCGGGCGGGGGAGGAATTCTATCACCATCCAGCGCGGCAAATGATGGGCTTTTGGTTGCAAGGCAAAGAAGGAAGTGATCAACGGCTGTGCTGGGCTGCTGGAGAAAGACCTTTTGCTGAGCAGGTACGCTGGTTCAAGGAAAAAGCCGAGTCGGCTATCCCGGGCTGGGTTGAACTGCGAGAGCGGTGTCTACAAATTATGAAACAATTACCTGAAGATGAATATCGCAGACTATATAATCAGCTTCTTGTACAGATTGAATTGCATCTAAGCGGTTGTCGCGGGCTGGCTAACATCTGCATCGCTTACGGGTTATTTCTTGAAGGAGATTATCCACGAGCATTTATACAAGCTTCGCAAGCCGTTTGGAGCTACCAGACGGGTAGAGAAATGCTCTCGCTCGCAGGGACTGGAAGATGGGAGCATTTCTACCGGGCGGATTGGTTGACTAATCTCGATAACACCATTTCTCATGCGGACACAGTGCGGAGATTTCTGCGGATTCAGGGAGATAGTCCCGATATGTTCCTGTGGTACAAACAATATGTAATGGCGGAAACAGAGAAACATATCTACCTGGAGAATACGCATCGCAAGCCGCTACCCGATGATGAATTGGCACGCTGCTTGGAGAAGGTGCTATATTAGAGGAGTCGGTCCTGGTAAAAGAACCTTCCAATCCATCAAGATGGAATGGAAGGTTCTTTCTAACTTAACCCATGTTTCATTTAGCTTCTGCATATCTCATGATGCAACTTTCAAGCTACCATCACCTGCTGACCTCTAAACAAAATTTCTCCTTCTATATCGTTTCTTGAGTTTCAGGTCTACACATATCTTCTTGTAGAGAACCCGTGTTCCTTGGCCCCCCACGAAACGACGAAGGCAAGAAGCATAAGGATAAGCAACGTCCACGGGAAAGAGCGAACCCCAAGCGTCTCTAAAAGAATTCCGCCAAGCAAGCCGCCCCCGCCAATGGCCAAATTCCAAGCAGTTACAAGCATAGACTGAGCTACATCTGCGCTCTCGCCTGCCGTTTCGGCCAAGGCGGTCTGTAATAAGGTAGCAGCACCGCCAAAGGTCAGTCCCCACAGGGCAACACTTAAATACACGATAGCAGGTTGGTGACTTCCGATTCCTAGTGCTACAGCAGTTACAGCAAAGCCAAGGGTACTCATGAGTACCAATAGACGCAGCCAGCGGTCGATCAATGCACCGATCAATCCAATTCCGGCAACCGAAGTTATCCCGAAAATAAGCAGCACCACATCCGTTCGGGAGGACAGTCCAGCCTGATTCAAATAAGGAGCGATATAGGTGTACAGAATATTATGCGCCAGCACCCAAACCAAAACGACAAGTAAAATGGGACGTACACCGGCAATCGTGAAAACCTTACTCAGTGGGAGTCGCTGTTGGGTAGCCTGTCCGGGAAAATCCGGAAGTTTCCAGAGTACCCAGAAGACTAAGACTACCGCGAGAAAGGACATGGTACCAAAAACCGTTCTCCAGCCAACAAGCGCACCGAGGAACGTTCCTAACGGAACGCCAAGGGCAAGAGCCAGCGGGGTTCCTGACATGGCGATAGCCATGGCGCGTCCTTTTAATGCATCCGGCACCATTCGCCGGGCATAGCCAGCAAGCATCCCCCATAACACACCAGCGGCTACGCCTGCAAGGAAACGGGCAGCCAGCGTCAAGATATAGTAAGAAGACAGTGCCGTAATGGTGTTAAATATGAGAAAGCCAATGATACAGAGCAATAATAAAGGCCGTCGTCGCCAGCCCCGTGTTGCGGCAGTCAACGGGATTGCGGCAGCGAGCGAACCTAGAGCATACAACGTGACCAATTGGCCAGCCAAAGCTTCCGATATTCCCAGTCCTTTGCTGATTTGTGGCAATAGACCAGCGGGAAGCGTTTCGGTGAGAATACAAATAAATCCGGTCATAGCAAGCGCCAGTAACCCGCCCCATGGAAGTCCTTTAGATGAAGCTGTATCTCTGGTAGTGCGTGCGGTAAAATTCAGATTTGAATTCATATTCCAATCCCCTTCTATCAAGCATTACATCTGCTCATAAGGAGCAGGAGTTGTTTTTTATCATAAGGTATGTTTTGATATAACTGAAATACTATTATTTCATAGAGGGAATAACCGTACGGTTATAATGGGTGTATGTCTGTGAATATGAATCATCTTGAAGTGTTTATGAAGGTTGCGGAGAAAATGAATATGACGGAGGCTGCCAAAGCGCTGTTTATTTCCCAGCCTGCGGTTAGCAAGGCTTTGATCCAATTTGAAAATACTTTGCAGGTAAAATTGTTTATTCGCGACAAGCAGAATGGACTCGTACTGACCGAAGTGGGAAAAGAAATGCTGAGTCTGGCCAGACAAATGAAGGAAATCGAAGATAAAATGGTTCAGCTTGCGTGTCAGGAGAATAAGCTTTTACGCGGTAAAGTAAAAATAGGCTCCTTCCCGGCAGCCTCTACGAACTTGCTTCCAGAAGCGATCTGCTTATTCCGCTCCCAATACCCCGATGTCACTATTGAACTGATGGAAGGAAACTCGAATCAAATTAAACAATGGGTGGAGGATCGCACTGTTGAAATTGGAATAGTAGCTTCTCCATTCGATCATTATGACGTCCATATTCTTGAACACGATTCCATGGTTGCGATCATACCGGAGAATCATCCATTGCAAGCAGAACATGAGGTTTCTCTGGAACAGAACAGGAACGACCTTATCTTCTGTAAAGGAGGACATGAATCTGCTGTATTAAACACCTTGCATGAGCAGCAAATTCCTTTCCAGGAGAGTCTCACAGTCCAAACGGCTGAAACCTTAGTCCATATGGTCCAAAAAAAGCTGGGCATTGGCATTATATCGAAGTTTACGCTTTCCTCGGTGTCCCATTCACTAATCGTTAAAGAGATCATTCCCCAAATTTCGCGGGATATCGGAATTATCGCGCATTCCTTTGATGAAGCGACCCCGGCAGCCCGTGAGTTTGTAAAAGTGTTGAGTCAGCTATATCGTTCGAGTGAGTAATTTAATAACAGGGCCTTTGCAAAAGCAAGGGCCCTTTTTGTATGGATTGTTTTGGGGAGATATGAGGAATGAAGTATAGAGATTATTTATAAAACGGGAGATTCATGCTGTTGTTGCACTACAGACTGAACAGCCCGCTGCCAGCCAGTATAATATTTCTCTCTGGTAGCATCATCCATCTTTGGTTCATATGCTTCATACATTTTAAGATTGGAAGCGATTTGATCTGAATCGGACCAAAAGCCTGTGCCGAGCCCACCGAGATAGACCGAACCCATGGCGGACAGCTCGGCACATGTGGATCGGGTCACAAGGTTGCCCAGAATATCGGCCTGAAATTGCATCAGCCAAGTGTTGGAGGAAGCCCCACCGTCCGTGCGCAGGCCGACCAACTCAATCCCGGACTGTTCCTGAATAAACTCTATAGCATCCCGTACTTGGTAAGCGATGCTCTCCAACGCAGCCCGGACAATGTGTCCTTTGCCAGTTCCACGGTTCATACCGATAATTGCCGCTCGGGCATAGGGATTCCAATAGGGAGCGCCCATTCCGACAAAGGCAGGTACAAGATAGACGCCATCGTTTGCAGGAACGCTTTCGACTAAGTGCTGCATCTCCTCAAAGGTAGAGAACAGCCCTAAATTGTCCTGCGTCCATTTGATGCTGTCACCTGTTGTCCGGATGATGGCTTCAAGCGCATACGTAACAGTTCCGCCGGCCCCCCAGGCGATAGCGGTTACAAGTCCGTCACCGCCATCCACCGGATGATTCCCTACGTTCATTAATACAGAGGTGCCCGTGCCAAAGGTTGCTTTGGCTGTTCCGGGCTTGAAACACAGATGCCCATACAATGCGCCTTGTGAATCCCCGATGACGCCTGAAATCGGTATTTTCTCATTGAAAAGGTCGCAATCTGCCGTATATCCGAATACAGCGTCAGATGGTTTAACCTCGGGCAGCAGGGAAGAAGGAACGGAGAACAGCCGGGCAAGCTCTTCATCCCACTCCAGCGTGTGGATATTGAACAGCGATGTACGACTGGCATTTGTATAGTCGGTTGCATGATTTTTACCGCCGGTAAGCTTCCAGACCAGCCAACTGTCCATGTTCCCTGCAAGCAGCCTCCCTTCAGCCAGCAGGTTGGCAGCTCCTTCCGTATGTTCAATGATCCATTTGAACTTGGCAGCGGAGAAATAAGGGTCAAGCATAAGCCCTGTTTTGGCGTGGATGGTGCTTTCGTGGCCGGCTTGCTTCAGCTCGGCGCACAGGTCCGCCGTACGCTGGCACTGCCAGACAACAGCATTATATATTGGCTGACCAGTCGTCTTATCCCACACCAGTGCCGTTTCGCGTTGATTGGTGATTGTCAGCGCAGCCAGTGCGGATGGATGTACGCAAGCCTGCTCCAATACGCTGCGGGCAGTTATTTTGACATTTTCATAAATTTCGAGCGGATCATGCTCTACCCAGCCGGGATGGGGGTAATATTGCTTATGCTCCATCCCGCTGCGGGCGATTACTGCACCCTGATGGTCTACAAGGAGTGCTTTGGTGCCTGAAGTGCTCTGGTCGATGGCCAATATATATTGTTGATTGTGCTCCATATGCTTCGCCCTCTACTTATTAATCAATTCGAATGCAATTTGTTTGATATTGTCACCCGTAATGCCGTAGTGGTGGAAAACTTCCGCCGATTTACCGGCAATCGCTGGCTCATCAGGGATGCCGAGCACTCTCATAGGAACCGGGTGATTCTGCACAACAACTTCTGCCACGGCTGCGCCGAGACCGCCGTAAATGCTATGTTCCTCAACGGTAATGATGCGTCCAGTTTCACGTGCAGCGGTGATGATCGCCTCTTCATCCAGCGGCTTGATTGTATGCATGTTGATTACCCGGGCGGATATGCCTTCGTCGTTGAGTGCCTTGGCGGCATCGAGTGCGATTCGCACGGTTTCACCGACACCAATAATTGTAACGTCGTTGCCTTCTCTCACAGTGATGGCCTTGCCTATTTCAAATGGGTAATCATCGGTTTCGTAAACGTCTTCAACGGGATTACGCCCGATTCGCACGTATACGCCGCCGTCATATTTTACAAGCGCTTCGGTCAGTTTCTTCGTTTCGTGCCGATCAGCAGGCATTACAATCGCCAGTCCCGGAATTGCCCGGGCTACTGCGATATCCTGCACGGAGTGGTGTGACATGCCAAGCGCCCCGTAGCTGACGCCTCCGCTAATGCCGATGAGCTTCACATTTGTCCGCGAATAAGCAACGTCAACTTTGACTTGTTCAATACTGCGCATACTGAGAAAGCAGGCTGGTGAAGTCACAAACGGCTTTTTGCCGCTGTGGGCCAGGCCTGCGGACATGCCTACGATATTCTGTTCGGCAATGCCGACCTCGACGAACTGCTCCGGGAACGTATTGGCAAAGGGAGCCATTGCAGCAGAACCACGCGAATCGCTGGCCAGTACCATGATATCACGGTCGTCTTTGGCCAACTCCAGCAATGTGTCACAGATTACTTGGCGATTAGGAATTTTATTCATGCTTAATGCACCTGCCCTTTCTGCGTCAATTCTTCGATCGTTGCCTTTAGCTCTATGAGAGCCAGCTCCAACTCTTTATCATTAGGCACATGGTGATGCCATGCCGGGACATTTTCGGCGAACGATACGCCTTTGCCCTTGGTGGTATTGGCCATAATTAGCGTTGGCTTTCCCGCTACTTCAGGGGCGGCTCTGAATGCCTTAAGCAATTCTTCCATATTGTTGCCGTTGATAGAGACGACGTTCCAGCCGAAGGCAGCCCACTTCTCTTCCAGCGGCTCCAGTCCCATGACTTCTTCGGTAGCACCGCTGATCTGGAGTCGGTTGCGGTCGATAATGCCGATCAGGTTATCCAGCTTATAATGAGAGCCTGCCATAGCGGCTTCCCAGTTGGAGCCTTCGGCCTGCTCGCCATCTCCCATTAGACAAAATACACGGTAAGGACGGTCATCCCGCTTGGCCGCTAATGCCATGCCGACGGAAATGGGCAGGCCGTGGCCGAGGGCCCCGGTGTTCATTTCAATCCCTGGAACCTTGTTGTTCGGGTGGCCAATGAGTCGGGTACCGAACTGGCTGTAGGTCTCCAGCTCTTCTTTTGGAAAAAAGCCCAGGTCGGCCAGAATACACCACAGAGATTCTACGGAATGCCCTTTGCTGGCGATAAAGCGATCACGGTCATCCCATTTTGGATTGGCAGGGTCAACGTTCATGATTTCATAATATAAAGCCGTTAAAATGTCTGTATTGCTCAGCGATCCCCCCGTATGTCCCGTTTTGGCGCGGTGAATGATGGTTAGCAGGTCCATGCGGATTTGTGCGGCTTTGACTTTCAGTTCCTGGATTTCCATAATGTCCTCCTCAAGATAGATATTATAGGGATGGGCTTTGTCACTTTAGACGTCTCAAACGTGAATGTTCGGGCGCTTATTACGGGCGAGATCGGATCCTCTAAGCCAGCTTTGAATTTCCTGTTCCGTGGGATCGACCGGATCAGGCGTCAGGCCGGGTATATAATTGCAGGCCTCATAAATGGCCGGGATCACATTGGCGTGGATACCTACGGAATGATGGACGTAAGGCCCTTTTACGAGTTTTTCCTCCCACAGCGGCCAATCGTTTACTTCCACCCATACGTAGGAGCCGCGGGTATAAGGACCTTCAATACCCCGGGCACGCCCGAGGAACATGGAGTACTCACCGTGGTCGCCGTCGAATCGGGCAATAGTCATACCGCCACCGCGGATTTCGCCTTCATGCGTTCCGGGCGAATGGTCGTCGAAGAGAAAATGCTTACGCAATTTCGGTTTGTTCTCTACGGAGAGCGAGACCGGGAAATTGCCACAGTGGAAGAGAAGTTCGCCGTTATCATTCTCGGGATGTCGAACAGTAATATCCGCGAAGAAGGTCGGCAATGTGTTCATGGCGGCGGCCTGCACCATAATGGAAGTAATGGCTCCATGGATATCTGTTTCACAAGTAACTGGAATTTGCTCGTCAGTCAGGATAGCGTTGGCAAGACATGGCATAATAGATAGGGCATCCTGTAAAGAGGACCAGCACTGGATCGCGATAGCGCTGCTTCCTGTCTCACGGGCGAAAGATTTCATGGCAACCTTTAAAGCAGCTATCCGTTTTACGTCATCTTCGGTCACTTCGCTGTAATCGAGTTTTTCTTTAATGTAATCCATCGTTTCCAGAAGCTCAGAGCTGTTGCTGGAGGCGATTTTTTTGGTTCTCAGTTGAATGTCGACAAGGGTAATGGGGTGAATCTCAATGCCGAAGCGTTCGAGCAGCTCACCTTCATTGCACATCATCGTCCAGAACGAAGCGGGGCGGGGGCCAATTTGGAGAATGCGCAAGCTCTTGAACTGACGCACAACGTTGGCGGCAGCCACAAAGTTGGTAAAGCCCCTTTCAAAAACCGGATCATTCACCCAACTGTTCGTTACATAAGTGAAGGGAACGTCGAATCTTCGCAACACTTTACCTGTGGCGAAAATACCGCATTGGGTGTCGCGAAGGCGCATGCCGTCCGCGAGCGGCGCTTCATCCCGCGGTCCCCACAACAGGACGGGCTTGCCGAGCGCTTTGCCTACACGGGCTACAGTATCTTCTGTACCAAAGTTGCAATGTGGGAAAAAAACAGCGTCGACTTCTTCCTCTTTGAATCGCTTTGCAATTAAATCCGCGTTTATATGGTCGTCATACAGCAAGCCTTCCTCATTAAGGCCCTCCAGGTCTACAATGTCGATATCCATGCCAAAGCTCTCAATTTTCTTGCGAATTTCCACTTTGTACTTAAAGGCATCGTCGGCGCTGAACGTAAATCGGCGCGTCGGAGCATAACCCAACTTTAATTTCTTCATGATCATGTCTCCTCTGTACTCGAATAAACAACATTTGCTGAACAAAATAAAATGAATTAACTAAATTAAAGTAATAAGTTTAGTTGAAAAAAACTAAATTCGATGACTATTTCTATGTCGAAGCCATAGTAACATCGAATTAAAGCGGTGTCAATGAACTATTTAGTGATATTTAGTTGTATAACTAAACTAATAACTAAACAAATATGAATAAATTCAGCTAAATATTGCATCGTATCTCACTTCGGTGTAAACTTCAGTTATTCACTTCACTGCTGTGTTCATCTTATTGAGAATGGAGAATTAGGGCATGAAAATGGAAGACATCGCTAAGCTGGCCCAACGTATCCAAATCAGCTGTTTCACTGGCCTTCAGTGGCAAGCCGGGAATTGGTCCAGATACGCGTGAACGTATTCTCCAGGTAGCCCACGAGGCAGGATACAGTCCCAAAAGTAAGACGATAACGGCTACGAGAAGTGATAAGTCCTTGCTTTTTCTCGTGTGTACCAATTCGGGTATTGTCCTTGAGGAATACTATCAACAGCCATTTTTTAAAGAATTAATCCAGTTTATTGAGGAGCGTTGCCGACAAAAAGGGTATTCTTTGATCTTTTCGACGGTCGACGTAGAATTTTTCCAGAGGGATATCCAGATGGTTGCAGAGGAGAAACGCAGTGCAGGGACTATCGTTCTGGGGACCAATCTGACCCGTGAGCAAATCAGTGATATTCATGCCAAGCTGCCGAATCTGATTGTGCTGGATACCTGCTTTGATACGCTTCCCGTACAATTTATCCAGATTAATAATGTTATGGGTGCTTATCAGGCAGGAGCTTATTTATGCGACATGGGCCATACCTCAATCGGATATATTGCTTCTAATGTACGGATTCATAATTTTGAGGAACGTAAACGCGGATTTTTGGCGGCACTCATGGAACGGGGGCTGAAGATTCCGGAGACACTAATGCTGGCGGTAGCTCCAACCATTCTTACATCGCAGCAGGATCTGAATCGGCAGCTAACTGTTTATATGGAGAGCGGAAAAACTTTACCGACGGTCTGGTTTTGCGAATGCGACTATATTGCTATCAGTGCTATGAAGACCATGAGCGAGCTTGGTATCCGGGTGCCGCAGGATACTTCAATTATCGGCTTTGACAACATTACGGAATCGGTCATTGTCACGCCGGAGCTAACGACCATTCATGTAGAAAAAGAAAGAATGGCCGTTCTTGCTGTCGATCTCCTGACCGATACTATTGAGCAGGGAACGCAGGTTACGGCAAAAATCACAGTGGATACGAAATTTGTAGAGCGCAATTCCTGTGCTGCTCCTGCCACTTTCGTATCTAAAGGCGAGGTAATCGAGCAGGTCTGAGTAGAGGACAGATTTGGACAAAAGAACGGGAGGGGGTCACTTTGAATGAATACGCGAATGGTTTCGATTCTACAGCATTTGCTGGCTGCGGACACTCCTGTCAAGAGCGAGCATCTGGCAAAATTGATCCAGGTTACTTCACGTACCGTACGTAGCGATATCAGAGAACTGGATGAATTTCTGGCCCAAGCATGGAGCATCGATTCAGCCTGTTCGTTCAAGGGGGTATGAACTGAAAATCACGGACGACCGCAGCTTTCGTACGCTCCTACAGCAGTTGTTCCTGTATAACGAACCGGATGATCCCAATTCTCCTGAATACCGACAGCGTTATTTAATCTCGCGCCTCCTGTTTACAGAAAATTATTTGAAGCTGGAAGAGTTGGCGGATGAGTTATACATTAGCAAATCCACCGTACAAAATGATTTCAAAGAGGTTAAGCATATGCTGCAGGCATACGGAATCGGCATTGATAAGCGCCCGAATTACGGTGTCAAGCTGAGGGGCGACGAGGTTCGCTTACGTTTCTGCATGTCTGAATTCATCGTCAACCGTTCTGAAGAAAGGACTGGGGGTGTGGAGGCTGCGTCGAGGATGGTATCTCCATGGGAAATGACACTGATTCGCGATATTATTATGGAGCAAATCCAGAACCACGGGGTCGCCTTGTCGGATGTTGCCTTCAACAACCTGTCCATTCATATCGCTATAGCTTGCAAGCGCATTCGTAATGGGAACCGGGTCGCGATGCTTTCCGATGAAAAGGGAGGTTTTCGGGCTACCGAGGAATTTCGAGCCGCTGAGCATATTGTTTGCCACATTGAAAAGGAAATGGATTTGACCTTTCCGGAAGATGAAGTTGCTTATATCGCCATGCATCTGGCCGGGAACAAGTGGTTTGAGGGAATTACGGAGCAACAGACGGTAGAGGCGGGGCCTCAGAAGCTCTTGGATCGGGGAATTTATGAGCTTGGCAGAGAAATGCTGGATGAAATTGACAAGGGCTTTAACCTGAATATCAGCCGGGATCAAGAACTGTTAATGGGCATATGTCTTCACCTGAAGTCGGCACTGAATCGCGTAAAATATGGGATGAATATCCGTAATCCGATGCTGGATCATGTAAAGAATAATTATCCTTTGGCTTTTCAGGCGGGGGTCATAGGTGCCAAGCTGATCGAGAGCAAGTTGAATATGGCTATACCAGAGACAGAAATGGGTTATTTGGCGATTCATATCGGAGCCGCCATGGAAAGGCAGCAGATGAACAACAGACCTAAACGCTGCCTTGTCGTGTGCACTTCGGGTGTTGGAAGTGCCCGCTTGCTGTATTACAAGTTGCGTAGCAAGTTCGGTGAAAGGCTTGAGGTTGCTGGCACGACCGAGTATTACAAGTTGCAGCAGGTTCCTCTGCATGACATTGATTTTGTGGTAAGCACAGTTCCAATCCCGCAGACATTATCCGTTCCGGTCGTGGTAGTCCAGACTCTGCTTGGCGGCGGTGACATCGATAAGATTGAAGAGCTGCTGACGGGTGAAGGGGAGTATACTTTCCGCTATATTATGGAAGAGCTTGTATTTCTAAGACAGAACTTCACCACAAAGGAAGAGATCATTACTTTTTTGGGAGAAAGAATGCATGCTTCCGGATTGATCCGCTCTTCCGAGGGATTCATCGGACTGGTGCTGGAAAGAGAAAATGCTGCTCCTACAGCTTACGGAAATCTGGTAGCCATTCCTCATCCCATTATTCCGCAAAGCAATCGGACGGTATGGGCGGTCTGTGCACTGAAATCTCCCATAGATTGGTCTGGCAAGCCTGTGCAGCTCGTCTGCCTGCTCAGTATTAACAAAAACGGTGACGAGCCCCCGGCGAAAATGTATAAGCATCTGATGGGATTGGTTGACGACTCCGATATTATCCAGCAGATGCTGGAATGCAAAACCTATGGAGATTTTGCTCAAATTATCGTCAAACATAAACTGTATTAAAATAAAGCTCTGCACGACATCTGCTTGGATTCTGGACAAGCATCGTGCGGAGTTTTTCTATTTTTTTCATTGTAAGCATTTCCGCTTCTAGTGGAAAAGAGTTGCGTTTAGAAGTCGGCAAGAATCGTATACACTGAATCTGTAAGCTAAAGAGATGAAATGCATGAGGTGAATTCAATGGATGAGTATCAGGAAATCATAATGGGACTTATAACAAATTCGGGTATTGCGAAGAGTAAAGCTATGGAAGCCATCAGCTTTGCCGAGAAGGGTAATGCGGAGCAGGCAGCAGAATGTCTTGAAGAATGCAAAAACGAGCTGGTCCAAGCGCATAAATCACAGACGCGACTGATCCAGCAGGAAGCGGGTGGGACAACTCATGAAGTGACACTGCTAATGGTGCATGCACAAGACCATCTCATGTCAGCCATTACGACAAAGGATCTGGCGGGGCATATCGTGGAACTTTACAGCAGATTGAACCGTTACGAAGCAGCAGTATCCATCACACCATTATCGGGGAGGAATAACAAATGAAACAAATTACGCTCGTATGCGCAGCAGGAATGTCTACAAGTATGCTGGTACAGAAAATGCAGAAGGCCGCACAGGCTCAAAATGTTGAGGTTGAGATCAGAGCTACTTCCGAAAGCTCCTTTAAAGAGTATGCGGACAAAACGGATGTACTCCTAATTGGACCGCAGGTCGGCTACCTGGAAGACGATTTTAAAACCAGATACGAGCCTAAAGGCATCAAAGTAAGCGTAATTGACAGAATGGATTATGGCATGATGAATGGCGAAAAGGTACTTGCCGAAGCGTTAAATCTATAAAGGAAGACATTGCCATATTCACAAGTTTCCATGGGTAAAAAAATGTGATTTCCTTAAATGGAAGCGCTCTCTATATTATTGTTCAACAGATGAAAGTCTAAAGCAGGAGTTGAAGGAAAATGGCTAACGAAAAAAAACTATCGCATAAGTTGCAAAGATACGCTGGGAAAATTCAGCAAAATCGCTATATGAGCGCTATTTCAAATGGACTAATGTCCACCCTTCCTTTTTGGTTATCGGGGCATTTTCGACCCTTTTTTCCGCACTTGCCTGGGAGCCTTACCAGAACCTCATTGCACCGATCAAGGGTATTATCGGATTAGGATCGACGATGACAACTGGCATCATCGCCCTTTATGCAGTCTTCTTCATCGCCTACAGACTGGCGCAAGCTTTTGACAAGGACCCGCTGATTCCCGCAGCAACGGCACTGCTCTCGTTTCTTATTTTGACGCCGATTCAAACATTCGATAAAGTCCGGGCGCTTCCACTTCAGTGGCTCGGTGCGCAGGGTTTGTTTGTTGCTATGTTGGTTGGCTTGCTGGCTTCCCGATTGTATATCTGGATTGTCGATCGCAACTGGACCATTAAAATGCCCGAAGGAGTACCGCCCACCGTTGTCAAAACATTCTCAGGATTAATTCCGGCGATACTCGTAGCTATGGTATTCGTTATTGTTTCCGGTCTGTTCATGCATACGTCATTCGGTACGGTCCATGAGTTTATTTATACCTATCTGCAAGTGCCACTGGAAGGACTGGGTGGATCACTGGGGGCTATGATTGTCGCCCTCATCATTATGCAGGTGCTCTGGATGTTCGGAATCCACGGTGCAATCGTAACGCTTGCCATCGTCAAACCGATCTGGATGAGCCTGGATCTTGCCAATCTCGACGCTTTCCAGGCGGGAGCTCCGCTACCGAACATTATCGGGCTGGCTTTTTGGTATATCTTCTCAAACTATGCGCCGATGCTGGGCTTCGCTCTCCTGCTGGTCTTCTTGGCCAAGAGCAAGCAATTACGCACGATTGGCAAGCTCGGCCTTCCGGGGACTTTCTTCTCGATTCACGAGCCACTCAATTTCGGAATTCCAGTTGTTTTGAATCCGCTCCTGGCTATTCCGTTTATCATTTCTCCTATCGTCTGCGCCGTCCTCGGTTATTTTGCGACAACTGCGGGCTTGCTGCCTGCACCCATCGGAATTTACCCGGCATTTGGCACTCCGATTTTTGTTCTGGGCTTTATTGAGGGGAGCTGGAGACTTGCTGCTGCACAGCTTTTGCTCATTCCCGTTTGTATGTTGATTTACTATCCGTTCTTTAGAACGCTTGATAAACAAGCGTTGAACAGGGAACGCGAAGCACAGGAGAAGTCAGAACAGGAGGGAACGGCTGGAGCCCAAGCAAGTATCGTTACTTCATAAATGAGCAATAAAACGGAAAGCGGCGAACTGTTCGCCGTTTTCTGTCATTACAGCAATAAGGGGGAAGCCGTATGATCAAGCTTGGCATAGCGGAGAACAAACGTTACTTTGTCAATGAAGGAGTTCCATTTTTTTATCTGGCGGATACCGTCTGGAGCGCATTTACCAATATCTCACTGGAGGAATGGGCTGATTATCTTGACTACAGAAGCAGCCAGGGGTTTAATGTTCTGCAAATCAATTTGTTGCGTCAGTGGGATGCCAGCGGCAGTGATCTGGATCACGAACCGTTCGCACAGATTGAGGACGGGAGCTACGATTTTTATTCACTGAATCCAGACTATTTTGACAGGGCGGAGACTATGGTCGAGATGGCAGTGAGCAAGGGATTTGTACCCGCGCTGGTCTTGCTTTGGTGTAATTATATCCCGGATACTTGGGCGGCCAAGCTTCGTGATGAGAAAAACATGCCTCTGGAGGCGGTGGAACCGTATGTGCGTTATGCAGCAGACCGATTCTCAAAGTACCACCCTATCTATATCGTGAGCGGGGATACCGACTTCCCGTCAAAGCGAGCGAACGAGTATTATCGCACTGCACTTCACGTTGTGAAGACGCATAGTCCGGAGTGCTTGACTACTCTGCACATTCAGGGGAGACTGGCGGAGGTGCCGGATGAGTTCATTAACGATCCTAATTTGGACTTTTACATGTACCAATCAGGTCACAATTCGCAGTTTCAGTCCAAGGCTTACGCCTTGGCGTTGGACTTCTACAACAAGCGGGTAACACGGCCTGTGCTGAACTCGGAACCTTGCTACGAGATGATGGGTTACAGCCGGAGAGAATACGGTCGTTTCGGCCGTGCCGACGTGCGTAAAGCTGCATGGCAAAGTCTTTTGTCCGGTGCGGGAGCCGGCGTAACCTACGGAGCACATGGAATATGGAGCTGGCACAAAAAAGGGAAACGCTTCGGAGTTACCGGGGAAGGTTTTGACAGCCCCTATGAGTGGCAGGCTGCCCTTAAATTTGAGGGAGCGTGGGATTATGGATTTGCGAAGTGGCTGTTTCAGATGTACGGATTGATAGATTTGCAACCTTGGAACATAGTACTTAAGAACACGGAAGAGATTCGAGTTGCCTCAACCAGAGGCTTCGAAAAAATTGCTATTTACGTGCCTGTAAACACGGTCCTGAAGCTAGACGCCGATCTTAGAGAATACAAGTTTACAATTATCGACCTGGAATACCGCCGATTTGCAGCAGCTTCGGTAGCGTTCCAGGACAATGTAACGGTTATCGATATGCATAATTTTGAGGGGGATGTCATCCTGATTGGTGTGAAAAGATAAGAATTGATCATTCCGCAATCTTCATCCGAATCTCTGTTAGATCGCTTGCAACCTTTCCAACCTGTACTACGTCAAAGAGGTTGTTAATGGCCGGGCGGCCTAATTCAACTACAAGGTGGAACTTGACATGAACATGAGAAAAAGTGCATTCGCAGCCATGACCACAGTATCACTTCTTTCCTTCTCTTTTGGGGGTCAAATGTTTGCGGCGAGCAATCCGTTCAAGGATTTGGACAGCGTAAGCGGTAAAGATAAAATCATCTCCCTTCAAAATCAGGGTTTGCTCAAAGGGGTCTCTGATACGCAGTTTCTCCCCGCCTCTAAAGTGACTGCTGCCCAAGGCATTCAGTTAATCTCCGGCGGATTTCAGCTTAGTTTGGCCGCTATTGATTTTAATAAGGCGCCACAGGCCAGCGGACTGTTCACCCATGTTAAGGATACAGCATGGTATGCCGAAGCCTTTATCAACGCGCATTATAATGGCGTGGAGATTCCCCAAAATATCGATCCTTCAAAAACTCTGACCAAGGAAGAGTTCACCCATATGCTGATTCAGGGCATGGAAAAATCAGGCAGCCTGCCGATGATCAAAATTGCACCTGCAACGATTGCCGATGATAGCAAGTTGGAGCCTTCGTATCAAGGCAGCATTCAGCGTTCGCTGATATACAAGGTCAATACCTTGGATGCAAGTAAAAAGTTTAATCCAAAAAGTGAGATTACACGTGCGGAAGCAGCCGTTATGTTGTATAACGCGCTAGAATATCTAACAGCTCATAAGGCTTAACCGACTATTCTGGGCCAACCTCTTGATTTTTATGAGGTACCGTGTGGATTTGGGCTTACAGTTACTTGACACCATTATCGTTAATGCTATAATAAGGAAATCGAATTTAGATCCAACGGTAGCTGATTATCGTATGGTTTCTATCCTGGTCCTTCGGCATGTAACACAGGTAACGAATAAATAAGCTGGCTCCGGATGAGGGAGACCAGCTTATTTTTTTGTGAATAAAACGTTTAAACATTTCGGGACCCATATATCGAGAGGAGACGGGAGTTATGTTTGGTAATGATTGGGATGAAGTTTTACGAGAAGAGGTAGAAAAGTCTTATTTCAATGAATTGAGGTATACATTAGCACGTGAATACAAGATACATAAAGTCTACCCTCCAAAGGAAGATTTGTTTTCTGCACTTAAATTAACACCATATCATCTTACCAAAGCGGTTATATTGGGGCAGGACCCCTATCATGGAGAGGGGCAAGCCCACGGCTTGAGCTTTTCCGTAAGACCAGGTGTGCGTACACCGCCGTCTCTGCAAAATATATATAAAGAGCTGCGCGATGATCTCGGCACCCCCATTCCCAATCAGGGCTACCTTGTTCCTTGGGCAGAGCAGGGAGTGCTGCTGCTGAACAATGTGCTGACCGTGCGTGAAGGACAACCGCAATCTCATCAGGGAATAGGCTGGGAACGTTTCACGGATGCCGTTATTGAGGCGATTAATGAACGTGAGCAGCCGGTAGTGTTCATTTTGTGGGGAAGCCATGCTCAAAAGAAAGCAAGCTTTGTGAATACGAGCAAGCATTTGGTTTTGAAATCCGTCCATCCGAGTCCTTTGGCGGCTCATAGGGGCTTTTTCGGCAGCAAGCCTTTTTCGCAAACCAATGCATTTTTGCTGGAGCATGGAATGGAACCGATTCGGTGGGAGATTCCTAACCGCTAGCACTGGAGGTGAGGACATGCGTCAATGGAAGGGACGTCAGGTCATTTTATATCACGGCAACAACGGTCATACCCAAAAGGTGCGCGGCACGATTGAAAAATGGGATGACACGCACAAGTGCGTTATTTTAGGCCCGAAGATGTTGTCTATTCCTTTTGAAAATATAACGTATATTACGATGCTCCCTCCCGGGCGTGAGCGCAGAAGCCGTCATCCGGCGAAGCTAAATTCTATCGGTTATGTGATGAGCGTTCCATTGCAGTTTGATAATGCCATTCTTTTTCAATCGGCGGTGACCGTTTGGAAAGAAGACCAGCTGATTGCCTACAACACAAAATTGACCAGTCACACGGATTACGATGTCGTTCTGGATGATGGACAAACCTTGTCCAAGGAGGGTCATCTGTTCGTGGTCAGGTCGCTACACGGAGAACTTTAACTGTTATAATCCACCTTTTTTTCTTCCTAAGGGTTCAAATCAAGTAGCTGTTTACCGATAAAGTAATAGGATTGTTAATTATATCCTATTTCATAGAGCTGAAACTAAGGGAGAGAAACGAATGGAACGTATGAAACGTATGAGCAAACGGAGTACCTTCTTACTTGCTGTGCTGATGTTTTTATTTGCAGCATTGCCAGCGGGTTTGATCCAGGCGGCAGAGGAGAGCAAGACCTCTACGGTACAGTGGGACAGTCAAAATCCGACTGCAGTTAATCTGGGTGGAAACCCCGCTCAATTAAAAGTGTGGTCATTGACAGAAAAGGGCAAAGAAGATGTTACACAAAAGGCAGAATGGATCTCTGGAGACTCAAGCATATTAAAGGTAGATAAGGGACTTATTACTCCAGTGTCAAAAGGGCAAATTAAGGTTGTTGCCACATATGAACAGCAAACGGTAAGCACAACGATTACGGTTAAATCGCCTTACAGCAAGCTGCAAATCGATCCATCTGGTCCCATCAATCTGGTGGTGAGCGGAGATTCGAAGAAATTGACTGCCCAAGGTACGCTTACAGCGGGCGGTACAGAAAAAGTATCCGATGTGGAATGGACATCCACGAATCCGTCCGTGGCTACAGTGGAAGATGGTCTGGTTCGTCCTCTTGCCAAGGGCATGACTTACATTAAAGCAAGCAAAGATGAACTCAAAGCACAAACGATCGTGTATGTACGTTCCTCTTCCCAGGCATTAATATTGAGTCCATCCGCTTCCCAATCGGTCTTTCTGGGTAGTTCACCAATTCAGATCAAAGCGACCGATGTGAACCTTACCGGAGGTAAAACTGATGTCACCAGCACTGCAGAATGGACTTCCTCCAATCCGCTGGTTGCCACAGTGGAGCAAGGGAAAATTAGCCCATTGGACGCAGGAAATTCGGTAATTACTGTGTCCTATCACGGCTTGAGCAAGACCTTGAAGGTCAACGTATTGCCGACCATTGAAAAGCTGGTATCAAGCAAAGCGAGCTTATCGCTCGAAACAGGAAGCAAAACGGCTCTTCCGAGCATATCTGCTTACTTGGTCAATGGAGCCAAAAAAGCAGTACAATCCGATATAAAGTGGAGCCTGAGCAATGAAAGTGTTGTCAAAATCGCAGACGGTAAGCTGGTTGCAGTGAATCCGGGTAGCGCAACATTGACAGCTACATTGGGTGCCATCAAGCTGGATATCCCGGTAACTGTGCAATACAAAGTGCTCAAGCTGACCGCTTCCGAGAAAAAGTATGTGCTGGTAGCAGGACAAGAAGTGAGTGTTCCCACGGTAAAAGCACAAATGGCTGGTGGTGGAACGCTCGATGTTACGAATCAGGTAAGCTGGGTGGCTACTACTGCGGCCGTAACAGTGGGAAATGGCAAGGTAAAAGCAGTAAGCGGCGGTAACTCCGGAATCAAGGCCATGTATTTGAATAAATATGTGAAAGTGCCTGTCATCGTAGAAGGAACGATTTCTACGTTGACGCCAAGCCTTTCAAGCGCTGAAATGAATTTGAAAGGGAGTCAATCCGTCAAGGTCATCGGTGCATATACAGATGGTAAAAAAGTTACGCTCAGCAACAAAGTGAAATGGACAACATCCAATGCTTCCGTGGCGATTGTAAAAGGCTCAGCCATCAAAGCGGTTGGGATTGGAACAGCGACGATTACGGGCACATACCAGAATAAGTCGTTTAACATTGAGGTCAAGGTTACACCTAAGCTGCTCAAGCTGGTTTTGAGTAACAAGAACTTGAAGCTTCCTAATGGTTCCTCTCATGTGCTGAGTGTGAATGCGGTTTATGACACAGGCACAATTACCAATGTGACAAGTTCAGCGGTATGGACTTCCTCCAAGCCTTCTATCGTACAGGTTAGCGGAGGACAGGTGAAGGCATTGGCTTACGGAAATTCCAGTATTAAAGTGGTTTATAAAGGTAAGACTGTAGCTACCTCTGTCAGAGTGTTAAAATAATCTTCATGATCGCTTATGCAAAAATAACCCCGGTCAATGACCAGGGGTTATTTTTCAACTTATTCTACGCCGTCCTGATAATGGTTCTTCCAGTGTTTGTCGCCTTTGTGTGAGAAGTCTTCAACCGTCTTTTCCAGCGTGGCCACCAGTTGAGCTTTAATCTCGGAAATGGTATCTCGGAACAGTCTTTCTTCCGTGCCGTTAATTTTTTTCACCATACAAAGCCTGAGCGGCTATAAATTGACGATGTTGCTCAACAAAGCTGTCAATTGAATGCAGCGCATGTTCCACGTATTGTGAAATGCTATGATGCTCGCTAGGTAGTTGCAATTTTAACTCCTGTACTCTGTTTAATAATGCCATGATGATCACCTCGTACGTTTTATTATGTCAATAATTATACATCATTTTCGGAAAACTTTCATTAAACTTTGATTAAAATGTGATTTTTTTTATATCACAATTGTCATTTCCAATAGGATGAACTTATTTCCGGAATGATTCCAATTTATCTTCAGATTATTATGTTTTAAAATTAAAATATTTATGGTTAAGATATATGCGTGGCATGTTGCGACAACAGTCTTTCTGGCATGTTATAATAGGGCAAAGCCCAGTCGGAAAGGTTGTCAGTGCGGTATGAAGCTTTTTAAAGGTTTATTTTGGGGAATATTGATCAGTCTTTTCCTGTGGTGTGCCTTCTTTGGGTTTGTCCGCTGGATATCTCATTGAGTCGGGTTATAGAAAATAAAGTTCGGGGATTTCCTTGATTGAAGGTTGTCCACTGGAATAGCTTGAAGGGAAGAGGAAAATTGAAGAAAAAGTTGTTAAGTTTTATAACTCTAGTGCTGCTAGCTACTGGCGTGTATTGGTTTGAAGGTGCCAATCTTCTTACGAAAACGACAGGAGAGAACCCGCCTTCATCGGCTCAGGTTACGTTGCAATTTCCGTCAGGTCGTTATCCTGAAACGGCGCAGCATATCAAGGAAGCCATTCAAGCGGGGAAATCATCCATATGCACAATTGACCGTGAAGGAGCCGAGCAGAATCGCAAGCATTCGCTTACAGGAGTTCCCACTCGTAAAGGATACGATCGTGACGAATGGCCGATGGCTATGTGCTCAGAAGGTGGAAAAGGTGCAAATGTCAAATACATAGCTCCTAAGGATAATCGTGGGGCAGGATCATGGGTCAGTCACCAATTGGATGAGTATGAGGATGGAACTCGCGTAAAATTTGTCGTCAAATAATATGTTATGAGATCGTATCGTTACTTTTTTTTCCCCTTAGTAGGCTCCTGTTTGGCCCTAACCAGAGCCACAAAATTATTTTCCTTAGGCTCCTGTTTGGCTCTAATCAATGCCAAAAAAGCAAAAAAATCACCTAGTGTAGTGAAGCCGGCACCTAATATCGCCAGATCTTCAGCGGATAGTTGATTGAACCATTCCATTTGCTTAGCATCAAACATTTTATCACCGCCAACCATTAATAATGTATAGTATGTTCTGATGGCAACGAAGGTCAGGGCTCTGGCATACCATTTATGTATGCCTGTTTTTTGTGCAGAGGATGTGTAGAACACATGTTAAGACTTAATTTTTATACTAAAATCGTCTCTATCGTTATCGTATTGCTTATTCCTGTGCTAATCCTGTATGTGTATTCGAACCAGACAACGACAGATGTGTTACGTAAGGAGCTGAATCAGTCTAATTATAACCAGTTGACTTTTTTCCAAAATCAGGTGAATACGAATATTGAAATGATATCCTCCTGGCCGCATCTGCTGATTCATGATCCTGACGTAGCCAGTTTTCAAGCGATTTTTTTAAAGGATAAGACTCTCAATCTGGATGGCATTAACCTTGTCAAACGGATCCAAACCAAGCTTGGACTTCAAGAAAGCTCATCGAATTGGAGAACGGGTCTGAATATTTATTCACCTTCGCTTGGACGTGTTGTATCAGAAAAAGGAGCCGGTTTTTATGATCAGAAAGAATTAAAGCAAATGATTAAAAACGGCTGGCAGGTATCTAAAAAAAGGATGTACGGGAAGGATCAGTTCATATTTTCGTTGTATACATTATCCCCGTTTTCTTCACTTGGTAATCCGGAAACCGCTAACACGATTATTAAGGTCGAATTTGACAGCAGCAATATTCAGGACATGCTTGACCGTTTCAAAGGCGATGGACGGAAGGAACCTTTTTATTATAAAAAAGGCGTAGGAGTGATCTATAATCGTACTGCGAATGAAGAGCTGTCAGGCAAGCTGATTACGAAACTGGAGAAGATGGGATTGCATGAAGTTGATAATCTGACCGTGAAAGTTGGAGAAGAGAGTTACCTTGTTCACGCTGTTCTTTCGCAAACGACGGGCTGGTATTTGATTGACTACATGCCTTTGTCCGATATGATGTCTCCGATTTACACATCTAATCGACTATTTTATATAACCGTTGTTGGCTTGCTGCTGGTAGGCTTCATTGGTGCTTATCTGCTTCATTCACAGGTGCAAGTGCCGATTCTTCAGCTTGTGCGGGCATTTCGGAGATTAAAGGATGGGGACTATGCTGTTCGATTGAGTCCGAAGGGGAGTCATGAATTTGCTTTCCTATCTCGTCAATTTAATTTGATGGTCGGACAGATTCAGGAGCTGTTTGAAAAGGTTTATGTTGAGAAGCTACATGTGAAGGAAGCACGTCTAAAACAGCTCCAGTCACAAATTAATCCACACTTTTTCTATAATTGTTTTTCTTTTATTACAAGTATGGCGAAGCTGCGTAATCATGAGGCGGTCGTGGCAATGGCTCATAATTTGTCCAAGTATTATCGATATACGACAAGACAGGAACGGGATTTGGTACCTTTATCGGAGGAAATCGAGTTTGTTCATTATTATTTGAAAATTCAGCAGATGCGTATGCCGCGGCTAACGTTTTCAATTCATGTTTCTTCACAGGCTAACAGTCTGCTGATTCCGTTGCTTGTAGTGCAACCACTAATAGAAAATGCGGTGCTGCATGGGATAGAACCTCAAGCAGAGGATGGTATAATCCGCATTACAACGGAACAGATCGGGCTATATATGTGCTTGATTGTGGATGATAACGGACTCGGTTTGGGCAGGGAGGCTATAACATCCCTGAGATCAGCACTTGACAAGCCTGTAGAAGAGGAAAGCGGCTATGGTTTATGGAATGTGCATCAACGAATGCGATTACATTTTGGGGAAGACGCTGGACTGGACTTCTCATTGTCACCTTTGGGGGGACTGCGCGCGGTTTTAAAATGGCCGCTGTTAACAGAAGAAGAGCAGGCGAATAGCTTGATCAAGCTCAAACCTTCGTCAAATTCGAATATGGTTAAAATGGAGGGACCTGATGGTTCAGATATTACTGGTAGATGATGAGAGCTATGTAACAGAAAGCCTGGTGGCTACGATTCCATGGGAGGCGCTGGGCATTGAGAGGGTTCATCAAGCGGCTTCCGCATTAGCAGCAGTGGATGTGCTGGAAGCGTATGATATTGATATTCTGGTTACGGATATTCGTATGCCTGGCATGACAGGGTTGGAGTTGATTGTTGAGGTAAACGAACGATGGCCGCATATCCGATGTTTGCTACTAACAGGCTATGCCGATTTTGATTATGCTAAAAAGGCACTTCAGCTTAAGGCTTTTGATTATATTTTAAAACCGGTGGATGATGAAGAGTTTATGAAATGTGTATCAGCTGCCATCGATTCGCTAAAGGAAGAATGGGAAGCTTTTAATAAGGTTCATCAATTACAGTATAACCGCAGGACGGATTTTGGTGTGCTGCGCACCCACTTAATGCACGATTTGGTACTTGGACGCGATTTGTCTGTACAGATGATAGAGGACAAGTTATCCCAGTACGAAATCATGTTACGTACGGGACAACCCGCAGGTATGCTGCTTATTCAGATGGGCAAGCATTTTTCTGATATGGATTATCATTCAGTATCCTTAATCGAGTATGCGATTGGAAATATTGCTGAAGAAGTGTTCGCACCCGATTTTCACGTCTGGCACTGTAAAGCACCACATGACTGCTTAATTGTATTAATAGAATCAAATTGGAATAACAATCTGGAAAAGCATGGTATACATCATAAGGAAGAATCAGATGATGTCCCAGAACAGCATGAAATGAAGCGAATAACAGAAATTAGTATGGACGAGCATAGTAGTATTTTGCGGGCGAGTATCGAAACCTTTCGGAAAAATGTGAGCAATTACTTGAAAGGGGAAATTTACGTCACGGTAACTGGTTGGTTTATGTTCCCGGAGGAGCTGCCTAAGGCATATCAGACAGCGATAAGATCCTTATACTGGAACCACCGGGAGGAGGCGGATACGTTGCTATTTGTGGATGAGCAGACAGAACAGTCACACAGGTCAGTCAAGTCGCTGGAGGGAATATATATGCCTCCTACGCTTACTCATCTACTGGAGTCTAGGCAATGGGAGGAAGCTGAAGCGAAGTTGAACCGTGTATTTGGGAAGATAGAAGAAGCAGGATATACCCGCGAACATTTATATGAGCTGTTTATCTCGGTTACGAGCGCCTTTATGTACACGGCACACAAGCAAGGGCGCTTCATTACGCAGATGGATCAAACGGGCTTCGACCCGTTGCATGCGCAGAAAATGGTTCAATCGTTCTCCAACCTTAAGGAATGGATATTTTCCATGATGAACAAGCTTAAATCGGAATGGTCTGCAAGTGAGCAAAGCGCCAAAAGCTATGTGGTCAAACAGGTTCAGGAGCTCATCTCCCAGGATAAAGGTCAGGAGCTGTCTGTTAAGACGCTTGCTGATCAGGTTTATCTTCATCCGGTCTATTTGTCGAAAATATATAAAGCTGAAACCGGAGAAGGTCTGGGAGATTATATCATCCGAATGAGAATGGAGCGGGCTCTTTATTTGCTCAAGTATTCCAACAAAAAAATATATGAAATTACAACTGAATTGGGCTATCAGAATCCCCAATATTTCAGTAAGATGTTCAAAAAGCATTACGGAATGACTCCGCATGAATTTCGGGACCAGTAAAGATGAGACCAAGAAGAGAATAGTAAAGATCAGTTGGGAAAGGTGCAGAAATATTTATTTTGTGACATAGGCTGCGTAGAAAAGCCCTCTTATAATTAAAAGAGTAGAAAATGATTTTTTTAAGGGGGAACAATATGCGAGTTCATTCGAAAAAAAAGCTGTTGTCGTTGCTCGCCGCAACTATGGTAATAGGAGTTGGCCTTGTGGGCTGCTCAGGGTCGGGGAATGATGGAAATGCGGCTAGCACAGCTAAAACTGAAAACGTATACAAAGAAAAATACAATCCGGAAGTCACAATTTCCACAGTATGGGGTGTAGATCCCGCCTTAAAATTTAAAAATGGCGAATCTATCGAAAATAACGTTGCGACGAAGTGGGCTAAAGAGAAATTCGGGATTAATGTAAAATCACTCTGGTCTGTCACGGATACGAATGGTGCATTTGCCACCAAGCTGCGTTTGGCTATGTCCTCAGGTCAGGAGATGCCGGACGTCGTTGTACTGGGGACGGAGAATGAGCAACTGGCACAGGATATGATCGATTCCGGTATGTTTGCAGAAGCGGGTCCGTTGTTCGATAAGTATGCTTCGGATTCCTGGAAGCAAGCGATGAATCAGGATTCGAACGTATGGAACCAATATAGTCGGGATGGCAAAAAAATGGGTATTCCTGTGCTGGATTTCGCCTATAATCATGACTATGTGTTGTGGGTACGACAGGATTGGCTGGACAAGCTGGGCATGAAGGCCCCTCAGACGATGGATGAGCTGGAAAAAGTGATGGATGCTTTTAAAAACAAAAATCCGGACGGATTGTCTCCGGACAAAGTTATTCCGCTCAGCATCGGTTTCAAAACGTCCATGAACACTTGGATGGGTGACCCGTCCTGGATTTTTGGGGCATACGGTACACTCCCGCAACAGTGGAACAAAGGTACGAACGGCAGTCTGGAATATGGCTCCGTGCAGCCTGGCATGAAGCCGGGTTTACAAAAGCTTAGCGAGTGGCTCAAAAAGGGATATATTCCGCAGGAAGCAGCATTGTGGGATGAGAATAAGACGGCAGAACCCACAGTCGCGGGAACAGCAGGTATGATCCCGGGCCCATACTGGATGAGCGGCTGGCCGCTTCAGGACACGGTCAAAAATGCGCCGGGCGCCGTATGGAAGCCGATCAAGATTCCGGCAGGGCCTGACGGTAAAGCCATGCGGCACGGTACGCAATACACCAATGGTGTCGTACTGATCAACAAACAAATGCAGCATCCTGAAGCTTTTTTCACCTATCAAAATTACCTGTTTGATCACTTTGCAAATGCCAAATCGGAAGGGGATTTGGCGAACGGGATGTTTAAGGGCTACGACTATGATTTGGATGCGGGCGGAAAGCTGTTGCCGATCGACAAAATAGCAGGAGGTTATGTAAACTCTGTTCGTTATTTGCTGGTTCGTGATGGTGCGCGTATACCTGATGCCCAAATGAAAGCTTTGTTAAGCTTGGCTAACGGCGGGGAAGCGAAGACCCGTCTGGAGAAGGATGTAATGGTTAATTACGGGAAAGGCACTCCTGCGGCTGCCAAGGTGTTGATGGAACAAAAGGACATCTCCATGAAGGATCAGTTCACGGGGCCTACTACGCCAACGATGAAGGCTAAAAAGGACTATCTGGACAAGATTGAAAACCAGACCTTCAATGAAATTATTTATGGTAAACAGCCGATTTCGGCCTTTGACACCTTCGTGCAGACGTGGAAGACTGCCGGAGGCGAACAAATTACAAATGAAGTGAACGAATGGTATAAAAGTGTTGAAAAGTAATAACAGTTAAAACGGGTTAACAGGCTGTCCCAAACGGGCAGCCTTTTTAATACAGATTATCAGAATGAATTGGAAATGAATGCATTATAATGATGCTTGCGAGATAGACTTTCATTCACCGGGTGAGACTAAAAAATGATTGCTTTTGTGCCATGTATGTTGGTTTTTTGAACTGTTGGGAGAGTAGAATCGTCTTTATAATTGAAGTATAACATGAGAGTTACAGGAGGAACTGCAATGAGAAGTCTGCAACGTACGTGGCCATTTCATATTATGCTACTGCCAGCCATCATTTTCTTAATTGTATTTAGCTACATTCCGATGGGCGGCATTGTGATGGCCTTTCAAAATTACAAGCCTTGGCTCGGCATAACCGGTTCCGAGTGGGTTGGACTGGACAATTTCCGCTTTTTGTTTCAACGGGAAGACAGTCTTCAGGTCGTCTGGAATACGCTCATTATCGCGGTATTAAAGATGTTTTTCAATCTGCTGATTCCGTTTGTTTTTGCTATACTGCTCAATGAAATCCGCAAGGTTGGACTTCAGCGTTCCATTCAGACACTGGTCTACCTGCCACACTTTCTGTCGTGGGTAATCTTGGGCGGAATTCTGGTTGACCTGTTGGCTACAGATGGATTTATGAACCGTATTCTCGGAAGTTTCGGGATCCAGCCCATTTTCTTTCTGGGAGATAATAACTGGTTTCGCTTTACTGTCATTGTGTCGGATATATGGAAGGAGTTTGGCTACAACACCATCGTATTTCTCGCCGCACTGGCGGGCATTAATCCTTCGTTGTACGAAGCATCCGAGATGGATGGGGCAAGCCGCTGGAGACAGACGCTACACATCACTGTACCTTCGTTGATTCCTATGGTGGTGGTTGTCGGTACGCTTGCACTCGGCAATGTCCTGAATGCCGGTTTTGACCAGATTTTTAACCTTTATAATCCGTTGGTATACCAAAAAGGCGATATTATTGACACCTTCGTCTACCGGACAGCCTTAATTAATGGGGAAATGGGCTTTGCTACCGCCATTGGGTTATTCAAATCCGTTATTAGTATGGTTCTCATTCTGATATCTTATCGACTTGCTTACAAATGGGCAGGTTACCGCATATTTTGATTCTACGAGGCTGAAAGAGGGAGAGTCATGTATCATAAAACAACGGCATATCGCATCTTCAATGTGTTTAATATTTGTTTGCTTGTGTTTTTATCCATCCTGTGTATCGTTCCGCTGATTCATGTATTGGCGGTATCATTTAGTGCCAAATCAGCAGCAGACGCCAATCTGGTTGGACTGTGGCCGGTGCAATTTTCATTAGAAGCCTACAAGAAGACGATGAATAATCCTATTTTTCTGCACTCTATCTGGATTTCTGTTCTCCGGACCGTGCTGGGAACTGGTTTGACGCTGCTCATTACCTTCTTAGCTGCTTATCCACTTTCAAAGGAAACATCTGTGTTCCGTAGCCGAAACGTATATTCATGGCTGTTTGTATTCAGTATGATTTTTAACGGTGGCCTGGTTCCATTCTATATGGTTATTCAAAAGATTCATCTAATGGACAGCTTTTGGGTACTTGTTTTGCCAGGAGCGGTCAATACATTTCTGGTAATCCTCATGTTGAACTTTTTTAGAGGAATACCCAAAGAGATGGAGGAGGCCGCACTGATTGACGGGGCAGGTCATTTTCGGACCTTGTTTAGTATATTTTTGCCGATATCCATGCCATCTATTGCGACGATTGCGTTGTTTAGTATGGTATTTCACTGGAACTCATGGTTTGATGGCCTGCTTTATTTGAGCAATGCCAAGGATTATCCATTGGCTACATTCCTGCAAACGGTAATCATTCAGAAGGATATGAGCTCCATGAGTATGAGTCCCAAAGAGATGGAGTTGCTTTCGCAAACGACAGTGAATGCAGCGCAAATTTTTATTGGTGCAGCCCCTATTCTGATTGTATATCCATTTTTACAAAAGTATTTTGTTAAAGGTATGACGCTTGGTTCTGTCAAGGAGTAAACAGCATTGATTAAAAGGAGATGATTTATAGTGTCACAGCAAAACATAATCAAATACCCGCCAATCAGTGAGCGAGTTCCACGTATGCTGCATGGGGCGGATTATAACCCGGAGCAATGGCAGCATTATCCCGAGGTGCTAAATGAGGATATTCGGCTGATGAAGCAGGCTAAATGTAATGTGATGTCCGTCGGCATATTCTCATGGGTTTCATTGGAGCCTGAGGAGGGTGTATTCACGTTCGAATGGCTGGACCGTATCCTGGATTCGTTTGCTGAAAACGGGATCTATGCGTTTTTGGCTACTCCTAGTGGAGCAAGACCGGCCTGGATGTCGCAGAAATATCCAGAGGTATTGCGTGTGGAGGCTAACCGTGTCCGTAACTTGCACGGGTTTCGTCATAATCACTGTTCTACGTCGCCTGTCTACGGGGAAAAAGTACGTATCATGAATACGAAGCTGGCCGAGCGTTATGCAAATCATCCGGCTGTCATTGGTTGGCATATTTCCAATGAATTTGGTGGGGATTGCCACTGTGATTATTGTCAGGAGGCATTTCGCGTTTGGGTGAAGGATAAATACGGCACGTTGGATAAGCTTAATCACGCATGGTGGACGACCTTTTGGAGTCATACGGTTACGGATTGGAGTCAAATCGAATCTCCGGCCCCTCACGGTGAAACGCAGGTCCATGCTATGAATTTGGACTGGAGACGCTTTGTAACTGATCAGACCGCAGATTTTATCAAAAATGAGATTATACCGCTCAAAGCTGCAAACCCGGCGCTTCCGGTCACCACAAATCTGATGGAGTTTTTTGAAGGATTGAATTACTGGAAGTTTGCCGATCTGCTCGATGTTGTATCCTGGGACAGCTATCCAACGTGGCATGACCGTGGGGGAGATGATAGCCGTCAGGCTGCCAAAGTGGCCATGATGCATGATATTATCCGTTCAATCAAGGGCGGGAAGCCTTGGATGCTGATGGAGAGTACGCCAAGCTTGACGAATTGGCAGGAGATTAGCAAGCTGAAGCGGCCGGGTATGCATCTGCTATCGTCTTTACAGGCTGTGGCACACGGATCAGATACAGTCCAGTATTTCCAGTGGCGGAAAAGCCGCGGTTCGAGTGAAAAATTGCATGGTGCAGTCGTCGATCATGTGGGGCATGAGCATACTCGGGTGTTTGGGGATGTGACAAATGTGGGCAACGCGCTGGAAAAACTGGAGGAGGTTATCGGCACATCTGTACCAGCAGAGGCGGCAGTTATTTTTGATTGGGAGAATCGCTGGGCGGTCAACGACTCACAAGGGCCACGTAATAAAGGTGTAAAATATGAGGAGACAGCCGAAGCACATTATTTGGCTTTGTGGGAGCAGGGTGTGCCTGTAGATGTCATTCATATGGATGCAGATTTCTCCAAATACAAACTTGTGGTAGCTCCAATGCTATATATGGTGCGCAGCGGTGTAGGTGAGCGAATACAAAAGTTTGTTGAAAGCGGTGGCATTTTTGTAGCAACCTATTGGTCCGGTATTGTGGATGAACATGATTTGTGCTTCCTTGGAGGCTTTCCGGGGCCGCTTCGTAAGACGCTTGGGATCTGGTCGGAAGAGATTGACGGGCTGCATGATCACGACCGTAATCATATTTTGCCAGTTGAAGGCAATGAGTTGGATCTGCATGGCGAATATGAGGCTGTAGAACTGTGCGATCTCATTCATACGGAAGGTGCAGAGGTACTGGCTGTATACGGTTCAGACTTTTATGCAGGACGCCCAGCCTTGACGGTGAACCGCTTGGGACAGGGAAAAGCTTATTATATCGCCTCACGCAACACCGGATCGTTCAACAGTCATTTTTACAGAAGTTTGATTGATGGCGCAGGAATTAGTAAAGCACTCGATGTTCAGTTGCCGCATGGAGTGAATACGGCGATTCGTACCGATGGAGTCCATGATTATATTTTCATGCTGAATTTCACTCATGAGCCGCAAGAGATTAGGCTGGATGGACGAATTTATGCGGATATGCTCGAAAATCATGTGGTGGAAGACGGCAAGGTTCTATTGGATGCCTATGCTGTTAAGGTACTAAAGACAGAGCGGAGTAAATCGGAAATAGTATAGAGTGTGATGGCTGACGTTTTCCCGAATGAGGGATCTGGGTAGATTTGTCAGAGACAATGAGGGGTACACAATTCAGATGGGGGATGACTTATGAAAACAAGTAAACGGACTATGGTATTTGTGATGTTGATCTTGTTATCCAGCTTTTTGTATCCATTTGGCTCTGCGGGATTAGGTGCGGCCTCGGCCGCCCCTGCTTTTGCCAAAGGAGCAGATATAAGCTGGGTAGCAGGAATGGAAGCGCAAGGTAGGACCTGGAAGGATAAAAAAGGGGTTCGCGGAGATGTGCTGCAAATTTTGCGGGACGATTATCAGATCAACTCGGTGCGTATCCGGGTGTGGGTAAACCCTGACATGAAGGATTATGGAAGCGGATACATGAATGCCGAAAAGGCAGCAGAACTGGCGCAGCGAGCTAAAAAATTGGGTATGAGCGTCATGCTGACGCTGCACTACAGCGATTCATGGGCTGATCCCGGGCAGCAGAACAAACCTTATGCGTGGCGAAATCTTACATTTACGCAACTTATGGATGCGGTCTGGTCTCATACGGTTTATGTTATGAACACGATGAAAAGCAAGGGGGTAACACCGGATTGGGTGCAAATCGGCAATGAAACGAACAATGGAATGCTCTGGGAAGACGGCAAAGCCTCAGTGAACATGAAAAACTACGCCTGGCTCGTCAATACAGGGAATAATGCTGTAAAATCGGTAAGCAGCAGTACTAAAACGATCGTACACCTGGCAAACGGGGATAGTGGCTCCACCTTAGCCTGGAATATTGGCGGCTTAATTGACAATGGAGCTCAGTTTGACCTCATCGGGTTTTCTCTGTATCCGTCTCCTTCGAACTGGCAGGGAAAAGTGAACCAGACGATTACCAATACCAATGATCTCATTGCAAAATACGGCAAAGGTATTGTTATCAGTGAAATCGGAATGGAATATAATGAACCTGCAACCTCAAAGGCATTTATTGCAGACATCAAAACGAAGGTTCGTAGTATCACGGGCGGCAAAGGCTTGGGAGTATTTTATTGGGAGCCGGCTGCAACCCCAGGTTATAATCAGGGCTATAACAAAGGTGCTTGGCAGGCTGACGGTAAGCCAACCTCAGCGCTGGAAGGCTTTATAAACTAGAGTACGTGACGAGTATGTCAAAGAACCTCTAATCCGCACAATGTGCAGAATAGAGGTTCTTTGTTTTCGTTGGTTTATTGAAGGTAGATCGTTAGGATTTCCGGTTTACCTTGAAGAATGAAATAAGCTCTCCTAACTCCCCGGACATCATGGTAAGCTTGTCGGAAGCTTTGACGATAGAAGCCATCGACTCAGCCTGTTCTCCAATGGTGTGCTCAATTTGTTTGCTGCTGTCTGCTGTTTTGCTTACTGTGGAAGACAGCTCGTCAGAGGTTGCTGACATTTCCTGCGTACTGGCTGAAATCTGCTGCGTCGCACTGGATACCTCCTGAATTTGTGACGATACATTATTGGCCGCATTCAAAATCTCCGAGAACATTTCGCCCGTCTGACGTGTGACTTCCAGCCCGACTTGAACTTCCTTCGCGCCTAGACTCATTCCTTCTACCGTTTGTTCAATTTCCTTTTGAATTTCCCCAATAAGCTCGGCAATTTGTCTAGCGGATTCTTGAGATTGCTCAGCCAAATTACGCACTTCCCCTGCTACTACTGCAAAGCCTTTACCTTCCTCACCTACTCTGGCGGCCTCAATGGAGGCATTCAGTGCGAGCAGATTGGTTTGGCTGGCAATGCCTGTAATGATGCTTACGATATTACTGATTTCGTTAGATCGGTTCTGTAGCGCATTAACGGAATCAACTGTTCTTTCTATTGTAGTAGAGATAGAATCCATTTGAGTAGATAGCTTCTGGGCTACCTGGTTGCCTTCTACCGAGCGTTTTTCCATGGAATAAGCTTGATCTGATACGGAAGATGAGCTTTCGGCAATGGTTTGGATAACCGTAGACATTTCATTCATAGCCCGGGAGCTTTCAAGCGCAGCTTGATCCTGGGATTCAAGTCCTTGGGTTATTTCCTGAATATTGCTATTAATGATGTTCGTATTCTCACTGTTTTTCTCGCTAATACTTAGCAATTCCTGAGCTGATCCTGTAACCTCTTGCGTCGTATCCTGTACTTTTACCATCGTATCGTTAATACGTTTGATCATGGTATTAAACTTTTGATTGATAATGCCAAGATCATCCTGGCCTGTTTTGATGCTAACATTCAGATTGCCCTCGCTCACTTCCTCGATGCCCTTCATCAAGCTGCGAATCGGGGAAAGGGTACGTTTTACCAGCAAATATTGAATGGTTAAGAAAATAGCAAGGAACAGAATGAGCAGGGATACACCGTATAAAAGCAGTTTATGAAGTCCGGCAGGCACTGAGCTTGCGTCTACGTCAAAGTAGATGGCGCTCGTAATTTTACCGCTTGCATCAGTAATGGGATAAACAATGGTAGTCCATGTGCCATAATCGTCGGAATAAAAGCTGCTCAACGCCGATTCTTTCGATTTTAGCATTTCATTTACGGCGTTTACGTTTTCAATAGGAAGAGCATACATATCCCCTATGTTCATTTTGGAATCTTGGAACGATTGAACCAGATTTGTGGGAACGCCAATGATGGAGGTTTGGTCTCCTTCTTTTAACTCTGTACCAAATATGTAAGCTTGGGCAACATTAGGATAAAAGGTGTGAATGGAGTCGAGAAATTTGCGTAAATCCTGTTGAACAGAGCCATTATAATCTTTCTCGGTCAAGGCTTGCTCTACTTTCGTTTTATCGACATCATTTGCCCATTTTTTGGTTA
The DNA here is from genome assembly GCF_030034735.1 of Paenibacillus sp. RC334. NCBI lineage: Bacteria > Bacillati > Bacillota > Bacilli > Caryophanales > Paenibacillaceae > Paenibacillus > Paenibacillus sp. RC334. The sequence continues at coordinate 3,532,826 of NZ_CP125370.1, read as the reverse complement.
ACACCTTAACCTGGTCTTGCAACTGTGTGGTCAGAATGTTCTTTTGAAGTATGTAGCTGGATGTGATGAGAATCGTACCGATCAATACGATGTTAAGGAATGAAATCAATAGATTTTTACCAAAAAAGGACATAGTACTCCACTTCAAGTTTTTCACGTGCTTCTTCTCCTTTAAGTTGAACTATATTTTTAATATACAACCTATACCTTATATATTTCGTCAATTAGCTTTCTAAATGTTAGATATTTATTAAATTTGGAGAATATCGGTTACATATTGGTGAAATATAGTGACAAAAACCGACAAAGATTCTTTTCACTTTCATATGGGAAAAATGGGGTTTGGAGGAGAAAAGGAAATGGGAGGCTACATAATAACAACGGTGGCTTACAACGAAAGAACGTTGTGGAACGACCGCTTGTCGGCATGAATAATTCATTTTATTGTTTGGACAATATTTAAAAAATAAGATATTAAGGAACAGACGAGCACCCTAAGATCATGTATATGTCTGCATCACGTCGAGGCTTATAGAAAATCCTGCCCCTTATATAAGCAATGAAATGAGCAAGGGGAGGGAAATAAGCGACAATACTGAGCTGATGACAAATGCAGATGCGGCTTCCGTTTCCAGCGTTTCATAGCGGGTAGCAATTATAGCGGCTACCGCCGAGCCTGGAAATGCAACAAGCAGTACAGCTTTGGTTATATCTTCATGGGACAGTCCTACGAGTACAGCGATGCCTAGCATGACTATAGGCATGACGATGGCTTTCAGTACAGCAATGCTAATTGCTTTGGGACTGAACGTAATCTTTTTGATTCCGATGGTTACCCCGATGGCAAACAAGGCTGTACCAGAAGTGACGTTGCCGATTTGATCAAACATGGATTGCAGCAACTTCGGAGCCTGAAATCCACAAAGGGTGAGTATGACGCCGATCAACGGTACACAGGCAAGTGGCTCGCTGAGTCCGTGAAGGACTGATTTCATAGTAACTTTAAACAAGTTGCCTTGTTCCTTCGTTTCTGAGTTGCGCTGACCGACCGTTCCTAAAATACTTGCAAGTGGATCAAGAATCGCATTAACGACGATGCCAGTGATCGCAGTCGGAATGGCGACAGCAGCGCTTCCGAATAAGCTGCCGAGAACCGGTATTCCCATAAACGCAAAAGAAGGCTGAGTTGAATTCAAAGCGAACATGGAGGATTCGGTCAGAGCTTTTTTGGCAATTAAGCGATATCCTACGAGCAATACGATATAAAAGCCGATAATCCCAAGAAGCAGGGTTAAATGCTTTGAACAAACCTGCAACATAACCAATTAAAATAACAAAGAAAATAGGAATTAAAATGATAAAAATATGACCTGTAGCCATGATGTCGCCTCCAATAATGAAGATGTCCGCCAAATGGATGGCGGACATCGGGGAATCAATAATTACTTTGTTTGTATGCAAGTACAACCTGACGTTGTTCGCTAATCTTAAACCAGGACCGTTTCTTTGCCATTCTGTTTGATTGGTCTATACTTGCAGTCCCACATTGCATCCCGAACCGCTTGGCGGATATCATCGGGCTGGTGACGTGCTACGCCATCCTGAACGGCAGCCTCTGCAACTGCTACAGCTACTGCTTCAGATACTTCACGCAACTCGCTGATTTTCGGCAGCAGGGAAGCTCCAGGCTGTGACAAATCGACCATATCGGCTACTGCATGGGCAGCGGCGGCGAACATGCTGTCTGTGATGATTTTGGATTTCACTACAATCGCGCCAAGTCCAAGACCAGGGAACACGAAAGCATTATTGGATTGTCCAATTTCAAACTTAACATTATTATAGGTTACTGGTTCAAAAGGGCTGCCTGTTGCAATCAATGCTTTTCCTTCAGTCCAGCGGATCAAGTCTTCCGGAGTTGCTTCAGCCAGTGGAGTTGGATTAGACATAGGCATAATAATAGGACGTTCTGTATGCTTGGCCATTTCTTTAACGATTTCCTCACTAAATGCTCCGGTAACACCGGAGGTTCCGATCATAATGGTCGGTTTCACCCGGCGAATAACTTCCAAAAGTGGAATTTTGCCGTCCTCCGCACGTTCCCAATCACGACATTCTGCGGCATCCCGTACATAAGGAACCTGGAATGGGAAAAGTCCTTCTGTTTCATTAGTAAGCAGGCCGCGGTAATCATAAGCCCAGAAGTTACTTCTTGCTTCGGTTTCCGATAGTCCTTCCAGCATCATGGCTGCACTAATTTGATCTGCATTACCGATACCGGCGGCTCCTGGACCAAAGACCAAAACTCGATGCTTGCTTAGTGGGACTCCGGACAGTTTAACACCAGACATAACACCTGCGAGCGTAACTGCACCAGTGCCTTGGATATCATCATTAAATGTCAGAATACTGCTTCCGTATTTATTGATAATGTTCCGGGCGTTGACATTGCCCAGGTCTTCCCAGTGCAGTAGCGCATTCGGAAAGTAAGACAGTGCAGTTTGAACATAGGTGTCAATAAATTGGTCATATTGTTCTCCGCGAACACGTTTGTGACGGTTCCCCATGTATAAAGGATCTTCCAGCAGTTTTTCGTTGTTCGTACCTGCATCAAGAACAACTGCCAGCACCCGGCTAGGATCAATTCCGGCAGCAGCGGTATACACGGCAAGCTTACCGATGGAGATATTAATTCCACCAACTCCCCAGTCCCCGATTCCCAGAATACTTTCGGAATCCGTGGCTACGATGAGGTCAATATCCTCAGGGTCCAGGCTCAAATTTTTAAAAGCTTCTTCAATGGCGGAAAGGTTACCAATAGATAAATACATACCGCCGGGTTTGTGGTATTCATGACTGTATTCCTGTATAGCCTGACCGACCGTCGGAGTATAAACAATCGGAAGCATTTCGTTTAGGTGCTCGGAGAGCAAGCGATAGTAAAGGACTGTATTCCGGTTAAACAGATCGTTTAACGCGATATTTTTACGCAAATTATCCGGTTGGCTCTGAAATTGCTCGTAAACCCGTTGAACCTGTTCCTCAATAGTCAATATGGTAGGAGGAAGGAGACCGTCAAGTCCAAGCTGCTGCCGTTCTTCAAGAGTAAAAGCCACTCCTTTATTCAGTAGTGGATTAGCCAGCAATTCCTTTCCGGTTAATTTGGTTTCAATAGAACCATCTTCAGTCAATTGGAAAGCACGCATTTCTAATTCCTTCTTTCTAGAAAATTACATTTAGTTAAACCTTGAACAATTCGTGAACCAGTATACGCCTTATTTTAAACCAAGTGAACAAGTATGTTGTGTGAAAAATGGTTATATAAGTGTTTACATAAGAAAATTTATGAAAATGAAAATATTTTTCAATCATTGTTATCTGAAAAATACATTTAATTTTCATTATATTTTCAATAATTTTTATTAAATGTAAGTTTTGTCATAGCGAAGCTACTATGGAGCTGGATGGGTCTTTCAATCAGGAATAGAATTTATTTCATTCCATTCCATAGATAGGAAGAGATTTTTATAACGGGTGGATAAAGTGAATGAAGAAGAGAGAGGGGGATATACACAATAAGTCACTTGGAGTTCTAACTATGAGACTTTTTTATTTTCAGGCAAACAAAAAAGCCTTGAGTATCAAGGCTTTTTGACGTATAGGACGGATGGGGATCGAACCCATGACCCTTACCCTGTCAAGATAATGCTCTCCCGCTGAGCTACCGTCCTTCGGTTATTAGATAATATCATGTATTAACCATAAATGTAAAGTAGAAAAATAGAAATAAGCTTGTACTTCATTACCATTTATATATATAATTCAAATTTAGTGGGTTTGCAAATTGAAGCAGTGATAAGGGGGAGCGGATGATGGCCGCAGAAATTATTAGTGTGACGACAGAAGAACAGCTACAGGCAGCGATATTGATCCGTACCAAGGTGTTTGTCGAGGAGCAAAAAGTTCCTCTCAATCTAGAAATTGACCATTTTGACAAGCTGGGGGATACTGCACATCACTTGCTAATCTCTGATCATGGTGAGATGGTGGCAACGGGACGCTTGACCTATTATGAGGAAGATACAGCTAAAATGCAACGTATTGCGGTTCTCAAGGAGCATCGCTCCGGGGGGTACGGACGTATATTGCTGCTGGCTCTGGAGGAACGCGCACGTGAGCTGGGGCTGCGGCATTCGCTGCTGGATGCTCAATGTCAAGCTGAAAAGTTTTACGAGAAGCTCGGTTACGAGACGATTTCGGAAGAACCTTTTGACGATGCCGGGATTCCACATGTGCGCATGCGCAAAAAGCTGTAGCCGGCAGCCCGAAGATGCATATAATTCTGCATAGGGTGCATGCTAGTAAAAGTTCCTCCACTACACTATGGATAAGGAGCGATGCAGCATGGCTAATGTAGAACGGGAACAAATTACGGCAGTACGTAAAAACGGTGATGGTGATCTGACGTCATTTCAGACATCTACCGGACGGGTTTTGGATTACAGTCAGGCTCTAAATGAAATTGAAGCAGGCTCGATTGCCGGGGTCAATGTTTTCAAAGCCAAGGACGGAAGCAACCGGATTCGCGGAGATGCTGATGGAGATCCTACGAATAATTTGGATCAGTTGCCGTTGTTCTGACGTTCATTTCAAGCATCTATCACTAAGCACATAACTACACGCAAGTATATGCCAAAGTCGCCGGGCTCTTTTTCCAGTTGGAAACCCGGCGGCTTTTTGCTTTCTCACTTTGTATCCAGTATTATTTTTGCTCTGTGCGTTCCAGCTCCACAATGTTGTATACGCGCTGCTGCTCCAGAAAGGACATGACTCCAGCTTTTTCCTTGAATTGCTCCATGTCGTCACTATAGTGCATGAGACGAATCCGCTCTTGAAGCTGGATTGGCAAGCTGAGCAGCTCGTCCAACGTCGTATGGACTTCTCCTGCACCCTGTAATTGAACCTCATGCAAAATGCTGCGACAGCCTCGCTCGTGTACCAGTTGATTCAGCAGATCTGGATCAAAGGTCATATCCGCACTATAAAAAAGACGGTCATTAATGAACAGGGAGTAGCTGTCTTTACCGGGGATATGACGGGTAGGAATGAGTTCAACTTCGATGCCGGATACTAAGCTGGTGGGTTCACCAGGCGTCAGCACGTTTACCTCAAACACATCCTCCAGCTTGCCAATCATTCCTTGCTGTGACATGCCGCCCTTGAGCGTATTTTCCCATAATGGATGAATTAGCGGTTCTGCGATACAAAGCACAGGTTTGCGACCATGTAGGATATTCATTTGAAAGCCAAACTCTTCCAGACCCCCGACATGATCGGCGTGAATGTGGGTGATTAGAATGGCGTCAATTTCGGGCAATGGGACACCCATTTGGTGCAGAGCCAGCGAAGCGGTTGTTCCACAGTCGATTAGCAGCTTGCCTTCTCCACTGTCCAGCAGTGCGTTATTGTTGTAATAGTTTTTGGCAAAGGCACTGCCTGTGCCTAGCATTTGTATGGTCAGGCTCATTCGTATTTCACCCTCCAGGCTAAATGTGTATAAATCCTCTTCAGTCGTATCTTACCATCGATGCTGTTAGAAATTAAAGATTTTACGCCATATCAAAAACTTTGGACAATTTGTGATGCCTAGCGCAACTTGTGGAACTGAGCTAGGTATAAATGTAAGACAGAAGTTATTTAACAGATAATGATGGAGGGATATCTAGCGATGAAGTGGAGAAAAGTTATGGCCCTAGTGATGGCCTTTTCGATAATGGGAGGGACCGTTATTTCGGCGGAATCCGCCAAGGACCAAGTGAAGTTGATTATTAACGGTGAGGTGTCGAAGGATGGCGCGGTTGTCATTGATGGCAAAACGTATGTGCCCATTCGGGATTTTAACGGGATTGTCAGTTTTGATCCGTCCGGTGGAAAAGTTGTTTTCGACCAACCAAATGTACACATGTTCTTGTTTAAGGGCGATACGGTGTTCGGTAACGTGAATAAAGGCAACAAAGTGAAATTCAATGTATTCAGTCAGATTGATACGTTGAAAGCGGATATCTCCGGAGTGAAGGTAGCGATTACTGACCCGGCGGGTAACGTGAAAGATATTCAGTCCCAGGATATCAGCGGAGCACAAAAGGATAACTTTTGGTTCCGTACCAACGACTTTACGTATGATTTTAAAACAGCAGGGAATTACCGGGTTGGTTTCTACATTAAAGAAAGTAAAGACAGCAGCTATACACTGGTGTCCGAAAAAGTCATTACAGCGATAAATTAGGCATACCACAAATTGACCTGTACCCTTGATCATGTTACGATACTGGGGAAAATAAAACAATTTGAAGGTAGGTATTTCCATGAGTGATCACAAACATGAACACGGTGAAGCCTGCAACCACGATCATGACCACGAACATGAAGAAATGGTTCTTACGCTAACTGATGAAAATGGCAAAGATGTAGAAATGGTGCTGGTAGAGACCTTTGACGTAGAAAATCACGTTTACGCTCTCCTGCTGGAGCGCGGCAATCCTGAAGCAGACGGCATTATTCTTCGTATGGAAGAAGAAAACGAAGAAATGGTGCTTTACAATATCGAGGACGAAGATGAATGGAAACGTGTAGAAGAGGCATACAGCGAGCTGGTTGCCCAATACGAATAACCTTGGATCTATCGGCTGCTACAACTTTGTAAGCTGATGAAAAAGCCCCCAATCGGGGGCTTTTTTTGTTAAGCATTTAAGATGCTTATAAGATTTTTCAAGCTTGTTACGGCTCAGGAGGCTTAGGAAATGGCGTCCGTTTCGACGATAACCTTCACTTGATGTACCGTTCGATCCTCAGGCCCTTTAACAGGCAGGCCTACTTCCACATGATCGACAATATAATCAATATTGTCCTGTGAGATCACTTCGCCCGGCAGCAGGATCGGAATACCTGGCGGATATACATAAATGAATTCTGCAATAATGCGTCCAGCAGATTCCTTGAATGGTACCACTTCCGTATCTCCGTAAAAAGCGTCTCTCGGAATCAGGGAGAGCTGGGGGATTTCCTGTATTTTTACATCCAGTTCATGCTGCTGACCTGTAGAATAATGAATAGCAGCCAGCTCACGCAGAGCCTTCAATAAAATCTCAATGTCCTCTTTCGTATCCCCGGGGGTCACCAGACAGAGAATATTGTACATATCGCTAAGCTCAACCTCGATATTGTAGTTTTCTCTCAGCCAATTTTCCACGTCGTACCCAGTAAGGCCTAGATGACGAATATGAATGGTGATTTTGGTCGCGTCATAATTATAGGTTGCCTCTGTACCGAGAATTTCACTGCCAAAGCAATATAATCCTTCAATCTTGTTGACCTCTGCACGGCAGTATTCGGCCAAATCAAGCGCACGTTGCGCTATTTCATAGCCATTGAGAGCCAGATTGCGGCGTGATGTGTCCAGAGAAGCCAGCAGGATATAGGAAGTGGAAGTCGTTGTCAGCATACTGAAAATCGTCTGCACACGCTGCGGATTGACGTATCCGTTTTTGGTATTCACATTCAGAATCGAGCTTTGTGTCAAGGAACCGCCTAGCTTATGGACGCTTGTAGCTGACATATCTGCTCCCGCTTCCATGGCGGACATCGGCAGATCAGGATGAAAATGAATGAGTACACCGTGGGCCTCATCGACCAGGACCGGCACATTATAGCTGTGAGCGAGATCAACTATTTCTTTCAAATCGGCGCACACACCGTAATATGTCGGGTTGATGACGAGGACGCCCTTGGCGTCAGGATGGCGTTCCAGTGCCCGGCGTACGGACTTGGTTGTAATCCCGTGGTGAATACCAAGATTTTCATCACTGACCGGAGATACGAATACAGGCTTTGCTCCAGACAATATAATGGCAGACATTATAGATTTGTGTACATTTCGGGGTACAATAATTTTATCACCTGGCAAGCAGATGGACATAATCATAGTAATGATAGCTCCACTTGTACCCTGTACACTGTAGTAAGTATAATCTGCTCCATAGGCTTCTGCCGCAAGCTTTTGGGCTTCTTCGATGACACCCGTAGGTTGATGCAGATCGTCCAATGGAGCGATGTTGATCATATCTATGGAAAAGGCATTATCCCCCATAAATTCGCGAAATTCCGGATCTGCCCCCACTCCCTTTTTATGACCTGGGATGTGAAATTGAACCGGGTTGCTCTGAGCGTGCTTTTTCAAAGCAGTAAAAAGCGGGGTGTTGCTTTGATTCATTAGTGTTGTCACAACCTTTCGTGCAGGATTTCGACAATCCTGGCAAGTGATAATAGAACAAAATTGAGTATAGCAGTTTGAAGTAGGAATGCAAGCGGTTGACGGTGCTTTTATTTGTGAATGAGAGGAGCATGGAGACAACCCGGACTTTATGACGAAAAAACGAAGGTAGAGGATGTGGGACAGATGAAACAAATCGGAAGAGAAAAAAATCCTCGGCGGTTATGGTCTCCCTTTTTTGCGGAATTATGGGTACTGGTATTTCTGGTTGAATTTATGAAGGGATCTCTTCTGGTAGCTATCCTGCCGGTATATATGGGAGAAACGCTCGGACTGTCAGCCGGAATCATCGGTCTGGCCTTTTCGCTCCAGTATTTTGGTGACAATGCGTTCCGGGCACCGGCGGGCTGGATAGCTGAACGGCTCGGCTACCGGGGAACGATGTCGACCGCGTTGCTGTTCACACTTGTAGCGGTGATCATGCTAAGCGTGCTGACAGAGCCAGTGTGGCTCGTAGTCGCCTGTCTGCTGCTCGGTCTGGGCACTTCTCCGCTCTGGCCTTGTGTCATGACTGGAACGACTGAAATGTCCGGGCCTAATAACAGCAATGGTGCGGCGATGGGCACATTGGAAATTGCGTCCATGGGCGGAACAGGAATGGGGCCGCTTGTTATGAATTTCGCTATGGCACATTATGGTCATTCCTACGGAATGGTGTTTATGATTTTGACAGGATGCAGCATTTTGTTATTGCTGGTCTCCCTTATGCTGCCCGGACGCAAAAAATCTGCTGACAAAGGAGCGCTGCAACGGAGCGCCTTGGTGTCCTCCGACGGTCTCGCGAAGCAAAAGAAGCAGCTACTGGGAGGAATCAAGGAAACGTTCAACTCTCTCAAAACAAAACTTGATGTAAACCCGTTAATTTACCCGGCGCTGTTTTTGCAGTCGTTTGTTATCGGTTTGATCAGCCCAGTATTGACACTGTACGCCCGGACAGACCTCGGCATTTCGCCGAATCTGTACAGTGTATTTTTGATCGCGGGCGGCGGGGTGACGGTGCTGGCGCTTATTCCTTGCGGAAAGCTGGTGGATCGGCTGGGAACAGAGTATTTTCTGCACGCCGGTTTTTTGCTTGCCGGGATTACGCTGTTTTTCTTTTCCGCCGTCCGATCCATTCCGCTTGTGTTCGTATCCGTAGCGCTCATTGGCTTGGGCTATGCGCTTATTTTACCTGCATGGAATACCTTCCTCGCTAAATTGATCCCGGAAAGCGAACGAGCGACGGTATGGGGCTTTTTTCTGACACTCCAAGGCTCCGGCATGGTCATCGGTCCACTCGTTTCAGGAGTGCTGTGGGACCGCGCTGGACACACAGCTCCATTTATCATCAGCGGAGTTGTAATGCTGCTTATGTTCGGCTGTCATTTGGCTTTGGCGCGTAATCCGCGCAGAAAGACGGCCAAAGCCTGAATAGCAGCTTGATTAGCTAATGCTGGTTACTCTTTCGAGAAGGCAATTTGGTACAGCGGCAGCAAACGCTCAAAAGTAGAACGCACTGTCTGTAGCAATGCAGCTCCGTCACTGGCGAGTGGATCGTCCCGGTCGATACGGATACCACACATGACCTCGGATTTTTTTACCTGCTGTAGCTTGTCGATGATCGTTTGAAAATCCTTCTCGTCCATTTGTTTTTGCTCTGTACCTTCCGGAGCCATATGGTCCATGGACCAGTAAAAATGATCCGGTATGTTAGAGCGTACATTGCTCAGGTTGGCTTTGAGTGCCTGGGCAAACGTAGTTTTATTCGGACTTTCATAAATAATTGCAAAAATGACGAATAGATGTGAAGCAAACATACCTACCTCAAAATGCGGTAACGCCTTGTATCCACGCTTGTTCGCCGCCCAAGCTACCCAAGAATCCTTGGGTGGGTTTACTTTGCGTCGTGCATGCTTTGCAACATGAACGTGCATAGGCTCGCCGCACAAGTCCGTCAGGAAAGGAGCCAACTCCGCACCAATCGCTTCCAGTTTGGGTCGAACCTGTTCAATCAGTACCTCCATGCGAGGCTCCAGCCCCGGTATTCCAAAAACATCAAAGTCCTTTGCAGTAAATCCACTGAATGTCATACCTTTTCCTCCTGTAACTGGGTTAAGCCATTTCGTGTGGCGTAATATGTCCGATTATAGCATAATGCCATCAGGCTTGACCGACTTTAGGCCGGGTTTGGGACAAGAGTATAAGGCAAAAGTAGGATTGTGCGTTGTTACTCATAAAAATAGGTCAAATAACCAAGTACCCTTACATAAAATGAAGTATAAAATAGAGCAAGGGAAGATCAAGCGGGAAAGCCGCAGGCTTGCTGTAGCCGGACTTCTTGAATCGGACTTGAAAAAGGAGGGAATGCCGTGAACAAGGGCTGCGAGGTAGAATATTGTAATTTGGAGCTCCGGTTTAGCCGTCGGCATATCCATAATCTGATCAAGGATTTGATATCGGAAGGATATTCGCTGTACTGGAGCGAGGATGAGTCGTACCTGGTGCTGTCGGTAAGGACCGGACGCAAGCTGGTGAAGCTTCGTTTTCAACAATTGCGTACAGGGCACTACAAGTTGGCCGGAGATTATGTGATCCGCGACGCCAAGTTGGCGGAGTGGTTGGAAAAGCTGATTGGAAGCACCCGAGGCCATGCCATTGTCAAAAGAGTCAAGGACCATCATATTTTGGTGGAAAATATTTTGTTCGGTGAGGTCATTCGTCTGGTTGAGGTTACTGGTTTTAAGCAACGCGTTATTTATCAGAAGGGACCAGTGCTGTCAGTGCAGGAGATGGAGGAAATGTATATTTCCAATGAGGGAGAGACCCGACTGCTGCTGCTCAGAATGCAAGTGGATGATGAATTGGAGAAGCTTTTCACGGCAATGACAGAGGGAGATACGACCAGAGCCGAGAACTGCCATGAACGCCTGCAAGCGCTATCCCGCCAACTGCTGATGATGGAAGCATAATGATGTAGATTTAGTATAATTGAACACCTCATGAAAATGGGGTGTTTTGATCTGCGAATAGACAGGGGTTCACTTCTGACACCAAAAACGTTAAAATAGAATTGCACGTGTTCCGATTCACATAAAGTGTAATGCGGTAAAGCGGCGATATAGAATAAAAAATATGTTGCAAAGGATGAGGAACCAGATGGCAAAACAGCAGATTGGTGTGATCGGCCTGGCGGTAATGGGTAAGAATTTGGCCCTTAATATTGAGAGCAGAGGCTTCACCGTCTCGGTATTTAACCGCTCTCCCGAAAAAACGCACGATCTTATCAAAGAAGCAGAAGGTAAGAAATTGACGGGTACTTTCTCCATTGAAGAATTTGTGAACTCACTGGAATCGCCCCGTAAAATCCTGATCATGGTTCAAGCTGGTAAAGCAACGGATGCCACGATTGAGCAGCTTGTGCCTCATCTGGACAAGGGCGACATTATTATAGACGGCGGCAATGCCTACTTCCCTGATACACAGCGCCGCAGTAAGGAGCTGGAGGAAAAAGGATTTCGCTTTATTGGTACAGGCGTATCCGGTGGCGAAGAAGGTGCCTTGAACGGTCCTGCAATTATGCCAGGTGGACAAGAAAGTGCCTACAAGCTGGTAGAGCCGATTCTGACAGCAATCTCTGCAAAAGTAGAAGGCGACCCTTGTTGTACATATATCGGTCCCGACGGTGCTGGTCACTATGTAAAAATGGTGCATAACGGTATCGAGTACGGCGACATGCAATTGATTGGTGAGGCTTATCACCTGTTGAAATCGGTCCTGAATGTGAATGCGGAAGAGCTTCATGAAATCTTCACAGAATGGAATAAAGGCGAGCTGGACAGCTACCTGATCGAAATCACGGCTGACATCTTCTCCCAATATGATTCCGAAACAGGCAAACCAATGGTAGACGTTATTCTGGATGCAGCAGGTCAAAAAGGTACTGGTAAATGGACAAGCCAAAGCGCGCTGGATCTGGGCGTGCCACTGTCTATGATCACCGAATCCGTATTTTCCCGCTTCCTGTCTGCTATGAAAGACGAGCGCATTGCGGCAAGCAAAGTGCTGAGCGGTCCTAATGCTGAATCCTTCAGCGGAGACAAAAAAGAATTTATCGAAAGCGTACGTAAAGCATTGTTCGCAAGTAAAATTGTGTCTTATGCTCAAGGGTTTGCTCAAATGCGTGCAGCTTCCGATGAATACGATTGGGATTTGAAATACGGAAAAATTGCTATGATCTTCCGCGGCGGTTGCATTATCCGTTCGCAATTCCTGCAAAACATCAAGGATGCGTATGACCGCGATCCTGCTCTGAAAAACCTGTTGCTGGATTCCTACTTCAAAAATGTAGTAGAAACTTACCAAAACGCATGGCGTCAGGTGATTTCCGTGGCTGTATCTCAAGGTATTCCAGTGCCGGGCTTCTCCAGCGCGCTCGCATACTATGACAGCTATCGTACTGAGCGTCTGCCAGCAAACTTGCTGCAAGCGCAACGTGACTACTTCGGTGCGCATACGTTCAAACGTGTGGACAAAGAAGGCGTGTTCCATCACCAGTGGTTCTAATAAATTGATGGATATGTAAGGATAGCATCGATGTAATACAGCGGAAGCTTTTTTTACCCTTGTGGTAGAAGAAGCTTCCGTTTTTTGATTTTCGTGGATAGTTGATTGGATGAGGATGAAGCTAGAGGATTGTGTAATCTTTTGGCGCTGTGGTATGATAACGACAAGATATTTTAACGCATTACCGCGTCTAAGCTTTGGGTTGTAACAAAAAGACGGGAAGATCCCGTCTCTTGTGGTGAGCAGCATTTTACTGCTCTTGTGACCATTGCAGCATACCGCCAGTCATGTTAGTGCAGCCTTCATAACCGAGCTGTTGTAAATATTCGCAGGCTCGTTCGCTGCGATAACCGCTCCGGCAAATAAAGATAATTTCACCGGTACGTTCAATTTCCTCAAGACGACTCGGAATCTGTCCGAGCGGAATATGCTTGGCACCGTCAATCATGCCTTCCGCTACTTCTTCTGCCTCGCGAACGTCGATCAATTGCAGTTGCTCTCCTGCTTGCAGGCGTGCGCGAAGCTCAGAAGGTTCAATCAGGGCGATTTGCGTCATGGCTGGACCTCTTTTCTAATGTATAATGGGTGCTGCGTGTGTTATTGACGTGTGCAAAACATCACACTCTCTATGTATGATAGCGAAGCTATCTCTAAGCTGTCAATTGGGTTAATCCTAAAGAAAGATAGAGACTAATCAACCTGCTGGATTAAACTCCGAAAGACCTAGATGAATATTGTATATTTTTTTGGGTAGAGAAATGAACGCTACAGCTTGTATAATTAACGTAAACTAGGATGGTTTGAATCGAAAAGGAGCATGTACAATATGGATGTTATCGTTAGACCTACCCCTTCCTTGCAGGGAGAGATTGGGGCCTTGTCCTCCAAAAACTACACTACACGCTATCTGCTCACAGCAGCGCTTGCCGATGGAGAAAGTACCATTTATTTTCCGGCACACAGTGAGGATAGTGATGCTATGCGTCGTTGTATCGCTGATCTGGGGGCAGTGCTGGAAGAGGATGACGAAAAAATTGTCATTACGGGTTTTGGTAGCCATCCTCGTGCTGTGAAGGAGTTAAATGTGGGGAATGCCGGAGCGGTGCTCCGTTTTTTGATGGGAATTACATCCTTATGTCCGGATGTTACTTTCGTTAATACATATCCTGACTCATTGGGTAAACGACCACATGATGATCTAATTGATGCGCTGGGCCAATTGGGTGTGAGAGTGGACCATCGCGAAGGTAAGTTGCCAATTCGTATCCAGGGCGGTCAAGCTAAGGGCGGCAAAATTCAGGTGTCCGGTTCGGTTAGCTCACAATATTTGAGCGCTTTGCTATTCCTTACACCTTTACTGGAGGAAGACAGCGAAATCGAGGTGCTGCATGATCTGAAATCCAAGGTGGTTATTGGTCAGACGCTGGAGGTGCTCCAAGAGGCAGGTATAATCATTCATGCAAGTGACGATTATATGTCTTTCCGTGTTCCGGGACGACAATTTTATCAGCCGCGCACGTATACAGTGCAGGGGGATTACCCGGGCAGTGCCGCGGTGCTGGCAGCGGCTGCCGTAACGAACTCGGATGTCACCATCCATCGGCTAAAGGAACAGAGCAAGCAGGGAGAACGTGCTATTGTAGATGTGCTTCGTATGATGGAAGTACCGCTGACGCACAAGAACGACACAGTTGTCGTGAAGGGGAATGGACGTTTGAAGGCAATCGAGTTTGACGGCGATGCTGCAACCGATGCTGTGCTGGCCATGGTGGCTGCCGCTGTATTTGCTGACGGCACATCCCGTTTTTATAATGTGGAAAATTTGCGGTACAAGGAATGTGATCGCATTACCGATTATTTGAACGAACTGACCAAGGCCGGAGCTCGCGTGGAGGAACGTCAGGCTGAAATTATCGTACATGGCCGACCGGAGGGGGTCGAAGGCGGCGTTGAAATCAACGCGCATTTTGATCACCGTGTTATTATGGCTTTGACGGTAGTCGGTCTACGGGCCCAGAAACCGCTGGTGATCAAGGATGCGCATCATGTTGCCAAATCATATCCGCAATATTTTGACCATCTGACGACGCTTGGCGCCTCTGTAGAGTGGGTAAAATAATAGTAAGCTTTAGAAGTGAACAGGAGGGGACAGGATGGCTTTTGAAAATCCGTCAAGAGAAGAGATCAAAAGCATTTTGGAACAAGTAGGCAACATTGCGGTTGTGGGTTTGTCTGATAAATCGGACCGGACCTCGTATATGGTGTCTTATGCTATGCAAAAGCGGGGATACCGGATTATTCCGGTTAATCCTGCAGCAGCGGGGCAAACGATTTTAGGAGAAACTTGCTATGCAAGTCTCGAAGAAGTACCTGAGCCTGTGGAACTGGTCAATGTATTCCGTCGCAGTGAGTACTGCGCGGAGGTTGCTCGTGAGGCAGCTGCCATTGGTGCCAGGGTTTTGTGGCTTCAACAGGGCATTATCAGCCAGGAAGCCGCTGACATCGCGCAGGAGCATGGAATGACGGTTATTATGGATCGCTGCATTAAGGTAGAGGATTCCGTAACCCAAGCTGTACGCAAAGGATAATCTGGACATGAAGAAAAACCTTCGCCCCGATGAAATACGGGGAAGAAGGTTTTTAGTGTGGAATTAAACTATATTTGGCTTTACTTTTTTTCACTCAGTTGCTTGGTTAAGTTTAGTCAGGAACTGTATATTATACTTACAGGAATTCATATAATGTATGTATGCCATTATGATGATATTATCTTGGTGAATTCGCTTATTTTATTGGTTATGGTAATGGAATCGCTGCTCCATCCCCCTTTGTTTCAGGATAGCTTGGTCCAAGCTGATAAACAAGCAAAATATAACTTAAATAGGCCATTTAATGGAGTTGTCCAGACCTTTAAAGCGTATATAAGTATTTTTAATCAAGCAAGAGAATCGCTTTGACAAAAGTATCTATTCGGCTTACCATCAGGGATAGAAAGGAGAGGAATGCCATGAATTGGCTCGGATCCTTACAACAGCTTGGTCGTGCTGTCATGCTCCCGACGATGGTGTTACCGGCTGCTGCTATATTACTAAGTCTCGGTAGCCTTCCCTGGTTCACTTGGGGATTTCCAATGGTGTCTGATATGGCTAATGCGGCAGGGAACGGTATTTTTTATTTTTTGCCGTATTTGTTTGCGGTTGGTGTAGCACTCGGCATGTCAAATCAGGCAGGTCAGGCGGGATTGGCGGCATTGGCTGGTATGGCAATATATGATCAGGTCACATTGAGATTTGGAAACGGACTCATTCATCCGGCGACGCTCATTGGCATCATTTTAGGTGTCATTTCAGGGGTGGCGTATAACCGCTTCAAAAGCATTAAGCTGCCCGAGGTACTCCAATTTTTTGGAGGGACTCGATTTGTTTTACTGCTAATTGGCTTGTTCTCCGCCGTGTTCGCAGGACTGATGCTGATTGTGGCTCCACTCATTCAGAGAGGATTGCAGTTTATAGCAGGTCTGGAATTGAGCTTGGGCGGCTTCGGATTGTTTATTTATGGTATTTTGTATCGGGTGCTGGCGGCTTTTGGCCTCCATCATCTGCTTAATAATATATTCTGGTTTCAACTGGGTACATATAAAACACCGTCAGGCAACATAGTGCAGGGAGACTTACCCCGATTTTTTGCTGGCGATCCGACGGCGGGCTATTTTATGTCAGGGTTGTTTCCAATCATGATGTTTGCGATTCCAGCCATTGCGCTGGCGATTATTCAGGAAGCACGTGAAGACTTGAAGCCAAAGGTGCAAAAGACATTTTTGACTGCTGCCCTGGTCTGTTTTTTTACCGGTGTATCGGAACAAATCGAGTTTGCCTTTTTGTTTGCTGCTCCTTATTTGTTCCTTGTTCATGCAGTCATGTCCGGTCTGGCTATGTGGCTTACCTTTGAACTGGATATTCATCACGGTTTTTCATATTCAGCGGGTTTTATAGATTACGTACTCAATTTCCATCTGTCACATAATGCCTGGTTGTTGATTCCGTTAGGTGTGGCGTATGGGCTGGTGTATTATGTGCTATTCCGCTGGGCGATTCGGAGGTTCCGTATTCCCACTCCAGGTCGCGAGGAAGGTTCAGTTCTGGAGGATTGGGCAGGCAATATTCCCTACAGCGCTCCGCTCATTTTGGAGGCGCTCGGCGGGAAGGAAAATATTGTTCGGGTGGAAGCCTGTATTACACGGTTGCGCCTCACCGTCCACAATGACCGGCTGATTGATACTGGAGCGATAAAAGCCTTGGGCTCGGCTGGACTCATCAACCTGGGAGGGGGCAACTTGCAGGTTGTGTTCGGGACGTATTCGGAGCTGATTCGTGAGGAAATCGCGAAGCTTATGGATCGTGATCTTCCTCAAGTGTTGTTCAACGCTCCTGTGCATGGAAAAATGCTGCCGATTCACGAGGTGCCGGACAAAATTTTTGCGACGAAGCTGGTCGGAGACGGAGTTGCTTTTGTTCCCGAACGAGGTGAACTTGTGTCTCCGGTGTATGGTACGGTTATGCATTTGTATCCGACCATGCACGCTTTGGGCATTTCTACACGAGAGGGACTTGAGGTTCTGCTTCATATAGGGATTGATACTTCACAGCTAAAAGGGAATTTTACTGCTATGGTAGAAGCAGGCGATACGGTGGAACCGGGACAATTGCTGATCAAATTTGATTTGCAGGCGCTGCGGGAACAAGCTCCATCTTTAGTGACCCCTATGGTCATTACGAATCCGGATCGCGTGAAGTCATGGAGCTTTGCTCCGTTTAAAACAGTGAAAAAAGGTCAGACCTCGGTAATGTCCGTTGTGCTGCATGACAGGAATGTTGGAGGGGTAGAGACATGATAGAAGGCATCGGCGCCGCAGCAGGTGTGGCAATCGGGAAGGCTTTTGTCCTGCCGAGCTGGGAGTGGGATTTACCTGAGCAGAAAATGGATGCGGTGGATCTCGCAAAGGAATTCGAGCGGCTGTATGAAGGGATACGCACATCCAAAAGTGAAATCCAGTTTATTAAGGATGAGTTTCGGGAAATGGTGGGACCGGAAGAATCCAGCATTTTTGATGCGCATCTGGCTATATTGGAGGACCCTGAATTCATGAACGAAGTTCGTGGAATCATCGAGCGTCAATATAAAGCAGCCGAGGTGGCTGTTAAGGAAGCAATTGACCATTTTGTGACGATGTTTGATCTGCTGGATGATGAATATATGAAGGAGCGGGCGATCGACATCAAGGATGTGGGGAATCGGTTGCTCAAGCATTTGCTGGGTGCGCCGGAAGTAACTCTTCCGAAGGACACACAGCCTTACATTCTGGTAGCCAAGGAGCTTTCTCCATCTCAATCGGCCCACTTGAATCCAAGCTATGTATTAGGAATTGTAACTATGAATGGGGGCAAAACATCGCATTCCGCGATCATGGCCCGTGCGATGGGCATTCCGCTTGTTTCGGGACTGGAGAGCAATCTCAATTTGCCTGTCCAGACTGGGGATATGATGGTTGTCGACGGAGACTTGGGTAAGGTTTATGTGAAGCCGGAGAAATCCATTATTGATCATTATACGGCATTACGTGATGAGCAGCTCCGCAGAAAAGAACAGCTTCAGGTGCTCGCTTCCGTGGAAGCCGTGACCAAGGATGGAACTGAACTGAGGCTGGCAGCGAATATCAGTTCTGTCAAGGAACTGGAGGCGGCATTGAAGCATGGGGCGCAGGGTGTTGGACTGTTCCGCACGGAATTTTTATATATGGATCGAAACTCTGCACCGGATGAAGATGAGCAGTATGAAGTGTATCGGCTGGTAGCAGAAAAGGCAGGAAACCACTCCGTTGTTATCCGTACATTGGATATCGGCGGGGATAAACCGCTGGACTATCTTCAACTGCCGGTGGAAGAAAACCCGTTTCTCGGCTATCGCGCTATACGCATCAGTCTCGATTGGAAGGAATTATTCAAGACACAACTGACAGCTATTTTACGTGCCAGTGCGGCAGGGAATATCAAGGTCATGTATCCGATGATCTCATCGGTGGAGGAGATCCGCCAGGCGGATGCAATCTTGAAGGAAGCTATGGCGGATTTGGATGCGAGAGGGGTTGCCTACAATCCACATATCCAGCAAGGGATTATGATCGAGGTGCCAGCGGCAGCAATGATTGCCGATCTACTCGCTGCTGAAACAGATTTTTTCAGTATAGGCACGAATGATCTGGTACAGTATGTGCTGGCCGTAGACCGTATGAACGAGCAGATTGCCCATATGTACCATCCATACCATCCGGCTGTGCTGCGGATGCTGCGTATGACGGCACAGGCGGCTCATCAAGCGGGAATTGATGTGAGTGTGTGCGGTGAAATGGCAGGGGATGAACGCTCCATTCCCTTGTGGCTGGAGTTGGGAATACACCAGCTAAGCATGTCTCCCCAGTCCTTGCTGCGAGTTAAGCATCGTGTGCTGAACACGTCCGCAGCTGAGGCAACACTGGTTGCCCAGGCGTGCTTCAGCATGTCTACCGGCGCGGCGATCGAAGACAAGCTGACCGCAGTTAGTGTCAGTTGTATTTCAGTCGGGCCTGGACGGCAGTAATCATGCAATGGCTGTGTAGCTTGTTTTGGAATAAAAAAACACCTTCAAAACCATGGATAACGTGGTGATTTTGAAGGTGTTTTTGCTCATTATATTGGACTGCCTTATTTCTTTGCGTTGTTTGCCAACAGATCGCAGAACGCTTTTCCATATGGCGGAAGGTCAGGCGGGCGGCGGGCAGATATGATATGTCCGTCTGTCACGACAGCTTCGTCCTTCCAGATGGCTCCTGCGTTTTCCATATCATCACGAATGCCCGGTGTGGATGTTACGGTGACACCGTCCAAAATTTTGGCGGAGATCAGCACCCAGCCTGCGTGGCAGATCTGCCCGATGGGTTTGTGGGCGGCGTGAAACTCCTGTACAAGTTGAATCACCTTGGGATAGCGGCGCAGTTTATCCGGCGCCCAGCCTCCGGGGACAAGAATCCCGTCATAATCGCGGCTGTTCAATTCCTCAAAGGCATATTCCGCTTCAGCAGGTACGCCATATTTTCCAAAATATTTTTTACCCTTTTCAGCACCGGCCAAATGCACTTCTGCGCCTTCTTCACGGACGCGGTACACGGGGTACCATAGCTCCAGATCCTCGAATTCCTCATCTACCAGGGCGATAACCTTTTTTCCGGCAAGTCTCGACATCTAACCATCCTTTCGTGCGTCACTTGATGACACGCTGTTTTATATCTGCACCTATACATCTTAAGAAAAAGAGCGCCGGAAGTCCATTCCTCTGCACATTCTCATAAATTGACTAGCTCTTTTAATACTAGCATCACCATTCTGAAACCCACTAAACCTTTGGTAATTTGTTCATAGCTGCAATCTGTGGAAGGATTTGAGGTCCCAAAGTCGAAATAAAAAAGAGTGTGAAAAATTTTATAGAGTTAACAAATCTTTTATAGACTAGTAGATAGATATATCTGGATTCTGATGAAATCCTCATATAGCTTGATCCTACGTAATGAGGTGGTTAAATGCATAAGCAATGCCAATGCGGTAAACCGATGGGGCTGGAGTTGAGAAAGGTAGTTTATGCGGGCAAGGTTGAAATTTTACATGTTCCCGTATTTTCATGCCCTTCATGCTTCTCCAGTGAGGTTTTGCAGCATGTAACGAAGGACATCAAGGAGCTATTGCAAAATTTGGGAAGCAAGCCTACGGCTCGGCGCATTTCCTTTGCCCGTAACAACGAGCTGGCTGAAATTATTCGCAGGCTGGTGCTGGAGGAAGCGGACAATCCTAATGTGGACTGGCAATCCTCTTTGGAGGAGCGAATGGAGCTTCGAATCAATCTGCTGCTGGACCTTTATCGTTATGCGAGAAGTCTGGGAGATGAGGATTGGATGAACGATGTACAGAAAAGATTGGGGCAATTATCCGGTTTTACCAGTGAATCGGTGTTTATGAATACAAAAAACTAAAAAAAATGAAAATTTTCATGGTCACCATTGGATTTTACATGTTCTTTTTGTTAGGATGTGAATAGGACATACGACAATACGAGGAAAGGAATGTATATCCAATGGCGACGATGACAAAGATGACTACTGTTCAACAATTAAATGCGGCGCTGGAAGCGTCATCAGACAAGGCATTGCTTCTTTTTAAACATAGCACGCGCTGTCCGATTAGCTCTGGCGCACATCAGGAACTGGAGTCCTATTTGCAAGGCACTCCCAACGAAAATATTGAATACGGTATCATTTATGTAGTAGAAGACCGGCCGGTGTCCAATGAGGCTGCGAACAAGCTCCAACTGCAGCATGAATCACCGCAGGCCATTTTGATCAAGGGCGGAGAGGCTGTCTGGCATACATCCCATTCGAATATCACTGCGCGTGCGCTTCACGATCATTTGGTATAGATAGAATGAGCGCTGTCGTTGCATAAAGTAGTATTTTGTCGTATCATAGTTCTAATTAGTTGTTCTTGGATTCGGTTGAAAATTTATTGGCAATGGAGAGAAGGAATTTGACGGTAACGATCTATGATGTAGCTCGCGAAGCTGGTGTCTCAATGGCGACAGTGTCCCGTGTAGTTAACAATAATCCTAACGTAAAACCTCAGACACGCAAGAAGGTATATGAAGCGATTGAGCAATTGGGATATCGGCCTAATGCGGTGGCTAGAGGTCTGGCCAGCAAGAAGACAACAACCGTCGGCGTGGTTATCCCTGATATATCAAACTCAATTTTCGCAGAGATTGCGCGGGGCATTGAGGATATTGCGAATATGTATCACTATAACATTATTTTGTGTAATGCCGATAAGAGGAAAGAAAAAGAGATTCGTGTCATCAATACGCTGCTCGAAAAACAGGTTGATGGACTTCTGTTCATGGGTGGCACAGTAACGGACGAGCATATTCAGGCTTTTCATACGGCTGCGGTTCCTATCGTTCTGTGCGCAACGAGTGATGAGAAAGGCAGCTACCCTTCGGTTGATATTGACCATGAAGCCGCTGCTTTTGATGCAGTGAATACATTGATCCGCCACGGGCACCGTCAAATCGCGATGATTAGTGGTACTCTTCAGGACCCTGCGAACGGCTATGCACGTTTCCAAGGCTACAAGAGAGCGCTGGAAGCAGCAGGAATGGAGTATCAGGAAGATCTCGTGCGAATCGGGAACTATCGTTATGAGTCCGGTGTGGAGGCAATGAAGTATTTCCTGGGCCTCAAGAAGAAGCCAAGCGCGATTTTTGCGGCTACGGATGAAATGGCAATTGGTGCGATTCATAGCATTCAGGATGAAGGCTTGAAAGTACCGGACGATTTCTCTGTCATCAGTGTGGACAATATCCGTATGGCTTCCATGGTTCGTCCGCAGCTTACGACAGTAGCGCAACCGATGTACGATTTGGGTGCAGTAGCGATGCGTTTGCTGACCAAGCTGATGAAGAAGGAAAATGTGGAAAATCCCCGCGTTATTTTGCCGCATGAAACGATTTTGCGGTTGTCGGTTAATTATTTAGACTAGACAAATTTGTTAACAGGATAGACCTTCGATGAAAGCTCCTTTTATGGAGCTTTTTTCGTGAATACATAGTCCATAATGCACATCATTAAACAAAGAATAGAGGGATTTGAGATGAGCCGAATTTATGGATTAATTGGTGCCATGGATGAAGAAATTGAGCTGCTGCTTGCTGCAATGACTGAAGCTAGTAAGTCGGTCAAGGCTGGAATCACCTATACAAAGGGAGTCATTCACGGTCAACAGGTTGTCGTATGCAAGTCCGGTGTAGGTAAGGTCAATGCTGCGGTAACGACACAAATCCTTATCGATAGCTTTGGAGCGGAACAAATCATATTTACAGGAGTGGCAGGGGCGGTGCATCCGGATTTAAATATTGGGGATATCGTGATCTCCTCGACGTGCATGCAGCATGATATGGATGTAACGCCTTTGGGTTACGCCAAAGGGGTCATTCCTTATCAGGATACCTCGGAGTTTGCGGCTGATCCTGATCTTGTTCGCCTGGCTGAGCAAGCCTGTCAATCCTTCGGCGATCGTTATATTATCGGCAAGGTGCTTTCCGGTGACCAGTTTATCGCCAGTCGTGAGCTGGTAGCTGCATTGCATCAGGAGATGGACGGTGCTTGTACCGAGATGGAGGGCGCAGCAGTGGCTCAGACAGCCCATATGAACGCTGTGCCTTACGTTGTCCTCCGCTCTATGTCTGATAAGGCAGACGGATCTGCCCATGTTAATTTTGGCGAATTTACAGTAGAATCTTCCCATCGTTCGCATCGGATTGTGGAGTATATGCTGAAGTATTTGGCTTAAATGGCTAGTAGTGTAACATTTAATACATGAACCTTCTCACAAACCGGATACGATCAAACTGTTCCCGTGATGTGAGGGGGACATCCTCTCCCATTCGGACCATTAGGCAATTCGCCGGGTGAGAGCATATTTCAGGATCATCCGTTGCGTACCAGATCATATCCACGGTTTTCATCAGACGTTCCATCATGCGGCGGTATTCCCATACAGAGAGACCGCTGCCTTTTAAATCCCAATGCCAATAGTACTCAGTCGTAAAAATGATATAGGATTCCAGTTGTCCGTCCTCAAAGGCGACACGGATCATTTGGCTTCCCAGACCCAGTCCGCGATATTCGTCGGCTACCTCAATCGCTCCAAGCTCCAGCAGGTCCTTCATTCCGGCTTCCGACCAGCGTTCCATCTCATCCGGATAGTGAAAAGTCACGTATCCGAGAATGGTTTCCCCATCATGTGCGATGATAATCCTGCCTTCCGGCAGTCCCGAAATATCCATCAGCGCGTCGAATTGCTCCTTCGGCTTGCGAAAGGCGTCCAGTTGTGGATGCATTTGAAATGAACGCAGTTGATCAGCGGATACGGGGCCTTCTACGTAAATCTTTTGCCCGTTATAACTCAGCGTGTCCAAATGGTGCAGTTTTAAATGCTGCATACATGCGCCTCCTTCTTTACCGTGACCTAGCTCTCCATATCCCCTACTTATAGCAAAAAAACAAATAAATGAAAAGGATGGTCGTCACATCCTCACCTATGATATACTGTTTTAGACATAAATTGTTCACAATTAGTCGCTTTTATCAGATGTTAAACAAAGGAATTGACATGCTTGTATTGAATTTGTAAGCGTTATCTTGTTCTGTATTATTCTCATTATATCGTGAGGAGGCTGAACGCATGAAGATTGAAGAACTCCAGGCTGTAGTTCCCACATCCAACATGGGCCCGTATGAACAAGCTTACAACCGCTTTCAGTGGGAAGATGCAGAGCGTCATTTTACGTGGTATGAATCAGGCAAGGTGAACATGGCGCATGAAGCGATTGACCGGCATGTAGAGGAAGGGAGAGGCAGCAAAACGGCGTTGTTGTATTGTGACGCGAACCGCCATGAAGCCTACACCTTTTCTCAGTTGCGTGCCAGCTCCAACAGGTTTGGTAATGTGCTGCGTAAATACGGAATTGGCAAAGGGGAGCGGGTATTTATATTTATGCCGCGTTCACCTGAGCTGGTCATTAGTCTGCTTGGCATTTTGAAGGTAGGAGCAGTCGTCGGACCTTTATTTGAGGCATTTATGGAAACGGCGGTCAAGGATCGGCTGGAGGATAGCGGGGCGGTGGCGCTGGTGACCACGCCTGGACTTCTCTCGCGCGTACAGCGTGAGGAACTTCCGGAGCTGCGGCATATTTTTGTGGTTGGCGACGTGGACGAACGGGAACAAGGGATTATTGATTTTGAAACGGAAATGCTTGCGTCCTCCGAGGAACTTGAACCGGAATGGCTGAGTCGTGAGGATGGGTTGATTATTCATTACACGTCAGGCTCAACGGGCAAGCCTAAAGGCGTGTATCATGTGCAAAACGCGATGATCCAGCACTATTATACCGGAAAAATGGTGCTGGATCTGCGTGAAGATGATGTGTATTGGTGTACAGCCGATCCCGGTTGGGTTACCGGAACGTCATATGGCATTTTTGCCCCATGGCTGAATGGAGTAACAAATGTTATTCGTGGCGGTCGTTTTAGCCCCGAGGACTGGTATCGAACCATTGAGCGTTACGAGGTGACCGTATGGTATAGCGCTCCTACGGCGTTTCGGATGCTCATGAGCGCAGGGGAGGATATCGTTGACAAATATGATCTCGGAAGCCTGCGGCATGTGCTGTCCGTCGGAGAGCCGCTGAATCCCGAGGTGGTGCGCTGGGGCTGGCAGGTATATAAGCAGCGTATTCATGATACCTGGTGGATGACGGAAACGGGTGGCCAAATGATCTGTAATTACCCTGAGCTGCCGATTAAGCCCGGCTCGATGGGAAAGCCATTGCCTGGCATTCAGGCCGCTATTCTGGACGACAGGGGGCAAGTGCTTCCGCCTAACCGAATGGGGCATTTGGCGATTCGTACGCCGTGGCCGTCTATGATGAACCGTATATGGAACAACCCGAACAAATTTCAGGAGTATTTCCGTTTTTCCGACTGGTATGTGTCTGGTGATTCTGCTTATATGGATGAGGACGGATACTTCTGGTTTCAGGGACGAATTGATGATGTCATTAATTCGTCCGGGGAGCGAATTGGTCCTTTTGAGGTCGAGAGCAAGCTTCTGGAGCATCCCGCTGTAGCGGAGGCTGGAGTGATCGGAAAGCCGGATACTGTGCGGGGAGAGATCATTAAAGCTTTTATCGCACTCCGTGAAGGCTACACCCCCTCTGAAGCTTTGCAGCAGGATATTTATCGCTTTGTCAAAGAAGGGCTGTCTGCCCATGCTGCACCACGTGAAATTGAGTTTAAGGAAAAGCTGCCCAAAACCCGTTCCGGTAAAATTATGAGACGTGTACTGAAAGCTTGGGAGCTTAATCTTCCTACAGGAGATTTGTCTACCATAGAGGATTGAAATGCTTTTTAAGAAAGATACAAAAAAGGGAGTCTCCAAAGCCGTGATGGCTAAGGAACTCCCTTTTTGTTGGTTCTGATAAAGTGGGTTTTTACCAAATATCAGTATTTGTTGCTGTTGTGAGCTTTTATGGACGAACGGCTCCGGAAGGAGCTGATTCCCCCAAGGCATTCATGGAAGTGATGCGGAACCAACCCTTCGGTTTGCTGCCCGCTTTATATTGAAAGCTGGTGGATGCGGTGGAGCCGATGTTTGTAAAAGGCTCCGCACCGCTTTCACTGTAGTACACGTTATAGCCTGTAATCGCATCCGCAGGCTTTCCTGCACTCCATTGGAGCGCTACGGCTGAGCCTGCTGCTTTCGCTTGAGGCTGCCCAGGAGCGGTAGGAATCTCCGTAGGCTGCGCACTTGGTCCATCTCCTTCACTCGGTACAACTGGATTCTCGGGATCAACAGGTGGTGCTACAGGCGCTGCACTTGCTTGGGAGCTTGGCCCTGACTCATGTCCGCCTACATCAACGGCGGTTACGTAGTAGCTGGAGCTGCCACCACCCGGGCTGTCAGAGAACACTTTGGAGCCGTCAGCCATGACGACTTTGCCAAGCCGTTGGAAGCTGCCCCCATCTGTAGAACGATATAGACGGTATCCTACGACATCGCTGTTTCCGCTTGGGCTAAAGCTGATCATAGCTTTGCCGTCACTATAGCTTACGCTAACGTTAGACGGAGCACTAGGATCGGCTCCATCGTCTTTGCGCGGATCAATCTGGGTAGGAGCCGCCTTATCTGCATCCTGAGGCAGATAGTAGGACAACGAATTATGTCGTCTCATCACGGTAAAGGCTTGCTGGAGCTCTTTAATCAGCTCTGAAATCGGTTTTTCCCGTTTGCTAACGGTCCGCTCGTTCAACATATCATCCGGTGTGCCGTCCCGTGGAATGTAATTGACACCTTGATAGGTAATATATTTGGCACGAGTGACACCATTTTCACTGTTTTTGGGTGGATACTTACTGTTGTAAATATCCGAACCGTATGCGGATGCTGTTCTTGTTACAATACCGTCTGGTCGCTTGAAGCTGTCGGTTCGGAACAGATCCGGATCCTTTGCGGTCACTTCATTCATGATTTGCGCCCACAGGCGGCGTGCCCGCTCTTTTTGTGCTTTCGTTTCAAGCTTATTGACAGGTTGCTTGTAACCAACCCATACACCCAGTGTGACGTCAGGCGTAAAGCCCTCGAACCATACATCGGTATAAGATTGTGTAGTACCTGTTTTACCAGCAATCGGAATCTTGCCAGCTTGATTGAAATTACGCTTCACCAGTCTGCCTGTACCTTCCGACACAGCTGTACGCAGCATATCCGTCATCAGATAGGCGGTTTGTGGTGTAAAGGCTTGTACGGGATTAGGCTGATGCTTATAAACGATATTCCCTTGCGAGTCCACAATCTTTTCGATCATGTAGGCGTCATTAAATACACCGCCGTTTGGAATCGCACCATAAGCATTCGTCAGTTCCTCGACTGTGACCCCATGGGCCAAACCGCCGAGTACACCCGTCTGGGCGTTGTTATCGCTTGGTTCCAAGGTGGTAATGCCTAGCTTCTTGGCAAAATCCCAAGCTTTGCTGATACCTACCTTTTCGTTAAACAGCTTGAGTGCTATCGTATTTAGTGACTGATTCAACGCATAACGGGCCGTAACCAGCCCCTGATAGCGGTTATTGGCGTTTTTCGGGATGTGATACCCATTGCTGCCATCCTTCAAAATAATAGGTGCATCATCCACGATGCTGCCAGGCTGCACGAGACCGCTGTCCAATGCAGGGAGATAGGCGGCAATCGGCTTCATAGCCGATCCCGGCTGGCGTACCATCTGGGTAGCATAATTCATCTGTTCTTTTTGGAAATCCCGGCCTTCCATCATACCGAGAATCGCGCCTGTTTTGTGCTGGATAAGAATGGCGGCCGCTTGCTCGTCACCCTTGGTTTTACTTGTGGAAGAGAAATTATCCTTGTTTTCTGCAATTTGGCGCATCGACTTGTAGATACTTTTATCAATAGTGGTGTATACCATATAACCACCTGTTCGAAGCTGTTGTTCAGCTTCTTTGAGCAAGTCGTTATCATCCTTGGTTTTGGCATCTGCACTGGCATTGGCCGCTTGACCCGGATTTGTGACTGACATAAGTGCCTGTGCCGCTTGCCGTTCCGTTTCCATCATAAGATACGGATACGTGTTGTAGGCTTTAACAGTGCGTGGAGCGAGCGACTTTTTGATATCAAAAGCCATCGCCTCATCATACTGTGCCTGATTGATTTTGTTCTCCTCTAGCATCCTGCTAAGTACCAGGTGCTGGCGGTTGATCGCCCTTTTAAAGCCGGACTCGTTAAATTCACCCTTACCGTTGTAAGCGGAATAAGAGGAAGGAAGCTGTGGCAGACCTGCCAGATAGGCGGCTTGAGCCACATTCAGCTTATTCAGATCATTCTCATTAAAAATACCTTTGGCCGCTGCTTTGATCCCAAAGACGTTATAACCGCTTGATCCGTTACCAAAAGGTACTTTATTGAGATAGGCCGTAATAATTTGCTGCTTGCTCAGGAAGCGCTCAAGGCGCAGAGAGAGCAAAATTTCCTTGACCTTGCGGTCATCCGTGCGATCCAGATTCAGAAAGACACGACGGGCGAGCTGCTGGGTTAGGGTGCTTCCCCCGGTTTGTACGGATTCATGCAGCGCTTTTTGTTTTATAGCCCGCAGCGTTCCCGACAGATCGACACCTTTATGCTCGTAAAAATGGTTATCTTCAATGGCAATGACTGCGTTAATAACGAGTTGCGGAATCTCCTTAAACGTGACAGGACGCCGATCTTCTTCTGTCCGGAGCTGTCCGATAGGGGAGCCATCATTGAAATAAGCGAAGCCTGTAATTGCGTTTTTGTCTACTTCCTGTTCAATCATGGATCTGGAGCGCACAGGCTCGCTTTTTACAATAGAGGCTACATAGCCGGCTGCGGCTCCTCCTGCAAACAGCGCTCCCATAAAACCGATGATGACGACCCACTTTATGACACGGCCGAGCCTTCGCATGTATGTCCGTAAGCGGGAAGGCTTTGGCTCTGACACATTGTTTTTTTCTTCAACCATTAAGTCTTCCTCCTTTATAACAGCCATTATTATAGCATAAAATTACAAAATGAACCCATATGCTAAAAAGCCTGTCTTTTGGTGTCGTTGACTCTATAAAAGTGGTGTGTTATAAATAAGTCAAAGTAAATATCGTGAAAAGCAGAGAAAGACTTCAGTAGAAGGTGGAATCACGTTGTGCAGAGAGCCGATGGGTGGTGCGAATCGGTAACGACCCTCCTTTGAATTACTGTCTGGAGCTGTCTGGATGAATGGTGTAGCTTTTGCAGATTTGTGAAGCTGACTATAGTAATCCAGTACCGGGTGTAGGCCCGTTATAGGAATGAAGTGAAAGAAACGCTTGTCTTTGGCATATGTTTCTTTAATTAGGGTGGTAACGCGAGCGGCTCCTTCTCGTCCCTTGGGATGAAAGGGGCTTTTTGGTCTGTTTAATATGTAATATTTTGGATAAAAACAGGAGGTATACAGGATGAAATGGGAAGAGTTGAAGCCTGAACAGCAGGTAGAGGTAGAACGTCAATTAAATGTGATTCAACGTGGTGTGGCAGAAATTGTACCGGAGGACGAGCTGAAGCGTAAGCTTATTAAATCGGTCGTTAGCGGTGAGCCGCTTCAAATTAAATTAGGACTTGACCCATCGGCGCCGGACATTCACATCGGGCATACGGTCGTTATGCATAAGCTACGCCAGTTTCAGGAGCTTGGTCATCAGGTACAACTTATCATCGGCGATTTTACGGGCAAGATTGGTGATCCGACAGGCAAATCGGAAACTCGTAAGCAGCTGACCGAGGAAGATGTCCAGCGCAATGCTCAGACGTATAAGGAGCAGATATTCAAAATTCTGGACCCCGAAAAAACAAAGGTATACTACAATTCCCATTGGTTGGCGCCCATGTCTTTTGCGGATGTGGTAACGCTGGCCGCTAAAGTAACTGTCGCACGTATGCTGGAACGGGATGACTTTACGAAAAGATACCAAAACGGCTTGCCGATCAGCATCCATGAATTTTTCTACCCGTTGATGCAAGGGATGGATTCCGTGGAACTCCGAAGCGACATTGAGTTGGGCGGTACAGATCAAAAGTTCAATTTGCTGATGGGCAGAACTCTGCAAAAGGAATACGGAGTGGAGCCACAGGCCACCATTACGTTGCCACTGCTTGAAGGGCTGGATGGCGTGCAGAAGATGAGCAAAAGTCTGGGCAATTACATTGGTGTCGATGAAGAGCCGAACGAAATCTATGGAAAATCCATGTCGGTTCCTGATGAACTGATGTTTAAATATTTTGAGCTGGCAACAGATTTGAACAATGAGGAACTGGCTGAGCTCGCGGAAGGTATTAAGAACGGTTCAGTGCATCCGCGTGACGCCAAAATGAAGCTGGCCGGAACGTTGGTACGCATGTACCACGGTAAGGAAGCGGAGGAAGCAGCGAAGCAGCATTTTGTGACTGTATTCCAGCAACGAGCACTGCCTGACGATATTGAAGAGTTCACTTTGACGGAGGATCATTTGGAAGATGGCGGCATCCGTGTCATCCAATTGCTGACTCAATTGGGCTTTGCGGCTTCTAACGGTGAAGCCAAACGCAGCATTCAGCAGGGCTCGGTCAAAATTAACGAAGAGAAATGGACCGATGTAAACGAAGCATACACGCCGCAGGAAGGCGATATTGTGCAGGTTGGTAAACGGAAGTTCGCCAAAATCAAGCTGGGTTGATTTTTATAGTTGGGAAATAAAAATGCTTTTAAAAGCAACGCTGAGACGATATTCATGTCTTAGCGTTGCTTTTTTACACATTCTATTTGAAGTGAAAAACCGTGGTAAACTTAGCACAAATGATCAAACAAGCTTGTGTAGGATTGTACATAATGGATTACGAAGTCTTATTAAATTCGCTTGGCGGATGAATGGTCAAACCACAACGAGTAAGGGGAAGGATCGTATGGACTACTTTAAAAGAATACAGTGTGCGATTGAGTTTATTGAAATGAATCTTCGGGAGGAGTTAGAAATTACTGAAATTGCTTCGCAAGCTTGCTTTTCAGCCTTTCATTTTCAGCGGCTTTTTCAGGCGATATCGGGCTTTACGGTTCAACAGTATATAAGGAAGAGAAGATTATCGGAGGCGGCTGTAGGGCTGAAACGGTCCCATCAAAACGTATTAGATATCGCTCTTGAATACCAGTACAGCTCGCAAGAAGCGTTTACACGTGCTTTTGAAAAAAGTTTTGGTGTCACCCCGGGGAGATACCGGAACCGTGATATAGATATTTCTCGACAACACAAGATCAATTTTCTGGATTATCAAAAGAACACCAAAGGAGATTTAGATGTTAATAAGCCGGTGATGCTGCAACTCGATACGATTAAGATTATAGGGCATGAATACAAAACAAACCTGAATCATGAGCAGCATTATAATGAGATTCCAGGATTTTATGATCACTTTGGAAAGAATGAGCATTTTATGCGCATTCCGAACAAAATTGCACCGGGGATGTCGTATGGTATTGCTTGCTATTTTCAAGATAATGGTGAATTTTCATTTGTGATTGGCGAGGAAGTTGAGGGAGAAGCGGAGGATTTGGCAAAGGGCTTTATCTATATGGAGATTCCAGCTGGAAGGTATGCCGAATTTAACGCTTCAGGTCCAAATGGCCGGGTTCAGGATGTAAGAAACTATATCTACGGCACATGGCTTCCCAACTCTAATTTTGAGCGTAGGGAAGGACCGGATTTTGAAATCACCGATGTGATGAATTCTTCCTTTCCCGATTTGGATATTAAGGTATATATACCGATCGAATAAAATGTTGCAAGCTTCACGCAACAGTAACACGAAAAAAAGCACCCGAACGAAGTTCGGGTGCTTTTCGGTGCTATCACAAGGATTAGCGGTTGTAGAATTCGACGATTTGTTTTTCGTCGATATCTTGGGACAATTCGCCACGCTCAGGCAAACGGATGTATTTGCCTTCCAGAGCTGCGTCATTGTACTCCAGGTAAGCTGCCAAGTGGTTGCGGTTTTCCAAAGCTTCTTTGATGGAAGACAGGGAACGACTTCTTTCACGTAGGCCGATCACGTCGCCCAAGCTTACTTGGTAAGAAGCGATGTCAACTTTTTTACCGTTCACAGTAACGTGACCGTGTGCTACCAATTGACGTGCGCCTGCACGGGAGTTAGCAAAGCCAAGACGGAACACGAGGTTGTCCAGGCGGCTTTCCAGCAAGAACATGAAGTTCTCACCAGCGATACCGTGCATGTGTTGAGCTTTGTTGAACAGAGTGCGGAATTGTTTTTCACCCAAGCCGTACATGTGACGCAGCTTTTGTTTTTCTTGAAGCTGCATACCGTAGTTGCTGATTTTTCTCCGTTGGTTTGCACCATGTTGTCCCGGAGGGAAAGGGCGTTTCAATTCTTTACCTGTGCCGCTCAGGGAAATTCCCAGACGACGGCTCAATTTAAATTTAGGACCAGTGTAACGTGCCATTATAGAGTTAACTCCTTCATAATTAAAATTTGAGTTGGGGCTCTCTTTGCGCTCCAATTTGTTCGGCGCTCCCTATCAAGGTGATGCGCACTACTGACAGAAAAGTTCAGCCGCTGTCCTGTCAGCAACAAATAAGATGAGGGTGACACAAACTGTTACGCCCAAAATTTAAGATCCGCACAGTAGATAATTCTGCCGTACAGTCTTTTTCATTAATATATACTATATG
The DNA here is from genome assembly GCF_030034735.1 of Paenibacillus sp. RC334. Classification (NCBI taxonomy): domain Bacteria; kingdom Bacillati; phylum Bacillota; class Bacilli; order Caryophanales; family Paenibacillaceae; genus Paenibacillus; species Paenibacillus sp. RC334. Next base: position 3,500,043 of record NZ_CP125370.1, on the reverse strand, counting down.
TAATAGTGGGTCAATGTCAAGAAGAGAAAAAGAATGAAAACGTCAAAATTTGTCGATAGGGCTTTAGAACTAAAAAAGTGGGACGAATTTCTGGAAAATGGATGCATATTTCTGTAGTTAAGAGTAAAATAGATCATATTATAAGCTATAGTGGTGTATAGCCGCTGTCTTGGTACAGCTAATTTTGCTGTGAAGGAGCGCCTTAATATGTCGGACTTTTCAACAACGGATCAGCAAACGCTTGACGGTAAAACAGCCCAGGCTAGCGATGCCCCGCTGTTTGATGATAAAGGATATACGTCTTTTGCCTGGCTCCAAAACATGGATATGACACCATTTGATTTCCCCTATATTAATCAGCTTCTTGTCCAAGGGTATCGAAACTGGTTGCAGCAGAGCAATGGCATATCGTGGGTTAATGAAGAACATACCGCCGTTTTTAATTTTACAGGTGTTCGGGTTGCAGGTAGGGAAGAGGATGATGACGAGGATTTGGAGCTGGTCGAACGTTGCTGTTTGTCCAGAGAAATGGAAATAAGCCAACGCAAACTTCGGGACGGAAGCCTTGCATTTGTGTACATGATTCCTGTATTTTGCCGCAATTATAAGGGTGAGACTTTTGCTGCTCTTCGTTTTACACTGCCTGCTCAACATTCTGTTCCTGAGCAGGATGCATTATTGGCGGCAGCTTTGCATTTTAGATCCTGCTTTTATACGAGATTTGAGTATATATTTATGGAAGACATCCTCGGGATGAAGAACCGGAGCGACCGCGAAGGCAGGCGACGCTCTATTTTATTTCAGATTGTAAAGCGGATGCATGACAAGATTGATGTTGAAGGCGTGCTGGACGAGGTATTTGGCAGCATAGCTTACTTGTTTCCTCATGTGGATATCACGTTATATATGAGCCAGGATCGACACAGTCGTAATCCACAGGTCAAACCTTTGTTGTTGCACGAGCGGGACGAGGATGTATGTGTACGTGCATTTATGAAAGGTCAAATGGCTGTAAATGAGCCTGGAGGCACAGAAGGAGAAATGACCGAAATTGGCATTCCTTTACGTGGCAAGCAAGGAGTATATGGTGTATTCCATATGATTCTTCCATCAGGTGTCGAAAGCATGAAGAAAGTGGATGTGGAGCTGATCGCCATGATGGCAGACACAGCCGGCACCGCATTTGAAAATGCAAAGCTGCTGGAGCAATCCAATGTGCTCATCCATGAGTTGCGCCTCATTAATGAACTCGTTCAGCGCTTGAATCAAAGCCTTAAACTGAATGAAATATTCGAGTTTGCTGTGCAGGAATTATTGAAAATGTTCTTGGCTGACTTTTGCTGTATTGTGCAACTCGATCAGGAGGAAAATTGCTTTAAGGTCACGTCAAGCAACGTAGAAAGTTCGAGGCTGCATAGTTACTCTGATGAGGACGGGTTTGCAGGGCTGATACGCAGAACAGGAGAGCCTCTCATCGTGTCGGATTACAGAAAGGAAGGGAAGATATCCTCCGATTTTATGGATATGACCGACTCCCTTTCTTTGATGGCGGTACCTATGAAGACCAGCGGCACGCCGAGAGGGGCTATTTTATTGTCTAGTAAGCTCCCTCACTTTTTTTCGTACGATAATTACAAAATGCTGCAAATGCTGGCGCCCCATATCGGTTTGGCTGTAACAAATGCCATGCTGCATGCTGAGGTACGGCGTCTGGCCAATATGGACATGTTAACGGGTTTGTATGTACGTCATTATGTGGACAAAGTAATTCAGAGGCATCAGGAGAAAGATTTTTGCGGATCTCTCATTCTGGTGGACATTGATCAGTTCAAACAGGTGAATGATACATACGGGCATCAGATAGGTGACCAAATATTGAAAAGCGTCAGCGATATTGTTCGTTCGGCGACTCGCAGTGTGGATGTATGTGCCAGATGGGGTGGCGAGGAACTGGCGATCTATTTGCCGCAGCTTGGGGTGCAGCAGGCGTTGGAATATGCGGAAAAAATCCGTTATCGCGTAGAACATGAGACCCAGCCACAGGTGACCGTCTCCTGCGGAATTGCCGAATGGAATTGGCTGGATGAGCAGATTAGTATTGAATCTTTATTTTACAGGGCAGATATGGCTCTGTATGAGGCGAAAAATGAAGGGCGCAACCGGATTGTTATTGATCATGTCAGTAATTCATAGAGAATGTTCCTAATGGAATATTCTCTTTTTTTTGCTGTGCATAACCTTTTGTAGACAGGAAACCCTAATCGTAGCTATAAAAATAACAAACTCAGACGTGTGGCGCATAAGCGGCACTAGAATGGATAAGTACAAGTAACGTAGTTTTCCTGAAGTGCGATTCCTTGTTTACTGGGTAGTGGTTATTTCAGGACATGATGGGCGGATGATTGGATGCGTTGGAGAAGAGAATGGGTTATGCTAGTTTGTATATTGCTCGTGATGTGCTCGTTGAGTGGATGTACACTGACAGAACAGCAAAATGCGCCGGAGCAGATTTTTAAAAGAGCAGTTGCAGGAATAGCGGGCAAAGAAATGTTAACGTTCAAAGGACAGGCTGGTGTCATAACCAAAAACGGTTTGCTGATGAACAAACAATTTGCATATCATGGGAAAGTGAGCAATCACGATGAACTGACCATGCATTGGGGTTCTGCGGCGGCTTTTAACAAACAGTCAAGCTATGCTGCATTCGAACAAGGCGTATCCGGGAATGGGGTAACAAAGGAGCGTTTTCTTCGTCTGGATGGAAAATGGATTGCGGTGACGCCTGATCGTATAGCTATGAATGGAGCAGGGATGTTAAATCGTTTTAATCCGATTCAGGAGCTGGAGGAACTGAATGCACTGAATAAGACTGTTCGTATGGAGGCCGGGGCAGCGAGGGGAACCTGGGTAGTGAGGATTGAGCCGGAGCCTGCTTCCGCAAAGCGATGGTTGAAAGAGCGTTTAATGAAAGAAATGAATGCCATAAATCCTCAACTCTTGCAAGCGAAAATGAAGTATGACGGGACGAATCGAGAGCTACAGCAAAAATTGAATCGAATATGGGCGCAGAGTCGCGAGGATATGAGTAGCCAATTAGAACATTCTGATGTGCAGGCTGTGTATCATCTGACGATAGAACGTCAAACAGGTCTGCCCCTGAAGTTGTCGTCGGAATGCCGAATTGCCCGGCAGGAGGCAATCGGAGAGGAGCATGAGGAAGCTCTGATTACCAGAGTTGCTTTTGAGGGCTACAAGTAACAGGGCGGGCATGATACAATGGATTTCGAATTAACCGTTGTTCAAAAAGAATGAAATAGAGAAGGAGAGACAACAAATGAAAGATCCCAGAATACTTAAACTGGCAGAAAATCTGGTAGGTTACTCTGTTGAGGTACAGCCGGGTGAGAACGTGTTAGTTGAAATGATCGGTACAGAACGTGACCTGCTTAACGCCATTATTCATGAGGTGGGCAAAAAAGGCGGCAACGTTTTCGTTCAACTTACTGATCGTAAGGTACAGAGCGCCATGCTTCGCCATGCGACAAAGGAAATGGTGCAAACCTGGGCTGAAATAGACCTTAATCGGATGAAACAAATGCATTGCTACATCGGGATTCGCGCTGGTGAAAATGTCAATGATCTGTCAGACGTGCCGGAAGATAAGATGAAATTGTATAATTCGATTTATCAGCATGCGGTACATAGCGAGCAGCGGGTGAAGCATACGAAATGGGTTGTATTGCGTTACCCGAATGACAGCATGGCGCAGTTAGCGAATACGAGCACAGAGGCGTTCGAGGATTTTTATTTCAATGTGTGCAATCTGGATTACGCGAAAATGGATAAGGCACAGGATGCGTTGGCAGACCTGATGAACCGGACGGACAAGGTGCGGATTAGCGGATCGGGCACGGATCTGAATTTCTCTATTAAGCAAATCGGTGCCATCAAATGCTCCGGTCAATGCAATATCCCGGATGGCGAAGTATATAGCGCACCCGTGCGAGATTCCGTTAACGGAACCATTAGCTATAATGCACAAACGTTGTACAATGGTATCACTTTTGAAAATGTAAAATTCCGCTTTGAGAATGGTAAAATTGTAGAAGCAACGAGTAATGATACAAAGCGGCTAAACGATATTTTGGATTCCGACGAGGGAGCACGCTATATTGGCGAGTTTGCGATTGGGTTCAATCCGTATATTTTGCATCCGATGAAGGATATTCTGTTTGATGAAAAAATTGCAGGCAGCTTGCATTTTACGCCGGGTCAGGCTTATGAAACAGCAGACAACGGCAACCGTTCTTCGATCCATTGGGATTTGGTCTTGATTCAGCGTCCGGAATATGGCGGCGGCGAAATTTATTTTGACGATGTTCTAATCCGCAAAGACGGCATATTTGTACTTCCTGAGCTGGAGCCGTTAAATCCTGAGAATTTAAAATAACGATATCTCTCCTTGCTGAGAAAGCGATTTCAATGTATTATAATGGATGAGTAATGATACATGATAATCCAGTAAAGCGAGGGATCTCTATGTCTAATAATAATGCGGCGGTTGTTGAAATTGCACAGACAGCGAGCAAGTTTACTTCTTCCATCGTCCTTCATTCCGAAAATAAGTATATTGATGTGAAAAGTATACTTGGCTTGTTTACGACATTGGTCAGCAGCCACAGCTATGAGCTGCATGTTCACGGACCTGACGCGGAGGAAGCCAAGAAAGCGATGACTGAAGTGTTCCAGAAGCACGGGCTACACATAACGGTAGCCTCCTGACTATATTCTTGGATCAAAAGCATCCCTACCTGTAACTGTAGGGATGCTTTTTTTGTCAGGTTCTTGTATTAGCCTGCAATTTGGTCTAATATTAACGTTAGGACGTCTTGTGCGACATTGAGACATAGGGGGGAAGAATCCATGACTTCATCTGATTTGCAGGAACAATTGAACATCAGGGCCATTAATCTGCTTCAGGACGATGCAGATAAAATAAAGAAGCTTATTGAAGTACAGATGGAGAATCTGGCAACCCGTTACTGCCCTCTCTATGAGGAAGTGCTGGATACTCAGATGTACGGATTTTCCAAGGAAGTGGATTTTGCGGTTCGCGCCGGCCTTCTTCCGGAAATGGTAGGTAAACAGCTGGTCAGTGAGCTGGAACGCAATCTGGCTATTCTATATGAGGCCATGAACAATAAGGCCAATTAGGAAGACGGTTTTAATTGATGAGAGCATGCGAGTCTGAGAGCATGCTTTTTTTGATGCCTTTACATATGCAATAGGAACGAGTCAACCTACCTTGAAAGGTGTCTACACCAGGAAGAATGATACGCCTAACAGAACATACACAACCAGCAGCATCAATCCCTCATACCAGTTGGTTGAGCCGTCTTGGGTAATAGACTTGGCGATAAATACAGCGACGGCAATGGCAACCAGCTCAATCGTGGTGAAAACGATATTCATCGTATTTCCCATGAAGTAGCTGACAAAAATCAGCACAGGTGCAACGAATAGCGCAATTTGCAGACTACTGCCGACTGCGATTTCGACAGATGCGCCGATTTTGTTTTTCATCGCCAGCAAAATGGCCGCGCTGTGCTCAGCCGCATTACCGATAATGGCAACGAGGAATGCACCCACGAACAATTCGCTGAGTCCGAACTGGGTCGTGAATACCTCCAGTGTTCCTACAAGCCATTCGCTGACAAAGGCGACCATAACGGTAGCGATTACCAGGTAAGTAATAGATTTGTTTCTGGACCACACAGGGGCGTGCTCATGCGGCAGTTCTTCGTCCTGTTGTTCAGTTACGTCAGATAAATAGTCTTTGTGTGTAATCATGGAAAAAATAAGCCACGCAATATAGGCCACAATCAGTGTGCCTGCCACAATGAGACTGAGCGTATCCGACTCACTTTCCGTAATGACATGTGTATTCAGAAATACAGCCGGAACAAACAGGGCAATGACCGCCACAATCATCAGTGAACCGCTTAAGCCAGCCAGTGATACATTAAAATTTTGTACTTTGTATTTCAACCCACCAGCGAACAGGCTTGCTCCAAGCACTAGCAGCAAATTGCCGATGATCGAGCCGGTCAGACTCGCCTTCACCATATCGTAAAGACCTTCTTTTACGAGAAAGATGGCAATGATCAGTTCGGCTGCGTTGCCGAAAGTGGCATTCAAAAATCCGCCCAGACGTTGGCCTGCATAATGTGCTACGCTTTCGGTGGCTCTGCCGAGAAACCCGGCTACGAACACGACAGAGATTGCGCAAATGACGAATTGAGCGATCGCGTTCCAATGTGCGTAATGAGCGACTGCGCTAAGGGCAAAGGTCGCTACCAGCAAGCTGGGAGATAACCATTTTTTCAATGTAGTGCACCTCGATATCAAAGGATATGTACAAGTTTGGTGAATGCTGTCACTTGTATGGATTTTCTAAATTAATATACCCAAATTGATATAGGTTGTAAACGAAAGTTATTTTTCATACGTAAGGTTTGCAATTGCAGTGGCTGAGGCTTTACAATACAAATAAAGGATGGATGAAGGGGGACATAGGTCATGGCAGAGCAAATTCAACAACTGGAAGCAGGAAACATCAAGATTTCCAACGATGTCGTAGGTAAAATTGCGGGGATGGCCGCACTGGAGACGCCCGGCATTGCTGCAATGTCAGGTGGCTTATCTGAAGGCTGGGCCAAAAGGCTGAGTGGTAAAAATGTGCAAAAAGGCGTATCAGTGGAGGTTGGACAGTTGGAAGCTGCCATTGATCTCCGTATTATTGTGCTCTACGAAACACCTATTCATGAGGTGTCCCGAATTCTTCAACAAAATGTGCGGGAAGCTGTCGAAAGCATGACAGGTCTGCGGGTTGTGGAAGTGAACGTAAAAGTAGAGGGTGTCGCTTTCAAGGACGACGCAGTGTAAATAAGACAAGGCGGGTACATCGACGTTTTCCGCCAGTTTTATACATGCAGGGAATTTCCCCGCGAAGATACAAATAAAACACAAAAACTGGCGGTTTCAGGATCGCCAGTTTTTGTTTGCAGATAAGCAGCATCGTATATCGCCAGATTGAACGCATGTATATACATATACAAAAGAACTTCCAAACCACCGTCGCCGGCGATCGGGGAAGTTCTTTTTTTAACGGGAACGGTTGGCTCTACGAGTTTGAAAACGGTTAGGCACTTCGGTCCGAACTGCTACTCCTGTAGTACGTTCCTGTACTGCCTGCTTGGTGTTTTCGCGGGAGATGCTGAGCATGATTCCAATGGAGAACATCGTGACGAGAAGCGATGATCCACCAAAACTGATAAAAGGAAGCGTAACCCCGGTGATCGGAATAGTCTGGGTTACACCGCCGATATTAATGAACGCCTGAATGGCGATCAGGCCCATAATACCTGTACCCACCAACGTCCCAAACGGATCATGGCAACGCAAGGCGATAATCATCCCTCGCCAAATGAAATACAGGTACAGCATCAGAAATATGGCTGTTCCGATGAATCCGAATTCTTCACCAATCACGGAAAAAATAAAGTCATTAAAAGAGTTAGGCAAGTAGTGAAGCTTGATAATGCCCTTACCGAATCCCGACCCATTTATTCCGCCTTCCCCTATAGCTTGCAAGGATTGCACCAGATTATATCCAGTTCCCTGCCTATATTTCTCAGGATTAAGGAAAGCTTGAAAACGTCCGATTTTGTAATCTTGCTTGGCTGTGGCTTGTCCATCTGTTGTTCCAGAATTTCCTCCAAACAACGAGCCTACACCGAAAACGAGGGCAGCGCCCAGTAAGAGCAGACCAATCGAAGCCGTAATATGCTTGACACTGGCTCCCCCGGCATAAATAATCAGGCCACTGGTGGCTACCAGAATGAAGCAAGACCCAAAATCCGGCTGAAGCATAATGAGTCCTGCAACAAAGCCTACAATGACGGTTACGGGTATGTAGCCGGTTCGTAAATCTCTAAAGCGATCCCCTTTTTTGACAATCAGCGCGGATAAGTACAGGATAATGGATATTTTCGCAAGCTCGGTTGGCTGGAAACCAATACTACCAAATCTGAGCCAGCTTTTTGCGCCGTTAAGAGAGCCTGTAAAAAGAACGATGACCAGCAGTAAAACTGTAATGAAAAATAAAGGTACAAACAGCTTTTTATATTTTTCCATCCTAATATTCATAGCTACGAACATGATGAAAAGTCCAAGTATAGCAAACGCAGCTTGACGCTTCACAAAATACAAAGAGTCAAAATTGTAATCTTTATTCAGCAGAGCTACGCTGGAGCTGGCGCTAAATACCATGATTACGCCGAATCCAACCAGCAACAAGGTGAGGATCAGCAATTGGAAATCCGGTGTGCCTCTTCTTCGAGTCTCCGGCTTCGTATTTCTCATATCAGCTTCCCCCGGTATTCGCCGCAAGTTATACCTCGCAGACGTTTATCATTATTATTTTATCGTTTATCCATTTAATCATAGTATTTTTGGAGGGGTTCTGCAACCTCCATACAGCAACGGATATCGCAACAATTCCATATCTGCTACAATAGAATACAAAATTAGGTTTGAGAGCAGTGGCACATACGTTGTGAATCTGCAAGATTTATCGGGAAGCTACCCGGTGTTTTAACCGGTGCCTTAAAAGGAGAGGTGGAGCAATATGACACAACATTCGACAGATAAGAGCTGGTTTGACCAGCTACAGGAACATATGGTGGAGTGGCGCAGATATTTACATAAAAATCCTGAAATCTCTTTTCAGGAAAGCCAAACGGCAGCCTTTGTAGCGGACAAGCTGGAGAGCTGGGGTATTGAGGTCCGCCGTCAAGTAGGGGGGCACGGTGTTGTCGGTACCATTCGTGGTTCCAAGCCCGGGCCTGTTGTGATGCTGCGCGCCGATATGGATGCTCTCCCCATTCAGGATGAAAAAGAATGCAAATATCGTTCCAGCATAGATGGAGTCATGCATGCATGCGGACATGACGGGCATACGTCCGTTTTGCTAGGAACGGCTTACTATTTTAGTCTGCATCGGGATGAGCTGGTAGGAGAAATACGGTTGTTGTTCCAGCCTGCGGAGGAATTGTTGCCCGGCGGTGCGGTCAATGTACTGAAGGATGGTGTGCTGGAAGGTGTGGACGTTATTTACGGCATCCATCTGTGGACACCCTTTCCGGTCGGAACGGCTGCGAGTTGCGCAGGTCCGTTGATGGCGGCGGCGGACGATTTTTATATTGAAATTACGGGCAAGGGTGGTCATGGCGGTATGCCTCAGTCCACCCATGATAGTGTGGTAGCGGGCTCAGCTCTTGTTATGCAACTGCAAAGCATCGTGAGCCGTTCAGTAGACCCTTTGCAACCTGCTGTGTTGACGGTAGGAACGATTCAAGGGGGGGCTGCGCAAAATGTGATCGCGGAAACATGCCGTCTGAGTGGGACGATTCGTACGTTTGATGAGGAAACCCGGATGGTGATGAAGGATCGGCTACATGCGGTTGCGGAGCTTACAGCGGCAACTTACGGAACAACAGCCAATATTCGTTATATTATGGGATACCCGCCTGTTGTAAATGATGCGCACGAAGCTTCGCGTTTCTTTAAGGAAGCAGGACCCGTTTTCGGTGAGGGAAAAGTTCAGGAAGCGTCGAAGCTGATGCCTGCCGAAGATTTTGCTTATTATCTGGAACGTGTGCCTGGCTGCTTCATGTTCGTGGGAGCGGGTAACCCTGCTAAAGGAGCCGTTTATCCGCATCACCACCCTAAGTTTGATTTTGACGAGGACGCGATGATTAAGGCGGTTCGTTTGTTTATTGCGATGTCTACCGGATATGCAGCGGAGCGAAAAGCAGAAAATTCCAGCCGTTGACAGCTAACGGAGCTGAAACGGTATGAGCTGATTCGGTGTATGAGCAGAATGAAATGGGGTACCCTACTCTTGAAAAGGAGGGAGTACCCATGAAAAAGGTTCAGGAAGTTATGACTGAAAAATGTGTAACGGTTACCCCGCAAGACAATATTTATGAAATTGCGCTCAAAATGAAGGACAACGACACCGGTTTTATCCCGGTTGTGGAGAGTGAAGGCAGTGACAAGCTCATCGGTGTGGTAACGGACCGTGACCTTGTCGTTCGCGGTTATGCGGCTAAGCATTCCGGCTCTAGTTCGGTCGACACAGTGATGACAACAGGCATCCGTACCGCTCAAGCCGACATGTCGGTGGATCAAGCAGCCGAGCTGATGGCGGAGCAGCAAATCCGCCGTCTGCCGGTAACGGAAGGGGATCGTTTGATCGGGATTGTTTCGATTGGCGATCTGGCCGTACGTAATATTTTTGCAGACAACGCTGGAGAGGCGCTTAGCCATATTTCAGAGCAGGTTCACTAGGTAAAAAAGCAAGGATAGGCTTGGATGATAAGGAGTTCAACCCATATACGGGTTGGACTTCTTGCTATTCCGGTTGATCTGCGAATAAACGGACAAACTGTTTGTTATATAGATTTTAAGATGATGTGTTATAGATTGACGGGAGGTAATTATGAATCCGGATCACCCTTGTATTGTACAACGCGATTTTACCGTTTTGCTGGAAATCGGCCTGCCCGCTTCGGAGCATGCACGTTCACAGTTGCAGGTCTATGCGGAGCTGGTTAAAAGCCCATCCGCTTTTCATACATATCACATCACTCCCTTGTCCCTGTGGAATGCGGCCGCCCTTGGGTGGAGTGCCGCCGATGTTCAACATAGTCTACAATCCATGTCCCGTTGGGAAATTCCCCGTGAATTGTTAAAGGATATTGAACAGCTCGTCGCCCGTTACGGGACGCTTAGGCTGTCACGGGCGAGAGTGGAAGAAGAGGGCCGTTACAGCATGCATACTGCTGATCTGAACAGTATAGAGCAGGATGCAACTATAGGCATGGAAACGGATAAAACTCATAGCTGTACAGCGGTCGACCGCTTGATACTAACGGCGGACAGCCCGGCTTTACTGGATGAACTGCTGCTCAAGCAGGATCTTCAGCAGCTTGGTTTGCTTCGTGACAGTGAAGTGACCGTGTCGGTTCTGCCAGAAAATCGGGGCCTGCTCAAGCAGGAACTGGCACGACTTGGATTCCCGGTCATGGATACGGCAGGCTATCTTGAGGGGAATCAGCTTCGTTTTTCTCTGGGTCAGGGACAAACGGAGCTGAAGCTTCGTGATTATCAAGTGGAGGCAGCCGATGCGTTTGAAGGGGCAGACGGTCTGGGTGGCAGCGGTGTGCTGGTGCTTCCATGTGGAGCGGGAAAAACCGTAATCGGTATGGCGGTGATGGAGCGGCTTCAGTGCGAGGTGCTTATTTTAACCTCCAATACCACATCTGTTCGGCAATGGATTGAGGAATTGAAGCTAAAGACGGATATTCCTGTTGATTCCATTGGAGAATACAGTGGACAGAAAAAGGAAGTGCGTCCGATTACAGCGGCAACCTACCAGATTTTAACGCATCGCCGTACTAAAGATGGAGGATTTGAGCATATGAAGCTACTTAGCGAGCGCAAATGGGGGTTAATTGTATATGATGAGGTGCATTTGCTGCCTGCGCCGGTATTTCGGGCAACGGCGGATATTCAGGCCACCCGTCGTTTGGGATTGACCGCGACGCTGGTTCGGGAGGACGGGTGTGAGCGGGATGTGTTCTCCTTGATCGGACCGAAACGGTACGACATGCCGTGGAAAGAACTGGAGCGACAGGGCTGGATCGCTCAGGTCGATTGTGTGGAGCTGCGGCTTCCCATGTCGGCTGCACTTCTGGAGCGTAGTATGCGTGCTGAAGGCAGGCAGCAGTATCGGATTGCCGCCGAAAATCCGGCCAAGCTGGAAGCGGTGCGCAGCCTGATGCAACAGCACAAGGGCTTGCCCACGCTTATTATTGGGCAATATTTGGATCAATTGCGTATATTGGCGCAGGAGCTGAGTGTGCCGTTGATAACCGGGTCTATGAGCCAGGCTGAACGGGTGCGGTGGTTCGATGCGTTCCGCAACGGTACAATTCGGACTCTTCTGGTGTCCAAGGTGGCGAACTTTGCTGTGGATTTGCCGGATGCGGCCGTAGCTATTGAGGTATCGGGCAGCTTTGGCTCCCGTCAGGAGGAGGCACAGCGGCTTGGCCGCATTTTGAGACCAAAGTCTGGTGAAAATAAGGCTTATTTTTATGCGCTGGTGACGGAAAACAGTAAGGAGACGGAATTTGCAGCCCGTCGTCAGCTGTTTCTGATTGAGCAGGGCTATGAATATGCGATTCGCAGATTCAGCTCCGGGGAGGTTATCAGTAACCTGAATGATGAGACCGAAGCTGGTGGAAAGAAAAGGGAGGCGTAATCAAGGATGGGCGTAACGGACACGGAAGGCGGCTGGAAGGAGCTTGCATCGGATGAGCTGTTGGTGCTACGTCGATGCTTTATCCGACACGCGGGACAGCCCATGAAGGAAGAAGAGCCATTACGGCTTACCCGGGGAGCATTGAGCGGAGCCGAAACGAAACTGGCACTGCACGGACTGCGCGACCGGGGCTGGCTGGAGGCGGTTACCAAATCGTGGGGCGAACGAATGTTATATATTCCGGTTTATCGGCTGCCAGATCTGTACGAAATGCTGTTGGAGCAAAGCCAAAGTACGATGAAAGCGATGGATACAGACCAACCGCTGACGGTGCATGAAGCAATGACGGGACTGGAAGCGGAGCTGCTACATGTGTTGTCCCGTATTGCAGTGCAGGGAGTACCTTTGACAGCGAAAGGGACCATTCATAAACGGTCGCTGCAAAAGCTAAACGAGCTGACTCCCTTTCATCCGAAAGATTTGACTGGACTTGGGCTACAATATGCGCACGCCGAGCTATATCCGGTGCAAACGGTGGTGATGATGGACTTGCTGCTCAGCTTGGGTCTGCTGGTGAAGGAAGCTGCTTCTTTTCATGTTCAGGAATCCGGGCTGGCAGCGTGGGTTCGCTTGTCCGCTTGGCAAATGCGCAAGCATATTCTTGTCACGCTCATGGAAAGGTACGGCAAGGCCGAAGCGTCTATGCAGCATTTTCGGTATATGCTGTGTGTGGCCTCCACTCATGCGGGACCAGAAGGCTGGATACATATCGGGCCGTTGCTCCAATGGATGACTCAGACGGGACTGATTACGCAGGAGAGTCTGAGTAAAGAGGATCGGAAAAGTAGTAATACTTTGGAATTTGCTGCTATTCATGCAAGCCCCGTAAGAATTGAGGGCAACACAGTCTCTGATTTCAACTTTAACGGACAATACATAGATATGGTTAAGGGATGGCTGACCGCACTGACCGCCTTTGGAATGGGTGATTGGGGGCTGACCGCGTCGGGAGAACTGTGTTTTCGCTGGAACGTACCGGTGCTGGATATGCTTCGTTCCGATGATGAGAAGGATGCGGTTCAGGAGCCAGGTACCTTTTATGTACAGCCGGATTTTGAAATATTGGTGCCACCGGATGTAGCTTATGATGTGCGCTGGAAGCTGGAATGCTTCTGCAAACGTGTGACGGGGGACCGAATGGTGGTATACCGGATCACCCGAGACAGTGTTACAGAGGCGATCGAGTTGGGGATGGAGGCCAAAGCTATTCCTGCTCTTCTGGACAAGTTTAGCCGGACAGGCGTGCCTGACCATGTACGCGTGGCAGTGGAGCAGTGGGCAGGAGATGTGGGACGGATAGCGTTTGCAACGGTAACACTTCTGCGCTGTGGTACCCGAGAGGACGCAGACACTGCTGCACGTCACCCCGGACTGGCTGGATTGCTTGAACGGATTGGTGAAAGGGACTTTATTATTCCGGCACGTTCGGCTGCCAAAATCCGCAGGACACTTGCTACGATTGGGCTAAGTCCGCGCCGGGAGCTGGAGGGGGTGGACGAGCCTGTTCACCGTTATCCGCTGGTTGCGGAAACGGAGGGAATTTGTACGGATAGTTCCAACAGTCTATTTGATGTGGATGATACAGAAACGACGGTTGGCGAAACGTTAACAGACTCAACTCAGGAATGGCCGATGTTTTCTCAAGAGGGAAGGGCAGGTTTGGTTTATACGGGGCGGACGTTGCATTTTTATGAACGGGAGCATACGCTACCTGACCCATCCGATTATTTTCCAGAGAAATTGGCAGTACCCGCGTCATGGACGAAAGAATGGAGAAGCTACCATGCATCCACCGCTCGGCAGCTCATGGAACAGGCGATTCGCTGGCAAGCGGCGGTAGGACTGCGAATCGGTGAAAAAGAGGTCAAATGGATACCGGAAGCGGTGGCTCCCGGTGAGCCGTGGAGTGTGACTGGCTGGTATGCTACCGGAACGGACGGTGAGACGTTGCCCCGCACGACTTTACAGCCGGGGGAATGGTCGGACATGCGCCTGCTGGTTCCTTTTACATAGAAGAGCCAGGATGTGCATGAAACTCCTTCTTCTCAAAAGAAGGATGTGGTATGATAAATGAGTCTACTTTACCAGTAGAACTTTATATAAAGTGAGATGAACATTCATGAGCGTAGCCGAATTGAATACGGTCAATATGGCAGAAGTGCTTATTAACGCCTATGAATTGGGCGATATGGTCAACCGGTCCTTTGAGGTATCGGATTATTTATATTGGAAACAGCGTGTGGAATTGAATCCGTCGATTCAGGCGTGTGTACGCAAGCTGGATGCCAAAAAGGAGCTGTTCGCGGAAACGGAACGCTTTGGGCATTTTCACCCAAACTTTCATGAAGCGAAGGATGCAGTGCAGCTCGTTGAACTGGAACTTGAACAATTTCAGGAGGTTCAGGAGTTCAAACGGGCAGAAAGGGCGTTGGATGATATGCTCCATGCCATGTCCGAAACGATTGCTTATTCTGTGTCCGACACCATTAAGGTGCCGAGCAATGATCCGAATGTGAAAAAGGGTGGCTGCGGTAGCGGAGGCAAGTGCTCCTGCGGATAGGCCATAGGGATGATATCGAATGGAGGGGAGATGAAGCGAATGTTTGCCGAGCGGACAGGGTACATCATTTGGGTAAGCGATATCAAGGCTGCCCGCAATTTGGAGAAATACGGGAATGTCCACTATATTTCGAGGCGTATGCATTATGTTGTCATTTACATGAATGCGGATCGGGCAGAGGATACCGTTAAAAATATTCGCAGGCTTTCCTATGTGCGCAAGGTCGAACGCTCCTTCCGAAATGAGATAAGGACGGAGTATAACGACGATAAGGAAAAATTAAAAGAGTATGAAATATAATTTTTAAAGGTGTTATTTTTCAAGTTTTATTAAAAAGTCGGCCTATGGGCTGGCTTTTTTTTATAAAGTCAGGACTTTTGCATAATAGCCTTAATGCTGATAGACCTAAAATAATCTTTAAAAATTAGCGATAAACTTCAATTTTGTAACTTGTAGTCCCGGGTCTGTTGAGGTAACATATGAATATATTGGTAGATATAAAGACCTATCTGGTGGGGAGAGTGATCCCGTGCGTGACAAGGCAATGCAGCGATGGAGTACATACGAACCGTTCTACGTAGAGATGGGCGACAAGAAGGTCGCCGATATTGTGATTACAAATCATGCGCAAACACGCTACTTAGACCGTATAGAACAGAAACAGTACGAAACGAATCATATCGCCGCCTGGCTTTGGGAATGCCTGAAGCAAAACAGGATGGAGTCCTATTATCACAATGAAGAGGATGTATATTTAATTGATGGTGACCTGGTCGTCGTGGCCGAGTTTGGTGAGTTGCCTGGCGAAATGGATATTGCGGGTAACCCGCTCCACAAAATGATTGTGATCACCTTTTTGGGAAGGATGTCAGAGACCATTGAACTGCGGGATTTGAAGTCATACTATTCCTGGTTGCGCCATTCGCGGCGTATGACACTGATGAAAAGCACCCGCAAACGGAAATAGACGTTGATTTGGCGGAAGGGATATCGTCTAGTACCTTATCTATTAGAAGTATGCAGGAATCAGCTGCATACTTTTTTTATTTCAGCATTTTGCATCATTCGATTTCCGACGCTTAAAAGTACAATATATAGACAAACTAGACCGATTTTGATCTATATATTGCTGATTTGAAATCGCTCTTGGGATTTATGCAAAATGCTTATTTATAAAATCTATAATAAAAATCCACTAATTTAGGTCTGTTTTCTTGGGAATCCTTCGACAGATGTTTTTCTTATGTTAAAATAAGGAGATCAGAGAGGGGAGAGGGCTGTTAGTATGAACTTTCATCAGCTGCATATTTTTTATACGGTAGCGGAGCGGGGGAGCTTCTCGGCAGCGGCGCAAGCGCTGCATATGACGCAACCTGCCGTGACGATGCAAATTCAGTCTTTGGAAGATTATTTTGGTACGAAGCTACTGCATCGATCTACCAAAAAAATCGAGCTGTCGGAGGCAGGAGCGACACTGCTGCCTTTTGCGAAAAAAAGCATGCAGCTAATTCGTGAAGCTGATGAGGCGATGTCTGCTTTTACTCACATGCTGGAGGGGAGATTACATATTGGCGCAAGTCTTACGATTGGCGAGTACATTGTGCCGAGAATGTTGGGGCCGTTTGGTCAGGAGTACCCTCATATACGCATGGCAATGAATGTAATGAATACGACTCAAATTATGGATGATATTTTAAAGCATCAATTGAATTTAGGGCTGATTGAAGCACCGATTCAACACCCGGATATCGTGGTGGAGCCCGTGATGCAGGATGAGCTGAAGCTGATTGTTCCTTCGGATCATGTACTGGCCAAGGCCAAAAAGGTAGTTCTGGAGGACGTGTTTAAGCATCCTTTTGTAGCAAGAGAAAAGGGGTCAGGTACAAGGCAGGTGATAGAGGATGAGCTGAAAAGCCGTGGTGTTGATACGTCCCGACTTTCCATCGTTATGGAGATGGGCAGCACTGGAGCGGTCAAATCGGCGGTGGAGGCGGGATTAGGCATTACGATGCTATCGCCTTCTTCGGTGAAGCACGAGGTTGCACTCGGATTGCTGAAAATCGTAAATATTTCCGATATCACCTTTAAACGCGAGTTTTATGCCATTCATCTGAAATCAGCGCTATTGCCGATTCCGGTGGTGACCTTTCTGTCATTCTTGCGTCGTCATGATCAGGGAACGAACGTGTCCGGGGATACGGTGGACGAGCTTGCAGAGATGAAAGAGGAGGAGAATGCGTAATGGAGGAGCAGACGAATTCGGGACGATACGATTTACACACTCACACTCAGGCATCTGACGGAATGCAGCCACCAGCGGACAATGTGCGTTGGGCCAAGGAAAAAGGACTGGCAGGGGTTGCAATTACGGATCACGATACGGTAGCTGGGCTGGAGGAAGCGCTTGAGGAAGGGCGGCGATTGGGCATTACAGTGGTGCCGGGTGTGGAAATTAGCACACGGGCAGGTGGTAAGGATATTCATATACTCGGTTATTTTATGGATTACCGTAATGAAGTTTTTTTGGAACGGTTGGAAAAGCTACGTCAGGCGAGGGATACCCGCAATGATCTGATTTTGAGTCGGCTGCGTAGCCTGGGTGTGGAAATCACACTGGATGAGGTGGTAGCTACGATGGGCAGACCGCTGGCGCAAGATGAAAGCATTGGACGTCCGCATATGGCGGATACGCTGGTGCAAAAAGGCTATGCGAAGGATATGAGGGATGCGTTTGACCGTTATTTGGCAGAGGGAGCGCCCGGTTATGTGTCTGTGCCCCGAGTGGAGCCTGCGGAGGCCATAAGCTGGATTCGGGAAGCAGCAGGGGTATCAGTGGTGGCTCACCCTGGATTGTATGGCAATGATGAGCTGGTTCGCTCCATTGTAGAGGAGGCGAAGCCTGCGGGCTTGGAAGTGCGACATTCAGACCATGATGATGCGGCTGAGAGTCGATATGCCGCAATGGCGGCACACTACGGGCTGATCCCGACTGGTGGCTCGGATTTTCATGGTGCACGCCAAGGCGTTATTTTTCACGGTGATCTGGGCAGCCGTAGTGTGGAGAGTCAGGTCGTGGAGGAGTTGAGAAAGGCTGCTATTGCACATATATGAAAATGTATCACAGAATGACGATAGGAAACAGCAATAGGAAACACAAATAGCCCCTTGTATTGTGTCTGCACACATGAAGTGTGGCTTTGCACAAGATAAGGGGCTTTAAGTGCATGCAAGGAACTTGTCCGCTATGCTATGCTTCGTGGCGGGCGTTCCTGAATGGATACTTATTTACTAGATTATGCTAGTGCGGCTCAGCCGTTTTTGATGCGATTTGGCAGCTTTTTGACCAGCTCCTCGTCGGGTGTGATGAAGAGCGTGCGCTGATGATCGTAGATAACAAAGCCGGGCTTGGCTCCGCTAGGCTTGCGCACATGCCGGATCAAGGTGGCGTCTACGGGCACGCTGCTGGACTGTTTGGCCTGGCTGAAATAGGCAGCGAGCTGAGCTGCTTCCTCCAGCGTTGTGTCTCCGAATTGCTCAGCGCGAATAACGACGTGTGACCCCGGAATATCTTTCGTGTGCAGCCACGTGTCATTAGGCCCGGCCAGTCGGTTCGTTACATATTCGTTCTGTAAGTTGTTTTTGCCGACCAGCAGCTCGATGCCTTCGGATGACGTATATACGTGTAAGGTTGGACGGTCAGTTTTCTTCTTTTTCTTCCCTTTTTTGACCCGGTCTCGGAGATAGCCTTGCTGAACCAATTCTTCACGTATTTCCTCGATATCGTTCATGGAGGCATGAGCCAGTTGCTGTAGGAGATTGTCCATATACCGAATTTCTTCGTGTGTTTTCTCCAGTTGTTCATCAATGACAGCCAGGCTGTTTTTATATTTATTGTACTTTTTGAAGTACCGTTGCGCATTATCTGATGGACCCAGCAACGGGTCCAGCGGGATAGTCATTGGACGCTGTTCTTCATCATAAAAGTTGGTGAGCGTCACTTCCTTGTCGCCCTTTTTCACTTCATGCAGCGAAGCGAACAGCAGCTCCCCGTAAATGCGAAATTGATCAGCGTCCTCGGCCTCAGCTAAATCCTGATGCAGATGGTCTAGTTTTTTTACGTTTTTGCTCCGTTCATTTTGCAGGAAGCGCAGCAGGTCACTGACCTTTTGCTTGACCGTATCCCGTTCTGCTTTTTCACCGAAAAAGTCCTCCATACACTCGCTGATCGTAGTGTATTCTTTGCGCTCTCCTTGAATCAACGTGAGGGGAATGGCAGAAAATATCACTTTTTCCTGTGCGTTCAGACCGGATACCGGCTGAAAACGATGATCCCGGACGTCATCCATGATGTGACTAAATGTATTCCACAGCGGACGATAATCCTCAGCAGGTGCTTCGTTGGAAACTCGGGTCAGCATCTCCTCGGCAATAAGGGGACTCAGTCCAGTAAAGGTGTTCACGATCCAGCGTTTGGGAGCTTCTTCTGCTTCGATAGCTGTCTGATATGAGGATGCGAAAGCTGTTTCTTCCGTTTCCAGCGGATTCAGCTTATTTTGTTCAGGAGGCTCCGTGTATTGAAAGCCGGGCATGATGATCCGATAGCTGCTGATAGACGGTGTAACATGATGGATGCCGTCCAGCATAACGCCTGTTTCCGGGTCAAGCAAAATAATGTTGCTGTGTCTGCCCATCAGCTCAATGATAATTCGCTTGAGTGAAATATCCCCCAGCTCATCACGCTGACGCACATCCATGTGAATAATACGCTCCATGCCCACCTGGCTAATTTTTTCGATGATACCACCTTCGCAGTGCTTGCGAAGCAGCATACAGAACATAGGGGCCTCCGTCGGATTGAGAAAGCTTTGTTCTGTAAAATGTACACGCGGGAATGTCGGGTTGGCCGACAGCAGCAGCTTGACACTCCCGCCTTGAGCCCGCAGATTCAGTAAGATATCGTGATCGTTCGGCTGATGTATTTTATTGATGCGCCCGCCCCGGATGCCTTGC
Organism: Paenibacillus sp. RC334; assembly: GCF_030034735.1. Lineage (NCBI taxonomy): Bacteria > Bacillati > Bacillota > Bacilli > Caryophanales > Paenibacillaceae > Paenibacillus > Paenibacillus sp. RC334. The sequence goes on along the minus strand of NZ_CP125370.1, from coordinate 3,480,025 downwards.
AGCTCGTGTACGATAGCGCGGGTTACGATTCCGTCCAATGCCATAATGTTTGTTCTCCTTTGAAGCAAATATTTTTGCCTTCCTTCTATGATACATAACTTTGGGACAAAACTTAAGCGGCATTGTGATATTTCAGGTCCTGTCCGAATAGATTGAATCTAGAAAGTCTGTCCAGCTTATCAGCATTCGTGGCACAAAAACGCAATTACGGGCAGCCATCCTACGCACTACCGACGGAAACGGACTATCTGACCGGGAGGGAATTGGGGAGAATGGAACAAGCACACTGGCACCAATTAAGCAATGAACAGCTTTCAACAAGCCTGGAAGTCGACCCGAAGCAGGGTCTTTCGGAGGAACAGCTTGCGGAAAGAAGAGAAAGGTCAGGATGGAATGAGCTGAGCGAGGGGAAGCGTGTCTCGCCGATCCTGCTGCTGCTGAATCAGTTCAAGGATTTTATGATGCTCGTACTGATGGGAGCCACACTGATATCCGGCCTGCTCGGCGAATATCTGGATGCGATTACCATTATTGCTATTGTTGTGCTGAATGGAATTCTTGGTTTTGTGCAGGAGTTTAGAGCTGAACGTTCGCTTCGAGCTTTGAAGCAGATGTCCGCTCCGACCGCTAAAGTACTGCGAGCAGGCAAACGGATTCAGATTCAGGCCAGAGAGCTGGTACCGGGTGATATCGTGCTATTGGAAAGCGGCGATCGTATTCCCGCAGATATAAGATGGCTGAGCACGAATGGCTGCGATGTGGAGGAATCCGCCCTGACTGGCGAATCGGTTCCAGTGAGCAAGCATTGCCGTCCTATTCATGCCGCCGAGGTACCGCTGGGAGATCAAAAGAACATCGGCTTTATGGGCACAATGATGACCAGAGGTACAGCTCAGGGAGTCGTTATTCGTACAGGCATGAATACGGAAATGGGCAAAATCGCAGACTTGATCCAAAATACGGAGTCTCAGGAGACCCCGTTGCAGCACAGACTGGAGCAATTGGGTAAAATTCTGATCATTGTAGCACTGGCGTTAACGGTGCTTGTCGTCGTAGCGGGTATCCTGCATGGACAGCCAGCGATGAGTATGTTCCTGGCAGGGGTGAGCTTGGCTGTAGCAGCTATACCGGAAGGCTTGCCTGCCATTGTGACGATTGCGCTCGCCTTGGGCGTGCAGCGTATGATCAAACGCAAGGCGATTGTGAGAAAACTGCCTTCGGTTGAAACGCTCGGATGTGCGTCTGTCATTTGCTCTGACAAAACAGGTACACTGACCCAGAACAAAATGACGGTCACCAAGCTATGGGTGGACGGTCGCTTCTGGGGAGTGACAGGAGAGGGCTATGACCCGCACGGACATATTATGGACAGGGATGCTCCTGCGGACCTCAAAAACGGACAATCACTTCGCAGACTGCTGCAAGCCAGCGTGCTGTGCAATAACGCGGAAATTGTTCAAGCCGACATGGATGAGCTACGCTCAAAAAAGAAAACCAAGGAGCCGATGCCGTCCGCTGTTTGGGAGCTGAAAGGCGACCCGACGGAGGGGGCGCTTGTCACGTTAGCCGCCAAGGGCGGGGTTACGCGCCAGGGGCTGAATGAGCTGTATACACGGGAACGCGAATTTCCTTTTGACTCGGAGCGGAAACGGATGTCTGTACTTGTAAGGCATCAAGGAGGGCATATCGTATTTGCCAAAGGCGCGCCGGATGTGCTGTTAGGTCAGTGCTCCTACATTTTATGGGAAGGGAATGTCGTTCCACTAACGGGCACGCTGCGCCAAAAGGTGCTGGCAGCCAACGAAGGAATGGCCTCGGAGGCACTCCGTGTACTGAGTGTCGCTTACCGGGATATCCGCTCGCATGAGCGTGTCGTCTCGGTGGAAGAGGCTGAGAATCAGCTCATCTTCATCGGCCTTACGGGTATGATTGATCCGCCGCGCCGCGAGGCCCGCGAAGCTATTAGCAAGTGCCGCCGCGCTGGCATCCGCACGGTGATGATTACGGGCGACCACGGTACAACAGCTGAGGCCATTGCGCAGCAGTTAGGCATTTTTCAGCGCGGCTCGCATGTGCTGACCGGACAGCAGCTATCTGTGATGGATGATGCGGCGCTGGACAAAGCAGTAGACATGGTCTCTGTATATGCGCGGGTATCCCCGGAGCATAAGCTGCGGATTGTCAAATCGCTGCAAAGACGCGGGCATGTCGTAGCCATGACTGGAGACGGCGTGAATGACGCGCCAGCGATTAAGGCGTCGGATATCGGTATTGCGATGGGCATAACAGGAACGGATGTGACCAAGGAAGCGGCTGCGCTCGTGCTCAGCGACGATAATTTCTCGACGATTGTAGCAGCGATTGAGGAAGGGCGAAATATTTACGAAAATATTCGTAAATTTATCCGTTATCTGCTTGCCTCCAATGTCGGTGAAATTTTGACGATGTTTTTCGCGATGATGGCCGGTTTGCCATTGCCGTTGCTTCCGATTCAGATTTTATGGGTGAACCTGGTGACTGACGGGCTTCCCGCGATGGCTCTGGGTGTAGATCAGCCGGAAAAGGATCTTATGGAGCACAAACCACGCGGCGCGAAGGAAAATATTTTCGCCCGCCGTCTTGGCTGGAAAATCATTAGTCGCGGCCTGCTGATCGGCTTATGTACGCTTGCGGCGTTCTGGCTGACACTGCGTATCGCGCCTGATAACGCGGCACAACTGGTCAAGGCACAATCGGTTGCCTTCGCCACGTTGGTGCTGGCACAGCTCATTCATGTGTTTGATTGTCGCAGCTCCCGTTCTATTTTCCACCGTAATCCGTTTCAAAATAGTTATCTCGTGCTTGCCGTGCTGTCTTCGGTGGTGCTGATGCTGGTGGTTATGTACGTACCTGTGCTGCAACCTATTTTCAAAACGGTACCGCTCGGCTTCCGCGAATGGGCGCTTTCCATTGTCGCTGCCGGTATTCCGACCTTCCTGATGGGGGCGGGAAGCGTATGGGGTGGCAGACGCAACCGTCGTCGTGGCGGACATACGCGCTTCGCTCCAGGGCGCACGAAGTTTTCGGCTTAAGCTTCCTGCTCGGGACAGACATACTTGCATCACTTTTCCCTTTTTGCCCCGTATGCTATCATGGAACCAAAGCTTCATAAGGAGCATGAGATTAGCAGCAACGGCGGGGGGAAGCTATGGAATTCACAAAAATGCACGGATTGGGTAATGATTTTATCGTTTGGTTTGGGTATCAGGAATTGCCGCCTGACGCTTCGGAATTGGCTGTTCGGCTGTGTGACCGACATTTTGGTGTCGGCGCTGACGGTCTGGTATATATATTGCCATCTGAAAGAGCGGATTTCTGCATGCGCATCATTAATTCAGACGGCTCGGAGGCTGAGCAATGCGGAAATGCCATCCGTTGTGCAGCCAAATATGTGTATGACCGCAAGCATATCAGTCGTGATCAGATTACGATTGAGACGCTGGGTGCAGGTGTGCAGCAGGTCGAATTGACCGTAGAGGGCGGACTTGTACGTCAAGTGAAGGTGGATATGGGAGAACCGATTCTGGAGGGTTTGAAAATTCCAACAACGCTGGATCTGGCTAGTGTCATCAACCAGTCCATCGAAGCTGGAGGCAGCGGCTTTCGTTTTACAGCTGTATCCATGGGCAATCCGCACTGTGTCATTTATGTTGAGGATGCACCTGGCTTTGATCTGGAAGCCTGGGGGCCGAAGCTGGAATGCCACCCGCTGTTCCCTAGAAAAACAAATGTCGAGTTCGCTACGGTACGAAGCCGGGACCACATTGACATGAGAGTATGGGAGCGGGGAGCCGGGCCTACGTTGGCATGTGGAACCGGAGCCTGTGCTACGCTTGTGGCGTCTGTATTGAACGGATATAGCGACCGCCGCGCGATTGTCAGCCTGAAGGGCGGAGATCTGGATATCGAATGGAACGAGAATGACAATCATGTATATATGACGGGGCCGGCTGAGATTGTGTACGATGGTCGTTTGTCCTGAAATAAGCGAATGCAGCATTGTGATAGAGGAAGATTGGGATAAGTGTGATGAAGACCTTAGCCGGTCTTCTTTTTTTCGCCTTTTTTCGTATAAAATGAAGGAAATGCGGGGCATGAAGCAACATTCTGTCTTTTTTTGACGTCTGAACCATGTATAATATAGAAAATGAGAAAACGATAAGGAGGCCGTTCATGGTGCGGAAATTTCGTTGGATTTCAGCGTTTGCAGCTCTTATATTTGTAGTCGCCGCGCTTCCGGCTCAGGCCGCGACCGTTCCTGCTACTGCGGAAAAAACGACTGATAAGCAGGTCGGCTCACTAACCCCTACTGTCGTGAATCGTTTGGAAAAGGCAGTACAAGAACTCATCGGTACGAAGACGGCATTTCAATTTGACGATGTGACGGATATGGGTAAAACCTGGATTGTCGAGGGCGAACTGGAGGATGGAACAGCTACGATTCAGACGGAATATAATAAGGAAAAAAACAGAGTGGATTCTACAACCGTTCGATATAAAATAAGCAGCTTGGCAAAAGCGATGGACGCGCCACTCAAAACTAAAGTGCTGAACAGCGCCAAAGCGTTTGATAGCAAGCGTCCCCAGCAATTTGAGGCATTCTGGCGGGTCAAATCCCCTTACCAGTCTAACAAGCCTTCGAATTATTGGGTGTTCTGGGGGGCCGGGGAAAAGGCTTCCTCGCTGTACGTTGATGTGGATCGCGGCAACAGCATCACCATTAATGCCGACTATCCGCTGAAGCAGGTGGACCCTGTATTGCTAAATCGTGCAGTGAACAGCTTCAAGCGTGTTAGCGGACAGCGTATCACGGTGCTGCATGCTTCACGTTACAAGGACGAGGCAAAAGGGCTTTCTTATTGGTCGTTTGAGGATGCAAGCGAGGCGAGTGAGGTCAAAATTGGCGCAGTAACCGGCAAAGTGCTGGCTGTATCCACCTTTGGGGTGGACTGGAACGATGACACGGATTTCAAAAAATCGTTTACCAGCCCTAAATATACGGCCTCTGAAGCTTTGAAGCTGGCCAAGCCCAAGGTCCAACTGTTATTTAACATTAACTTATCCGATTATAGTGTTGAAATCCAGGGGAATGCATATACATTTTCCAAAAAACAAAAGGGGACGCCCTCTATTGTGGGTAAAGTGAATAAAAAAGGAACTTTTTACGCATTCTCTCTTCATTCTGCCGATGGGAAATTGCAATAAAGGTAATAGAATATAGCTATGATGAGTCAAGTTGCTTCGCTCCTGATCGCATAAATATGGGGAGTGGGGCGGCTTTTTTTGTTTTTGGCTTATGTTTGCAGTCTCTTTATGTTACATTAGTATGAAAATAAAGAGCGGGGTGGAGAAGAGGACATGAAACCGGATTTGCGTACTGTGCTGGATCGTGAAATTATTGTCGGAGACGGCGCAATGGGAACCTTTTTATATCAGCTTGGATTTCCGGTAAATACGTCTTACGAAGAGCTGAATATCACGTCGCCTGACGTCATATCAGACGTGCATCGTCAATATGTACAAGCGGGAGCACGGTTGCTGGAGACCAATACGTTTTCTGCAAACGATTATAAACTGGCCCGCTTCGGGCTGGAATCCAAGGTGGAAGAAATTAACCGTGCCGGGGTGAGAATTGCCAGAGCAGCGGCTGGCCCAGAGCACTATGTGGTGGGTGCGGTAGGCTCCATATGCGGTGGCAAACGGCTTAATATATCAAAGGTAGAGCTGGCACGTAACTATGATCAGCAGATTGATGCACTTCTCTCCGAAGGGGTGGACGGCATTTTGTGCGAAACGTTCTATTCGCTGGATGAAGTGCGCATTGCCCTTCGTGGTGTGCGTAAATATAGTAATACCCCGGTGATTTGTCAGTTTGCGGTAGATCAGGTAGGGCGTACACAGGATGGATTTTCGGTGGCGGAGGCTTTTACGGTGCTGCGAAATGAAGGGGCGGATATCCTCGGATTTAACTGCCACTCTGGCCCACAGGGGATTATGAGTGTGATGGAGCAGCTGGACGGTCCGCTGTCTGTACCGCTGTCCGTATATCCTAATGCGGGTCTGGCGGATTATGTGGATGGTCACTATGTGTATGGTGCATCGCCTGAATATTTTGGGGAATGCGCTGCTTCCTTCGTAGAGCTGGGTACGAGAATCATCGGTGGCTGCTGCGGCACCACACCAGAGCATATCGCAGCGATTTCAAAAGCTTTGAATGGTTTGCAGCCTCCTCCTCTGGCTCCAAGAGAGATACTGACAGATGCGCCAGTCATTGTGGCTGAGCCGGAACAGATTGCACGTGAAGGGGAACGGGGCAACGGTAGAAGCGCCAGCGAACCCAACATTGTGGAATTGGTCAAGGAACGGCATACGGTGATTGTAGAGCTTGATCCTCCGCGCGATCTGGACATTACACGGTTCATGCAGGGGGCACAGGCACTGAAAGCGGCCGGGGCCGACGCGCTTACGCTGGCAGACAATTCACTTGCGGTTACTCGCATGAGCAACATGGCGCTTGGACATTTGGTGAGCCTTGAAACGGGCATGCGCCCGTTAATTCATATTGCCTGCCGTGATCGTAACCTGATTGGTACCCAGTCCCACATGATGGGCTTTGATGCGCTGGGCATTGATCATGTATTGGCCGTTACAGGAGATCCGGCGCGGTTCGGTGATTTGCCTGGTGCCAGCTCGGTGTATGATATGACTTCTTTTGAAATTATACGTATGATCAAGCAATTGAATGACGGTATCGCTTTTTCCGGCAAGCCACTCAAGCAAAAAGCTAATTTTGTGGTGGGTGCCGCTTTTAATCCCAATGTCAAGCATTTGGGCAAAGCTGTGCAGCGGCTGGAGAAAAAAATTGCTTCCGGTGCGGATTACATTATGACCCAGCCTGTTTACGACCGCGAACTGATTATAGCCATGGCGGAACAGACCCGTCATTTGGAGGTGCCGATTTTTATCGGTATTATGCCGCTGGCCAGCGGGCGCAATGCGGAGTACTTGCACAACGAGGTACCCGGCATCCAGTTGTCGGACGAGGTTCGTGCACGTATGTCTGGTCTGGAGGGGGCGGAAGGCCGCGCGATGGGCGTGACCATTGCCAAGGAGCTGCTAGATACGGCGATGGAGCATTTTAACGGTATCTATTTAATGACTCCATTTATGTTCTATGAAATGACGGCGGAGCTGACTTCTTATGTATGGCAAAAATCCGGCCGTGTGCAGGCCCCCTTGTTTCGACTATAATAATCAATTACAATAGTATAATGGATGTGATGCCGATGTCATTGAGTATGACCGGATACGGTCAAGCCATCCTTCATTATGAAGGCTATAAAGTGCGCTTGGAGCTGAAATCGGTGAATCACCGCTATTGCGAAGTGATGATGAGGATTCCGCGCGAATGGACTCGTTATGAAGATGGCTTGAGAAGAACGGTTCAACAGCAAATCAAGCGCGGCCGTGTCGACGTCTTCATTCACAGGGAACGTGATGAAGAACAGATACCCGCCGCACGGTTGAATGACACTGTAGTGCAGGCTTATTTGCATGCAGCGGAGCAGCTGGCGGATCGGTACGGCGTGAAGGGAACGTTGGGTATAAGCGACATTCTTGCGCTGCCTGACGTTCTGGGTGAGCCTGGTGAGGTTTGCAATGGAGACGAAGAGGGCTGGGGAGAGCAGCTTCAGCAAGCTCTGAATGAAGCATTGCAGGGACTGCTGGACATGAGAAGACGAGAAGGCGGGCATTTGGCGCAGGATGTGGAATCCCGTATTTCGCGTTTGGAGTCCCTGCATCATGAAATGACTGTGCTGGCTCCTCATGTTGTGAGCGACTACCGTAACAGGCTAAAACATAGACTTACTGAGCTTCAGGATGGTTCATTTACGCTTGATGAGCATAAGTTCGGAATGGAGATTGCTTTATTCGCGGATCGCAGCAGTATTGATGAGGAGCTTACCCGGCTTCAAAGTCACTTTGGGCAATGCAGGGGATTGCTGCTGTCGGACGAGCCAGCCGGTCGCAAATTAGATTTTTTAATCCAGGAAATGAACAGGGAAGTCAACACGATCGGCTCCAAGGCCAATCATCTTGCGCTAGTTAATTTAGTCGTCGAGATGAAGGCGGAGCTGGAAAAAATTCGTGAGCAGGCTGCAAACATCGAGTAGCTACCTGGTAGCGGCACGGCTGCAATAGTCACATGTATAGGGGGAAAGACCTGAATATGGCAATCAAATTGATCAATATTGGTTTCGGCAATATCGTGTCGGCCAACCGAATTATCTCCATCGTCAGTCCGGAGTCTGCTCCGATCAAGCGGATTATACAAGAAGCTAGGGACCGTCATATGTTGATTGACGCTACCTATGGCCGCCGGACACGAGCTGTTATTATAACGGACAGTGATCATGTGATCTTGTCTGCGGTGCAGCCGGAAACGGTCGCTCATCGACTATCCACTAAAGATGATGACAATGACGAATAAAAATGGAGTGTACTATGGCTAAGGGATTATTATTTGTATTATCCGGACCTTCGGGTGTCGGCAAAGGAACAGTAGGCAACGCACTGCGTGAAAAACTGCCGGAATTGACATACTCGGTTTCCGCGACAACCCGCACGCCCCGCATGGGTGAACAGGACGGAGTTAACTATTTTTTTAAGTCGCGTGAACAGTTTTTGGGCATGATTGAACGGGATGAGTTGCTGGAGCATGCAGAGTACGTAGGTAACTATTACGGCACTCCACGTGATTTTGTAGATCAGACGCTTGCGCAGGGAAAAGATATTTTTCTGGAGATTGAGGTTCAGGGAGCGCTCAAAGTGAAGGAGAAATTTCCTGATGGCATTTTCATTTTCTTGCTTCCGCCTTCGCTGGATGAATTGAAGGACCGGATTCGGGGACGGGGCACAGAAACTCAGGCAACCATTGATCACCGCATGTCGGTAGCTGTGGATGAAATGAATCTGTTGCGTCACTATGATTATGCGGTTGTCAATGATGAGATTGATTTCGCTTGTAAACGAATAGAATCCATTATTATCGCCGAACATTGTAAGGTCCATCCATAAACGAGGACTATATATATGCCAAGCGTACTTAAAGAGAAAATTACTATACAAGCTGAACTCGGAAATGTACACTGGAATTCAGCTTGTATAGTCCCAAAACTACATGAAGAGGTGTCTATTCGTGCTGTATCCTTCCATTGATGAAATGATGAAAAAGGCAGATAGTAAGTATTCGTTGGTTGTAGCGGCTTCACGCCGTGCCAGACAGTTGCGCGAGGGTGAGAAGACGACTCTCAAGAATCCTAAATCCCACAAGCAAGTTGGAGTGGCGTTGGAAGAGATCTACGCGGATCATTTGCGTCTTGAAAGTGGCGAAGACGAATAAGAATTATAGACAATTATTATAACCGGGCGCAATGCCAATTTCTTTGACAACCGCAAGGTTGTTATTTTTTTCGGTCAGGGGGAGTTAACGATGTTGAAGGGGAAAGTTATTATTCTTGGTATTACCGGCGGAATTGCCGCTTATAAAGGGGCTGCGCTGTGTAGTAAGCTAACGCAAAAGGGAGCCGAGGTTCATGTCATTATGACGGCATCCGCGAAGGAGTTTATTACCGAGCTTACGCTTCAGTCGCTCTCTCGTAATCCGGTATACAGTGACACGTTTGATGAAAGAGAACCGTCCGTCGTATCCCATATTCATCTGGCGGACAAAGCCGATCTGGTGCTGGTTGCACCTGCAACCGCAAATATCATCGGGAAAATGGCGCATGGGCTTGCTGAAGATATGCTATCCACAACGCTGCTGGCAACGACAGCACCTATTATGGTAGCACCTGCTATGAACGTGCATATGTATACTCATCCCGCAGTAATGCAAAACATGGAGACGCTCGTATCCCGGGGTGTCATGATGATTGAGCCGGGTGAAGGATTGCTGGCTTGTGGTTATGTTGGCAAAGGACGGTTGGAAGAGCCGGAAACCATCGTACAAACGGTAGAACGGTTTTTTGAACAGCAAGAACAGGAAGGTAAGGGCGTCACCAACAAGCCGGAGCCACGTTGGTTTGGCGGAGAAGCTGTGGATTCGGGTGGACAATCGCAAGGTTCGCTGCTGAATGGCAATAAACGGTTGCTGTCAGGCAAAAAAGTGATTGTAACCGCTGGAGGCACGATCGAGAGAATTGATCCGGTACGTTACATTACGAATGACTCTTCCGGTAAAATGGGCTTTGCCATCGCAAAAGTGGCTCAGGAGTTGGGTGCCGATGTACATTTGATTGCTGCAAATACAAGTGCGGAGCCTCCTGTGGGCATTTCGATTGAAAAAGTTCAGTCCGCTGACGACATGTATAGCGCTGTGCTCAGACAGTGGGAAGAGAGCGATTTGGTCGTGATGGCTGCTGCGGTTGCAGACTATCGACCGCGTGAGGCGGCACTGACCAAGATCAAGAAGAAGGATAGTACATTTACACTGGAGTTAGTGAAGAATATCGATATTCTGGAGTCACTCGGACGAAGCAAGAAGCATCAATTTTTAATCGGCTTTGCTGCGGAGACCGGGAACCTGGAGACGTATGCCATGGATAAGCTGGAGCGAAAAAATTGTGATCTTCTGGCGGCTAACGACGTAACTGCTGATGGAGCAGGCTTTGGCGTCGATACGAACGCTGTACAAATTTATGACCGTGGCGGAATGGTAGAACGTATTCCTGTGCAGTCAAAGGAAGAAGTAGCGCGTAAGCTCCTTACGATAGCGGCTGGACGTATGGGTGGGGTGTTGCATTAATGGAAATGGGCAATTTAGTTGCCAAAGTTATTGTAGATGTGCCCGCCAAGGATACGGATCGTACTTTCGATTATCTGATTCCTGAGTCAATGCGGCCATGGATTGAGCCGGGTAGCCGGGTTGCAGTGCCATTCGGCAAACGGACGGTGCAGGCATTTGTCATCTCGGTAGTACCGGCCGAGGAGCCGCCGAAATATCGGATGAGGGCGATACAGGAGCTGCTGGATTTGGTACCGCCCCTGTCTCCGGATCTGGTAGAACTGGGTAAATGGATAAGCGAACGCTATGCCTGCAATCAAATTATGGCGCTGCAAGTGATGATTCCTACAGCGTTAAAGGGCAAGGCCGAACGTTATATTTCTATCGCTGAGCAGCATGAATTCACAGATCATCTGCCTGCTGCTGACGTTTTGAATTACGGTTCAGAAGCGGATACACATCGAGCCATGCGGTCGGATATGAGGGGAGAACCCGAATGGGCTCTTCTGACCGACGATGGTATGAGCGACCCGGCTGAACGCCAGATTGTCAGCTTTATTCAGGAGAAGGAGCAAGTCCCGCTTCAGCAGCTAAGCCGCCGTTTCCCCGAAGAAGCAGAGATTATTAAATCGCTGTTGCGCCGGGGGGTGCTTCAGGAGAGTCAGGTTATTAAGGACAAGCTTGGCAAGAAGACCATGAAGGCCGTGGATTTGGCTATCGGCATAGAAGAGGCATCAGCGGCGCTTGAACAGTTTTCCGCCAAAGCGCAGCGTCAGCGGGAGGTACTTGCTTTTTTGCTGGAACGCAGCGAGTTTCTGCCCCTGCCGCTGAAGGAAGTCATGACCTCGCTTAGTGTATCAGCCGCAACGGTCAAGGCGCTGGAGGATAAGGGCTATGCGGTGCTTGAGGATGTAGAGGTGTTCCGCGACCCTTATCGGGGTAGAAACTTCAAGCCTACGAAGCCGTTGCCGCTCACCGAAGAGCAGCAATACGTGTATGAACGGATCATCCGGCAGCTGGATACGCGTGAGCAAGGAGCTTATTTGCTGCATGGAGTTACGGGCAGTGGTAAGACGGAAATTTATCTACAGACGATTCAGCGCTGTATTGAGCAGAATCGTCAGGCGATTGTGCTGGTTCCGGAAATATCGTTGACACCGCAAATGGTAGAGCGTTTTAAAGGTCGCTTTGGCGATCAGGTCGCGGTGATGCACAGCAGACTGTCCGGAGGCGAACGTTACGACGAGTGGCGTAAAATACGCGAAGGCCGTGTGAAGGTGGCGATTGGCGCCCGTTCGGCTGTATTTGCGCCTTTTCGTGAACTTGGCCTTATTATTATGGATGAGGAGCATGAAACCTCCTATAAGCAGGAAGAGACACCCAAATACCACGCGCGTGACGTGGCTGTACGCAGAGCCCATCAGCATGGGGCTGTGGTTATTCTTGGTTCAGCTACGCCGTCTCTGGAAAGCTATTACGCGGCCCGCTCGCAAAGTAATGACGAGTTTGCACCGCTGCTGCTTGAAATGCAGACTCGCGCACTAGGGAACTCATTACCCGAGGTGCATATCATGGATATGCGCGAGGAACTGCGTGCTGGCAACCGCTCCATGTTCAGCCGCGCATTGCATAACGGAATCGCAGAGCGGCTGGAGCGCAAGGAACAGACAGTATTGCTACTGAATCGGCGCGGACATTCTACGTTCGTCATGTGCCGTAGCTGCGGCTATGTGGCGGGTTGCCCGCATTGTGATATTTCGCTCACATATCATCAGCGGTCAAACAATTTACGTTGCCATTACTGCGGTTATTCTGAGCCCGTGCCTCAGGTTTGTCCGGAATGCGGTAGTGAGCATATTCGCTACTTTGGCACAGGTACTCAGCGAGTGGAAGAGGAACTGGCAAAGCTGTTTCCCGGTATACGTGTCGTGCGGATGGACGTCGATACAACGACGGAGAAAAATGCCCATGAAAAGCTGCTCAAGCAATTTCGTGATAAAAAAGCGGATGTACTGCTCGGCACCCAAATGGTTGCCAAAGGGCTGGACTTTCCCGATGTAACGCTGGTAGGTGTCATCACTGCGGATTCGGCGCTTAATTTACCGGATTTTCGGGCTGCGGAAAAGACATTCCAGTTGTTAACACAGGTAGCCGGACGCGCCGGGAGGCATCAATTGCCTGGGGAAGTGTTCGTGCAAACCTATACACCGGAACATTACTCGGTTATTCACGCGAGTCGGCACGACTACGGTTCTTTTGTCAGGGAAGAGTTAAAACACCGCCGTAATCTGCATTATCCACCGTATTGCCGTCTCATTTTGGTGACCTTCTCTCATGAACAGCTCCCTGTACTGGTTCGACTGGCTGAGAACTATTCAGCCACAGTACAAGGGAGAGCGAGGCAAAGGGGCTGGTTCGGCAATATGGATCGGCTTACATCGGATGTGCTTGACATTTTAGGGCCTGTAGCTTCACCGATTTCGAGAATCAAGAATAGATACCGATTTCAATGTATGATAAAATGGCGTGGAAATATAGATGCGATTGGTCTGGCCCAGCAGGTAGCTGATGAAATGGCGGAATCCGCACAGGCCCAAAAGCTGCTGGTCAGTCTGGATGTCGATCCGCAGATGCTTATGTAGCGTATGCGCAAAAGTTTTCGGCACAGTTAATGCGGACAAGCCGTCCGTACATAGGATAATGTAGCAGTCGCGCTTGTTGTGAATACGACGAAGCTTAAATGAAGGATAAAGAGGAAGGTGTTCTATTGTCATGTCAATTAGAATTATAGTGTTGGAACCGGATGATGTACTGCACAAAGTAGCAAAGGAAGTTACTAAAATTACGCCTAACGTGCAAAAGCTGCTCGACGATATGGCAGATACCATGTATGAAGCTGAGGGAGTGGGCCTTGCTGCTCCACAAGTAGGTATTTTGAAACGTCTAATCGTTGTGGATGCCGGGGATGAGCATGGTTTAATTAAAATGATAAATCCTGAAATTATGTCCGAAGAAGGCGAGCAATTGGGTGCTGAGGGCTGCTTAAGTATTCCTGGGTTAAATGGTGATGTGCGTCGTGCCGAGAAGGTTACCGTCAAGGGGCTGGACCGTGATGGTAAGGCGATTACGGTTACAGCGACAGGATTGCTTTCTCGGGCTTTTCAACATGAAATTGACCATTTGAACGGAGTTTTATTTACGGATATTGCGGAAAAAGTATATGAGGTTGCTCCGGAACAGCCAGGACCGAACCGTCAGACAGGAGAGTGAGGTTCGATGAGTCAAGACATTCGTATCGTCTTTATGGGCACGCCGGATTTCGCTGTGCCTTCGTTAAACATGCTGCTGGACAATGGCTATAATGTAGTCGGTGTCATTACGCAGCCGGATAAGCCGCAGGGACGGAAAAAAATATTAACGCCTACGCCAGTTAAGGAAGCGGCGGAGAAGCGCGGGTTGCCCGTGCTTCAACCGACCCGCTTACGCCAGCCGGAAGCGGTGGCTCAGGTGGCGGAGCTGCGTCCGGATCTGATCGTAACAGCGGCTTATGGGCAGATTTTGCCTAAATCCGTATTGGACTTGCCCCGTTTCGGTTGTCTTAACGTACATGGTTCGCTGCTTCCTCGTTATCGGGGAGGGGCGCCAATCCAGCGTGCAATTATTAACGGTGAAACCGTTACAGGTGTAACGCTGATGTATATGGCGGAAGGACTGGATACCGGCGATATGATATCGCGGGTTGAGGTTGCTATTGAACCGGAGGATACATCCGGTTCGATTTTTGAGAAGCTGAGCATAGCTGGAGCAGAGCTTTTACAGGATGAGCTGCCTAAGCTGCTGGCAGGGCAATCGGGTCGAACGCCGCAAAACGAGGAAGAGGCAACTTACGCTCCGAACCTGAACCGCGATGATGAGCGCATTCCGTGGAATGACAGTGCGCAGCAAATATACAACCGGATTCGCGGGCTGGTTCCGTTTTCAGGTGCATTTACGCTGTGGGAAGAAAATGTTTTTAAAATATGGGCGGCTGAGCAGCCTTCCATCCATAGTGAAGCGGCTGGTCCAAATGCTCCAGCACCCGGAACAGTTCTGCAATTGACTGCCCGTGGCGTTGAAGTACAGACGGGCAAGGGCACGCTCTGGCTGACACAGGTGCAGCCGGCAGGCAAGAAGGTTATGGAAGCCGGGAACTTTGCGTGTGGCGGCCAGATGAAGCCGGGCACGGTGCTCGGGTGAGCGGCGGTCACTCCCGTCAGGGAGGCCAAGGCAGGGACGTTGGTGCAAGAGCAGGCAAGACCCGTAACCAGACGGCTAGGGAAGTTGCGTTGGACGTGCTGACGGGAGTTGAGCAGGAAGGTGCATATAGCAACCTTGAGCTGAACCGTCGGCTTCAACAGGCGGGCTTGTCCGCGAGTGACGCTGGCTTGGCCACGGAACTTGTATATGGTACGGTTGCACGCCGGAATACGCTGGATTATTTTCTCAACAAGTTTGTTCAGAAAGGAACAGCCAAGCTCCAGGCTTGGGTACGTTCGCTGTTGCGAATGAGTGTGTATCAGATCGTATATCTGGATCGCATTCCGGATCATGCAGTCGTTAGTGAAGCAGTGACCATTGCCAAGCGTCGCGGACACCAGGGGATTTCAGGGATGGTCAACGGCGTGTTGCGCAGCATGCTGCGTGAGCCGGACAAGCTGCGCATTCCGGACGGGCTGTCAGCCGAGGAACGGATTGCATTGGAGCATTCCCATCCGCAGTGGCTGGTCAAGCGCTGGATTAAGCAATACGGTGTGGATATTGCGGAAGCCATCTGCTGCGCTAATAATGAGCCACCTGCGGTCAGCGTGCGGGTGAATACGACAATGACCAGTCGTGATCAACTCTTGAACGAGATGCTTGCGAAAGGGATGGATGCTGTTCCATCGGGGGTTAGCCCTTACGGAATTGTCGTTCGCAGCGGCGGAAATATGGCGCTCACTTCCTGGTATACAGACGGTTTGCTGTCCGTGCAGGACGAAAGCTCCATGCTCGTCGCCGAGGCGGTTGCGCCTGAGCCGGATATGCTGGTACTGGATTGCTGCGCTGCTCCGGGCGGCAAAACAGCTCATATGGCTGAGTTAATGAAGGATCAGGGCCGGATTATCGCCAACGATCTGCATGCTCACAAACATCGGCTAATCCAGGAACAGGCAGATCGGCTAGGGCTGGATGCCGTGGAAACGGTCACCGGGGACGCACTTGAGTTGAAAAATCGTTATGCTCCGGCATCATTTGACCGCGTCTTGCTGGACGCGCCATGCTCCGGTTTTGGAGTGATCCGCCGCAAGCCTGACTTGCGCTGGAGTAAAACTCTCCAGGATGTTCGTGACATCACGCAGCTCCAGCATGAACTGCTGGACAGCGTAGCTGAGCTTTTGAAGCCGGGTGGTATTCTGGTGTACAGTACATGCACGATTGAACCGGATGAAAATGAAGGGCAAATCACCCGTTTTTTAAGTGACCATCCCGAGTATGAACTGGCAGAAGGACATTTCTTATCAGACGTAACTGACGGCATGGATCATGCTCAGCGCGGCTCGATACAGCTGTTGCCGCAGCATTTTCACAGCGACGGATTTTATATCGCGCGTTTGCGCCGGGTAAAATAGTTCGTAAGAATCCCGAAGGCAGTCAACCACCAACATTTCCACATTCCGCCGGACATCATCCGGCGGTTTTTGCATTGGGACGAAAAATTTTTACCCCCTAAGGGATTTGTGCTAAAATAGGAAGAATGAAAAACACTGTCTGTGAGAATGAAACAGAACTTAATGAAGAAGGAACGGGTGCAAACATTGATGAAACCTTTTATATATGATTTAACTCTGGAGGAGTTGCAGGACTGGACCAAGCGTAATGGCGAGCCTGCTTTTCGCGGAGGACAAATTTTTGACTGGCTGTATGTGAAGCGGGTCAATGATTTTAGTGAGATGACGAATTTGTCCAAGTCGCTGAGAGAGAAGCTTGAGGACCAGTTCAGTTTTGTGACGCTTCATGAAATTACAAAGCTGGAGTCGAAGGACGGTACGGTAAAATTTCTGTTTGGTCTGCATGATGATCATGCTATCGAGACAGTTATTATGAGACACAATTACGGAAACAGTATTTGTGTAACGACTCAAGTGGGCTGCCGGATCGGCTGTACATTTTGCGCTTCGACGCTTGGCGGACTCAAACGTAACCTGACCGCCGGTGAAATAACTGCGCAGGTCGTTCAGGCACAGAAAATTTTGGATAAGACGAATGAACGTGTGAGCAGCATCGTCATTATGGGTTCGGGCGAGCCTTTTGAAAACTATGAAGCGACCATGACATTTTTGCGTACGATGATTCATGAAAAGGGTCTGAATATTGGTCAGCGTCACATCACGGTGTCGACCAGCGGTATCGTGCCGAATATTTACAAATTTGCGGACGAGGATACCCAGATTAATCTGGCAATATCCATTCATGCCCCCAATGATGCGCTTCGTTCGAAGCTGATGCCTGTAAACCGACGTTATCCTTTTCAGGATGTTATGGAATCGCTTCGTTACTATCTTGCTAAAACAGGCCGGAGAATTTCGTTTGAATATGCCTTGATTGGTGGAGTGAATGATCAGGCGGAACATGCTGAAGAACTGGCGGACGTGCTGAAGGACATGCTGTGCCACGTCAACCTGATTCCGGTTAACCATGTGCCTGAGCGCAAGTATGTGCGCACATCGCGCAGCGATATTTTTAATTTCCAGCGCATTCTTGCCGAGAAAGGCGTCAATGTGACGATCCGGCGTGAGCAGGGTCATGATATCGCCGCTGCGTGCGGCCAGTTGCGTGCAAAGCATATGGAGTTGGGGTGAGACCATTTGATCAAAACAGTTCATGTCAGCCACGTCGGACGTGTACGTTCGGTGAATGAGGATTCTGCCTGGATCAGGCACTTGGAGCAGGGATATATTCTTGGAATTGTTGCCGACGGCATGGGGGGGCATTTGGCCGGTGATACGGCCAGCCGCCTTGCGGTTGAGACACTTGCCGCTGATTTGGCGACGCTGGAGAGCGGGTTATCCGCGCATTCTTTGACAGCGGCGCTTAGCGACGCTATTTTGCATGCTAATGAAGTCATCTTCCAGACGGCTGCCCACGATGACAAGTATCATAATATGGGAACAACAGTTGTAGCCGTTTTGCTAAACGATGCCTCCGGGATTATCGGACATATCGGGGACAGCCGTGCCTATGTGATTTCTAAAGGGGCGGTACGTCAGATTACGGAAGATCACACGCTGGTCAATGAGTTATTCAAAAACGGTCAGATCAGTAAGGAAGAGCGGGAGAACCACCCTCGTCGCAATGTGTTAACACGGGCGCTGGGTACTGATTCCGAGGTGCAGGTGGATATGGACTCCATTTCTCTGGAAAAAGGCGATGTACTGTTACTGTGCAGCGACGGGCTGAGCAATCTGGTGACAGAGGAGCAAATTAGTAAAGTAGTAGGTGCCGCCGAGAATCCTCTGGAAGAACGAGCAGATCGTCTGCTGCATCTGGCACTGCTTGCCGGAGGCGACGACAACATCACGGTAGCTTTGTTTGAATTACCCGATGACACAGTTTCATTGAGTGAAAAGGGGTGTGACGCATGATCGGGCACCTGCTTGGGGGAAGATACGAAATTATTGAGCGTATCGGCGGCGGCGGTATGGCGCTGGTGTACAGGGCTCAAGACATTTTGCTGAATCGTAATGTGGCGGTCAAGGTGCTGCGTCAGCAATTTGTTCATGATGATGAATTTATTCGCCGGTTTCGGCGTGAGGCGCAGTCTGCGGCCTCGCTCTCCCATCCTAATGTGGTCAGTATTTATGATGTCGGCCAAGAGGATGAAATCCATTATATCGTAATGGAGTGCGTGGAGGGCAAAAATCTGAACGAAATCATTAAGGAACGTGCTCCGCTGCAAGTGGATGAAGCGGTACGAATCGCTTCTCAAATTTGTGATGCGCTGGAACACGCTCACCAAAATCAGATTATTCACCGGGACATTAAACCGCATAACATATTGATCGGGCGCAACGGACGGGTTAAGGTAACCGATTTTGGGATTGCTAGAGCCGTCACGTCAACGACGATTACCCAGACAGGCTCTGTCGTGGGCTCTGTCCATTACTTTTCACCTGAGCATGCGAAGGGAATCGTCACCGGCGAGAAATCGGACTTATATTCTCTTGGGATTGTTTTATACCAAATGCTGACGGCGCAGCTCCCCTTTCTGGGGGAAAGCCCGATCAGTGTAGCACTCAAGCATTTGCAAGAGGAGTTTGAGGAACCACGCAAAATTAATCCGCTGATTCCGCAAAGCGTGGAAAACGTCATTTTAAAATCCATGCGCAAAAATCCGGAGGAACGTTATCAATCAGCGGATGAAATGTTAAAAGATTTGGAGACATGCCTGTTGCCAGGACGACGTAATGAATCCAAGCTGGAATTTACACATTTGGACGACGAGGATCAAACGCGGGTTATTCCGGCTATTAAGCCTCAGCAAATGGGAATGTCCTCCAATGGAGACGACGTGTCTGTCCAATCCGGCAATTCTGAAAAGCCTCAGAGCAAGCAAACGGCTAAAAAAAGTAAAAAGAAGCCGATCTTATGGATAACGCTGGTGCTCGTATTGCTTCTTTGCATGGGCGGCGTAGTGTACTATGTGCAAAATTTGCTCGTCGTCCCTGACGTTGAAGTGCCGAATGTGGTGACCAAAACCGAGGATCAGGCGAAAGTGCTGATCAGTCAGTCCGGGTTGGTTATTAAGGATCCGATTAAGCGTGAGTATAAGGATGGGGTTGCGCCTGGAATTGTTTACTATCAGAGCTATCCAGAGAAATCTGTGGTTAAGAAGGGAACAGAAATTGAGCTGAAAGTCGGGATTGCGAAGCCACTTACTCCGATGCCGGATGTCAAAGGGCAGAGCTATGATGATGCTGTCAAGCTGTTGACCTCCCAGCAAATTAAGGAGACACAGATTCAGCGGAATGAGCAGTTCAGTGACAAGGCCGAAGGAACCGTCCTTAGTCAGACACCGACGGCGAATGAGTCCTTTGATAAGGATACGGTACAGGTGGTGCTGACGGTCAGCAAGGGCGCTGCTACAGTGAAAATGCCAGATCTGCTCGGGCATACACAGAAGGAAGCAGAAAATGAGGTCAAAAAGGCGGGCTTGAAGGTTGGCTCGATTAAAGAGGAATTCAGCTATGAGCAGGAAAAAGGAAAAGTAACCAAGCAGTGGCCATCAGAGGCTGGCAGTGATTTGCCTCCAAATACGGAAATTACGTTTTATGTAAGCACTGGTTATCCGCCAGAAGCGATTACACTGCCATTTAATGTGCCAGTTGCGCCGAAGGAAGAGGGTAAAAACAGCAAGATTCGTATTACTTATACGGATGCACGTGGAGAAAACCAGGAATGGGGAAGCCGTACGATTAATACGACACAAGTGTTCACTATTAATCTGTTGCTGGCTCCGAACAAGGACAGTGTTGTCTCTGTATACAGAGATGGACAATTTGTTGATACGTATCCCGTTTCTTATATTGACGCGAAGAATGGAACGGTGACGATGCCTCAAATCGCTCCGCCTGCTGGAACTACACCGACGGATACGCCAGAAGGTACTTCTTCACAGAATGGCAGTGGCGAACAAGGGAATAGCGGGGATACTTCAAATGATGGTAATACTGGGGGTGACCCAAGCAATCAGGATGGTACCAATAGTAACGGTGAACCGTCCGCTCTTGCCCCCGAAACGGGCTCCACGGGCCTAGCGGGTGGTGAGTTTGCTGTTAAACACACAAACCATTCAGGTAAGGAAAAGGGCCTCCACAAAAAACAGGGTGAAGTCATTGAGGCTGTAAAGCATCAGTAATCTTGCCGGAGGTCAGTATAATACTATCCGTTATTCGCTTTCACTATTCGAATTTTGGAACCTAAAAAAATAAAGGAGGACAGCTTACACATGCCTGAAGGTCTGATCGTCAAGGCGCTCAGCGGATATTATTATGTCTCCAGTCTGGATCAGAATGGGCGGCCGGTATCCGGCGAAGCTACGGTACAATGCAGAGCACGCGGAATTTTTAAGAAAAAAGAGATTACGCCGCTTGTCGGCGACCGGGTCGTTTACGAACTGACTGAAAACGGGGAAGGTATGGTTAATGAGATTCGGAAGCGCACGACGGAGCTCATTCGCCCGCCAGTGGCTAACACTACGCTTGCCGTATTGTTGTTTTCCCTGCGTGAGCCGGATTTAAATCTGCCTCTGCTGGACAAATTTTTGGTGCATATTGAGCACGCAGGGCTGGATACGATTATCTGTCTGACAAAGCGCGATTTGTATGAGGGTAGTCCTTCGGAGGATGAGACGGTTTTGGCTGTTCAGGAAATGTACCAGAAGATTGGTTATGAGGTACTGGTGACCAGTGCTCGTACCGGGGAAGGTACGGCTGAGCTTAAAAAGCTGTTGGCTGGTCAAATCAGCGTGTTTTCCGGACAGTCAGGTGTCGGGAAGTCTTCCATGCTTAATGCGCTGGAACCGGGCCTAACGCTGGAGACGAGTGCCATTAGCAATAAGCTGGGCCGAGGACGGCACACGACTCGTCATGTAGAATTAATTCCACTCGACAATGGCGGTTTTGTAGCAGATACACCGGGTTTCAGCCAGCTGGATTTTTTGGAGCTGGGCGTGGATGAGTTATCCCCGTGTTTCCGTGAATTCCAACCGTACGCTGATGGGTGTAAATTTCGAGGTTGTACTCATATTCACGAACCTGGCTGTAAAGTGAGAGAGGCCTTGTCAGAAGGACATATTTCGCAGGGCCGGTATGATAACTATTTACAGTTTTATCAGGAGTTAAAAGAAAAAAAGCGGAGGTACTGAGCATATGTTAAAAATAGCACCGTCGATTTTATCCGCTGATTTTGCCCGTTTGGGCAGTGAAGTTGCGGAAGCTGAAGCAGGAGGAGCAGACTGGATTCATGTGGATGTCATGGATGGTCATTTTGTATCCAATATTACCTTAGGGCCTCCTATCGTTCAGGCTATTCGTCCGCATACGAGCCTTCCTCTGGACGTTCATCTGATGATTGAGCATCCTGAACGTTACATCGGCGATTTTGTGAAGGCTGGAGCTAATATCGTCACCGTTCATGCCGAAGCTTGTGTTCATCTGCACGGGGTCATTCATTTGATCAAGCAGCAAGGTGCTCTTGCCGGTGTGGCCCTCAATCCGGGCACTTCACCATATGCGATCAAGGAAGTGCTGCCAAATGTAGATATGATTCTGGTTATGACAGTTAACCCTGGGTTTGGAGGACAGTCTTTTATTCCGGAGACGCTGGATAAAATCAGACAGATTCGCACATGGTTGAATGAAATCGGCCGTCCGGATGTACATATCGAGGTAGACGGTGGCATCGCCGAGGAGACGGCACCAGCCGTATTTGAAGCAGGTGCTGACGTTCTGGTGGCTGGTAGTGCGGTATTTGGCAGAGCGGACCGTGGAGCGGCTATTACGGCTATTCGGGACAGTGCAGCTCATTTGTCCAAGTGAAGCTGACCGAAGCGCTGTGGATGACGGTAGCGAGTATGGCGACTGGTGTGATCCTAAGTTGCTTCTCGCTGGTGAAGGCTCCTTGGAATGCCCTTCTTTCACTCGTTGCCGTTCTGATTGTGCTGTTTTATTTTCGTAAAAATGAACGGCGCGGTTTGCGCATCGGCTTTGTAATAAGCAGCGTGCTTTATTATATCCTATTTATTTTCATACTCTCAGCATATCTGTATGTTCGTGGACTTGTCTAATGGTATAGCATGGGATGGATGTGCATAAATATGGTTACATGAGCGGGATTCTCATGTAGCCTTTTTTTGTATGGCAACAACCCTTGACAGGTTGCATAAACTACAGAGAACGGATGCACGAGGATGATGGGGAGGGTGAAGCATGAAGTTTTATACAATCAAGCTACCAAGATTTCTGGGTGGATTCGTCAAAGCCATTCTGAATACATTCCAGAAAAGCTGAATTGCACGGTAACGTACACACAGGATGCAAAATGAAGAGCAAGGTACGCAGGGCATGCTTCCCGGGCACAATAACATAAAGGTAGCTCGGCAGCAAAAGGCGGGAACGCGCGGGAAGATGCCTGACATTTTGACATCATGGATCGAATGGACGTAACATTTTGAATAACCAAAAAAGCACCCGTTTAAAACGAGGTGCCTTTTGTTTATAACGTTATTTTTTTGCGACTACACGCGAGTCACTTTACCGGCTTTCAATGCACGAGTGCTGACATAAACGCGTTTCGGTTTACCGTTAACGAGAATACGAACTTTCTGTACGTTGACGCCCCAAGTACGGCGATTACGGTTGTTAGCGTGAGATACGTGGTTACCGGTGCCAGGCTTTTTGCCTGTTACAGAACATTTACGAGACATGATTCCACCTCCTATTCTGAAAATAACCAAGTTCCGTATGGAACGGGTCGCTCTTCAGGCCGACTGGGTCAGTCGGACTTTGTAAGTCACTAACCTGAACAAAACAATACTTATATATAATATCATAGTCAAAAAAGCTCCGTCAACCGATTCAAAAACTTTATTTATTTCTCTTACGCATTATAGTACAATATGGGATAGCTATTGCTGTGATTATTCTTGTAATAGTTGGAATGTGAATTCTTA
Source organism: Paenibacillus sp. RC334 (assembly GCF_030034735.1). NCBI lineage: Bacteria > Bacillati > Bacillota > Bacilli > Caryophanales > Paenibacillaceae > Paenibacillus > Paenibacillus sp. RC334. The sequence continues at coordinate 3,456,452 of NZ_CP125370.1, read as the reverse complement.
TTCCAGTCATGCCGGACAGATCAGAGGCGGAACCATATTTATCATTCCAGCCGATGTTTCAGTGTCGGGTGGTTGACTGGTTTTTCATATATATGACCTGTGGAAGGCTGATCAGGCCATGAGTACGAAAAGCTTACGAAAGTGTGACATTCGTATTCGTCGTCTGGCTTTAGTATAATTCAATTGAACCTGTCCGCACAGATGAACATGACGATGCGGAAGGTTGATGGCAAAACAAGTGTATTAAGCTAGGAAGGGGAATTCTCTTGAGTAATCGTTCTTTGAATGGAACAGATTTTACCGCAATGGTTTTAGCCGGGGCGGAACAATTACAGCAGCATGCGGAACACGTCAATTCACTTAATGTATTTCCGGTGCCGGACGGTGACACAGGAACTAACATGAATTTGACGATGAGCGCGGGCGTAACAGAATTAAAGAGGGGGGATTCTTCCTCCATCGGTGTCATGTCCGGCATATTATCCAAAGGTTTGCTGATGGGAGCCCGCGGCAATTCAGGGGTTATCCTGTCTCAGTTGTTTCGTGGCTTTAGCCGTTACGCTGCCCCATACGAGGAATTGAATACCCTTCAGTTCGCATCGGCATTGCAGAGCGGGGTGGATGCGGCCTACAAGGCGGTGGTTAAGCCGGTGGAGGGTACAATTCTTACCGTGGCGAAGGAAGCGGCCAAGCATGCTGTGTTTTTTTCACGCCGGACAAATGACATTACTGAACTGATGGAAGAAGTGCTTGCCAAAGCGAAGGAAACGCTTGCCATGACGCAGGACATGCTTCCGGTACTGAAGCAAGTTGGGGTTGTGGACTCGGGTGGACAAGGACTTGTGTATATTTATGAAGGGTTCATGCAGCATCTTGGAAGCGGTTTGGTGACAGCTCCAATTGTAAAAGGGGAGAATGTACGCACTGCTTATGCTCCTCATGTATCCGAGAGACCGACAGCGCAATCGATTGCTCCTTCACCGGATGCACCGATTTCGGCGCAGGCGAAGCTTGAAACGGAAAATATTGAATTTTTATATGATATGGAATTTTTTATTAATCGACAATTGGGAGAAGCCCAAGGTACGGACTTTGATGAGGAAGCCTTCCGGAAAGCGTTATCTGTGGATGGAGACTCTATCATTGTTATTTCTGACGATGATGTTATTAAGGTTCATGTTCATTCCAAGGCTCCGGGCGAAGTGTTGAATCTGGCGCTACGTTACGGGGAAATTACACAGATCCGTATTCTGAATATGCGCGAGCAGCATCGTGATTTGTTGTCTGCGGGTATGGATGGCGCTCCTGAGCCTGAGTGGTTTGCTGAAATACCGGCAGAGCCTGCACGTGAGGAGGAGCCATCTGAGCCACCGGCTCATGAGCTGGCACCCTATGGTTTCATAGCAGTGGCTTCAGGCGAAGGGATTGCTGATATTTTCAGAAGCTTAGGTGTGGATGTTGTCCTTTCCGGTGGTCAGACGATGAATCCAAGTACGGAAGACTTTGTTAATGCGGCTCGCTCGATTGCGGCTCAGCACATTTTTATCCTGCCGAATAATTCCAATATTATTCTGGCGGCAGAGCAGGCCCGTGAACTGCTGGAGATGGAGCGCCTGGTGTCGGTTATTCCGAGCAAGACGATTCCTCAGGGTATTGCTGCGGCATTCGCTTTTCAGGAGGAAGAAGCCTTTGAGGCCAATCAGGACAGCATGCGGGACGCGGTCAGCCGCGTGAAATCAGGACAGGTAACCTATGCAGTACGGGATACGACGCTTGATGACCTGCACATTACGGCCGGCCATTATATCGGTATTCAGGATTCCAAAATTGTAGCGACTGAAGAACAATTAATCGCAACGGCTCGTCTTTTGCTGACCAAAATGTTGGTGAATGGTGATGAGATTGTTACGATTCTCACAGGTTCGGATGCGAAGCAAGAAGATACAGAGCTGCTCGTTGCATGGCTTGAAGAAAATTATTCGGATGCTGAAGTGGAAGTTCATGAAGGCGGTCAGCCGATTTATCCTTACCTGTTTTCGGTGGAAACTTGATGGGCTGTAGAGCGTCCATAGAAGCTCAACACAAATGGAGGTCTGATCGATGAGTAACACCATCATTGTGACCGATAGCACGGCTGATATTCCACAGGAACTGGTAGACCGTCTCGGGATAGTCATTGTGCCGCTGACGGTGATGTTTGGAAACACGACTTACCTTGACGGCATTGAGATGTCTGCTGCGCAATTTTACAGCGAACTGGTACGGGCTGATGAGCTACCTACGACGTCACAGCCTTCACCAGCCCGCTTTTTGGAGACATTTACGACGCTGTTGGAGCAACATCCCGAGAGCCAGATCGTTTCCATCCATTTGTCTTCCGGCGTGAGTGGAACGTATCAGTCCGCTCTGTTGGGTAAATCCATGCTGGAGAAGCATGAACATAGAGTGACCGTGGTGGATTCCAAATCAGCTTCATACGGATACGGCATGCTAGTGGTTTATGCGGCAGAGCTGGCGGCTGCCGGGCAATCCCCAGCTGATATTGGTCGGGCTGTGGAACGTCGTGGGGAGCGCCGTTGTTTGTATTTCCTGGTGGATACCCTGGAATACTTGCAAAAAGGTGGACGTATTGGCAAGGCAGCGGCAATGGTTGGCACCCTGCTCAATATTAAGCCGATTCTCTCGATGGACAAGGAAGGTATCATTTATTCGGTAGACAAGGCAAGAGGACATAAAAAAGCGACAGCAAGAATCATTGAATTGCTGGAGCGGGATTTAAAGGGCCAAAAAATTAATATTGCTGTAGGCCATACGGCAGATCGTTCGGCAGCAGAAGCGTTCGAGGCACAGTTGGCAGAACACTTTGAGCTGGGAGATCGAATATATACTGAACTTGGCGCTGTTATTGGGACCCATGTAGGACCAGGAACGATTGGCATTTTTGTATGGCCGGCCGGAGATGAGAGGTAATATGCTGCATTTGGATCAAATACCTTTAAAACAAATACATGGCGTGAGTGCTCTCAAAGAAGGAGAGCTTCACGCTTTTGGCATTTCTAACGTGCAGGACATGCTGGAATACTATCCGTTCCGGTATGAGGATTACCGTCTGCGTTCGTTGAGCGAAGTGAAGGACGGAGATAAAATTACGGTGCAGGCTAAAATCATGGGCATTCCGGTGCTTCAGCGTTACGGGCGCAAATCCAGATTGACTTGTAAATTGATGGCCGAGGATTGGATGTTTACAGCAACGTGGTTTAATCGGCATTTCATGAAGGAGCAGCTAACCTCAGGTCGTGAAATTGTGGTGACTGGTAAATGGGACCTCAAACGGATGCAAATGACTGTTGCAGATTCTGAGTTTCCCGATAAAGGAGTCGCTCGTTCGGGGACGCTTCAGCCTGTGTATTCCGTAGGCGGCAAGATTACGCAGACCTGGATGCGCAAGACGATGAACCAGACGCTCCAGCAGTTTGGTGAAATGATTCCCGAAATTTTACCGGAGTCACTTGTACGTAAATATAGTATAATGCCGCGTAAGCAGGCTATTGCAGGTATACACCAGCCTCAGGACAATCGAGAGGGACAAGAGGCCCGCCGCCGGATGGTGTATGAAGAGCTGTTTTTATTTCAGTTGAAAATGCAGGCATTCCGTGCGTTGAACCGCGGCCGGGCAGATGGGGTTGTACATACAGTGGATAATGCCACGGTTCGCGAATTTGTGAGGGCCTTGCCGTTTGAACTGACGGATGCTCAGAAGAAAGTGGAGCTTGAAATACTGCATGACCTGCGCTCGCCCTATTGTATGAACCGTCTGCTTCAAGGGGATGTTGGGTCAGGTAAAACCGTGGTTGCCGCCATCGGTTTGTTTGCTACGGTGCGTTCCGGTTTTCAGGGGGCGCTGATGGTGCCAACGGAAATTTTGGCTGAACAGCATATGCGGTCGCTTCATAAGTTATTTGAACCGTTTGGGATTAGTGTGGGGTTGTTGACGGGCAGTACGACCGGGAAGAAGCGTAAGGAGCTGCTGGCTTCGCTCCAGATGGGTCTGCTGGATATTGTGGTGGGCACGCATGCCCTTATTCAGGAAGATGTGTATTTCCGCCAGCTTGGGCTTGTCGTAACGGATGAGCAGCACAGGTTTGGTGTAAATCAGCGTAGTATATTGCGTCGCAAGGGCTATAATCCCGACGTTCTTACGATGACGGCAACGCCGATTCCGCGTACGCTGGCGATCACCGCATTTGGCGATATGGATGTCTCTACGTTGTCAGAGCGGCCAAAGGGTCGTATTCCGATTTCTACGTATTGGGTAAAGCATGAGCTGATGGATCGTGTGCTCGGATTTATTTCCCGTGAGGTGGATCAGGGACGGCAGGCTTATCTGATCTGCCCGTTGATTGAGGAGTCTGAGAAGCTGGATGTACAGAATGCCATCGATCTGCATATTCAAATGCAACAGGCTTTTCCACGTTACCGCGTCGGTCTGCTGCATGGGCGAATGACTCCCGCAGAAAAGGAAGAGGTTATGCGTTCTTTCTATGCCAATGAAGTCCAGTTACTCATTTCAACGACAGTTGTAGAGGTGGGCGTAGACGTGCCGAATGCGACGCTAATGATCATTATGGATGCCGACCGCTTTGGCTTGTCCCAGTTGCATCAGCTGCGTGGACGTGTCGGACGGGGTACACATGCCTCGTACTGTGTGCTGGTCGCTGATCCCAAGTCTGAGGTGGGTCAGGAGCGGATGAAGGTTATGACCGATACGGACGATGGTTTTGAGGTGGCTAGACGTGACTTGGATTTGAGAGGGCCGGGTGACTTTTTCGGTACCAAGCAAAGTGGGCTGCCCGAGTTTCGGTTAGCAGATATGGTAGCGGATTTTGAGGTGCTGGAAAAGGCACGTGAGGATGCGACTGGTTTGATCGCGGATTCGTCCTTTTGGACATCTCCGCATTATGAAGCATTACGTGGCTATTTGCAAAAAGAGCAGATTTTCCAGGGAGATCTTATCGACTGATACACCTTGAATTATAAGGTTGTTTTTATAGTTTTAAACAGATAGGCACAATGGACAGGCTGACCGTCATATATTTGGGAATGACCGAATGATATGGGAGGTGCGGTAACATTGAGCTATCAGCAATATGGAATCAGTCCGCAACTGGTGGAGCGGATTAAGTTGAAAATGAAAAATCGTGCACTCAAGGAGCGAGTTAAGCAGCAGATCGAAGGTGTGACCAAGGCGGACCTGCAAAACAAAGCCAAGGTACGTCAACTTGTGAAGTCCACTTCCGCTATTCTGAACGAGCGGCTGACGGCTGCACAGGAAGAGCAACTGACGGCCTTCGTACTGGCCCAAAAAATCGATCCATCTAATACGTTCCATCTGATTAAGCTGTGGGGGATGTTTCGTTAACCAGACATACGCAGAATGTCTCTAAAATCTCTCTGAATGCTCGATGCTCATCCAAGCTGGAAAAAGGATTGCCTGATGTCAGGTGGTCCTTTTTTGCTTGCTCCTCTATTTCCAGATTGTTTTCTATTCAGCATAGTATTCCATAGCCTTCGCTCGTATTTAATTCCCCGGGTAATAGACTGTGTGTTAATGGAGAGATTTTATTTATAATGACCGCCAATTTTGACGGATCGCTCCTGATCTTCATAAAAAGTCCAGCTGGTACAGCTGATCATCCATCAGGCCGCTTAAGGCGACACCCACTCGCTTCACAGGCATATGGTTCCAAAAGGTATAAAAATTTTTTTTCACGGTTTCATATATTTTTTTCGGCACGGTTTGTAGGATCGGACAGCTTTATCTGGCGGGAAAACCCGGTCGCTGCCTCATTAATTACGATGTAAATCCTTATATCCCACAGGTTTTATTGCTTCCCTTTTTTCTGTGTGAGCATAAATAGCGATTTAACATGATAACTAAAATATGGTAATGTATTGAATTTCATGTAATAATCTATGGGCATAACTATGAGACGAATTAGTCATGGGGGACTTTAGATGAATCATAATAATTCAATCGTACCTTTTTCATGGAAGATTAACGAGGTGCGTTTTGGTGTACAAAGCGTAGGAATTGAATTGTGGAAAAAGTATCGGGATCGCGAACCTGTTATTAATAAACATGCTGTGATCGTTTTACAAAATAAAAAAATGGATGGATGTGCGTTCACTCCTTATCGGAATTTATATTTCATTACTGGAAATATAGAGCGTTCAATTCCCAGAGACTACACGCCAATTATCTTTGCGCTTTTAAATTACATACTTATTGAAAACCGAATAAAGTACAAGCTTTCGTCTTTGCGGGAGCTCCAATTTTATCATGCAACTGCTTTTTTGAACGAATTAATGAAAACAGAGGAAACAAGAATGACTGTAAGGAAAGCAGAGAGAACCTTAACCTTGTTTTATGAGTTCTTAGCGAAGAAAAAACTGCTGGTCCATGTTGATGAAAGTGTCTTTAAAAAGAAAATCCTCTACGGAACATCGAATCAAAAATATACGGTTTCTGCATTTCAAGGGGTCATCATGCCGAGAAAAAAGCAAGGCCATATAGCCCATGATTTACCGGAACAATATATTTTACCTTTGATTGAGCTGGTAGTGAAAGTCGCGAATCCCATTGCTTTGGGAGTTTATATGCATTGCTTTGGAGGAATCCGCCAAGGAGAGCTTGTGAACGTCCGAAGATCAGATGTGACCTCAATCGGCTTCTTTGGAGAATTTGGTTTAGTGGTTAAGCTGCAACAAACAAATATGAGAACGGATCTTAAAGATAGTTCCGGTTCGAATGGTGTTAAAAAAGCAAGAAGACAGATTGTTTTTCCAATTCAAGATTGGCTTCAGTTATTGTATCGAAACCATTTAGAAACTTATTCCCCTGTGGATGGGTCGGTTGCGTTATTTGTAAATCGAGATGGTAAAGCCATGTCAGGACAAGCTACAGGGCTTATTTCAGTAGGTTAAAACAAGAGTTTTTAAAAGCGACTCAGGAAATCATCTAATTCGGATGACCTTGTTTACAATCAAGTTGGAGGAATATAAGTGGTCCACTCATTTAGGCCGCGGCATATTTACAAATCTTCTGGCCGAAGAAGCTGATAATCCATACGATATTGCACTGCCAAGAGGAGACTCTAATCTTTCATCATCGCTGGTTTATCAAGGTAATACGGAACGAATGAGAAAAAAATTGAGAACCGGATGCAACAAATTGTATAAAGATTACTTGCCAAAATTAACAAAAAAATGAGTAGCGAAATCGAGTCATTGTTCTTGGACAATAATTTCTTTGGGTTTACTTTAATAAAAATAATGTTTTGGAGCAGAAAAATAAAGCAGCCGACTATTTATCTGTTACGGAATTGTGGATCAGAAAATTGGTATCAAAAAACCTTCTGACCGGAGTGGAAATTATCAACTGGAACAAATTGGTTGTTTCTTAGTAAGACAGCAACAAAGCAAAGATTCCTTAGCTTTACGACTGTCTATTCTTCCCGAGAATAGGTTCTTATCAATTTATTACCTTGATTGATCGATTTTATGATGAAATGGTTGTCCCAAAGTATGGTGATATTGAAAGAATAAGACCCGGCGACACCAGACATTTGCCTTTTGCAATATGATGCTACAGGGATTTAATATGTTAACTATTGCACGCAAAGGTGGGCATGCTCAGTTGGAAGCCCAACTCCATTACCATAAGCATTTGGATCATTTTTCCCAGTCATTTGTTCATTATGCAGCTCAAATGGTGCGCATGAAACGCAAGAACTTATGGAAATCAAGTTGGGATGTTGGGACTCATGCGATCATTGCAAAAAGCAGGTTGTACAAAGATGGTGATTTTTAAGAAAATATTATAAAATTTCAAATTTTCCTAATTTAATGATTTTAGTATAATAATACTACTGACATACTGTTGTCAGGAGTGTTTTTATATAATCAAGGTGCAGTGTTAACAAGCTATACACTGACTATAGAGATTTTGAATTGCATCTTGTAATTTCTCCTTCTTGGTATGCTTTTTTCTATATATTCACTAAGAACAGCAATTCAGATCTTATCCAGGAGACATCTAATGAAAAACAATAATCCATTTATTTTTGAGCCCCCTCTTCAGGAAGGGATAATTCGCAAGCGTAGAAATCGTTTTATCATGGAAGTAGAGATTAATGGAATCATTTATGATTGCCATTGCCCTACTACTGGACGAATCGGTAATATTGTTATTCGAGATATTGCTTGTTTGTTGTCTCATAGCACTGATCTAAAACGAAAAACACCCTATACTGTTGAAGCTATATCACTTGACCACCTTAACTCAGAACAGAAAAATTGGATCGGTATTAACCAAAATGCAGCTAATCGTTATGTAGAGCATTATATAGTCACCGACCAGTTATCAGACATGGTTAAAAACGGAACTACATTGAAACGAGAGCAGAAACTCGGAAATTCAAAGTTAGATTTCCTAGTGAATAACACCTATATTGAGGTTAAAACCCCTCTTCAGCAATTGCAGATCGAAATTCCCGCTCATATTACTGAACAAAAAGGGAGCGACTTTAATTCTCATGAGCGATTCATCAAGCATATTAGTGAGTTGGCTGGAAGTTTAGAAGCCAATGAACGAGCGATTTTATTAACCTGTTTAGTGTATAATAACCAAGGCTTTCGACCTGCCATGAAAAATAAAAATAGTCATTATATTAAAGAATCTATATATGCTTCAATCCAGCAAGGAATCGAAATATGGCAAATCAATTTTAAAATCACTTCCACTGGAGTTGACCTGGTTAATTATTATGAAATGACTGAGAATTTCACTGGCTAAGGAGGAAGACCATAAGTTGAATAAAACAGAACGCCTGTTAGCCATTGTGTTAGAATTGCAACGCAGTCGTGTATTAAAAGCTGAAGAGCTGGCAGCGCGGGTAGAAACCAGTGTACGAACAATCTATCGTGATATCCAGGCTCTTAGCGAAGCGGGTATTCCAATTGTAGGTCTGCCGGGATCAGGTTATTCCTTAATGGAGGGATACTTTCTGCCTCCCATTAGTTTTACGATGGAAGAGGCTTTAACATTATTAATTGGTTCTGATTTTATAGAACACCATTTTGATAGCAACCTTAGCAAAAATGCTCGTTCTTCTCGTGCTAAAATAGAAACAATCTTACCTCAAAAAGTAAGAGAAGAGGCTGGTCGGAATTACAGTAACATCCGACTTTTACCTCCTGAAGAACCAGCAGCAGGAGAACCTACAAGAAATGATCTGGCGATTATACGTATCGCTATGCTTGATGGAAAAAAAGTTAGATTTAAATACCGTAAAGGCGTAAAAGAGTCGAATGGCTATAGTGAAACCATCCGGACCGTGGCACCTTTCGGACTAGTATTGCTACAAGGCATGTGGATGTTGCTCGCCAGATGTGATTTGCGTGAAGATATCCGCCACTTTAAAATCTCCCGAATTAGTGATCTTGTTATTACAGATGAACCTTTTCAGCTTCCAGAGGATTTCAATCTGCATGAATATAGACGGAAAGATGATCGTCATATTCATATCCGTGCATTGTTTAAAGCAGAACTTGCAGGTAAGGTTCAAGAAACAAACAATTATTATATGGAAGATGCCGAGCTATGTCCGGACGGATATGTGGTGAATTTCCGTGTTCGTCAACCGGAAGAATTATTGTCCTGGATTCTCAACTGGGGGTCTGATGTAATTGTTCTCGAACCGGAATCCTTTCGGGATCAGGTCCACAAAGAAATTCAAAAGATGCTAGAGCGCTACTGACACACTATCGTCAGTAGCATTTTTGTATAGTTTAATCTAAGCGCATATATTTTTATGGGTTGCCAAGTTAGACAATTTACTTACTGGAAGGAAGACACCAACATGTCCACTATTTTATTTCTCACTGCACATTCAGGATTCTCCTCTCATTCCTGCGTTCTATCGGTTGGTCAGCAATTGGCGGATTCTTATCGTGCAACTTATCCGCAACATAAAATTATTCATTTTGATCTGTATGATTTACAGGTGCCGGAAATAAATTCTGAAACCATTAAAGAGGGATTGCAAACTGTGTTCCAGAAGACCACGCAAGAGCAGAGCGACCTGATCCCCTGCCTGATGTGAATGTGGTGAAAGAATCGAGTCGATATCCGACTGTGTAACTTTTTGAGATAGCAGGTCTTCTTGTTGAACCTCCGAAGTAGTTCTATAATTAAGCCATGAGCCAAATACCGCTGCTCCCAAGGTAGAACCCAGACTCCTTAAAAACGTTGATAGTGCAATTGACGATCCTCTTAGTTTAAATCCAACTGCAGACTGCGCAATAACAGTAAAGACAGTAACACAAAAACCAAAACCTATACCATACAGCAGCGTACACAGCGGTAAAAACCAGGACGGTGAGCTACTATTCAAAAAAACGCCAGAGTGACAGCGCCAAAAACGATAAAACTTGAACCAATAATACATGTAATCCGAGGGCCGAGAGAAAACATGATTCTTCCACTAACGATTGAACTAATAAACCAGCCTATAGTCATTGGTAATAGTGCCACTCCAGCGGAAGATGCATTACCCCCGTAGACACCTTGAATCCATAGTGGTAAATAACTAGTCAATCCTATAATCAATGAACTTACCAGAAAGCCGGCTATACATGAAATCATGATATCACGAATACGAAACAGTTTTAGCGGAACGACTGGTTCCTTTGCCTGCTTTTCAATCCTTTGCCCCTCTCTTCTGCTTTATAGATATCTCCTACAATTGTAAAAGTAACCGGAACTACACTTCCTGCTCCTATCCCCTGAATTATCCGATATATAATTAGCGACTCCATTGAATGGGCAAACATACACCAAAAAGAACCAAGAGAAAAAAGGATGCTGCCAATCACAAAGACTGGTTTTCTTCCGTATAAATCACTTAACTTACCAAAAATCGGTGTTGATATCGTTGTGGCAAGTAAAATACCAGTTAAAATATATCCTCGCTGTTATTCCTAAATCTCTCCACCTTTTTTATTTCCACCTTCGTTTTGATTGCTTGTGTGCATGAATTCGTGCACAAAAAAAGGTACAGGTGGCCCAATTTCGGATCGCCTGTACCACAGTTGAAATAGAATGAGTTTTGCTAATATGGAAGAACTTTCTATTTCAATTTCATCAGTTTATGGTTTGAAAATTCATTTGTCAAACTAAAAAATAAATATTTGAACACCAAAAACACTACTGCCATACAGTTGTCAGTAGTGTTTCTGTATAGTTTAGATACCTGCTGATCAAATCAGGAATGTCTCAATAATCACTGGATAAACCAACTTCATAAACATGCCTGAACCAATTTTATTTCAGTTTAACTCAAGTAGCGCAATCCATACAAAAGGAGAGTAACTATGTCTTATGAAAATATCGTTACGGTAGCAAATATTAATTTCCATGCAGAATGGGGAAATAAAACTGGGAATTTAGCTCGAATTAAAGAATATATTCAATCTGCTGCTGAACAGGGTGCTAAAATTATTCTTTTCCCGGAAATGGCACTTACCGGGTATAACATTGAGAAAGATTCCACAGCAATGCAAATTGAAAATGCGGAAACAATACCAGGTCCAGCAGCCAACGAGCTGGCTTTACTTGCTCAAAAACATAATGCATATATTATAGTGGGTATGCCAGAACGCGATGCTATAGATTCTTCTATACTTTACAATACAGCACTCGTTGTTGGCCCAGGAGGCATTGTAGGTGCTTACCGAAAAATTCATCCTGTTGGTCATGAGCTGTTGTGGGCCACAAAAGGAAACGATCCTTTGTTATTTGATACACCATGGGGACCTGTAGGTATTGGTATATGTTTCGATACCTATACATTCCCCGAAGTGGTAAGGTATTATGCCGCTCTTGGCTCTAGGTTGTATCTTAATCCGACGGCATCTGCTATAGGCTGGGAAGACAGTTATTTTACTCAACTCAAAGCACGTGTAATTGAAAATGCATTATTTATAATGAGTTCCAATCTGGTAGGATACGATTGTAATTTATCTTTTTCAGGTGAGAGTCTCATTATTGGTCCTTCGTCATCTATCTTAAGTACAGCTTATTATGCTAAACCAGCCGGATCCAGAGAAGAATTACAAGTCGCAACGCTGAATCTGTCACTCGTTGATAAATCACGTCAAATGCTAACTTTGTTTGGAGCCAATCCACTTACAGGTTCTCCAGATTGGCGACCAGAAATCTATGAAAAATGGTTGTTTAATATCCGCCAAAACTTTAATTTTTCTGCGTCTGCACCTTCATCTGTTGATATATTTTAGAGCCATCAGTCAATAAGGTAAATCATATTTTAATTTTGTTACTTTGAGGAGGATATACTAATATGAGCACACAAAAAGATACATTATTAGTCACGGGAGCAAGCGGGCATCTAGGCCGTACAGCTATAGAATGGCTGCTTGACCATTATGAAGGATCAATTATTGCATTAACACGTCACCCTGAGAAACTTTCGGATCTAGTTACGCAAGGATTAGAGGTCCGTCAAGCAGATTTTAACTATCTAGAGCAGTTAAAAGAATCCTTTGCTGGAGTACAACGGTTACTTCTTATTAGTACCGACGCTCTGGCAGTACCTGGTCAACGATTGAAACAGCATCAGGATGCGATACAGATAGCAGCCCAGAAAGGAGTAAAGCACATTGTCTATACTTCATTTCTGAATCCTGTGCCTGGCACAGCTAATACTACTGCTTCTGACCACTATGGAACGGAACAAGCCTTACACCAAAGTGGTCTCGCTTATACTATACTTCGTAATAATTTGTATGCTGATAATTTACTACCTTCTCTAGTACATGCAGTTAAAACTGGTCAATATATCAACGCTATAGACGAAGGCAAAGTTGCTTACGTCACTCGTAATGATTGTGCAATTGCAGCGGCAGTGGCATTAGCTTTTGCGAAACAGGACAAACGCACCTTGAATATTACCGGTCCAACAGCACTCTCCAGCTCCGATATAGCAGACATTTTAAATAAAATCACAGGTAAGAGCATTACGTACAACCTAATAAACATAAAACAAGTAGAAGGTATGTATGAAGCGTTTGGAGCGCCTCCGAAAGTGGCACAGGGATTAGCTTCTTTTGATACTGCAGCTGCTAAAGGAGAATATGAACAGGTTTCTCCAGCATTTGCAGAACTCACAGGGCAGGACCCTGTAAACTTAGAACAGTTCTTGGTTGAGCTCCAATCTGTTCTAATGAAGGGCTAACTCATTACATTTCATTGCAGTTAGTTCAGGCATTTTACGCCTCCTTTTTAAAATATTTTAAAGTTGTAAAATAAACAGGAAGCAGCAGCTTCTATTTTATATGGAGCTGCTCTTATCTATCGATAAATACATATATATCGATTAACCACCTTATGAACAAGAATTTATAAAATTAAGTCTTGGTAAAGAGGATCCGGAATTATTTTGGCAGCCTGTCCTATGGCAAAAAGCTTCGGAGTGTCTACAGCAAAAAGGCTCGGTGAAGCTCTCAAGAAGTGTCCTGAGCTTGTGATTTGCCCGTCCCCATATGAAATATTATATTGATGCCAAGCAGGATAGTCTCCACTTCCGCAGACTGAACATAATCCCGGGGCAGGGTCATTATATGACCGATCGATTTTGGGGGTGTATCCAATGTTTCCGGCTTGACGGGACTGTGATCCAGAGTATCAGCAAAAAAGTGTGCATATTAATATTTGTGCATAATTGTTTCTATATGTACTACATTGTAAAGATTTAATTGTGATTTTACTTTATATTACAATGTACATAATTAACATCTATAAATATTGTGAAATGTTGTATTATTTGATAAGTAATTAGAAAATGAGTCTAATAATTTTTTAAAAGTGAGGTATGGGATATAATACCTTGGGAGGGGGGACCAGTGACTGAAACTATCAATGTTGTTCCAGTTAAGGATGGTTCTATGCATTTTATGATAAGGTAAGATGGGGATCGCTTATGTTGAGTTCTTCTAGAACAATGTTTTTAGGTGACTTCCATATTCAAGAATCTAAATATAATCTGTTATTTTTTTGTTGTACTTAATGCAGTCCAAACGAAGAGAACATTTCTTTGTAATAAAAGATACTGGAGAAGCCACCCATCTTTAAAATAGGAGGAGAAATAATGATAAAACGGCTTGATCATCTCGTTTTAACTGTTAGAAAAATTGAAGAATCCGTACATTTTTATACCCATGTTTTGGGTATGAAGGAGGAAACGTTCGGTTTAAATCGTAAAGCATTGCGTTTTGGCGATCAAAAAATAAATTTACATGAAGCTGGAAAAGAATTCGAACCCAAAGCCCAAAACCCGGTGTCCGGGTCTGCTGATTTGTGTTTCATTACCGATAAAAACATCGAAGAGATTGTGAATCATCTAGACACCATTGGAGTGAATATTGAGGAGGGACCCGTAACCAGAACAGGCGCGCTAGGTCCTATTGTATCCGTTTATATTAGAGATCCGGATCAAAATCTTATTGAAATATCTCAGTATTTAGTGTGATTTTACATGTTGTGACCAAACCGCACCCTATTTCCCACAAGTTATAGTGAGTTCTATTCACTTCAATTCCAAAATATCAGGTCGTAGTAACTGGTTCATTAAAGAGGAGACAGGTTTCCCATGCTTTTAATTTTATTTGCGTATCAGATGCATCCCAAATACGGTTAATCCTAGCATCCAATAGAGATGAATTTTATAATCAGCCCGCTGCTCTAATCTTTTCATCTTGTTCCCAGTTGTAAAATTTCCCTAAGAAAATTTGGCTATAATAAAATTTTTAAAACTCCCAGCAGCGGGCGGTAAATATCTCTCAATCCTCCATGCTAATCCTATGGATCGGTGGCATTCTGGGACATTTAGGCGGACTTGGACAACCTTATGGGTGTCCAGTCCCTGTAAGTCTGGAAGCAACGATACGCCAAGGCCTGAGCCCACCAGTCCCGCAACGGTTGCGACCTCTTCGCCTTCAAAGGTGATGTGAGGTTGGATTCCGTGTTCTTGAAACATCAGATCCGTGGTTTGACGGAGAGCGTATCCTTTTTTAACAAAATAAGGGATTCATTAGCTAATTCGTTCAAACCAATGAAATGAGCTTGGAGATTGATCGGCTTAATGCTGGCTGGGAAAGGTTCAGTACCTCTGAAGCTCGCGTAACATGCTGTATGTCAGCCAAGACCTGAAAATATTTTAATTGTTGAATTTCCATACGTGTCCTCCTGAATTCATTTCACATTATTCATTACTGAAATGCATCGAAAGCATACTTATCATAAATTATACTTCTGTCATCGTTGATGATACCATAAGATTATCAGGTTGAGTCGATATGATGTGGAGGGTTTACAATGCACTATCTTAACGCCGTAATTCTGATGAGTCTAGCTGGATCGCGACTGAACTTATCACTAGACCAGAGAGTCCCTTCCACAATATTGGCAGCATAATAGGTAAACGCACTCGCGGACGTCACATTACTCTCCAAAATCTGTATCGAACTACTCAATTGTTATTTAAGGAACAAAAGTTAATAGGGACGAGCAACGAAGAGAGATACCAAGTTGCATTAAACTATTATCGATCAATTAAAGATACATTCTCCAAGGAATGGATTGACTACGGGGAGTACCGTATCACTCATATTTTTTGTCTAGATGCTCTTTCTATTGCGGGGTCCAAGCTTCTAACAATGTGCATAAATGAGCGTGGTAGAATCGATTATAATATGATGCATAAGAGAGTAAAGAAGCTCAGTACAATGAATTGGTCATCTGACGGTCCTTTAAAATATGTAAAAGGTGTGAGTGGATCTAAATCTTTAGCAGCAGATTTAATCGATATGATGCTTTTGGCGTAATTGTTTTTATATCCCTAAACATCTTAGATAGACTTAAGCTCTTTATTAGTAATACATTTTTTATAAAAGGCAGGATGCTTAGCACATGATATAAGTAACAAAAATAGTGGAGATAGCTCTTTAATTGCTGTCCACTATTTTTTTAATTCCAGTATTTACTTTGTGTATAGAACGTATGTTTGGTATATAATTGACTTGTGAATGTATGCTCTTATTCATTTGCTTTTTGGAGGTGCAACATGATTAAAAAAGATAAGAGAACAATTTTTTTAGCAGATTGTCAAAGTTTTTACGCTAGCGTGGAAAAAGCTTCTCACCCAGAATATAGAAATAAACCACTTGTGGTAGCTGGCGATCCTTCACGTAGGTCGGGAATCATTTTAGCGGCGTGCCCCATTGCAAAAAGTTTTGGTGTAACTACAGCAGAGCGTCTGGGAGAAGCTGTGAAAAAGTGTCCTAAACTTGTTATCGTACGACCACGGATGAAATACTATATTGATGTTTCTTTAGCAATCACGAATATATACAAGGAGTATACTGATCTTGTAGAAGTGTTTAGTATTGATGAACAGTTCTTGGATATTTCTGGTAGTGTAAGAACGTTTGGTGATTCATTAGTTATTGCAAAAGACATTCAGCAAAATGTTCTTTTACAAACTGGAGTTTGGGTTCGAATAGGAAGCAGCTTCAATAAGATACTTGCAAAAATTGCAACTGACATTTGGGCCAAGAAGAACAAAAACGGGATTTTCACACTATCCAGAGCAGAAGTTGAACATTTATTGTGGCCACAGCCGGTCAGCAAAATGTTTGGAGTGGGATCGCGGATGACAGCACATTTTGTACGGCTTGGCATAACAACTATTGGAGATATAGGCAGAATGACTTTGCCAGAACTTAAGACGAAACTCCGCAGTCATTTTGGAAAACAGTCGGACATCCAGGCTGAGATTATGTGGAGAACTGCTAACGGTTTGGACGATAGTCCTGTTATCCCATCTACGCTCGATTCCCCGCAAAAGTCGATAAGCCATGCAATGACCCTGCCCAAGGATTATTCGAACAAGAATGAGATTGAAACGATTTTGCTTGAACTCACCGAAGAGGTTTGTCGAGACAGCCGTCGTAAAGGGTATATGGGTTCTGTTGTGACTGTCAGTTGTATATGCAGTCCATATGAAGCCCCTACTGGATTTTCCAGGCAAATGAAGCTTACTGACCCGACTAACAATACGAATAAAGTGTACGATGCAGCAAAAAAAATATTTTATAATTTTTGGAATGGCATGCCGATACGACGCCTAGGTGTCACTTTAAGTGAACTGGTTGACGATCAAACATATCAACTCTCCTTCTTTGAAGATCAGGAGCGTACACGTTCCCTGGAAAAAGCAACAGATAGCATTAAAGAACGCTATGGTAGTGCAGCTATTGTAAGAGCTTCCTCTTTGACCAACGCCGGTCAGGCGCTGGAAAGGTCCCTAAAAATCGGGGGGCATTATAAATAAACAGTTCGCAGATAAGGAAAATAAAACTAATCATCTAGCACTATGCATTTAGAATGCTCCTTTAAGATAGTACCATAAATCAATAATACAAAAATAATTATGCTTTCCATTGCTAAAGGAATATAATGTATAAAGTATGTCAAATTTACGATGAGGGTGTAGAAAATAAATGAAAAGAACACTGCGTAATCTTTCCTAACATCTTAGTCGAAGCTTTACTAGAGCAAGAAAAAAATTATCAAGAGTATCTTTATTTGAATGATATGCCTGTTAGCAAGAAGAAAGAAGACAAATTCCAATTTGATCAGTTTCATGCTCACTATACCGACCATCCAGTTGTCACAGGAGCAAACGGACTTCATTCTGGAGCGGTTGAAGCGAGGTTCGCTGGACCTCGGCTACGTTTATCTGCTTGTAAAGGACGAAGACATAGAGATTGTAGCTCGTATACTTCGCCTTATTGCGTGGTTGTTGGAGAAATCTCGTATTCGATCTCATCCTGAATATTCATACCGAGCTTTGTTCGGTGCGTATCTGGAAGCTGTGAAATAGATCTTTGCACGCAGTGGATGCCTCAATCCGAATTCTCCCCACTTCTTCGGACAAGAACTTGTTCTCCTTTGCCGTAAAGGACATACACATGATCCTTTTACAGATCGGATACCTCATTCACTAAATGGGTGGATGGACAGATGCAGAAAATGATAGAAGCATATTTCAAGATATTCTGAAAAGTCATTTCGAATTTAAAAAATTGCTTGATTATTGAACAAAAAATTTGTTATAGAGGAACGATGGCTCTATTAGATCGTATTCTAGTTACTGTAGTTAAGATTCTAGATGCATATAGAAAAAAGGAAGCTCTTTATATAATTAAATTTATCCTGTACTACTTTGAAAAAGCTCAATAAACCTTTGAGTTGCTGAAGAAAGGGGCAAATCTTTTTTGATAGCAATACTTAGAAACCTTTTAGGTATGGTTTCTTGGATTGGTACTTTGAATAGCTGTTGTTGATCCAAATCGCTGCGAACAAAATCCTCGATTACACATGATATGCCCAAACCTTTTTTAGCAAACTCAATTAACAGTTCCATGGTACTCAGCTCTACTTTAGGTATTACTTTTAAGCCATATGAAGTGAAAAAGTTGTCAATGTACTTTCTTGTATTAAGTCCTTTCTGCATTAGAATGATCGGGTAATTTACTACTAGTTCTTTTAAGAATATTGGTTTATCACATATTTCTTTAAATCTCTCACCTACTACAAAACAATCTTGTATTTCTATTTTTCCAATCACCGTCAGAGAATCTCTGCTTCCGTTCAGATTGATGATTCCTATGTCAACTTCGCCTGACTCTAGCTGCTTAATTGTAGAATGAGTAGATTGATCTTTGATATAAATCTCGATATTAGGGTAAGCCAAGGAGAATCTTTCTAGGTATTGCATCAAGAAGTTACTACAAGCTGTTGTGCTTACGGCTATTCTTAGTTGGCCAGCATCTAAATTCCTTAATTCCGAAAATTTTCTTTCAGCCGCCTGTAATAACTCATAGCTTTGTTCTACATATTGAAATAATACCTCTCCTTCTACAGTAAGGGACACTCCTTGTGCTCTTCTATGAAACAACTGTCCACCTAGCTTATTTTCAAGTAATTTTATGGACTGACTAACTGCCGATTGTGATGTAAACAGTTCTTTTGCCGCATTAGACATACTTCCAGCTTTTACTGTGATATAGAAGATCTTATAGAGCTCATAATTAATATCCATATAAGTAATTAGTATACCTCCTATATTTATTATTAATTTTACTTATTATACTGCGTGAATTATACTCGGGTTGTCAATGATTAATCGATAAATTGAGAAGGTGATCAATCTAGTATTCCCATATTTAAGATAAATTATTGAATCATCTGTAGGGGATATTCAATCTTCAGAATTTGAGAGGGGATAATACTGAATGTTTCTGATTTCTATTCCATTGCTCTCTAAATAGTAGGTGGGATTACTTTTGCAATGGACACACTTGAAACCGTTCTTTTGGTATTTTCTCGTGGTTCTAAAATCGGATAAACGATTTAATGAAGCACTTCGTTCAATTTCCGATTGGCTAATCGATCAAAGCAAGAGAAAGGGGAACATACGTGGCTATCGTATTCATAATTTTCGCATTATTGGCAGGAATGGCCTTACCTACGCAATTTAGTGTTAATGCGCAGCTAAGGACGGTGGTGGGATCACCTATTGTTGCTTCGGCCATTTCTTTTACAGTAGGTGCCATCTCATTAATAATCATATCTTTTTTTGTAAAAGGATCGTTGTTCAAAAAAGAATGGTTTGAAGCTCCCTGGTGGATGTGGACAGGAGGACTACTGGGTGCTTTCTATGTATTGGCGACAACCATTCTCATGCCCAGAATAGGAGTAGCAGCTACGGTTGGATACGTTTTAGCTGGACAAATAATCGTGTCGGTGATCATTGATCATTTTGGATTAATTGGTGCTAGTATGCACACTTTGAATATTCCTCGATTATTGGGAGCTCTTTTGGTTATTGCAGGAGTCTTTATCGTACAAAAATTTTAAATACGCTTGGGGGAATCGTACATGAGCAAAATAAGAAAAGACTTTCTGTGGGGAGGAGCTATTGCTGCTAACCAAGCAGAAGGTGCACATCGCAGGGATGAAAGAGGTTTAAGTACCGCTGATATTCAGCCGTTTATTCCAGGGGCTGCTCCTACTGATCTACATTTTAATAATATGGATTCAGAAACATATGAAAAATACAAACATGGGACATACTATTTCCCTAAGCGCCAAGGAGTACATTTCTACGAACGATACCGTGAGTATATCGATGCGTTAGCGGACATGCATGTAAAAACATTACGGTTATCCATCTCATGGAGCAGGATTTTTCCGAATGGGGATGATACCGGCCCAAACGAGCAGGGCTTGGCCTTTTATGATCGACTATTTAGGTACATGAAAGAAAAAAATATTGAGCCGATCGTCACCATTTTCCATTATGAAATGCCTTTGAATCTGGTTGAGCAATATGGCGGTTGGACGAACCGGAAATTAATCGATTATTTCGTAAAGTATGGACAAACCGTACTGCAAAGATATCATCAAACCGTTAAATATTGGATTATTATCAATCAGATTAATCTTGTGCACAAAGAGGCGTTTGCTTCCCTAGGCATATTGAAAGATAAAGTTGACCATTACGAGCAGGCCCAGTTTCAAGCGGTTCATCATCAATTCGTTGCGTCTGCAAAAATCACCGAATTTGGCCACAAGCTAAACCCATCTCTTCAAATGGGAATGATGTTGGCCGATACGTTAACCGCCCCTTATTCATGTGAACCTGCAGATGTCGAACTGAATTTTAGACGGAATCGAATGCAATATTTCTACAGCGATGTTCTGATCCGAGGAGAGTATCCTGAATATGCATTGACGTATTTCGAAGACCATGGCATTCGGTTGGAAATTACTGAATCGGAGAAAGAACTGCTTCGGAACAATACAGCCGATTTCCTTGCAGTCTCTTATTACTGGTCCAATACCGTTAAAGCTAGCGAGAATACGATGGACCCTAATTCTACCGTCAAAAATCCCCATTTGAAAGCGAATCGCTGGGGCTGGTCCATTAATGCTTCAGGATTATATCTCTGCATGTCCAAGTATTGGGACAGGTATCATGTTCCCATGATGGTGGCTGAGAATGGTCTTGGTTTCAAAGATGTTTTAACAGCGGACAACAAAGTTCATGACGATTATCGCATCGAATACCACCAGGAGCATATTGCGGCACTGAAAGAGGCAATACGTGAAGGGGCAGATGTTTTTGCCTATTGCACCTGGGCCCCTTTCGACATCATCAGCGCAGGTACTGCCGAAATGAGCAAAAGATATGGCTTTATTTATGTGGACTATGATGATGAAGGTAATGGAAGTGGGCAATTCCATTTTAAAGATAGTTTTTACTGGTATAAGCAAGTTATTGATTCAAACGGCGAGGATCTTCATGTAATCACCAGCGATTAAGATGAGAACTGACTAATTGAATAAGGCATCCCCGGATCATTTTATCGTACCAGTTAACGGTATCTGGAAGAATGATCCGGGCACTTAAAATGGGAGGGATAACGATGAGTTATCAAAAATTGGCAAAGGATATTCTGGATGGTGTAGGAGGTAAAGAGAACGTCAATGCGGTTTGGCATTGTGCTACAAGATTGCGTTTCAAATTAAATGATGCCAGTGCTGCCAACACCAAAAAGATTGAAAACACAGATGGGGTCATTACTGTTGTCAATAGTGCTGGACAGTATCAGGTAGTTGTCGGTAATTCTGTATCTCAAGTCTACGATGAACTAACTTCATTACCTGGAATGGCAGTACATGCGTCTGCCAACGCTGAAAGCGCTTCAGAAAAAAGAACTGGGAAATTTAATCCTGTCAGTCAGTTGATGGATTTTGTTTCGGCCGTATTCACTCCATTCCTGGGAGCTTTGGCTGGAGCCGGAATTTTAAAAGGTATTCTGGCTTTATTTACAACAATGAACTGGATATCGATCGACAGTGGTGCGTATAAAGTATGGAATGCAGCAAGTGATGCAATTTTCTACTTCTTGCCGATTTTCTTGGCATTTACTGCGGCCAAGAAGCTGAAAGTCAATCAATTCGTAGCCGTTTCGTTAGCTGGTGCACTCATTCATCCGTCTTTAGTAGAGATCGTATCCAATTCACAAACGATTGATTTCTTTGGCATACCGATCCTACCAATTACGTATACGTCGTCTGTGTTTCCCATTCTGTTGTCGATTTGGGGCCTCTCTTACTTGGAACCTTTGTTGAACAAATTCTTTCCGGAATCGATTCGTAATATGTTAACCCCTCTGTTTTCGCTAGTGATCATGTTGCCTCTAACTTTGGCTGCTATCGGCCCTGTAGGCACAAAGATCAGTGACCTGTTCGCCATGGTATTGTTGGCAATCTACGGGTTCTCCCCATTACTTGCTGGGTTGGTTTTAGGAGCGTTCCATCAGTCGATCGTCATTTTTGGAGTCCATTGGGCGCTGATTACGCTGATGATAAACAATGTCGCTAATCAAGGATACGACCAATGGCTACCTATCGTATGTGCAGCTGTACTTTCCCAAGCTGGTGCTGCTCTCGGCGTATTTTTGAAAACCAAGGATGCCAAAATCAAAGGCCTATCGGGTTCTGCAGCGATCACAGCCATTTTTGGTATCACTGAACCGGCAATTTACGGCGTAACCCTTAAGTTAAAGCGTCCATTCTACTGTGCAATGATTGCCGCCGGTATTGGAGGCGCTGTCATTGGATCGTTTGAAGTACATGCATCCACTTTCACATTTCCTAGCTTGTTGGCAATTCCAACGTATTTAGGACAAGGCTTTATTGGAGAAGTCATTGGATTGATTATTGCATTCTTTGGAGCCGTCATTTTAACGTATTTCTTCGGTGTATCTAATAAGTCTGGGACGAATTCCATAAGCGTTCAAGCAAATCCAAACGACATTGTGGTACTTGTGGATGGCCAAATTGTTCCTTTAAGCAGTGTAAGCGATGAAGTGTTTGCGTCTGAAGCGATGGGTAAAGGAGCAGGGATTGTTCCAATAAGCGGAATTGTTACAGCTCCGGTAAACGGAACGGTAAGCAGCGTGTACAAAACCGGGCATGCGATTGGCATTGTATCTGATTCCGGTGTAGAACTTTTGATCCATATCGGTATTAATACTGTGAAATTAAAGGGACAACACTTTAAACCATTGGTTAAGGAAAATGAGAGAATTACGATTGGAGACAAATTAGTTGAGTTTGACTTGGAGCAAATCAAGGCTGCAGGTTATGATCCTACGGTAATGGTTATTGTTACGAATTCATCTAATTATGATCAAGTGCATGTGAATCTGGAGGATCCAAATTCAAAACAGTTATTACATGTGATTCCTGCAGAACCTGGGGTTTCATCTTCAAATTTGATTTAACACAGGACAGCATGGATTTGATCTTGGAAGTAAATTAAAAAACGTATAACAACCAGCTATGCTATTATAGCTGGTTGTTTTTTAGTTTTTAGTAGATAGTTCTGTTGCTAACGAAGAAAAGGATTAAGATATTACGAATTTTACAGCTTTAACTAGAGTGGATAAACCAAAAACGGAGCTTCCTTTGTCTTTTGACATTGCAGAAACAATCGTAAAAGAGTTGATGACGATGCCTACAAGAGTGGATGTACAACTGGAAACTCCTAAGTGTGCACTCTCGTTAAAGGAATACGCACATGTAAGAGAAGACATTTTGTTAAGGTCGCGAACGGACCTCTACTTGTTGATGCACAAGACATATGGGAGAATTAAATCAACACTTTATCGTATCCGTTAATAGTATTTTCTTTAACCGACCACGAATGAAGTTTTAATTCCGTACGATATCCAACACATCTCTTTGCTAGCAAATGATAGACTCAATGTCTACATTTCACCCCGGAAGAGGTGTCTTGCTTTGAAATGCACTGGTTTCGATACTAATTATGGAGGAATGAACCAATATGTTAAACCTAAATAAATTATTGTGTAATAGATTAGGAATAAGTTGGGACAATAAATTAGAACTTGAAGATTTAAATACTATTATTGAAAAAACAGCAAAAACAATTCCATTTGAGAATTTAAGTATTATAAACAGTTCGTCGAGTGAAATAACACCTGAAAATCTATTAAAAAAAATAATCGAACGCAATGAAGGTGGACTTTGCTATGAATTAAATTCATTATTTTATTTCTTTTTGAGTGAAAATGGGTATAATGCAAAGCTAATTCGCTGTATGAGGTACGACTATACTAATCGAAGCTGGAGTGCGATAGGAAAAACACATGTTGCTATTATAATCAATCATAACGATAAGTTGTACCTCGTCGATGTTGGGTTTGGAGGGTATTCACCATTAAAGATTGTTCCTTTAAATGGAGATAAGGTGACTTCTGAAAATGGGGAATTCAAAGTAATAAATGTAAGCAGTGGGTATGGGGATTTTATTTTTTGTATGAAAATGAGGTACAAGGATACTGATTGGAAGATTGGTTATGCTTTTGATTCCAAAAACGCCATACAGGATATAACTGAGTTAAATGAAGTTCAAAAGCTCACCGTTGAACATCTTGGATCGAACTTTAATAAGAGACCGATAGTCACTAAATTCACCGATAACGGAAACTTAACATTAACAGATACTTCGTTCACTGAATGGGTGAATGGAGAAATGAAAAAAACAGAGATAATAGATAAAGAAATGTTTTGTAGTATTGCAAAACACCATTTCGGCTTGTTTAACTCCTGCCTCTAAGAAATCCACGGATTGGATTAGATGACAAATAGCACGTAATAATGCTACTAGCTGCCATGGTTACGCGTGTTATGGATATACTGACTCGGTTCGTCAATTGATCAGTGGCTAGACTGAATACAGGTAGCAAGCTTTCTCGGTTGAGCACAAATGTATGTAGTTTGAAAAACCATAGAGGAGTACTAGTCAGAGGGAATAGAGCTTCATTGAATGAAAAATATGCTGGGTTTCGATGTGATTTGCCTGCGTAGCAAATACAATAGCAAGCTTTTAGAAACTGTAATTTAGGTTGATTACGCACATTATATATTAAGGGAAGAGTACAAGATGGATTAACTCCATTTTATGCTCCGAATTGTTTTGCTTCATTAAAAGTTATATCTGTTGAAGAAGGATCTTGTCTAATCTTAATTACAAAGTATGCTCCAGCAAATAATATGCTACTTGTCATGAACATAATTGTCAAAACAGGAAAAATAGATACTCCGTAAAGTAAAGCTTGTTTTGAGGAAAGGTCTGTGAAGCTATAAAACAAGATGGCCAGTATGCCCCATTGCCAGCCTTGATACTGTCTACTTGCAGATCTCGCTGGTATCTAACGACGATTAGAGAGAGGATAATGATGCAGAATCCGACTAGCTGCACTAAAGTAAGCGTCTTTTGCCAAAGCAAAGCAGCTAGCAGGACAACAAGCATAGGCGTTAGTCCCGAAAAAAATGCTATGACTGAAGCTCTACCAACAGCATAACCTTTGTATAAGAACGTATTGGCCATAAAAGAAAAAATACCCATTAATAAGCCGAGCCAGGCCTTGTAACTCCAAGTTTGATTTGCGTACATTATTCATAATTAATGCCAGGATTGTACTGGATACATACACCCCAACAAACAACAGATTCCGATCAATAGACCGTTGAGACGTCCATTGATAGAAGATACCATGTAAGCCAAAGAAAAAAGCAGCGCCAATTGCAAATGTGAACCACATCTGTTGTTCCTCCAACACTCATAAAGAAAAATTTCACAGCAAACGTGCTTAGTAGTCTCCCCTTCGAAAAGGTATTAGCCGAATGGGGAACAGGATGTTTCTGTAGTCTGAATATCCTTTAGTATGAATTCCAAGTGTTCTCTAGCTGATTGATTCAATGGTTGTAAGGGTAAAGGAAGACTGGGACTTGAGATCAAGCCACTTATTTCTGCTGCTGCTGAAATAACACGAAGGCTACCATATTGATGAAATAACGTCCAAATCGGTTCAAGTAGTGCCGAGAGTCGTTTCGCTTCGTCAGCAAAACCGGCCTGGGCCAAACGGGTCATTTTTAGGCACACATTTGGAAACAAACCACCGAGAACTGAGTACCATGCTTCACAGCCTGCATTCAAGCCAGTGACTGCAAATGAATCTCCACTTACTCCTATAGTTACATGGGGAGGAATGGCCGTTCGCAGTTTTCTAATGCGTGTCTTGGCTGCTTCAGGATCAGAAGGTACTCCAGGAATCTTGATAGAACTAACGTTAGGTAGCTCAGCAATTCGACCGTGCAACTCATCGCTGAAATGAAAATGTGAGGTACTCGGATTATCATATACACAAAGTGGAATGGAGAGTGAATTCGTCACCTGTTCATAGAGTAAAAATACTTCGTCATTAGTTAGTGTTTGATAGGAGATAGGGGCTAGCAGCACTGCGCTTGCTCCTGCTCTTTGTGCATCTTCCGCTAATCGAAGTACTTCAGAAGTACGAATCGCACTTATGCTTGTCATCACGGGAATCCCCTCAGCTGAATGGACAGCAAGTCGAAGAACACGTAAACGTTCTTCTCGATTAAGATATGCATAATTTCCAGTTGAACCCAATGCACCAATTGAGTCTACACCAGCTGCAACTAATTGTTGAATCAGTGTTACAAATGCTTTTTCGTTAATACCTGTCTCGTTAACTGGGGTGAGTGGAAAAGCAGATAATCCACAGAACATAATGCTACACTCCTTTATTAATTGACCTTCAAAATACAAACACATTATAAAAATGAATTAGACACAATTAAAGTACCAATTGAGAGACAAATAACAGTACCAATTCTTCTAGAGAAACTTAAGATCGAAACAAAGAAATATGAGCATCAAGCTTCAGTGTCAACTTGGAAAAAAATGAGGTTCAATACGTAAGAAATTTCCTCGGCCGTAGGTCTGGAACTAAGTACAAAATACAATTCTGTATCGAAATCAACGGATGTTATTACATCTTTTAACGGATCAGGTTAGTTGAACAAGAAAGATAAAAAGCATTCTATATAGAATGCTTTTTATCTTTATCATGATTTGGTGATGTACCAGAGTGTGTTAGTATGCGGTCAAGTACCTTTTCAGTAAATGGCATAAAGTAATTGAGTATTAGCCCCCCTAAACAAACGGTTAACAAAGTTCCAACGCCAATGGGTCCATTTAAAATAACTGCTATTATCAAGAATATGAGGTAAATGAATGTTCTCGAAAAAAATAGATTTGTTCTAGTTAATTCTTGTATGATTAATGTTAATCGGTCAACTGGAATGGGTGCGAAATTTGTCTGTAAATATGTTGCAGTTCCTAATCCTACAAGAACTAAACCAATTCCAAAACAAACAACTTTGCTGTACCATAGTTCAGGTGTTATCAAATTGTGCAATAAAAAAAGCCACATATCAATACCAATACCCGTTATAAATGCTGTTAACAACCCTAAAAATTCTGGTCTTTGTCTTTTTAAAAGTGAATTACAACATATCAATATTAAAGCTATTATTATTTCCCAACTTCCCACAGTAAGCCCCACATTTATGGACAGTCCTACCAAAAGTGCATCAAAAGGTGAAGTCCCAAGGTCTGATTGTATAGTGAACGAAATTCCAAGGGATAATATAAAAATTCCTAATACAAAAAAAACATATTTCACTGTACTCGACCTCTTTATCATAATTTCATGTTGCAAATGCAACAAAATTAGGGTAAATTTAATATATACCATTTTTATTGCGTTTGCAACAAAATAGGTGCAAAGGAGTTAATTATGAAGGAAGTACTTCGTGAAATTGGAATGATAGCAAGGGCATTAGATTCTATAAGTAATATAGAATTTAAAGAATATGACCTTACAAAAGGGCAGTATTTGTACATTGTGCGAATATGTGAAAACCCCGGAATTATTCAAGAAAAGTTAGCTGAGATGATAAAGGTAGATCGAACAACAGCATCTCGTGCTATAAAAAAACTTGAAATTAATGGCTTTATTGAAAAGAAAGAAGATACACATAACAAAAAAATTAAAAAACTCTTTCCAACTGAGAAAGGGAACAATGTTTATCCATTTATAAAAAGAGAAAATGATCATTCCAATAACGTTGCATTAGAGGGATTTTCGGAAAGAGAAGTAGAAACCATTTTCAATCTTCTTCAAAGAGTAAGAGAAAATATAGGGGATGACTGGGAATTTGTGAAAAAGGGGAACAAGAGAAATTATTGATTTATAAGAAGGAGCGATGCATTAAAATGACTGTAAAAATAATAAAGTGCAGCCGTGAAGATTTACAAATACTCCAAGAAATAAGTATTGAAACATTCAACGATACATTTAAAGAACAGAATTCACCTGAAAATATGCAAACCTATCTGGAAAGAGCATTTAACTCTAAACAGTTGGATAAGGAATTGTCCAATGTCTCTTCAGAAATCTTTTTCATCTGTTTCAATGAAGAACTTGCTGGATATTTAAAGGTAAATATGAATGAGGCCCAATCCGAAAAAATGGGTGATGAGTCACTCGAAATTGAGAGGATTTATATAAAAAACAAATATCAAAAACATGGGCTTGGTAAATATCTGCTAAATAAAGCTATGGAAATTGCAATGGAACAAAATAAAAAGAAAATCTGGCTCGGTGTATGGGAAAAAAATGAAAACGCTATTGCTTTTTATAAGAAGATGGGGTTTGTTCAAACGGGTGCACACTCTTTTTATATGGGTGATGAAGAGCAAATTGATTTCATAATGACCAAAACAATGATATAGGTTTAGTAAATGCATCTTTCCAGTAATAAAACTGTGATATTGAGCAAGGGTTCGGGTCTACTCCTTTTTAACATTCGACAGCTTACTTAGCAAGCACTACCTGATAATATCCGAATCTTTATTATTTTATATTGTAATTTGTTTACTTATGTGTATAATATTAGCCATAATTGAATTCAAAAATGTTTTCTAGGGTTCCGCGATATAATATCGGCTGGTCCGAGAGAAAACTCACAGTCGTCGTACTGTGTCACGGAGGGATAAAAGCCTGGGAGAAAAACTGCTGTATGCAGTATGATCTCAGGCTTTTTTTCAATTGCTGCTTTAAACCCATACTACATTTGCAGCGTTATCAAAAAGGAGGAAGCACAGAATGAACAAGACATGGTTATCTGTTGTAATTGCGGCATTATTTGAAGTCGGATGGGTTATCGGCCTGAAACATGCTAGTGGATGGTTAGAGTGGGGAGGGACTTTAGTCGCCATTTTTGTAAGTTTCATACTCATGATTATGGCTTCCCGTACGCTTCCAGTAGGAACAGTATATGCAGTGTTTGTCGGTTTGGGAACGGCTGGTACTGTATTGGCAGATATTTTGTTGTTTGGTGCTGAAGTACAGGGATCTAAATTGATGTTGATCGGGCTACTTCTGTTCGGAGTTGTAGGACTCAAAATACAGAGCAAAGAGAAGAAACAAGGAAAAGAGGTGCACTGACGTATGAACTGGGTATTACTAATTTTGGCAGGCGTATTTGAGATGATTGGAGTTCTCATGATTAATAAGCTCCATAAAGACCGGAATTTCCTGTCCATTTTCTACTTGCTTGGAGGCTTTGGATTGAGCTTTTTCTTTCTTAACCTGGCCATGGAAGCACTACCAATGGGAACAGCCTATGCCGTCTGGACCGGTATTGGAGCTTCGGGCGGGGCCATATTGGGTATGATCTTTTATGGTGAACCACGTAATACTGCGAGAATTTTGTTCATTGCGATGGTACTTGGTTCAGCAGTTGGTCTAAAGCTGGTAAGCTGAATAATGATGGTATTAGATAAATTCGTTATTTTAGAATAGCAGCAAACTATCTGAATGCTTATGGACTATAACGACATGGTTTGCTGTATGGTTGCTAGAAACCACTTTAGATCCTTCTGGAATAGGATACTGATTTGAATTTCAACAGACTTAAAAAATGGATTTATACTCCTTATCTAACAGTTTAATAAACATAAAGACCTCTACAATATTTAGAAATTAGAGGTAAAGTTAGTGAATTGTTATCAGACATGTTAGCCCTCATTCTAGGACCAGTCGAATACTTTATTTTCCTAGTCTATAACTTAATCTTTTAATCTAAAACTTTTTCAGAAGACAATAAACAAAGCAATTGAATACTGTACATCACTTTTATTCGTTAAATATCTTGTTCCTACAGGATTCTATAATTATGTACAAGAAATTTAGTTTGTCTAAATACCATTTTAGCGAGCATTTTATTGGAACTGATGCCGATGCGAATCCATACCCCTGTCTGTGCCATTACTTTTTGTTGAATTTCACTTGCGATACTCACTGGATCTCCGAACAGGGAGAGGCTTCCGTTATGTCTAAAAACTGCTCATCAATACTGAAAACCTCAACCAAATCCGTATACTCGTTATAAATTTCTGTTATTTTTAATGAGACGTCGATATAATGCTGCATGCGCGGGCGTACAATGGTAAGGTCAGGACATTTTTTTATCGCTTCCCCCAAACGCTCTGCTGTAGATATAGCGTATTTTTTAGCAAGTGGACACGCAGCCAAGATAATGCCCGAACGCAGCGAAGGGTCACCAGCAACAACTAGCGGCTTATGGTGGTATTCGGGATTGTCGGCCTTTCCAATGCTGGTATAAAAGCTTTGGCAGTCTGCTAAAAATATAGTTTTTTTTCCGCGTTTGTTCAATGTTACAACCTCCTCTCCAGATGTATGCTGATCGTCTTTCCAAAATATTCTTGAATGTAAATTCATATAGTAGTATTATATACAGAACAAGTGTTCTTAATCCAAATGTATTTTCTGGAACGTTATAGTTTACGGAAAACCTAACATGGCGTATTATATTATCTTGAACGAAAGCATGTGGAAATGAATGCATATTGAGGGGAGAAAACCATTTTTATGAACCCAAAACGTCGACCATCATCTCAAAAACGCAGCAGGTGGCGTATTTTTGGCAGAGTTTTGCTGATTAATATCAAGTGGTTCTCGCTAGCGGGCGTACTTGGGATCCTATTTGCGGGAGGTCTTATATCCGGTTATGTGGCAGCGCTGGTTCATGATGAACCTGTACGATCACGCCAGTTGATATATGAAAAGGTAAACGAGAACGCTCTGACCAGCTTTGTATTTTTTAATGACCAGGTAACCCCGGTTGGACGAATGCGCATGGAGGAGGATCGGCAGCTCGTGGATCTGAAGGATGTTCCCCAATCCATTGTAGATGCCCTTATTTCAACAGAAGACAGCCAATTTTATGAGCATCAGGGTGTTGATCTAAAAGGGACGGCTCGCGCCGTCAAACAGAAGCTTCTGAACGAAAATCGCCAAACAGGCGGCAGCACACTGACACAGCAGGTAGCCCGGCGAGTTTTCCTCAGTCTGGATAAGACGGACAGCCGCAAGGTAAAGGAAATGCTGCTCGCACTGCGTATGGAGCGTTTTATGAGCAAGGATAAAATATTAACGGCATACTTAAACAAAATGCCGTTTGGCAATGGCTCCGCAGGTTACAATTTGTACGGGATCAAGTCGGCTTCGTTAGGGATTTTTAATGTAAGTGATCTACATAAGCTTCATATTGCTCAAGCGGCTTATTTGGCCGGTCTTCCACAATTACCATCTGTTTATTCAGCTTTTGACGGTAAAGGGAAGTTTGATGAAGAGGGCTTCAACAAAGCTATCGAGCGCCAGCATGTCGTGCTGGGAAGAATGCTGGCAACAGGTAAAATCACACGAACGGAATATAACGAGGGACTTCATTTTGATATTAAAGCTACTCTTGCACCACATCGCGAGAAAAGCTACAATACATTCCCTTATTTGATGCTGGAGACGGAGCGGGAGGCCACTCGGTTGTTGGCGCTCCAGGAAAATCCGGATCTTACAACAGCTGAGATTTCCAAACCTGAGCATGCTGAACTCCTTCAAAATACACGGGAAGAGCTGCAACGGTCCGGTTATCGGATTTATACAACGATAAATAAGAAAGTTTATAACGATATGAGACAGATTGCAGCCAATCCGCAAAACTTTTCTCCATACAGTAAGCAGAAGGGACTGGAACAGATTGCTGCCATCATGATTG
Organism: Paenibacillus sp. RC334; assembly: GCF_030034735.1. NCBI lineage: Bacteria > Bacillati > Bacillota > Bacilli > Caryophanales > Paenibacillaceae > Paenibacillus > Paenibacillus sp. RC334. The sequence continues at coordinate 3,424,204 of NZ_CP125370.1, read as the reverse complement.
ATCATAAAACGGGGGCTATACTCGGTATGATCGAGGGCAGGGACTTTAATACTGAGCAAATGAACTATGCAACCCAGATGACGCGTCAGCCCGGTTCTGCCATGAAGCCTATTGCAGCTTATTTGCCTGCTTTGGAAAAAGGCTACACTCAGCCTGCTGGTCTTATTGATGATTCGCAAATTGTATTGAAAGACGGACGTAAAGGCTATCATATCCCTAAAAATTATAACAGACGGTACGAAGGACTGATGACAGCCCGCGAAGCACTCAATCGATCGATCAACATTCCTGCGCTGAGATTGTTTTTATATGAAGTTAAAATTCCAAATGCCTGGAATTTTGTGCGTTCCCTTGGGGTTACAACAATTCAGCCGCAGGATGAACATGCTCAGACAGGCGTTCTGGGTGGGCTGAGTAAGGGAGTATCTGTCAAGGAACTGACAGCGGCATATGGTACGATTCCCAATATGGGCGTATACAATGAACCCCATTTGATCAGTAAAATTACGGATGCCGACGGCAAGATCGTATATCAATTCAAACCGCAGGCGAAGCGTGTATATTCCAAGCAAACCGCGTTTTTGATGACAGATATGCTCAAAACGGTTATATCGGACCCTAGGGGTACAGGCAAACGTATGCAAAATGCTTTTAAAAGCTATGGTACCATTGATATTGCTGGCAAGACCGGTACGACACAAAACTTTGGCGATGTATGGTTCATGGGCTATACCCCGGATGTTACACTTGGCGTCTGGGCAGGTTACCGTCAACAGGTTAACACGCTATCTCAAGAAGGGCACTCCAGAGCACAATCGGTGTGGGCGCTTATCATGAACGAGGCGGTCAAGGATCAGCCCCAGCTTTTCAAAAATAAGCATTTTACACAGCCAGAAGGTGTTGTAAAAGTTACGGTCTCCAGTCTTACAGGTAAGCTGCCGGGAAGTTATTCCCGTCAATCCGGTCAACTTGTGACAGACTGGTTTAACCAAAAATACGTGCCAACGGAAGTTGGGAGGGAGCAACGAACACGTTCATCCATACCTGTCGTACCGTCCAAATCGGATACAAAGGATAAAGCAACTCCGGAGAAACAAGAACCTGCAACGGATCAGAAGGAGATTCTACCAGAAGAAACAGTACCTTCTGATCCTGACACAGAAATAGATACAAATGGTGAGAGTAATGATTTGCCGCCAGCAGATAGTTCGCAGCCATCTGTTGAAAATAAGCAGGAGCCTCCTTCTGAACCAGAAACCCAGAATGAAGCTCCAGAAAATAAACCCAGCGAAGCTATTCATAACGAAACACCTGATCAGCCGGAAAACTAAACAAAAGGGAGCGGCCTAATTCAAAATGCCGTTCCCGACAATATTAACGGTGATCTGTGGGTGAAAACGAACATTAGGGTACTCTTTATTCCACTCCAGACTTTTCCACAAGGTCGGGTGATGGGCAATCAATTGTCTGCCGATGCCAAAGGCATCACAACCGCTTTTTTGAAGCGTACGGATAATTTCCTCCGCATCCTGGGTCATGATTTCCGAAAGCTGACGGTTCAGGCGTATGACATTATCCTTATCCTGAAGATGATCCCGCGCGTATTCAACAACATCGACAGGGAGCTTCAGGTTGAGGTACACATCAATTTGACCATCACGTCCAACTTTCACTATAAGCTGGCGTTTGATGTTCCGAATATGAGCCTGATAGGTAATAAAGTTTTGCAAATCACTGGCAGGTCCCGAGTGAACCCTTTTTACAAAGCGCGCTGTGTCCTTCCATTTCCCGGTCATCAGGACATAAAGCACCCCTTGCTCGTCGTTAAGGGTTCCTGTAAATCTTTGTCCGTGAAACAAGGCAATCCCTCGTGCTACGATGTCTTCTCCATCTTTGGAGAGATAGGGGAGAACAAAGTCCTGTCCTGGATCAAGCATAGGGGGAAGCAGTGTTTCTAGCGTCACTTCGGGAAATACGCACATTTCCTCCAGGCTTCGTATTTTTTTCGTTATAAATTCGCCGATTAAGAGACTGCCTACACTTTTCTTGTTCATTAATTCTCCAGCTGATCCTTCTACTATAGCTACCTTTACATGTGAGGTTGGATGATCCGGCTCCCGATACAGGACATCCAGATATGGATACAAATCTTTTTGGGCCAAGCTTGTGCCATACAAAGTAACCCCATATTTAAAGTAACGGATATCCCCTGTTACTTTGGCTCGAATTTTGTCTGTACTTTGCCGAACGGAATTTCCGGTGCCTGAATGAATTTCATTGGTGCTTTTCCCTTGGTTATTTCCAGAGTCGTCTACAATTTCGAGTGTTTGCAGCAATATGCCTTCTGGAGTAAGATCGTAGGCCGAAGCATTTGCCAGCCGGGCATCCTTCAAGCTGTCCTGATCCCAGCAGCCAGTCATAAAAATGAGTAGAGCCAGCATACCAAGTGCTCTCCTCTTTTTTTCATGTTCCGGGCTCCTCCTTTTTGTTGAATATATACGATAGAATCAGCAACAGCAGAGGTAGTGCAATCAGGAAAAAATAAGCCGAATTGTTGGCAATTGTACCGACGAGTTCAAAATCCTCTCTTTTTTGAGGGATGCAGGCAATAATGCATGAGACGAATACTACGAAAGGAACGGCTTGTTTGTGGTTTTTCTGCTTGAACAAATAGCCTAGTCCATAGGACGCTGCATAATAACCGCTTATGGAGCCAAAGATTGAAATTAACCAGATGGGCAGGAAAATAAAATCAACCCGGTCCATCGTTCCCAGCGGAATAGATCTGAGCAGGTAAATGACAGGCTCAGGCATCAAATCAAGCTGCTGGGGGCTAAATACACTTGTACAGGTTAATATGGTAAAACCATACAAGAGAACCACGACCCCGTTAGCTAGCAGGAGCGACTTGAGCTTCCCCTTACTTTTGCCCTCGACCATGGGAAAGACCACGAGGATGAATTCAAAGCCGAACATGGCTAGAAGCGTTTCTTTGGAACCTATAATAATATGAGGCCATCCAGCCTCAGTCAAAGGCAGCAGATAGAGCAGATTGGCCTGTTTTATTCCATAACTGATTAAAAGCATCATCGGTACGATCAGGAAGGAGATTAAAACAAGCACTCGGGCAATTGTCCTCAAATTTTCGCGAACTAGATAGATGCTGCTGAACAGAATCAGAGCCAATATAGCCCAACGCGGGGTTTTTTGCAGCATCCAGCGATTAATGACGTCATAGGCGCTCACAAGAACCGAAGTTCCCATAAGCAAGTAGTACATAATGTAAGCCAACGTCAAAATTTTACCCATCCAGGAACCAGTAATCCGAGTGAGGATTTGGTAAATGGAGGAGGAGGGAAAACGTCTTAACAGGAGCCAGCACATTAAAATGATAAGCTGGATCAAAATGCCTCCAATAATGACGGATATCCAGCCCCCTCCCTTGGATGACAAATGCATCTGATAAGGAAGTGATAGAATATCCACGCCAATCTCAAACTTGATAATCAAAAAAAACAATTGACCCTGTGTAATTGTACTTTCTTTATTCACGACGTTTCCAGCTCCTAGAGTAGTTCTGCTGCTTCATTTTTTGGGGTCGGGAATCATGCGGCCGCTGTTGGAGTGTCCAAATGGGGAAGCGAATAAAAACATCCTTCATATCTCCAAGCCGGAAAGGTGCCAGAGGAGCAAAATAAGGTGAACCAAATGTTTCCAGCTTACAAAGGTGAATAAGGAGAATAAGCATTCCGAAGGCAATGCCAATATATCCGAACAAGGCTGCAGCAATCATCATTGGAAAACGGAGAATGCGGACAGCTGAGCTCATTTCATGGGAAGGTACCAAAAAAGAAGAGATAGCTGTTAACGAAACGACAATAATCATGGTGTATGATACGAGACCAGCCCGAACGATAGCATCCCCGATAACCAGACCGCCAACGATGCCTATTGTTTGGCCCACTCGGCTGGGCAGACGAATCCCGGCTTCCCGTAGCACCTCAAAAATCACTTCAAGCAACATCGCCTCCACAATGGCGGGAAATGGAACATTTTCCAACGATTTTTTGATCGTATGTGCGAGCTCTAGCGGTAGAATGGCTGAGTGAAAGGCAATCGTTGCAATATAAACGGCGGGCAGTGTAAAAGCGATCAGAAAGCTCATCATTCGGATCATTCTCAGAAAGGAACTAATAATCCAGCGACCGTTATAATCATCCGGGCTTTGATAAAATGCAAAAAAAGAGACGGGAGCGATTAAGGCAGTAGGGCTGCCTTCGGCCAAAATAGTTACTCGTCCTTCCATTAAATTAGCGGCTACCCGATCTGGACGTTCTGTGCTGAGTTGCTGAGGGAACAGGGAAAAGGGATTGTCCTCCGTGAATTCCTGAATAAAACCGGGAGGCAGTACCAGATCGGAGGAGATGGCTTGTATTCTTTTTTCCACTTCCTCCACTAGCTCAGGATTGGCCAAGTCTTGCATATACATGATAGCGACTTTGGTCCGGGTTTTAGATCCGACATAAAAGTAGCGCACAATCAGCGATGTGCTGATGATTTGTTTGCGAATAAGATTCAGATTGACGGACAGCTGCTCAATAAATCCATTGTGCGGCCCGCGGGATAATTCCCTCGTTCTCCGGCTCATCTGTACTACGGGCGTATGTTTTTTCGGAGGAAAGGATATAAAATTCTTCTGCGCCATCCACCATTAAAATGGAGTATCCCTCAATAAGCGAATCAGCGGCATTTCGGAGGTCGGTGTCCTTTTGGCTGTTCAGGGTGGTAAACATTTGATGAGAGCCAGAATCGGTTTTCTTATACAATGTGGCCAGAATATGCGTCTGAATGATCTCCTGATCCACGAGTGAGTCTATATAGAGAAGAATGCCATCTTTCCCGTCAACAGAAATAGCCTGTTTTTTTAAATCATCCGTATAAAAAAGAGCTTGCTCGATAAAGGAAATATTCTTGTTCAGTTCAAAGGAAGCTGGGTTATGTCCAGTCAAGGAAACACCTTCTTTTTGGATGAGATAAGCATAATGTGTGCCAAATGGATTGGATTTATCCATGATCTGGCGATCTATCCATATCCCGCATCATGTTTCACCTCACGTAACGTGAATGTTTTATAATAGAATAGGCTGAAAACGAGAGACTCAATTACATATATCTACACGCACGATACGATTCTATGAGGAAAGGGATGATTGCTCCTGTTAAGCACCCGGATAATGGATATCGTTATTTTACAGAGCGTGAAGCCGTTCGCCTGAGGATGATTATGGCGCTACGTGAATTCGGTATGTCGGTAGAGGAAGTCAAATCCATACTGGACCGATTGGATCAAGGGAGAAGGGATGAGGCACTTCATGAGCTGGAGCTGCAACGTTCTGTGATGTTCACGACGTGGATGGATCATAAGCGCAGGCTGGAGGCAGCCGACCAAATGATCGAACGTTTGAGACGTGACAGCGAGCTGGAGTGGGAAGAGATGTTTCAGTTGGCCGGAGGTTTGAAGCGTCAGCGGGAGCTGCGTGAAGACTGGTTTGACGGTTGGGATTTTGACAGCCGCGCAGCTGTACATGATATCAGGGTGAGTCTGGAAGAGGGAGAAAATGGCAGGCATCCCGCGTACAGGCGTGCTTTGCGTCTTATCGTACAGCGTGTGGCTGCCAATGCAGGTGAGTCTGGACGCAGGTACAGGGACGGGGAATCTGGCGGGGTTGTTCGCTGAAAAGGGCATTCGTATGGCAGGTGTGGATCAATCGAATGGAATGCTCAAGCGCTGCCGGAGTAAATTCCCGCAGGTGGAGACGAGGCTGGGAAATCTGATGTCGATTCCTTATATGGACGGGACCTTTGACTTGTAGTCAGCAGTTATGCCCTGCATCATCTGACAGATGAACAAAAAATACTCTCTCTGTCAGAAATGCGACGCACGCTTAAACCACACGGACGTATTTGCGTCGTGGATCTGATGGTTGATGCAGCAGAGATACCGGAAGCGGGGGAAAGCATGTCTACACCGGATAACGAGGAGTCCGAGTTGCCTGTATATTGTGCAGAACGCTCCCGCATGCTGGATTGGTTCGATAGACATGGGTATTTTGCGGCTTTCTGGCATATTACAGGGAGACTGCATTTAGGCAGCGACATGGCTGCAAAAGCTAAGCACAGGCAATCCAGCTGCTTTTACTGCTGCGCAGGCGCTGCAAATGGCTACAGTCAATGGAGCCAAGCTGCTAAACCTTGAGCACGAAACCAGCACACTTGAGGTGGGGAAAAAGGCAGATATCATTCTGATAGATATGCAAAAGCCGCATTTACAGCCAATACACCAGATAGAGTCACTGCTTGCTTACAGTGTAAACGGCGCGGATGTTGATACGACCATTGTGAATGGGCGTGTGCTAATGCGCGGAAGACAGTTGCTAACAATAGACGAGAAAGAGGTGCTCGTACAAGCAACGGTACGCGGAAAACGCATCGTACAAGGATTGTAAACGAGACTACACAGTCGAGTGGCTTTGGGTCACATCAATTCCTAAATAATGTCCCAATTCTCGTCGAACCTCGCTGCGTGCAAAGGAGGAAAGCATGAAAAACCGCTTTTGGTAGCCACGGCATACATACAGAACCTCCACGCCTTCGTGATTCCGGGTTTCGTTGTATATTTTAACTCCTTGCCTTTTCATTCGCGCCTTTGTCTCCGCCAATTGAACAGCTACACGCTGTTGCACCCCGGTCAGGCTGCGAACGTACAGATCGGGCATTTTTAAGGCAGAGGCATTCAGAATGCGAATGTCCCGCTCCAGCACATCCAGCACGAGGGTCAGAAGTACACAAGTTTTGATCAGCCCTGCGTCTTCCTCGGAAGGCAGTGGGGCCTTATTCTTGTTGTCCAGTATCTTTTTCATAAGAAATCTCCTTTACTCATAGCAGGAATACAATTATAATCAGCATACAGAACAAATGTTCTTTTTATACTTCATCATAGAAATTATTCCTTTGCCAAAGCAATCATCAATTATTGGAAAGAAAGAAGGTATACATATTGTCACGCTCGTTATATGCGGTGCTATTGCTGCTAAGCCTCATTTGGGGCGGATCATTTTTGTTTATCAAGGTGTTATTGCTCCATCACGTAGGGCCTTGGACTATTGTATTTCTTCGTTCCGGCTTTGGCCTCATTTTTATTGTTTTGTTGATGCTACTTATGCGCAAGCCATTTGAATTCAGAAGTATTCCATGGAAATCGGTTATTCTCGTAGCTCTAGTGAACATGGTTTTGCCATGGGCCTTGATTAGTTTTAGCGAGACCAGAATTGCTAGCAGCATGGCTTCCGTATTGAATGCCACCACGCCAATCTGGACCATGTTGGTCGGAATTGTCTTTTTCAGAGCTATCTTTTATCGAATGCAGTGGTTTGGAATGGGCCTCGCTTTTGTAGGAATCGTTATTTTACTGGGTATTAATCCTGTATCCATTATTTCTGTCGACCCCGTCGGCTTTGGATGTATGCTGCTTGCGACTCTCTGCTATGGCTTCGGAACGCAGTTGTCCAAGCGGTTTTTATCCAATCTGTCGATGTATCAGGCAACCTTTGCGACACTATTGGGTGCGGCGGCAGGGGGCGGCATCATGACGGCAATGGTGGATCGACCTGATCTGTCGGTCGTCTTCATCCCTGGTGTGTTGGGTTCCCTTATAGGGCTGGGGGTTTTGGGATCGGGAGTAGCGTATATATTGTTCAATTATATGATTTTGCGGGGAAGTCCGGAATTTGCCTCCTCGGTGACTTATTTTGTACCGGTGAGCGCTATTGTATGGGGCTTTTTGCTTCTGAATGAACACATCGGCTGGAACGTTCTGACCGGGCTGCTCCTTATACTCGGAGGGGTGTTTATGGCCAACCAACGCAGAACAGCCAAATTAGCCGGGTAGTATCACTGAAAACCTGCATAAACCATGCCATAAGTACATTAACCATGCTATAAGTACATTGTATGTGCATCCGCCAAACCTTCGGTATAATGCCGTTATTCGCACATACAATAAAGCATGCTCACGCATAAAATAAAAATATGGTGCGGCATAAAAAGCAAGCTGTTTAGCAGGTGGTAAGGTGTGGTATAATAAATAATAGAATTACATGTACCACAGAAATGTCGGAGTTTTATTCCACAAAAGAAAGGATCAGGATACCATGTGTCCCCGAAGGATACTTCCCCAAAGGACGATTTGGAAACGATTTGATCTGTCTTATACTTAGCTTTTCCGCGGAGTAACGTCAAGTTGCGAAAGCCAACTCTGCGGAAGAGGGGATTGTATATGCGAAGGACCAAGTCCTCCAGGCACAACTTACCCGGTAGCTTCCGTAAGAGTGGGTTCATCCACATCAAACTTACGAGAAACCGAGGGAGCCTGTATGAGGAAAACTTACGAATCTATCGTGAACAATGGAGCATTAAGGCAGATTGCTGTCATGCTGCTCGGAACATGCATTTTAGCTTTTACGTATTATCACATCAATGCTCAAAATCATTTGTCAGAAGGCGGATTTGCAGGCTTGGCCCTGCTGGGACATTACGCATTTGGCGTGTCTCCGGCTTGGAGTATGCTACTGCTTGATATCCCTGTCATATTGCTGGCCTGGGTACTGAAGGGCAAAAGATTCATGCTGCTGGCATTGATCGGGGCGGTCGCCTTTTCCCTGTTTTATGCAGGATTTGAAAAGTATTCGACGCTGGTTATAGATCTGCACGGCAACTTGCTGGTAGCGGCTCTGCTTTGCGGAGTGCTTACAGGCTTGGGTGCCGGAATCGTACTGCGATTCGGTGGAGCAACCGGGGGCGATGATATTTTGTCCCTGCTGATCAGCGAGTGGCGCGGATGGAAAATCGGTAACGTGTTTATCGTCAGTGACATTATTGTATTGGGATTATCGCTGTTGTATCTGCCTGTGAAGGAAACAATGTTTACCATACTGGCTGTGTGGCTCGCCGGAAAAATAATTACATGGACGACAACGTTCCAACTACACCGACCTGTGAAAAAGGTGCTGCCTGCGGCTATTCCAGCCCCAAAGGTAGTTGCCAAAACAGTGCCGGTCGTCCACAGCCTTCGTCAATAAGGAAAGGGTGTTACGTCAGGAGAGAAATCTTCCTACGTGACACCCTTTCGCTGTATCCAGGCTTTGTCAGGAAGGCTTCAAAGTAGAATGAATACGTCCGCTCCGGTCATAAATAATCGCCGAAATCTGCTGGCGGTCTACTCATTTTCGAGCCTCGTCCACCGCTTTATTTTTGTGCTTAAAGGTTGAAGCAGACTTGTCATGTCCTTCTTCCTTAATAGCCCAGCCATCCTCATGTGGCACGACATGAATAGGCTCCTGAGATCCGTAAGAAGCGGAATGATTGCCTTTCCCGCACACGAGGCTCCAGATTTTTCATAGATGGGGGATAATCATGTTTGGTCCAAGGGACAGCTAATCACTCCCTATAGCAGATGATGTATTATGTATTACCCGCTGTCCGCTTAAATAAACGGAAAGCAAGAAATGAATATATTGTAAAATGTATTTTGAGAAAAAGCGTATAATGGTGTACAGAATGTCAGGGTCTTACATGCTCAGGATTTAAATATGAAAAGGAGTGGGGCATTTGCTTGCCTGGGGTTTCGTCTTTATGCTAACCATCATCATACATACTACAGATAGCTTGTCCTATGCCCTCCGGCTTGGCGGTTTGCGAGCGCGTCGGATTGGATTGGCTTTAACCGTTGCAAGTATGCTGCTGTTGGTTTCACGCACCTCTAATATGGCGCAGGGACCTTTACTCGGAGGTATGGTCGATCAGGCTAAGGCCGCCGTGCGAGCGAGTGGGGCTGATGTTAGACTGGAGCTGTATATGCATGGGGTCCTACTGGCAGCAACCGTTGGAACCATGATCGCTATAATTTTGTATCCGACAGTGGTACGCATGTCCGCCAGATGGATTGTGCATCTGGAGCATACCGGGTCTATTCCGGCATTGGTGCGTCATTTAATGGTGCGCAACCACTGGAAGCATGCAGGCTACTACATGAAGCGTCCAACCTGGTCCATGCTCACCTCGCTGTTCAAGGGAGCGATCCCAAAGCGTCTGATTACCCTGAATATGATTGTGACCGCGATATATACGACTGGAGTGGTGTCTGCTTTATATGCATCATTCCTGTGGCCCGCTCAGGGTACAGCAATGTCTATGTCATCGGGTCTAATCAATGGTATGGCAACGGTACTGCTAACTTTGCTAATTGATCCCAGATTGGCGGTATTGTCTGAAAAAACGCTGCGCGGGGAGCTGCCCTTAAATCGTATGAACAGTATGTACGGCTGGATGATCATTTCGCGTCTGGGAGGTACCTTGCTTGCACAATTGCTATTGGTGCCGCTCGCAATCTGGCTTGGATGGATTATGGACTGAGCCGGAAACTGAATTCACCAGTTTAATTCAAAAAAAGCTGACCCGGAGCCATCTGCGAAAGATGATTTCTGGGCCAGTCTAAAATATTTTTGAAGTCTACTTACTTTTCAAATAATGACTTATAGGCTCCATAGCCTTCACGTTCCAAGTCTTCTTGAGGCACAAAACGGAGCGCAGCGGAATTAATACAATAGCGCAGGCCATCAGGACCTGGGCCATCATCAAATACGTGTCCCAAATGGGAATCCGCTTCGCGACTACGGACCTCGGTACGAATCATAAAGTGGCTGAGGTCGTTTTTTTCTTTGACGTTATAGCTGCGCAGCGGGCGAGTAAAGCTGGGCCAACCGCAACCTGCATCATATTTGTCGAGCGAGCTGAACAAAGGCTCTCCCGAAACAATGTCCACATAAATCCCTTCACCCTCATGGTCCCAAAACTCATTTTGAAAAGGGCGCTCGGTCGCGTTTTTTTGTGTTACTTCGTATTGAATAGGTGTCAGCCGATCTTTAAGATCAGATTTATCTATTTTGCCCGACCAATTTTGCTCAATAAAATCTTCACGTCCAGAGCCTTTGCGGTAACGCTTGTAATGGGCGGGATTCTTCTTATGATAGTCCTGATGATATTCTTCCGCTTCATGAGCGGTTGCCGCAGGCAGAATTGGTGTAGCAATGGGCTTGTCAAAACGGCCGCTTTCACCCAGCGCTTTTTTGGAAGCCTCTGCCTTGATTCGTTGTTCTTCGTTATGATAGAAAATAGCTGTTTGGTAGGATGAACCTCTATCGTGGAATTGTCCACCTTCATCCGTCGGATCAATCTGTTGCCAGAACAGCTCTAATAATTTTTCATATGGGAAGATTTGCGGATCAAATGTAATCTGTACTGCTTCTACATGTCCCGTTGTTTCGGAACATACCTCTTCATAGGTCGGGTTTTCCGTATGTCCTCCTGTGTAACCGGAGCTTACCTTTAAAATGCCGGGTAGCTCCTCGAAGGGGGAAACCATGCACCAGAAGCAGCCGCCTGCAAAAGTTGCCTTCTCCACGGTGTTTGGATTGTTGGTGCTCATATTTGTCACTCCATTCTGAGAAAGTTTCAATTAGTTGTTATTTAAATAGCTTACAATTAAATTATATACGACATGTTCGCAAAATCCAATGGAACGACAGAAACAAACCAGCTTTGCAAATTTCTTTGGACTAAAAGCCACCGCTAACCTTCATCCTTACTGATCTAGCGGCAGGCTCACAGAAGCTATGATTTATTAACACGTTGAATCTTTTTGCGGTAAAGCACAAAGCCACCGCCCACCAGTGCTGTATACAGCAGCAAAATGAGCAAACCAGTGACCGGACGTTCGGCAATAGTCCCGCCTGCATAAGCGTATACCGCAATTGCAGGAAGCTTGCCAATCGCCGTACCCAGCATAAAGCTCCAGAACGGAAAGCCTGCGACCCCGGCATATACATTCACAGCTGCCTGCGGGATGATCGGAATCAGGCGGGCCAGCAGCACAGCAGCAAAAGGCTCTCGCTCCATGACCCGGTTCAAGCGCTCTAACGCTGGAATTCGCTCCAGATAAGCCCGTCCTTTGTCACGGAAGAGGGTAAGTACCGCCCCGTAAACCACCAACGCAGCCAATGTAGTGCCGAGCCAGCAGATAAGTGCGCCTTGCCAGGCACCTGCTGCATAAGCAATGGAAGCGATAATCAGCTTGTAAGGCACAAATGGAATTAACGCGAATAGAAACGCGAGCAGCAGCAGAACTGGAAATGAGGTTTGCTTGTTCGCCCAGGCGAGCCAATCATATCTGTAGATAAACGCGATGCAGAGCAGCGAAACATAAGCTGCGGCGAGTAGCCATTTTTTCATTTACATACCTCTTTCAATATCCCTGTTCGGCTTGTCGCTTATACAGAAAAAAATAGGGTTCACATTCCTGATAATGTGTGCTATACTGCCACTAACAGAATAGTTCCCAAAGGGGAGTAGCTCAACGAGTAAAGTCGTCATTACGGGATTTTTTAAATCCCCGGCTTTATTGGCAACGTAATGTTGTAAGCGAGACCTTTGCCAGGATTTTTGGAATCCGGGTAATGGTCTTTTTTTGATGCTAAATTTGGGTCAAGCGCCGTTTCCGGATTCCGTGAAATGGCGCTTTTTTAGTATAAAGCGCAGAACTAAGTACAGTATAACAAATAAATAAAGAAGGTGGGAGAAACGTATGGATTTTTTGTCAATCGAGTTTTTAACCGCACTATTGTCAATCATTATCATTGATTTGGTGCTGGCTGGTGACAATGCGATTGTGATTGGTCTGGCAGCCCGTAATGTCGAGAAGGCCAATCAAAAAAAGGTCATTATTTGGGGGACGGTCGGCGCGGTTGTCATTCGAGTTATCGCTACTTTGCTGGTCACGTACTTACTGGAAATTTACGGCTTGCGTTTAATCGGGGGGCTTGCGCTCATCTACATTGCTTACAAGCTGCTGGTTGAGGAGAAAAAACATGAAATCTCTGCAACCAATCAAATGTGGGCAGCGATTCGTACCATTATTATTGCCGATACCATGATGGGGCTCGACAATGTACTTGCCGTTGCAGGAGCAGCTCATGGAAATATGTTGCTTGTTATTTTGGGACTGGCGATCTCCGTTCCGATTATGGTATGGGGCAGTACAATTATCTTGAAGCTGACCGAACGTTTTCCGATGGTCATTACAATTGGAGCTGCTGTACTGGCCTATACTGCTGCCAAAATGGTAGTGGCCGAGCCGCTGATTGCACATTGGTTCACGAATGGGGTCGTCAAATACGGATTTGAAGTTCTAGTCGTTGTTCTGGTCGTAGCCATTGGAATGCGTGTTAAAAAAATAAAAAGTGAAAAAACAAGAAAACAAGCGCTGCACGCCTAAGTTAAGCACACTGAAATCATCGTAGCTGAAGCTGAAGGCTCATGCATAGAGGCTGTTCCGTCAGGTCTAACTGGATCGGGGCAGCCTCTTTTCTTTGCTTGTCAGCTGACTTCCATGTAAACTAGACAACAGAAGAAATGAGTCATCAGAGGTGGGTATGATATGAATAAGCAAACGAAAACAAGAGTGGCTATTGCAGGTCTGGGCGGTATTGCCCGCAAAGTGTATTTGCCGCTGCTGACTGCGCACGAAGGTGTAGATATTGTAGGAGTCATGAACCGTTCGCAGGAGCCGGTTAGTTCCATTATGGAGCAATACAGGCTGCCGAGAGGAACGACGGATGTAAAGGAAATGCTGGCATGGGAGCCGGAGGCTGTATTCATACATGCTGCGACCGAAGCCCATTTTGATCTGGTTATGGCGTGTATTGAAAAAGGTGTTGCGGTGTATGTGGATAAACCTCTGTCCTATGATGTGCGTCAAAATCTGGAAATGACCGCGTTTGCGGAGGCACAGGCTGTGCTGCTGGCGGTCGGCTTTAACCGACGTTTTGCCCCGCATTATGTAGCTGCTAAAGCGTGGCTGGAGGAAGCAGGAGGTTTCAGCCGATGCGCGGCGATCAAGCATCGGACTGGATATGATCAGAGACTTGCGGCACAGACGGTTTATGATGATTTGATTCATATGCTCGATCTGCTATTGTGGCTGGGTGGCGATGATTATGAGCTGCTGCATAGCAGTCTGGACACGACGAGTGAAGGATATATGAACGCTGCATTCGGGTCGGTACGTTTGGGAAATGCCTCCGGTAGCTACAGTATGAACAGACAGGCAGGGGCTGACATTGAGAGGCTGGAGCTGCATGGGGCAGGTCGTTCCGTCGAGGTGACCAACATGGAACAGGCTATTTTTATGCAAAAAAATAAGCCGTCATTGTCACAATCTTTTGGAAGCTGGGACACAATTCTGGAAAGACGGGGATTCACCGGAGTGGTAAATCATTTTCTGGAGCATATTCATCGTCCAGAGGAGTGCAGTGTGCGTGCTGGCAGGGTGCTGGAAAGTCATATGTTGGCGGACGAACTCATTAGCCGTTTGAATGACTAACACAGAAGGAACGACAGCCATCAAGGCAGTCGAGACATCGAGAAATAGATTGAAGGAGAAATGAACGAATGGAAGAGCACAACCGCGGTAAACAGTTAGAAGAGGCTATCATCGAAAATTATAAGCAGGAAGAGGATATGATGATCCTTGTGTTTGCGCAATGGTGCATCAATCACGGGCTGGAGCCAGAGGAGCTGTATCATGCAGCTTATCCGCAGCAGGATAGCAATGAGCGTCTGTTGCGAGTGCGCAAGCTGACCGTATCGCGTGAAGAAGCGGGAGATATTCCACTAGACACAGTATTAGGAGTGCTGTCCATGTTCGGAAATGAGGACTTGGCGATGGTCGTATCTGAAGCGGCTGCCCAGCTCCCGCCGGAACGGAAATAAGGTCCTCCAGCCGCATGTACTCAGGACGTTGTTTGAAAGAGAGGGTAAGCCGATGATGGAAGGTATAACCGCACCAAACACCTGTAAAGGGTGTGAAAGGGACATCGCTATTTCGGAAGAGCAAATTACCAGAATTATAAACAACATGAGGCCCGGAATGGAATGTGTGACCGATGATGTGTACGAGACCAGACTGTTAGCTTGCTCGCAATGTGATGAGTTAATGGGTGGGCATACGTGCAGCATCAGCGGAAGTATTGTCCGTGTACGCGCTCTGGCAGTCAATCAAAATTGTCCCGGCTATAGCGGTTCTCGCTGGCAAGGGACATCCTTGAAATGAAGTAGGCTCAGACTCCACTGAACATGCGGCTGTTTCTGTGATCACGAGCTAAAGTGGACATACCATGGTCTGCCTTGAGGGCAGACTTTTTGGTTTGGGTGGAGCTATGGGTTAACGATTGACAAATAGAAGGCAATAAAATATATTAAACATGTAAAATATTTTTGTTTAATTATTAATATTTACATTAACTATCTAAGCTGTTACATTGCATGATTGTAAACGTTGAGATGGAAAAGAGAATCAGGTATACGCCATATTTTTTAATTTTATGAAAGCGTAATCATTGAAATGTATAGTCTAATGAACTTTACTATTTTTGAGGAGGGCTTGTCATGAAGGGTTCTATTGTTGTGCATACAGATTGGGAGCAAGGCGTTATTAATAAAAATATTTACGGACAATTTGCCGAGCATCTTGGACGATGTATTTACGAAGGTTTGTGGGTTGGACAGGATTCCCCGATTCCAAATACGGACGGGATTCGCAATGATGTGGTAGAAGCGCTCAAAAAGCTGAATATTCCTGTGCTGCGCTGGCCAGGTGGCTGTTTTGCCGATGAATACCATTGGAAGGACGGCATCGGACCGAAGGAAAATCGCAAAAGAATGGTCAATACACACTGGGGTGGTGTGGTTGAAAATAATCATTTTGGCACCCATGAGTTTTTTCAGCTGTGTGAGCTGTTAGACGCTGAGCCTTATATTTGCGGGAATGTTGGCAGTGGTACGGTGCAGGAGATGTCGGAGTGGGTAGAGTACATGACCTTTGACGGGGAATCCCCTATGGCCGCATGGCGGCAGGAAAACGGGCGTGAGCAGCCATGGAAGCTTAAATATTTTGGCGTAGGTAACGAAAACTGGGGCTGTGGCGGCAATATGCGTCCGGAATATTATGCTGATCTGTATCGTCGTTATCAGACGTATGTCCGTAATTATGGTGATAACCGTATCTACCGGATTGCGGGCGGGGCCAATGTGGACGATTATCGTTGGACCGAAGTGCTGATGCGTGAAGCTGGGCATCTTATGGATGGCTTGAGTCTGCATAACTACACGGTCCCGGGCACCTGGGAAGCGAAAAGGCAAGCACTTGGTTTTGATGAAGCGGAATGGTTTGAGACGATGAAAAAATCATTACGTATGGATGAATTGATTACACGCCATTCTGCTATTATGGACCAATATGATCCTGACAAACGGGTCGGAATGATTGTAGATGAATGGGGAACCTGGTTCCTGACCGAGCCGGGTACCAATCCGGGCTTCCTGTATCAGCAAAATACGATGCGCGATGCGCTGGTAGCCGGACTGCACCTGCACATTTTCCACGATCATCATGACCGTGTACAAATGACGAATATTGCTCAAATGGTCAACGTTTTGCAGGCTATGGTTCTGACCGAAGGACCTGCTATGCTACTGACGCCGACATACCATGTATTTGAAATGTTCAAGGTGCATCAGGATGCACAAGCGCTGGCTACCCATGTAACCGTAGGCAATTATGAGTATGATGGTAATTCCATTCCACAGGTGAGTGTGTCCGCTTCCAAGGCGCAGGACGGATATATTCATGTGAGTTTGTGCAACGTCCATCCGGGCGAGGCGGCTTCCTTGAATCTGGAGCTGAGAGGGCTGGAAAACGTTAAGCAAATTAGCGGCGTTGTTCTCGCCAGTGACGATATGCAGGCACACAATACATTTGATCAGCCGGAGCGTGTGAAAACGGAAACTTTCACGTCCTTCCAGCAGCAAGATCAGAGCCTGGATGTTACACTGCCACCGATGTCAGTAGTGATGCTGACGATTGCACCGTAGATATTTTGCAGACTCAGAAGAAATATGAAGTATAATTTTGAAATCGGAACAAAACAAAACCTTGATGGAGCAAGAAAGGCTCTCTCAAGGTTTTATTTTTACCAATACTACAATTGCTCGCGGTGGATCACTCTGAATTCCTTGGGCGACATGCCGAAGCGGGAGCGAAATACGCGGTGAAAATACGTATAGTTTGCAAAACCGGACGATTCGGCTGCCTGTTCCAAAGACATGGGGCTGAAAATAATGCGCTCCCTCGCCATGTTGAGCCTGATATCCAGTGTGTACTGCATAATACTCGTATTAAATGTTTCCTTGAACAGATGTACAGCTCTGGATACGCTGATGCCGATGTGTGAGGACACGTCATCCAGCTTAAAATTGGAAGAAGCATTTTCTTCAATATAATTTTTAATCTGATAAGCGAGATAATTATGATGGGTGGAAGTCGGATGCTCGGATAGCATACGGTCAAACTCCAGGCAAAGAATGCGCATGTAATAGCTCGATATTTCCGGATAAGGATTAGAAATACGCCGCTGCTCCATCACAAGCTGCCGAAATAGGCCAAGCAGTGCTTCGGTAAGCTGGACCTTGATGCGGTTGGGCCGTTTGTGATGGTGCCACCACTCATCTACCCAGGAGCCTCCAAAAAAAATGTGATAATCTCCGCTCTCCACGACCTGTTCCCCCATGGGATTTAACTCACTGTGAATGTCCAGCTCATAAGGCTCGATAGGATTGAACAGCAGCAGGTCACCCGCCTCAATCCGTGTCATTTCCCCGTTAATGCGGGCCTGGCAGCGTCCGTCTGTTTGTAGACGAAATAAATAATTTTTGATCCCTTCGGGCTGGTTCGAATAAAAGGGCTTACGATGGAAGGAATAGCCTGCGGTAAGAACCTGACAAGGCTCGACGATAGACATGATGATGACTCCTTTGGGCATATGGCTGCTTCAAATATTGACCAGATTGTTCATGTTTTAATCATATTATTCATTTTAAACGAAACGGAAATAGAATACTATTGTGTCTGTAAGGCTTATAACAGAATACAGAACATGTTGGAGGCCAGGGGGTGTGACGACGTGGAACGAATGAAGGCCGGGATTATCGGCTGCGGTAACATTAGCGCGGTATACCTTGAAAATCTCCAAAACAGTCCGCTTATCGAAGTGGTGGCCGTGGCTGATTTATTGGAGGAAAGGGCCAAAGCGAGGGCCAATGAATTTAACATTGAAAACGCATACAAGGTAGATGAATTGCTTCGTCAGCCCGAGATTGAGCTTGTTTTTAATCTGACCGTGCCTGGCAGCCATGCACTAACGGATATGGCGATACTGGAGGCAGGCAAGCATGTGTACAGTGAAAAGCCTTTGGCGGTTTCCTTGGAGGATGGCAAACGCGTTCTGGATCTAGCCAAGGCAAAAAACCTGCGTGTCGGCTGTGCCCCGGATACATTTCTTGGCGCGGGTATTCAGACTGCACGCTATGCCATACAAAACGGAATGATTGGGCAGCCCGTAGCCGCTACTGCCTTTTTTATGGGTAGAGGTCCCGAGTGGTGGCATACTGATCCGGAATTTTTCTATGTCGCTGGAGGCGGTCCGATGTTTGACATGGGACCTTACTATTTGACGTCGCTGATCCATGTGCTGGGTCCGATCCGGCGAATCAGCAGTTCAGTGGGCATTCAGATTCCTGATCGTTACATACATTCCGGTCCCAAAAGCGGCACACCGCTGCGGGTACAGACACCAACGCATTTGACCGGAACGATGGATTTCCATAACGGAGCCATTGTAACGCTCATTGCCAGCTTTGACATTCAGGGGGCGACGGATCTGCCGCGTATTGAAATTTATGGTACGGAAGGAACCTTAAGCCTGCCTGATCCGAACTTTTTTAACGGAGATGTCAAGCTTCGCCGAT
Source organism: Paenibacillus sp. RC334 (assembly GCF_030034735.1). Taxonomy (NCBI): domain Bacteria; kingdom Bacillati; phylum Bacillota; class Bacilli; order Caryophanales; family Paenibacillaceae; genus Paenibacillus; species Paenibacillus sp. RC334. Next base: position 3,405,229 of record NZ_CP125370.1, on the reverse strand, counting down.
CTGGAGAGGAAACCGCAGAGCTCGTGGAACCTTTATTTGAGTGTGGGAAGAACGAACGCGGAATAGGTGCGGGTGAGATGGTGAGAGCCATTCGCAGTGAAAAGAACCACCGTGCTAACGTGGAACTGGCCTATCATGTATTAGAGGCTATGCACGCTTTTCAGCGCTCCTCATTGGAAGGTAAGCATATTACGTTGGAAAGTACATTTGAGCCAGACGAGGATTTGTATCATGGAACAGATATAACGATTCATCCATCCTAATTGAAGAGGTGAAGGACAATGGCTAAAGTAGGATTGCAATTGTACACAGTAAGGGAAGAACTTGAACAGGATTTTGAAGGTACGTTGCGCAAGGTAGCTGAGCTGGGCTATAAAGGGGTTGAATTTCATGCCTTTTTCGGACGTAGTGCCAAGGATGTCAGAGCGCTTTTGGATGAGCTGGGCATAGAAGTTATTGGAACTCATATTCAATATACCCGCCTGCTGGACCATTTGGATGAGGAGATCGCTTACCACAAAGAATTGGGCAACAAGTACCTAATCGTTCCTTATTTAACCGAAGAACAGCGCCAGTGGGATGAGATTTTTGCCAATTTGCATCGTATTGGTGAAAAAGTGAAAGAACATGGCTTAGTTCTGGCTTACCATAATCATGATTTTGAATTGACGGAGAAAATTAGTGATCGTCCGGTATTTGATGTTCTATATGATGCAGTTCCCGCTGATTTGTTGCAGGTCGAAATGGATACTTGTTGGGTATACTACGGAGGCTATGATCCTGTGGAATACATCGGACGTTATCGCGGACGCCTGCCTATCATTCACTTAAAGGATATGGCACGTGACGAGCAGCACAAAGCAGTTACCGTAGAGCTTGGCAAAGGAGAAGTGCAGCTTCAGGCCATTACAGACGCCGCTATTCAGGCAGGCGTGAACTGGATCGTCGTGGAACAGGATTTCAGCTCGAATCCTCCAATCGAAAGCATTGAAACCAGCTTTAAGTGGCTCCAACAATACGCAGCTCAGGGAGGAAATATTCATGTCTAAAACACTCAAAATCGGAATTATTGGTTGTGGGGGCATTGCTACTGGCAAGCATTTGCCGAGTCTTGCCAAGCAAAAGCGTGCAGAGATCGTTGCTTTCTGTGACATCATTCTGGAACGTGCGGAGGAGGCCGCAGCAAAGTTTGGTGCTGAAGGCTCCCAGGTTTATAGTGATTACCGTAAGCTGCTTGAAAATAAAGACATTGAAGTCGTACATGTATGTACGCCCAACGACTCGCACTCGGAAATTACGGTAGCTGCGCTTGAGGCAGGTAAGCATGTGCTGTGCGAGAAGCCGATGGCCAAAACCGCCGAGCAGGCTCGAGAAATGCTAGATGCTGCGAACCGTACAGGTAAAAAGCTGTCCATTGCGTATCAAAACCGTTATCGCAATGACAGCTTGTACCTGAAACAATTGGTCGAGCAGGGAGAGCTTGGCGAGATTTACCTGGGCAAAGCCATTGCTCTGCGTCGCCGCGCGGTTCCGACTTGGGGAGTATTTCTGGATGAGGATAAGCAGGGTGGCGGTCCACTTATTGATATTGGGACGCATGCGCTCGACCTGACTCTCTGGCTGATGGATAATTACAAGCCTAAAAGCGTGCTGGGCTCAACCTTCCATAAACTCGGAGATCGTAAAAACGCGGCGAATGCTTTTGGACCGTGGAACCCTGAGGAATTTAAGGTAGAGGATTCTGCCTTTGGCTTTATTACCATGCAAAATGGAGCCACTATTGTATTGGAATCCAGTTGGGCACTGAACGTTGTAGAATTTGGCGAAGCCAAGACACTGTTATGCGGGACTGAGGGCGGAGCCGATATGCAGGACGGTCTGCGTATTAACGGGGAGAAAAACAGCCGCTTGTTTGATACGAAAATTGATCTGGATGCGGGCGGTGTAGCCTTTTACTCCGGAGAAACGGAAAACGAAGCGGATCGCGAAGCCCGTCTGTGGATCGAAGCCATTCTGGACGATAAAGAGCCGCTTGTGAAGCCGGAACAGGCGCTGGTAGTTACTGAAATTTTAGAAGCTATCTATGAATCGGCGCGTACAGGAAAAGCCGTCTATTTTGATTAAGCCCGCAAGCATCCTGAATAGGCCATCATTATAAGATAAGCAGCTTCTTTCACATATAATACAGGGAGGGAATACGTTTGAAACTTGGAGTATTTATGGTATTGTTCGGCGGACGTTCACTGGAAGAGGCTTTGGACTATGTAGCATCCCAAGGACTGGATGCAGTAGAAATCGGCACAGGCGGTAACCCGGGCGATAAACACTGCAAGCCGGATGAACTGCTGGACAACGAAACAGCGCTCAAAAACTTCAAAAAAGCAGTAGAGTCCCGTGGACTGACCATTAGCGCACTCAGTTGTCATGGCAACCCGCTCCATCCGCAAAAGCATTTGGCACAGGCTGATCACGAGGCGTTTCTTAAAACGGTTCGTTTGGCAGAAAAGCTGGAAGTTCCCGTTGTGAACACCTTTTCCGGCTGTCCGGGTGATCATGAGGATGCGAAGTATCCGAACTGGCCTGTTGCGCCGTGGCCGAATGATTTTCAGGAAGTGCTAAAATGGCAATGGGAAAATAAAATTATCCCTTACTGGACCGAAGCCGGAAAATTCGCAGCAGATCATCACGTCAAAATCGGGCTGGAGCTGCACGGTGGCTTCTCCGTTCATACGCCAGCGACCTTGCTTCGTCTGCGTGAAGCGGTCGGGGAGGTCATTGGTGCCAATCTGGATCCGAGCCATATGTGGTGGCAGGGTATTGATCCGGTACAGGCGGTTCAAATTCTGGGCCGAGAGGGAGCCATTCACCATTTTCATGCCAAGGATACGACGATTGACCCGATTAATGTGAATAAATACGGTTTGACCGATATGCAGGATTACTCGAATATGCTGGATCGCGCTTGGCAGTTCCGTACTGTCGGCTATGGACATGATATCAAAACATGGGCGGATATTATTAGTGCTCTTCGCCTGGTGGGTTACGATTATGTAGTGAGTATTGAGCACGAGGATGGTCTGATGTCCGTTGAGGAAGGCTTTACTAAAGCCGTCCACAATCTTCGCCAGGTCCTCATTGAAGAACCTCTGAGCGAGATGTGGTGGGTCTAACCTAATAGGGGGAAGTATTGATGATTAACGTCACCATTTGGAATGAATTTTTGAACGAGAAGCTGAATGACGAAGCCAAACAGGTATATCCTGATGGAATACACAAGGCACTGGCTGATGGCCTCTCAGGCGAAGGGTTCGCAATTCGAACAGCTACGTTACGTGATGATGCTGAACATGGTTTGGGAGAAGAAATCCTGAATTCCACAGATGTGCTGCTGTGGTGGGGGCATAAAGCACACGATCAGGTGAGTGATGAAGTTACAGCTCGTGTTGTAAAGCGGGTAGAGGAAGGCATGGGCTTAATCGTGCTGCACTCGGGACATTTTTCCAAGCCGTTCAAAGCCCTGATGGGCACAAGCTGTGATCTCAAATGGAGAGTGGCAGGAGAACAGGAAATTATTTGGTCCGTAAATCCATCCCACCCCATTGCGAATGGAATTGACGCCAAAATTTTGTTAGAGCGCGAAGAGATGTACGGTGAGTTTTTTGATATTCCAGCGCCGGATGAATTGGTCTTTGTCAGCAACTTTGAAGGTGGAGAGGTGTTCAGAACCGGTTGTACCTTCCGTCGTGGCAGTGGTAAAATATTTTATTTCCGCCCGGGTCATGAAACGTATCCGACCTATTACCAGCCCGATATTCTGAAGGTCATTGCCAATAGTATACGCTGGGCTTATCCGACAGGCATAGTTCAACCAATATATGGTAAAAGCGAGCCTGTTAGACCTCTCGGTGGGGTATTGGTATAATTTCCATTTATTTATTCCAATAAGCATGATATTGAACAGACTGGCAGGCGGAAATCTCTTGAGATTCCGTCTGTTTTTGATTTAACGCATTTGCCATATACCTCTTATGTTGGTTTGTTGTATAATCAGCTTTGGTCATGGCAACTTTATCGGATCTGATATTAAATTAAGAAGAAAGTGTTTTCTTTCGGGATAAAGTATGCTAAAATGATATATACTAACAAAAGGAAAGCTTTATCAAACCGAAATGCTAAAGAAGGTGAAAAATATGGAGGTTCAACCGCAACTTACAAAAATGTGTCCGCGTTTTGAAAGTGCCTTTTCATGTCTGGGTAAGCGTTGGAACGGACTCATTATTCAATCCATGATGAGCGGTCCCAAGCGTTTTAAGGATATTTCCAATCTGATTCCCACAATGAGCGATAAAATGCTGTCTGAGCGGATGAAGGATCTGGAGAATGAAGGAATTCTTACACGTCATGTATACCCGGAAACTCCTGTCCGCATTGAATATGAGCTGACAACCAAAGGCCGTGCACTTCAGCCGGTCATGGAACAGATTCAATATTGGGCCGAGGAATGGATTAGATGAGTACCAAGCCGAATAAACGTTTTTCATAGCAAAACAGCCTTTTCCTAGGAAAAGGGCTGTTTTTTATTTTGTAATACTTAATAGCCTTTGGCGTGGCCTGCGATTGAAAACAATCCTGTCGCAGTACGACGGGGGACACGGGTTTGAATATCGAGCGCTGCTGTACGGAATGTACCGAGGCAGGAATGGCAAAGCCTTCCCGCATAAATTGGGGAATGGCAAGACTCGCAAGGATAATCAAGCTGGCTATAGGTGGAGGGAAACTTGCCTGCTCTCACCCAGTCTGTGAGCAAATCCATAGGTGTATCGGTTACTTCACTAAGCTGGCGAGTATGAGTAGTGGGATGTTTCCACAAATAGTTAGAACAGCGGTCATAAAATAAATTTTCTTCTTGAATACAAGTATTGCACAGGTTTCTAAGATTTTTACGGAAAACGGAACCACACTTTGGGCAATTAGCAGTATGTATCTCCATAGAAACCAGTCCTTTATATCGAGTTATAGTGAATATTTAAATTTATTAGTTATATATTACTATGACTTTATACCTATATCAATCTTTATTTAAGGAAGCGACGTTTTTTAAGTGTATGCTAAAATCTGCATTGACATAACCTTGTTACTTATGTATTATCACTTACATAAAGTTACTTGTTGAGAAAAATAAATTGATAAATGATAAGGGGATTTTCACATGATGCCATCTTTGTTTTTAGCCCACGGATCACCTATACTTGCTATTGAACAGACAGAATATACTGCTTTTCTGGAGCAGCTTGGAAAGAGTATTCGCCCGAAAGCTATTGTTATCTTTACCGCCCATTGGGAGACGCAGGCATTGACAATTAGCTCGATAGACGACGTTTACGATACGATTTATGATTTTGGCGGTTTCCCGCCGGAGCTGTATGCGGTGAAATATCCAGCGCATGGTTCGGTGGAGCTGGCGGCCAAGTTGAAAGAATTATATGAGCAAAAGGGTATTGACGTACAAACGGACCGGGTGCGAGGGCTGGATCATGGGTCCTGGACACTCTTGCATCGTATGTATCCTGAGGCGGATATTCCGGTAGTCCAGATTTCCGTGAATCCGTTTCTATCGCCTAAAGCACAATATGCTATCGGTGAAGTGCTGCGGGGGTTGGGTGAGCAGGATATTTTGGTCATTGGCAGTGGTGTAACTGTTCATAATCTGCGCATCGTCAAATGGGGAGAAACGAAAACAGAGCCTTGGGCACTTGATTTTGATGACTGGATTATTGAAAATGTACAGAGTGGAGATGTGGAGGCTTTGGATCGCTATGAAAGCGAAGCCCCATATGCTCGTCAAGCGGTACCGAGAGCTGAACATTTTGTACCGTTGCTTATTGCCATGGGGAGTGGAGATCCGGCGAATAAGGCCAAGGTCATCCACAGGAGCTATGAGATGGGGAATTTAAGTTATCTGTGCTTCCAGTTCTAAAAATGTGGAGAAGGGTGTTGGTGGGATGTTAGGCGCTTCGCGATCCATTTGATCTTACGATCGCTGTTGCAGCGGGATTCTTTTGGGTTTTATCAAACATTTAGAGGTGAGAATCCCGCTGCAAAGGCGAATGCTTCGCTTCTTCAGATTCAAATGGATTGCTCCGCTGCTGCCCGCCATTTAGGTGGAGTGGGAGTGTAAAATTAAGAGAGTGTTCTGTAAGCCATACAGTTTACAGAACACTCTCTTTTACATAAAATAAAACAATAATTTAGATCCGGCAAATCTCACGCGGGCACAGCTCACAATGACATACACCTTGCAGCATTTCCAAATCCTTTACGACGATCATGCCATTATCATATTCGACTGCATTTTTTTTACGCAAATCACTCAGCATCCGGTTTACACTTTCGCGGGTGGCACCGATCATATTGGAGAGGTCGGTATGAGTGATTTTTTTATGAATAAGGATATGTTCCCCATGAGGCTCACCATAGGTGTTACACAGGCGGATTAGCGTGGAGCATAGAGCACCGGGCTTGCCGTACATCATCAGATCACGAAATTTGGTCTGAGTAATACGGTGGTGGGACCCCATCCATTTCATAAAGTCAATGGCAAAATCACAGTGCTGGCAAATAAGCAGCTCCAAATCCGTATGATCGACAACACCGATATCACTGTCCTCCAGAACTTCGGCAGAAAAGGAGTGCTTGGTACCGAAAAATGGATCAGCTTGACCAATCAGATCGCCGCTTTGGTACATATATAGTATAAGTTCCTTACCCTCATCCGTTGTTTTCGTTACTTTCACGCGTCCGCGCTTGATATAAAACAGCTTATCCGCTGTATCTCCTTCCCAGAACAGATGTGAGCTTTCTGGCATGACCCGATCTTTCATCATCACTTGCAGCCGGTTGAAGCTGGTCTCCGAGAAGCAACAGGTGTTGCCGCGGGCTTCCATTACGTTTGCAGGGTTTCTCATCGTCCATTTCCCCTTTGTTTCCTTTGTTTTTTTATCTGCAACTTGATCAATTCAAATTCATTATATACCTGTGCTATGCGTTTTTGGGGCAAGAAGAGGGGGTAAAAGTGGCAGAATTCCAAACTTTGTGATTTAATTCACTTCATAAAATAAAATTTTAAATAGATTGTGAAAAAAATCACAATATATCTTGAAAAGCTGTGTTACGATCAGTGCGTGAACAAGAGATAGTACACGAGATAACAGGAGGATGAGGGAAATGGCTGTTAAAAACGAGGTTATCCAAAAAGAGCAAAGCGCTGAGCAGTATATTCAAACACTGATTGACCGGGGGAACCGGGCACAGAAGGCTTTTATGAGTATGAATCAGGAGCAGATTGACGAAATCGTACAAGCTATGGCAATCGCAGGGATGGATAAGCACATGCATCTGGCGAAGCTGGCTGTTGAAGAAACAGGACGCGGTGTGTATGAGGACAAAATCATTAAAAACATGTTTGCAACAGAATATGTCTATCATAGCATCAAAAATGAAAAAACCGTTGGTGTCATTGAAGATAATGACTTTGACAGTTTTCAAAAAATAGCAGAGCCCGTCGGCATCATTATGGGGATCACTCCAGTGACTAATCCGACTTCAACTACAATGTTCAAAGCGTTGATTGCTATTAAAACACGTAACCCGATCATCTTTGGTTTCCATCCATCCGCTCAATCGTGTAGTGCGGAAGCAGCTCGCGTTTTGCTTGAAGCAGCCGTCAAACATGGTGCTCCGGCAGATTGTATTCAATGGATTGAAGCTCCATCGATGGATAAGACAAATTCACTCATGAATCACCCGGATGTGGCGCTGATTCTGGCAACTGGTGGATCAGGCATGGTTAAGGCGGCATATAGCTGCGGTAAACCTGCTCTGGGTGTAGGCCCAGGTAACGTGCCTTGCTTTATTGAAAAAACAGCAGACATCAAGCAGGCTGTGAACGATCTCATCCTCTCCAAATCTTTTGACAACGGTATGATTTGTGCTTCCGAGCAAGCGGTTATTATCGAAGAGCCAATCTTCGAACAAGTGAAAAAATTGATGATCGCTAACGGCTGCTATTTTGTAAATAAAGAAGAAGCAGCTAAGCTCACTCAAGGAGCTATGAATGTCGAGAAATGTGCAGTGAACCCAGCTATTGTCGGGCAGTCTGCTGTAAAAATTGCTGAAATGAGTGGTATCACAGTACCAGCAGGAACTAAAATTTTGGTCGCTGAGATTGAAGGGGTAGGAACAAAATTCCCATTGTCTGCGGAAAAATTGAGTCCTGTATTGGCTTGCTATAAAGTAAAAAATGCGGAACAAGGTATTCAACGCGCTGCTGAAGTCGTGGAATTCGGGGGCATGGGCCACTCGTCCGCTATTCATTCGAACGATGAGGACGTTATCGCTCGGTTCGCAAACCGTTTGCAAACAGGCCGTATCATTGTAAATTCGCCTTCCACACATGGTGCGATCGGTGACCTCTACAACACCAACCTTCCATCGCTGACACTGGGTTGTGGTTCGTACGGACGTAACTCGACTTCGTCGAACGTATCGGCAGTCAACTTGATTAATGTGAAAAGGGTGGCGAAACGAACGGTGAATATGCAATGGTTCAAAGTACCTTCCAAAATTTATTTCGAAAAAAATTCGACTCAGTATCTTGCTAAAATGCCTGATATCACACGTGTAGCCATTATCACAGACCCTATGATGGTGAAACTCGGATATGTGGATCGTGTCATTCATTATTTACACCAACGCCAAACGCCAGTAGCTATCGAAGTGTTCTCTGAAGTAGAGCCAGATCCATCGACAGTTACGGTAGAACGTGGTACTGAAATGATGAGACGTTTCCAACCGGATTGCATTATTGCATTGGGCGGCGGTTCGCCGATGGATGCGGCTAAAGGCATGTGGATGTTCTATGAATACCCAGATACTGATTTCAACAACTTGAAACAAAAATTCATGGATATCCGCAAACGGATCTACAAATACCCGCGTCTTGGTCAGAAGGCACAATTTGTAGCCATTCCTACAACCTCGGGTACAGGTTCGGAAGTTACGTCGTTCGCAGTTATTACAGACAAAAATCAGGGCAACACGAAGTATCCGCTGGCTGACTATGAGCTGACTCCTGATGTGGCAATTATTGACCCTGAGTTTGTATACTCGCTGCCTAAAACAGCTGTAGCGGATACAGGTATGGACGTACTGACGCATGCTATCGAGGCCTACGTGTCCGTAATGGCTAGTGACTACACAGACGGTCTGGCGATTAAAGCCATTCAACTGGTATTCCAATACCTGGAGCAATCGGCTCTGACTGGCGACAAGCTGGCTCGTGAAAAAATGCATAATGCTTCCACACTGGCAGGGATGGCGTTTGCCAATGCATTCCTGGGTATTAACCACAGTCTTGCGCACAAATGGGGCGGACAATACCATACAGCGCACGGTCGCACGAATGCCATTTTGTTACCACACGTCATTCGTTATAATGCGAAAAAACCAACGAAGTTTGCTTCGTTCCCTAAATATTCGCACTTTGTTGCGGATGAGCGTTATGCAGAAATTGCACGCATACTGGGACTGCCTGCCCGTACAACGGAAGAAGGGGTTAACAGTCTGATCGAAGCGATCCGCAAGTTGAACAAAACACTCGGTATCGAGGAATCGTTCCAGCAAATCGGCTTCGATGCGAAGGATTTTGAATCGCGTGTAGATTATCTGGCTGACCGCGCTTTTGAGGATCAATGTACAACTGCGAATCCGAAGCTGCCGCTGGTTACCGAATTGGCTGATGTATACCGCAATGCCTTCTACGGACGTTTTGACCAATAATATATAGGTACGAAGAGGCTTGTGACTAAGCATTTTCCCGTTAATACCAACGCAGGCTCTCTATATAGAGGGCCTGTTGGTTTGGGAAGGGGGGTGAACGGCAAGGATAAAAGTACGGGCGTGAAGCTAAAGAAAATAAAGTGATAAATGTCACCTGTATTGTGATTTTTGTCACATACTACACTCTATCATTATTCTACAATAAGGGTGTAAGAAAGGTCCCGACACTGAGCGTAAGGCATCGGTGAAAAGGCCGGGCTCGAGACACTATTTTAATGTGAAAAAAATCACAAGTCCGGAAGACCAAACAATTTGGAGGGATTTACATGTCGGTGATTGAGAGAGAATTACAAGAGCAACAATCTGGCTGGAGAGGTTTCAAAAAAGGTAAATGGACTAAAGAAGTCAACGTCAACGATTTTATTGAAACCAATATCTTACCTTATGTCGGTAACGAGGAATTTCTAGTTGGTCCTACTGCCAACACAACTGCACTGTGGGATATTGTATCCGATCTTACCAAAAAAGAGTTGGCAAACGGTGGCGTGCTTGATGTAGACGTGAATACGCCATCCACCATTATTTCACATAAGCCGGGCTATCTAGACCGGGATAAAGAACAAGTTGTCGGTGTACAAACAGACGCTCCATTCAAACGCTCTTTGCAGCCGTTTGGTGGAATCCGGATGATGATCGACGCTTGCAAAGCCTATGGCTTTGAAGTACCGCAAAGCATTGTTGATATCTTCACTCATATTCGCAAAACGCATAATCAGGGTGTATTCGACGCTTATACCGATGATATGAGAGCAGCTCGTAAAGCGGGTATTATCACTGGTTTGCCAGATGCATATGGTCGTGGTCGCATTATCGGTGACTACCGTCGTGTAGCACTGTACGGCGCAGACTTCCTGATTAAAGACAAAAAGGCTCAACTGAAAAGCCTTGAAGTGGATTCCATGGAAGAAGACGTAATTCGTCTGCGTGAAGAAATTTCCGAGCAAATTCGCGCTTTGAACGAGCTGAAACAAATGGCTGCTGAGCATGGTTTCGACATCTCAAAGCCTGCTAACAACGCAAAAGAAGCTTTCCAATGGGTGTATTTTGGCTATCTTGCAGCGATCAAAGAACAAAATGGTGCTGCAATGTCCTTGGGACGTGTATCTTCCTTCCTTGATATTTATACTCAACGGGATATGGAAGAAGGCGCAATGACAGAAGAGCAAGCACAAGAATTGGTCGATCATTTTGTTATGAAACTGCGTATTGTTAAATTCCTGCGCACACCTGACTATAATGAACTGTTCAGCGGAGACCCAACATGGGTAACTGAATCCATTGGCGGTATGTCCATTACTGGAGAAACTCGGGTTACTAAAAACAGCTTCCGTTTCTTGCACACCCTGTACAATTTGGGACCTGCACCGGAGCCAAACCTGACTGTACTGTGGTCTGAAAAATTGCCTGAAGGCTTCAAAAAATATTGTGCCAAAGTTTCTATTGAAACTAGCTCCATTCAGTATGAAAATGATGATCTGATGCGTCCGATTTATGGCGATGATTATGGTATCGCTTGTTGTGTATCGGCAATGAAAATCGGTAAACAAATGCAATTCTTTGGTGCCCGTGCCAACTTGGCTAAAGCTTTGTTGTATGCCATCAACGGTGGTGTGGATGAAAAATCAGGTGCTCAAGTGGGCCCTGAATATCCTGCAATTACAGGTGAAGTGTTGGATTACGAGGAAGTGCTGAGCCGCTTCAAGCCAATGATGGAATGGTTGGCAAAACTGTACATGAACACTTTGAACGTTATTCACTACATGCATGACAAGTACAGCTACGAACGGATTGAAATGGCGTTGCATGACCGTGATATTGTCCGTACGATGGCTTGTGGTATTGCTGGTCTGTCCGTTGCAGCCGATTCCCTGAGCGCCATTAAACATGCGAAGGTGAAACCGATCCGTAACGAAAAAGGCATCGCCATTGACTTTGAAATTGAAGGGGAATACCCTTGCTACGGTAATAACGATGATCGTGTAGATAACATCGCAGTAGAACTGGTAGAGTCCTTCATGGGCATGATCCGCAAGCACAAAGCTTACCGGAATGCGATTCCTACTCAATCTGTATTGACCATTACTTCCAACGTGGTGTACGGTAAGAAAACAGGTACAACACCGGATGGACGTAAAGCTGGCGAACCGTTTGCACCAGGTGCGAACCCAATGCACGGACGCGACAAAAAAGGTGCTTTGGCTTCCCTTAGCTCCGTAGCTAAGTTGCCTTACGAGCACAGTCTGGATGGTATCTCGAATACCTTCTCTATCGTGCCTAAAGCACTGGGTAAAGAAGAAGAAACACGCAAAACGAATCTCGTTTCCATGATGGACGGCTACTTTGGAAGCCATGCGCATCATCTGAACGTTAACGTGTTTGCTCGTGAACAATTGCTGGATGCGATGGATCACCCAGAAAACTATCCACAGCTTACGATTCGCGTATCAGGCTATGCCGTTAACTTTATCAAGCTGACTCGTGAACAACAGCTGGATGTCATTAATCGTACTTTCCACGGTACAATGTAACAAAGCTTTACGTATCACATATTACAACGACGCACGCATAGCGGATGCGGGAAGGAAGATGCAACATGCTGAAAGGTCACATACACTCATTGGAAACCTTCGGGACCGTAGATGGTCCTGGCATCCGCTTCGTGCTTTTTATGCAAGGATGCTTGTTAAAATGTCAATATTGCCACAACCCGGACACCTGGGCTTTAAATGAAGGCAATCCAATGACACTGAAAGAGGTATTGGCTGAAATTGAGCCATATTTAGCCTACTACCGTTCTTCGGGAGGCGGATTGACCGTATCCGGTGGAGAACCGACACTGCAAGCTCATTTTGTAGCAGAGCTGTTCAAAGAAGTGAAGCAACGCTGGAATTTGCACACGACGCTGGACAGTAACGGTTTTAATGATGCAGGCCGTATCCATGAACTGCTGGACGTAACAGACTTGGTGTTGCTGGATATTAAGCATATTGACAACGACAAGCATATTAAGCTTACAGGCAAGTCCAATGACCGTATGCTGAGTACGGCACGCTGGTTGTCTGAACAAGGGCGCAAGATGTGGATTAGACACGTGTTTGTACCGGGTATTCATGATGATGAGCAGGATCTGCTGAATTTGGGACGGTTTATCGGAACGTTGAACGGAGTCGAAAAGTTCGAAATTTTACCCTACCATCAAATGGGTGTATACAAGTGGGAAATGCTCGGCAAGGCGTATCCGCTGGAAGGGGTTCCTTCCCCTACAGATGAAGAGGTCCAACGGGCTTACCGTCTCATTGAAGAGGGCCGTCTGGAGACTGCAGGGATAAATGTCGCCGTCCGTCCGTCATAATGTTGAATGACCGTTAAAATACTTTCTGTTTATGAAGCCGCCGCCCCATCAGGTCAGATGGGGCGGCGTTTTTTTGTTGTAGTATTTCTTGCAGCCACAGGAGAAAGTTCCCTTTTTTTCATGTTCAGAAAAATTCCCAGCAACTTTTGGGCAACAGCCGCGTCTAATAGTATGACTTTTTACGGGGATGATAATAATTTGGTAATAGAAGGAGACAGAGAATGAATTTCAAGAAATGGACCATGCTCACCGCGCTTGCGGTAGCCCAGGTGGCTGCAGTAGCCCCTGTAGGAGCAGAAGCAGTATCCACTGTTCAATCCACCGATTCGGTTAGCGGACAGCAGGCTCAGGCCAATGTCACAGATTCCGGCGTTGATAATAGCATCGGGGGACAAGATAGCACTGGAACACAAAATGACATGGTGACACCTGATAACACAGGCGTATCCAATGATCCATTGTCTGGTTTGCCGACGGATACAACCAACGGATCGAACGTATCCAATGATGTATACGGTGGGGACGGAACGATCATCAACCCTGGTGGTTCTCCAACATCCATGAGTGCAAATCAACTGATTTTGTATTTGAACAGCGCAAAAATGGAACAAAACGGACAGGTGTACACGGCGACTCAGCCGATGACAGTCAAGGACGGTGTTTCTTATGTAGCTATCCGTTCGCTTGTCAGCCGCGTCGGATTACAGTTTAGTTATGACACTGCTACCAAGGAAACCGTTATCACCCAAGGTACAAACGTGCTACGCTTCAAGACTGATAGCAAAATTTATACGGTTAACGGTGAGGCTCGACAAATGAAGGGACCGGCATTCCAGCAAAAGAACGTATTTATGGTGCCGTTGACCTCTATTACACAGGCCTTGAATATTCCTTATACTGTAAATAATATTACAAAACAGGTTATTATGGATTTGAATCAAAAGCCTAAAGCTTCCTTCACGGTTCAGCAAAAAGATATCTATGCAGGCCAAACGACAGTTACGTATCTTACGAAGGAATCTTCTCCTACAGGTCTTCCGATTGTGAACCAGCGTTGGGAAGGCAAGCAGGATGTATTTCAGGAGCCGGGTACATATGTAGTTACATATTCCGTTCTTGATTCGGCAGGGAACTGGAGCGATCCTTACTCCGTGACCATCACAGTAAGACCGCCAAACCAACCGCCGGTGGCTCTGTTTACGACTGATAAAAAAGAATACAAAATGGGTGAAAAAATTACCATTACCGACTTGAGTACGGACGATGAAAATGCCATCACCAAGCGTGACTGGGTGAACAAGAAGCTGGCGTTTTTCGAGCCAGGTGATGTGACCATTACACTGACCGTGACCGACAAACATGGCGAAACGGGTACAGTAAGTCAAACGATTAAAATTACGAATGAACTGCTGTACAATGAAGATGATTTCAACAAAATCTTCACGCCCTTTGGTGATAAATACAGTGTAGATGGCAGTCAGGTGCCTACCATGGCTACCATTCCGGTAACCAGTACATCTTCACCACGCCTTCTGATCCGTGCTAACAGCCCGGAACGTGTATTCCAGGATGGCATTGTGTATCAGGAAATGGGATCAGGCAGCACACGTATACTCGTCCATCATGTGAATGAAACGGGCAGAGATGTAAAAATGTACGTTATCGCAACCAACAATAATATTACTGCTACCAATCTGAACGTCGAAAATTCCGGTTTCGCCGGCCCATCTGAGTTTGCGACGGCTGCGGGTAAGATTTCGATTCAGCGGTACTTTCAATCCATGCAGGATGGAAGCAAACGTTCCAGCACAATTCTGAATCCAGGCGAAAGCCGCGTTATTTTACAGGATTTGAATGCGCAAAAAATTAAGCAAAAACAGGTCATTTCTCTCTTATCCGACTTGTATACGGATCAACCTATTCAATACACAGTTGTTGTGTTAGATGCAAATGCAGATCCGTTGACTGCAATGCCTACTCTCGCAAAACTGCCTAAGGACGGCATTCATAACCGTGGAACGTATGCGAATTCGGATATTACGCTTCAATATACGGAAGAGGTTGGTAAAACAGCTCAGCGTATCGTTCTTGGCGACAATAAAGTAGACCCGAACCTGCTTGGTTCAGACGGTCTGGACGGTTCTTCTTCCTCCAATGCGGGTAATTTTGGTGTTGTGTATAAGGTTAAACTGGATCGCGTAGCGCCGTATTCCCTGATTACATTTAATCCGCGTGGTGGTGAATACTCTGGCTATGCTATGGTGAATAATCAGGTAGTGGGTATCCCGACGAACGGCTCCGTGTGGGCTCCGAATGAGATGAGTGTACTGTATCGTACAGGTCATATCGAGGAAAGTGTAGAGATGTATTTCACTGCTGCGGCGGGTAGTAACTTGCCAGTTTCCGTGGTAGTTATGCCATTACCAGCTATTAAAAATTAATATGAACATCCGGTTTTGTTTATCGCTTTAGACCGAAGGGTCTCATCATTCACCGTTTAAAGTCAGATCACTTACAGAATAAAGGCGTTCTCCTGTTGCGGATTCGGTTCAAGCACAGGAGAACGTCTTTTTCTTTATCAAGAGCGCGAATATCTCTTATAACTTTGACTTTAATCGTGGTATAATAAGTAGATGCAAGCCTAAGCCTGCATCAGATAACCTGAAACTACAGACAGGGGAGGGTGAAACGCATGCTGACAAAGGATGAAATTATCGCAACAATGTCCACTCAGGGACTGCGTATTACGGATCAGCGCAAGACGCTGGCCACGTTATTTTCCGAGAATGAAGGGTATCTGTCCCCAAAAGACGTTTATGAATATATGGGTAAAAAATACAGCGGACTCAGCTTTGACACCGTTTACCGTAATTTGCGTGTGATGCAGGAATTGGGTGTCCTGGAGCAGGTATCTTTTGAGGATGGGATGAAGTTCAAGGTGAGCTGCAATGAGCATCATCACCACCATCATATGATTTGCCTGAGCTGTCAGAAAACTTTACCGATCTCTTTCTGCCCGATGCAGATGACAGATACGACAGATCAGTTCCAAATCGTTGAACACAAGTTTGAGATTTTCGGTTATTGCAAGGAATGCCAGAAGAAGAACGGGCAAGCAGAGGCCAATTCTAATGGGGGATACAAACAGGCGAGCGGTCACACTCACAGCCACGGAGGCTACTGAAATGAAGATTACCACACGCAGAGTGGTTCAAGCTCCGATTAAGTTATACCGATCCTATATTTCACCGTTAAAGCCACCAACCTGTCGCTTCTATCCGACGTGTTCAAAGTACGCACTTGAGGCGGTGGAGGTGCATGGTGTGCTCAAGGGCTCCTGGCTGGCCGCCAAACGTATAGCGAAGTGCCATCCCTTTCATCCAGGTGGTGTAGATCTGGTGCCTCCTGCTAAAAAGAGGGCGAATAGATCCGATGAAGATCGTTTTGCTGACCGTACCGGGAAGGGATTGACTTGACATAGCTATGCGGGTTTGGTTATATTTTGGATAATAATGTTTTCCTGTGAAGGGATGAGTAGGGTCAGCCGTCCAGTACAGAGAGCCGGGGTTAGCTGCAAACCGGTCTGGAACGAAGCCTGAATATGGTCCTGGAGGAACCTTTTTCGAGCGTGTTTGCCAGCAGTTCAATGTTTATAGGGGCAACCGTAAGGGAAAGGCGTGATCCAGCGTTAATGGGCGGTCAGAAGTGACTGGTGAAGCCTGTAGTCTGCGAGGATACGGGAAATTTGGGTGGTAACGCGTGAGGTGACTCTCGTCCCATAGGGACGGGGGTCTTTTTTGTGCCCAATTGGTGTGAAAAACATGAATTGGAGTACCGAATTCAGGGGAGCATGCCTTATTTTGCTGCCATGAACAAAACAGGAGGCAATACACATGTCCAATGAGAAAACATTTTACATTACGACACCGATTTATTATCCAAGCGACAAGCTACATATCGGTCATGCGTACACTACGGTAGCCGGAGATGCGATGGCACGCTACAAGCGGCTGCGCGGCTACGAGGTGCGCTATTTGACAGGAACGGATGAGCATGGACAGAAGATTGAGCAGAAGGCGAGTGCGGCTGGCAAAACACCGCAACGTTTCGTTGACGATATTGTGGCAGGGATTCAGGATTTATGGCGGAAGCTCGATATTTCCAATGACGATTTTATTCGCACAACGGAAGAACGGCACAAGAGCGTTGTACAGGAAATATTTGATCGTTTGCTCAAGCAAGGGGATATTTACAAGGGCGAATACGAAGGCTGGTACAGCATTCCTGACGAGACTTATTACACGGAAACTCAACTGGTTGACGTGGTCAAGGATGCGGAAGGCAACGTGGCTGGAGGTAAAAGCCCGGACAGTGGCCACCCTGTAGAACTGGTCAAGGAAGAGTGTTACTTTTTCCGTATGAGCAAGTATGCTGATCGTTTGCTGCAATTTTATGAGGAGAATCCGCAGTTTATCCAGCCGGAATCCCGTAAAAAAGAGATGATTAACAACTTCATCAAGCCGGGGCTGGAGGATTTGGCTGTATCCCGTACAACCTTTGACTGGGGCGTTAAGGTGAAGGGTGATCCGAAGCATGTCGTATACGTGTGGATTGATGCGCTCTCCAACTACATTACAGCCCTGGGCTATGGTTCCTCCAATACCGAGCTATACGATAAATTTTGGCCTGCCAATGTGCATATCGTAGGGAAGGAAATTGTACGGTTCCACACGATTTACTGGC
Source organism: Paenibacillus sp. RC334 (assembly GCF_030034735.1). NCBI lineage: Bacteria > Bacillati > Bacillota > Bacilli > Caryophanales > Paenibacillaceae > Paenibacillus > Paenibacillus sp. RC334. The sequence continues at coordinate 3,387,237 of NZ_CP125370.1, read as the reverse complement.
CAATCATGCTGATGGCGCTGGATCTCCCGTTGCCTAAAAAAGTATTTGCACACGGCTGGCTACTCATGAAGGACGGTAAAATGTCCAAGTCCAAAGGTAACGTCGTAGACCCTGTAACGCTGATTGACCGCTATGGTCTGGATCAACTTCGTTACTACTTGCTGCGCGAGGTGCCTTTCGGCGCGGATGGAACCTTTACACCGGAAAGCTTCGTTGATCGGGTCAATTCTGATTTAGCGAATGATCTGGGCAATTTGTTGAACCGTACCGTAGCGATGGTAGACAAATATTTTGAAGGCAAGGTTCCGGCTTATGAAGCGAATGTAACAGCATTCGACGGGGCTTTGGAAGAAATGGCAACAGTGACTTACAGTAAAGTAGAAGAAGCGATGGAAAACATGGAGTTTTCCGTGGCACTGGCGGCGATCAGCCAATTTATTAGCCGCAGCAATAAGTATATTGACGAAACACAACCATGGAACCTGGCCAAGGATGAGGACAAACGCCGTGAGCTGGCATCCGTTATGGTGCATTTGGTAGAAAGCTTGCGCATCGCGTCTATTTTGCTCCAGCCGTTCTTGACCCGCGCTCCGCATAAAATTTGGGAACAGCTGGGCATCAACGAAGGTGAACTGACTACATGGGAAAGCGGCAAGCAGTTTGGTCGCATTCCGGAAGGAACGCAACTGGTCAAAGGCAATCCCATCTTCCCGCGTCTGGATTCAGAGCAGGAGGTTGCTTTCATAGTCGAAGCGATGACGGGTGGCAAGAAGCCAGAGGAAGCTACCGCGCAGCTTCAACCGCAGAATGCGGCTGAGGCGGGCCAGGAAGCGCCAGAGGCGAAGGAAGAGATTGGTATTGAGGACTTTGCCAAGGTAGAACTGCGCGTCGCTCAGGTTATCGCCTGTGAGCCTGTGAAGAAGGCCGACAAGCTGTTGAAGCTCCAACTTGATCTTGGTTATGAGCAGCGTCAGGTTGTATCGGGCATTGCCAAGTTTTACACGCCGGAGGATATGGTTGGACGCAAGGTGATTTGTGTGACCAATCTTAAGCCTGTGAAGCTGCGTGGGGAGCTGTCACAAGGCATGATTTTAGCAGCATCGCACGGAGATCAGCTTACGCTGGCTACAGTACCGGAAAGCATGCCTAACGGCGCGATTGTAAAATAAATAAAACAAGTAATGAGCGTATGTCTTTCGGTTTTTATGCCGGGGCATACGCTTTTTGGGTTGCAACATATTTTGCTGCGTCCTCACGTATGTTTTAGTAATAGGGCTTGTTTGCTCGCGTTTACTTAAGACAGGCGGGAGGAAATGATGATGACGGATGTTAACGCCGGGTTGGCGATCATAGCAGGATTGGTTTCTTTTTTTCACCTTGCTGTTTGCCACTGTATCCCTCTTATTTATCTTACATGACGGGGATGTCGGCACATGAACTGGCCGAAGGACGGCATAAGGCTGAGGTGCGTTACCGTACGATGGGACATACCCTTGCTTTTGTACTGGGTTTTTCCGTTGTGTTTTATTCCTTGGGTGCAAGTGTAGGGTTGCTGGGAGAATGGTTTGGCAATTATGGGGATACGCTAAGGGTGGTTGCGGGGATACTGATCTTGGTGATGGGGCTGGTATCTCTTGGCGTGGTACGGCCTTTGATTTTGATGCGGGAGCATAAGCTTCGCTGGACATGGAAGCCTGCCGGTTATGCCGGTTCCTTTGTGATCGGAATCGGATTTGCGGCAGGCTGGTCTCCCTGTATCGGTCCCATGCTGACAGCTATTATCGCTTTGGCGGCAGTAGAGCATCATACCTGGTTCAAGCTGGTCACAGGCTACGCGCTTGGTTTTGCGATTCCATTTTTTGCATTGGCTTTACTGGTCGGCTCTGTTCGTCTATCCTCGCGTTACACGTCAATTATCGTCAAAACAGGCGGTATACTGCTGATCATCACCGGAATTTTGCTAGTAACGGATCATATGACGGGTGTAACGCTGTTTTTACAACGGATTACGCCGGATTGGATGCTGGTTATGTGAAATACTCAATACGACTTAATGGAAAATGTTCAAAAATGCGCTCGGTGATAAATTCTCGCAGTGCGTTTTGCTGTTCATCGGGATAAACGTATTTGTTCTGTCCCCAACGTCCCCATTTTTTCTTGCGTTTCTCCATGTCCATTTCCAGCTTGGTTTTTGGATAACGCTTCTCGATCACAGCCTTGGATGTTTTGGTAAAACGATGCTGGATCAATTCGAACGTCAGATCTTTTGTGGCATCCTGAGGCAAGGTTTCACCCAATTTGCGCAGTAGCTCGCCATATCCTTCTTCCCAGCCGTCATACCAGATGATTGGCGCGATAATAAAGCCTAGCGGATAACCGGCTAGGGCGATTTTGCCCGCTGCTCCAATGCGTTCCTCGAAGCGCGAAGTCGCAGGCTCAAACTGTTTAATAACATAATCGGAATTAATGCTAAACCGGATGCGGGTATGACCATTATGCTGAATATCTAGCAGCGGATCGACATGATGATATTTGGTAACAAAACGCAGGCGACCAAATTCTTCGTCTGCCATAAAACGAATCAATTCTCCGAGCGATCCGGTGATATGCTCCAAACCGATCGGGTCGGAGGTACAGGCTGCTTCAAAACGAGTTATTTCGGGTGCACGTTCCTCGATATAGCCTTTAGCTGCCGATAAGATATCATCGGTATTGACATAGACGCGTAAGTACGGCTTTGCCCCTAATGTCGTTTGCAAATAACAATAGTGGCAGTGTCCCATACATCCGGTCGAAATAGGAATGGCGTATTCAGCAGAGGGCTTGGATTGGTCGAAGGTTAGCGTTTTGCGAATACCGACGACCAACGTCTTTTTCGCCATTCGATATTTTTCAACTTCGGTTTCGCCCGGTAAATTGGTAATCCGGTTATGAGATGTGGTCATACGATACGGAATGTCTTTGGCTTTGACCCAATCCATAATACGCTGACCCTTGGGATAATTCAGTGCGTCCGGCTCGAAAAATACCAGATCAGGCACGAACGGTTTGGTTCCTTTGGTTTTGACAGGAGTACGCTTAAGCGTGGACATGGGTAACGCTCCTTTCAGGAATAAATATCCAGTAGTAGCTTGGGTGTCCAACTCTAACTCATGCCATAGGAGAATGATACAAGGACGCTATTAGTATGCCCTGCTTAAATTGAACAAAACGTGGCAATAGCTGTGAGCAGAGGGATGAGACTTGCCAATAGGCAATGATAACATGTATCATTACATATGTAGGTTCAACGCAGGAAATGAAGGCGGTAAGCGCCCGTTCAATAACAGAAAAGAGGGAAACAAGTGCCAACGCCAAGCATGGAAGATTATTTGGAGCGCATTTACCAGCTGATTGATGAGAAGGGATACGCCCGTGTCTCGGATATCGCAGAGGGTCTGGAGGTCCATCCTTCGTCCGTTACCAAGATGATCCAGAAGCTGGATAAGGATGACTATCTCGTATATGAGAAATATCGGGGATTAATTTTAACACCCAAAGGGAAAAAGGTCGGCAAACGGCTGGTTGATCGCCACCAGTTACTAGAGCAATTTCTGGATATGATTGGGGTCGACAAGGACCTGATCTATAAAGATGTGGAAGGTATTGAGCACCATTTAAGCTGGGATTCCATCACCCGCATTGAGACATTGGTCGAATATTTCCGCCGGGATGAAGATCGTTTGCGCCAGCTTCACGATATACACAAGGAATTGAGTGGTGATTCCTGACAGGCATCGTCCGTAAGGACAGATGCTTTTTTATTTGTCCCTACCGCAACAAATACCCGGGTATTAGCGTCTATCCATTATATAGCAGGACAAGACAGGGGTTAAAAATTAACGGGTTAGCGGAGGATTGTAATCATATGAATTGGAAGAAAACATGGGCACTGGCTGCGGGTTTACTGCTGGCGGTGCAGACGGCAGTTGTGCCAGGAGCGCAAGCGGCTCCAAACGGAGAGATTGAAATTATATTGGACGGGCAACCGCTGCAAAGTGATGCGTTGCCGTACATTGTACAGGGAGCCAACGTAACGATGGTACCCTTGCGGGTGATCAGTGAGGGATTAGGCGCTCAGGTCAACTGGTCAGCATCGTCCGGTACGGTAACCATTACAGCACAAGACAAGAACATTTCTATGGAAAACGGCGGACAGAGTGCTATGGTGAATGGCAAGTCAGTTCGATTGGACGCATCTGCGCGTATGACGAGCGGAAGAGTCATGGTGCCGCTGCGTTTTGTTGGGGAAGAGTTGGGATTAAAAGTGGACTGGCAGGCTTCAGAGCGAGTCATTACGTTAAATAGTGGTAAAGAGGGTGCCGCCACTGGCGGAACAACATCCTCCGGTGGCGGCTCCAGCTCCAATACGTCCACATCTGACAATCCGGGAAGTGTAGATACGAATCAGGGAATCAATGATGATGTGCAAGCGAGTGTTACTTCTCCGTCTACATCAACCAATGAGGGCAGCTCCAATTCTTCGCAGGGAAATGTCGTGCAAGTGAAAGCTTCGACTTCCATGCGCGGGGCTTGGATTTCTACGATTAACGGGGATTGGCCTTCTTCCGCCGCCCGAAGCAGTACCGAGAAGCAAAAGCAGGAATTTACCAAAATGCTTGATGATTTGCAGGGTATGGGTATTAATGCGGTTTTTGTTCAGGTCCGGGCCAGCGGGGATGCGCTGTATCCGTCCAATCTTGTGCCATGGAGCAAGTACCTGACGAACACCCAGGGTAAAAATCCGGGCTATGATCCTTTAAAATTTATGATTAGTGAATCGCACAAGCGGGGGATGGAGTTCCATGCCTGGTTCAACCCTTTCCGCGCCAATTCTACAGGAACGACCAGTGGTTTAGCTGCAAACCATGTCGCTAACCAACATCCGGATTGGATCGTTAAGAATGGCAGTCAGCTATACATCAATCCCGGTATTCCCGCCGCTCGCCAGCATGTCATTGCTGCGATTATGGAGGTTGTGGACGGATATGATATTGACGGCGTTCATTTGGATGACTATTTCTATCCATACAGCGGTACTTTTGATGATGATGCGACTTTTCAAGCTTATAATGCCAACAAAATCTCTAACAAAGGCGACTGGCGGAGAGATAATGTGAACAGCTTTGTCCGTGATTTGGGCAAAAGCATTCATGCAAGCAAGTCCAAAGTGCAATTCGGTATTAGTCCTTTTGGAGTGTGGCGCAACAAGTCTCAGGACTTAACCGGATCAGATACGAAGGCAGGCGTTACAGCGTATGATACGACATTTGCCGATGTACGTACCTGGATTAACAAAGGCTGGATTGATTATGTAGCTCCACAGATTTATTGGAGTATCGGTTTCCCGGCCGCTGGCTATGACAAGCTTGTGGCATGGTGGTCCAATGAGGTCAAAAATTCAGATGTTAAGCTGTACATCGGACATTCTCCTTATAAAATCGGCACTCCTGAAAAGGGCTGGCAATCTGCCGAAGAGCTGATTAAGCAACTCAAGCTGAACGAAAATTATAACCAGATCAAAGGGGACATTTATTTTAGTGCCCAGCATTTACGGAAAAATCCGTACGGACTCATTCAGCTTCTTCAAAATTATTATCAATAATTATGTAAAATGGATCATATAGGTTCTAAATAAGCCTCCGTTCTCATACATAAGCAGTAGTACTGCTTACTCCCAAGAGAACGGAGGTTTTTTGATCTATGCTGATCAATGCTGTGTTCCAGGGTGGAGGGGTTAAGGGTATATCGCTGGCGGGTGCAGTCAAGGCTGCGGAGGAGCATGAAATTGTATTCAACCGTGTAGCGGGTACATCATCAGGTGCTATTGTAGCTGCTTTGTTGGCGGCAGGATATTCAGCAGATGAAATGAAAGCCGTGATCGAGAAAACCCCCTTGGTCAGCTTGTTACGGCGTTCTCCGGTGTTTAACATCAAATGGGTTGGACCGGCAGCTCGTATTTTTCTTAAAAAAGGGCTGTACTCCGGAGAAGCATTGGAGCATTGGGTGCGGGAGCTGTTGCTTGCCAAGGGAGTGCGTACGTTCGCGGATCTGCCTCCAGGCAAGCTGCGCATTATTGCTTCAGACATAACGAACGGACGCATTCTGGTGCTTCCTGAGGATATCAAACGTTTCGGTATGAACTCCTCTTCACTGGAGGTGGCCAAAGCCATTCGGATGAGCACAAGCATCCCATATTTTTTCGACCCCGTTATGCTAAGACTTGATCCTTTGCACACGAAAGGGAAAAAATTTTCACAGCAATTTGTGTTTGTTGTCGATGGGGCACTGCTAAGTAATCTGCCTTTATGGCTTTTTGATGAGCCTGTAAATGAACGAAAGGCCAAAACAATTCCAACAGTAGGCTTTCAGATGGTGGGCAAAACGGGAACCGAAACGAAGGTTTCATATATACGGGGGCCGTTGACGATGCTGCAAGCTATTTTTGATACGATGCTATCAGCGCATGATGAGCGTTATATTGAGCAGGAGAACCGATATCGGACGATTAAAATCCCGACGCTGGGCATTCGCACAGCACAGTTCAACATTTCTCCTGAGCAAAGCAATTTGCTTTATGATTCTGGTGTGCAGGCAGGAGACGCATTTTTCCACAAATGGAGCATCGCTTCTTACCAACAGCAGTATAACAAGTATCAATTAATGAAGGATACGATGTATGCCATGAAATAATTACTTGCTAGTTGGAGCTGGAATCAAGAGGTTAAAAAAGGAGCCATTTCCCGGTCATTTTTCATTACGCGGGTGATGGCTCCTTTGTGTATCATGTTAGAGTGTGATCGACTAATGATACTTAGGTTGTTCTTCTTCGTTTTTGCCCTTAGAGCCTTCAATAACATGAAAAGGATACGCTTTGCGCTTGCCTGTAGTCTGCTGCTTGCGTGTATTGGCTGTTTTGGCCATAGTGCGTGCAGAGGGTTTAATCTTGGGAGTACGGGTGCGTCGTCCTGACAGGTATTTGTACAGCAGAAATATAACTGCAAAAACAAGGACAGGAATCAATAAACTCATAAGAAAGCCCCAGCTTCCTCTCCATACCATATCCACAATCCCATATGCGCCCAAGGCAAGGGTAAGCCAGAAAATAACCGCATGTCTGTTCATCTTTCACTCATCCTTTCACAGGATCAAGGACCGAGCTGTTGAAGGTCTCCTTTACAGGTACATTTTCCAACTCGGCATCCAATTCCAGCATACGCTTGAATGAAGCAATGGATACCTCTACTTGATCATCGGTCGGTTCTTTGGTGGTAAGTAGTTGCAGCCACAGGCCGGGGTATCCCAAATAACGGAGTACCGGAATCTCCCGCAGGGCATTGGTTAGCTTGAGAAATTCAAAAGAAAGCCCCAGCACGATTGGAAGCAGCAAAAGCCGCTGTCCCATACGCTCCCACAGATTATCATACGTAAACAGGGAATATACGAGTACCCCGATGATCACCGTGAGCATGATGAAGCTGCTACCGCAACGGTAATGCAGACGACTGTATTTTTGCACATTAGCAGGAGTTAGTTCTTCACCCGCTTCATATGCGGTAATCACCTTATGTTCCGCTCCGTGATACTGGAACAGTCGTTTGATCAACGGAGTTTGGGAAATGCCCCATAAATAACCCAATAGCAGAATTAGCTTAATGGCCCCTTCCGCAAGGTTATGCAGAATCTGGTTGTGAAATAAATTTCCGAACAGGAAGTTTTCCACGATAACCGGAACGAGGGTCAACACAATTTTGCCGAACAGGAAGGATAAAATGCCGACCGCAGCTACACCGATCATCATACTCAGGCTCCAGCGGGATTCTTCTTTTTTCTTTTGTTCAGCGCGTTCTTTCGGGTCTACTTCATCATCAGCATACGCGTCTGCTGAATAGTTCAAATGCTTTGTACCCTTGGCGCTGGAGTCGATGATGCTTACAATTCCCCGCAACAATGGAATTCTGCGAAATTTGGACACCCAGGATTGCTCCTTGCGCGGTACTTCCAAATATGTGATTTCGCCAGTCTTGCGGCGAACTGCCGTGACATTGACACGCTTGCCGCCGAACATGACACCTTCAATGACTGCCTGACCACCGTAGCTTACAGGCTTGGATGCTTGTGACAACCGTCTCACCTCTCTTTACACGTGCTTTTTTGTATATTGTATCGAATTTGGAAGGGAATATCTAGTTGGGGGAAATGAGAGGAAGTATTTAGGCTGCTTCAAGCGGTGAAGGAAGTCGCTCCAAGCTCGGATCATCCTTCCGATCGCTGTTATCCCCAGATTTTTTGATTTTGTAAAAGATGTAATGGTAAAAATCCGGGGATAAAGGCGAACGCTACCGCTTCTTCAGGACGAATCCGAGCTTTCCGCTGCTGCCCACCTCTCGATTTGCCTTGGTTGGGGGAGGGGAAGTTGGACTTCAAATGCTAAAAAGGCGCGTTATTAGTTTGATGTGTGCTTTTGCTGCTATTTTCCCAAATTCTATTTTCAGAGCTTTTGAATTGTTGAACAATAGCGTAAATACGTTTCTTTCTTAATGTTCGTTAGATGTTGAACAGCAAAAAAAGTGGCACAATCACAAAAAGCAGCGGAGAGGACGGAATCGTTCTGAAGAAGCGGTAGCGTTCGCCTTTGCCTCCGGATTTCTACCCTTGAGGGTATAAATCAGAAATCTGGAGGCAACAGCGATCGGAAGAATGATCCGTTCTCGTAGCGGACACATATGCACACATAATGAGTCACCACCCCAGCAGCACTTCCCCATATGTAACAACAACTCACCAAGTTCAGTGTTAAACTCATCCCCATCAGAGCATACTACCAGCAAAATGATGCAAGAATCCATCGGAAATGCAGCCTTCTTCATGCGCCAATAAAAGTCATCCTTTTAGCATGGAAAAAGTTTTGCATCTTGAAAGGGGATCAAACAACATGAGTGAAACCTACTCCATACCCAATGCAGGCCATGATCAGGATCGGTCTGGCGAATCTCAGGATCAACGCGACCATAATAACAATAATAGCAGTCGAGGAAGACAGCAGTCGGGCAAAATACATACGCCGCTTATTCCTTTTGCACTCGAATTGGGATTTTTTGCAGGCTTGCTCTGGGGATTACTGCGCTGGTTGTTTTATACGTTACATTTTACGGTAGTCGCACCGGCATTTTTGGCAGAGCCTTTTTTTAAACATTCGTTCATGAAAACAACGGCGGGACATCTGGTGGGTTTATTGTTTTTTATCGCATTATCCGTTGTAGCGTCACTGGTGTACACATTGATGTTGCGTAGGTATAAGGGGCCTGCGCCCGGCATCGTTTACGGCTTGGTATGGTGGGTTATTTTATTCGTGTTGATAGGTCCCAAGCTTGGAATGATGAATCCGCTTTATCGTTTAACCTGGAACTCCATTTATACGGAAATTTGTGTGTTTATACTGTGGGGGCTATTTATCGGATACACCGTTGCTGTTGAGTATACGGACGAGAGAAAGCGCGAGCCTGAGAAAGCTGGGGACTGAGCACAACAAAAACTTCTCAAGCGGCTATCGCCTGTGTTAAAATAGCATTTGGTTATTTGACAGAGGGGAGCGGGATGAAAGATGAAGAATGACCGGGTGTTAAAGCTGCGGCAGGCGCTGGGCGAGCATGATCTGCGGGCTATATTGATTACAAGCCCTGTCAACCGCCGATATTTGACAGGATTCACTGGTTCGTCGGGTTATGTGCTGATTACGGAATCTCACAGCTATCTGCTGACCGACTTTCGTTATATGACACAGGCGGCCGAACAAGCGGCAGGCTTTACGGTGGTGCAGCACGCTGCGCAAGTCATGGAAACGGTGAAAGAGCTGTTGTCCTCCCATCAGATCGGCGAAACAGGCTTCGAGCAGGATCATGTATCTGTTGCGACGCATAAAGCTTACAGTGAAGATTTGTCCCCTGTTACATTGATTCCGGTATCGGGAATTGTAGAAAAGCTACGGGTGTACAAGGATGCGGAAGAACTGGAAGTGATGCAGCGGGCGGCGGATTTGGCAGATGCTACATTTGCACACATTTTGCCTTACATCAAACCGGGTGTCAGCGAGCGTGAGCTGGATCTGGAAATGGAATTCTTCATGCGCAAGCAGGGAGCTACGTCTTCCTCCTTTGACACGATTGTGGCATCCGGGGTTCGTTCGGCACTGCCTCACGGTGTAGCTAGCTCCAAGTTGGTACAAGCGGGCGAACTGATTACGTTTGATTTCGGTGCGTTGCTGGATGGCTATTGCTCCGATTTGACACGTACAGTAGCTACACAAGGGGATTTGTCGCCGCAGCTACGTGAGATCTACGATATTGTGCTCAAGGCGCAGCTTCACGCGTTGGAACATATTAAGCCGGGCATGACGGGCCGAGAAGCGGATGCGCTGACACGGGATATTATTGCAAGCCATGGCTATGGAGACAATTTCGGACACAGCACAGGTCATGGTTTGGGTCTGGAAGTCCATGAATCCACGCGTCTGTCGAAGGCGAGCGATGATATTTTGGAGCCTGGCATGGTTGTAACGGTTGAACCAGGTATTTATGTACCTGGATTGGGCGGCGTACGGATCGAGGATGATATCGTTATTACAGATAGCGGCATCAAGGTATTAACACATTCAAGCAAAGAATTTACAGTCGTTTAATAACGATAACAGTCCTGTAGGAGGGGTATTTTAGTGATTAACGTTAATGATTTCAAAACAGGCTTGACCGTCGAGGTAGACGGAGATATTTTTACAGTGCTGGACTTCCAACACGTAAAACCAGGTAAAGGTGCGGCATTCGTGCGCTCCAAGCTGAAAAACCTGCGTAACGGCAACACGGTTGAACGTACATTCCGTGCGGGTGAAACGATTGGCCGCGCGCAAATTGAAAACCGTGGTGTGTCCTACCTCTATGCGAGCGCAGACGAGCATACATTCATGGACAACGAAACATACGATCAATTCAATCTTTCCAGTGATCAACTGAAATGGGAACTTAACTTCCTGCAAGAAAACATGAATGTAAACATCATTAGCTATAATGGTGAAATTCTCGGGATTAACCTGCCTAACAGCGTAGAGCTGAAGGTTATTGACACGGAGCCGGGCATTAAAGGCAACACCGCTACAGGTGCTACCAAAAATGCTAAAGTTGAAACAGGACTAAATGTTCAGGTTCCTTTGTTTATCAACCAGGATGATGTACTGCTGATTGATACACGCGATGGTAAATACATTTCCCGCGCATAGAATGGTCTAGCTTCGTTATATCCTCTGTCCTTGTCAAGGGCAGGGGATTATTTGTTATGGACAACTGTTATTAAAAAACATTGGCTCCGCACAGCACTTTCGTATTATACTGTACTAAAGTTATGCCGTAGGATGTCACGTTCAAAGTCGGTTGTGCCATCTCAAGGTTACATACTGTTGAGTCTGAGGGAGTGAATATCGTTGTCTTTGTATGTCATGAAATTCGGAGGCAGTTCCGTCGGTGATACGGAGCGCATGAAACGCGTGGCAAAACGCGTTGTTGAGAAACAGAGTGAAGGGCATCAATGTGTAGTTGTTGTTTCTGCGATGGGGGATACAACAGACGAACTGATCGACCAGGCCAAATTGCTGAATGAGCAGTTGCCTGCACGTGAGTTGGATATGCTGATGACGACTGGCGAGCAAATTTCGATTGCATTGTTGTCGATGGCTATTCAGCAGTTGGGACATGAGGCGGTATCGTTTACGGGATGGCAGGCTGGTTTCCGTACCGAATCCGAGCACGGTCGGGCGAGAATTACGGACATCCAACCTCAGCGGGTACTGGATGCACTAAGCAGTAATAAAATTGTCGTGGTTGCGGGTTTCCAGGGGATGTCTGCTGAAGGAGATATTACGACGCTGGGACGTGGTGGTTCTGACACAACGGCGGTTGCGCTGGCGGCGGCGATCCAGGCGGATGCTTGCGAAATTTACACGGATGTGGATGGCATATATTCTACAGATCCACGGATCGTGGAGGTTGCCCGTAAGCTGAAAGAAATTTCCTATGATGAAATGTTGGAATTAGCCAATCTGGGTGCGGCAGTGTTGCATCCGCGTGCGGTAGAATATGCGAAACATAACCGGGTACCGCTGATTGTGCGGTCCAGTTTTAACCATAATGAAGGAACGGTCGTAAAGGAGGATGCAGTAATGGAGCAGGGCGTAGTAGTCAGTGGGATTGCATATGATAAAAATGTAGCAAGAATCAGTATTTTGGGCGTAGTCGATACTCCTGGTGTATTGGCGAAAGTATTCGGAACGCTGGCGGGAGCCAAAATTGATGTAGACATTATTGTGCAAAGCGGTGTTGAGGCTGGCAAAGCAGACTTTTCCTTTACAGTGGCTCTAACGGATCGCGAAGCAGCTTTGAAGACGTTGGAAGGCATTCGCACAGAGCTTCCATACCGTGAAGTGACGTCTGAAGAAAACCTCGTCAAAGTATCCATCGTAGGTGCAGGTATGGTCAGCCATCCAGGCGTTGCAGCGCAAATGTTTGCTGTGTTGGCAGAACAAGGCGTGAGCATTAAAATGGTAAGCACATCTGAAATCAAGGTATCGTGTGTGATCGAGGCTGGCAAACTCCATGGGGTTATTCAGGCGCTGCATACAGCGTACAATCTGGATACTGAGGAGCAAGCATTTGTAGGTGGACCGCAGGACCGTCGGTAATTGAATGGGAATATTGCGCCTCCTAAATTCATAGTTTTATAATCATAGAATATAGCGGTAGGTAAGAGGTTGTTTTTTCAGCGAGTGATGGGCTGAAGGGCAGCCTCTTTTATTGTGAATCTATTGTTTTTGTTCCAGGGTATCCCTTAGCCGTCAAGGCTTCGGGGTGCCTTTTTTGATTTTTGCAGATTCCATGAAGGAGCTTTAGGTGGCGGGGAATATGTTTGTTAAAGGCGGATAGGAGCTTTGAAATCAATGACTAGGTTTTCGATATATTTTCGGCATAAAAAGCGAGAGTCGGCCATAGACTTGTCTTAAAGAAAAAGGACAACTGTGAGGGGGCGGCATCGGTATGGAATGGCTGGAGTTATTTCCCGAACCGTTGCACGGTATACTCGGAAAGCTTCCGGAAACGATATTCAAGCAACTGGAGGAAATTCGGGTCCGGGAAGGAAGGCCGCTGGAAATTAATACAAATGGTGAACACCATTTTGTAACGTCCGCCGGTCGGCTGACTTTGAACCATATGGAAGCCTATAAGCCGGACCGGGAGGATGCCCACCGTTTGCTGGATTTTATCAGCAATCATTCCCTGTACACCATGGAGGAGGAGCTTCGCAAAGGGTTTATTACCATTCCCGGGGGTCACCGGATCGGGTTGGCGGGGAGAACGGTGCTTAGCAGGGGGCGAGTGGAGCATTTGAGGGATATAAGCAGCTTTAATGTAAGAATTGCCCGGGCGATTCCCGGTATAGCTGATCGCATATTGCCTTATGTAGCGGATCGAAAATCCGGTAAAATCCTTCATACCCTCATCTTGTCCCCGCCTCAGCATGGCAAAACAACACTGCTTAGGGACTTGGCCCGGCAACTAAGCTACGGGGGGCTGGAAAGCAATGGGGGGCGTCGAAGCGGGCTCAAAGTAGGCATTATAGATGAACGTTCGGAGATTGCCGGCAGTCACAAGGGCATTCCCGGTTTTGATGTTGGACCTCGAACCGACGTATTGGATGGATGTCCGAAAGCAGAAGGCATGATGATGATGATTCGTTCCATGTCGCCAGATGTGCTGATCGTCGATGAAATCGGCCGACCTGAGGATGCCGAAGCGGTGCGTGAAGCGCTTCATGCGGGGATCGCAGTCATTGCTTCCGCACATGGACGTGATGTGGCTGAAATGGCGACCCGGCCTGCTTTTGCCGGATTGACTACAGGACAGGAGCTGTTTCAGCTCTACGTCATGCTGGAGCGGACGAGCCGGGGCGTCTCCTTCCGGCTGGCAGATGCCAAACAGCGCAGGCTGACACTGTCTGGGGAAGGGCAGAACGGAGGCATATCTTATGCTTAAGCTGCTGGGTGCCGCGTTGGTTATACTCGCCGCTACGCTGGCTGGCTGGCAGCGGGCAAGGCAGTTTGCGCTGAGGCCGCGGCAGATCAGAGAGCTGATTCTCGCGCTGCAAAGGCTGACCACCGAGGTTTCCTACGGGGTGTCACCGCTACCGGATGCTTTTGCCAAGACGGGAGAGCCGTTGCGGGAGCCGCTGCGAACCTTGTTCAAGCAAGCCTCACACTGGATGCACCCCTCCTTTGGGCTGACCGCCAGAGAAAGCCTGCATAAAGCGATTGAAGCCTCGTGGAGCCGCTCCAGTATGCAGCAGGCCGAGAAGGAAGCGATGCGGCAGCTTGCTTACAGTCTCGGAACCAGCGACCGTGAAGACCAGATCAAGCACATTGCGCTAACCATCCAGCAGCTATCCCATGAGGAAGCGCAGGCGCAGGCGGATCAGGTGAGATACGAGCGCATGAGCAGAAGCCTGGGACTGCTGATCGGAGCATTGATCGTCATTTTGATCTATTAGCGGGGTGCTCGAATGAATTTAGAAGTGAACGCTATTTTTCAGATTGCCGGAATTGGCATTATTATCGCCATGATTCATACCGTACTCAAGCAAATGGGCAAAGAAGACATGGCCCACTGGGTAACGGTCATCGGCTTTGTTGTGGTGCTGTTCATGGTGGTACGAATGCTGGATAACCTTCTGCAAGAGATCAAATCTATCTTTCTTTTTCAGTAGGTGGACACATGGAAATCATTCAGGTGGTCGGCTTCGCCCTGATTGCCACAGTTCTTATTTTGGTCATTAAGGAACAGAAGCCGATGTTTGCTTTTCTGATTGCGACAGCCGCGGGAATCGTCATTTTTTTACTGTTGATTGGCAAGATTGGGTCCGTAGTTGCTGTGCTGGAGCGTCTGGCAAGGTCATCTGGCATGGATATGATTTATTTTAAAACCGTGCTGAAAATTATCGGTATCGCTTATATTGCCGAATTTGGAGCGCAGGTGGTTCGGGATGCGGGACAAGACGGGATTGCCTCCAAAATTGAGCTTACAGGAAAGGTGCTCATTATGGTGCTGGCGATCCCGATTATCAGCATTATCATTGACACGATTCTGAAGCTGATGCCCGCCTGAGGGGGTGATGCCATGAAAAGGCTGGAGGGCATGCCGAATCTCAAAGTGGTTGCCATTTTGCTGCTATGTCTCTGGTGTGCCTCGGCTGTGGTCATGTTTGCAGATACACCTGCGAATGAATGGATCAGACAACAGGCGGAGCAGATGCCCAAAGATGAGGTAGAGCATTATTGGGACGGGCTGATGCAGCAATATGGCGGATTTTTCCCTGATCAGAAAACGCCTTCCTTCATGGATATGCTGCTTCCGGGCGGTGAAGGGTTCAGCATTAAAGGTGTATTGAGCGCCATAGCCGACTTTTTCATCCACGAAATTCGGGTGAATGCCAAGCTGCTCGTCACCATTGTCATGCTCAGCATTATGAGTATGGTGCTGGAAACTCTGCAAAGTGCTTTTGAAAGTAATCAGGTCAGCAAAGTCGCCTACGCCATTGTCTACATGGTCATTATCATCCTGGCGATTAACAGCTTTAGTGTAGCGATCGGTTATGCAAAGGAAGCCATTGACAGCATGATTCAGTTTATGATGGCGATGCTGCCCCTGCTGTTTACCATGCTGGCTTCGATGGGCAACGTCGTAACGGTTTCGGTCACCCACCCGCTGATTGTATTTATGATCAACACGGTCGGGACGGTCATTCATACGCTGGTGTTCCCGCTGCTGTTCTTCTCGGCGGTGTTGTATCTGGTCAACTCACTGACAGGCAAATACAAGCTGACCCAGTTAGCCGATCTGCTGCGTAACGCCGGAGTGGGGGTGCTGGGGGTGCTTTTGACCATTTTTCTGGGTGTCATTTCCGTACAGGGCTTGACGTCGTCTGTAACTGACGGATTAACGATCCGCACGGCCAAGTATATTACAGGCAGTTTTGTTCCGGTGGTTGGCAAGGCGCTGGCAGATGCGACAGATACGGTCATTTCGGCTTCGTTGCTCGTGAAAAATGCCATTGGTCTAGTGGGAGTCATCATTATCTTGTTCCTCTGCGCCTTCCCTGCCCTCAAGATTCTAACGCTGGCCCTGATCTATAAAGTCACAGCAGCAATTATGCAGCCTTTGGGAGATACGCCTATTGTGGAATGCCTGGACGCAATCGGTAAAAGCATGATTTATGTCTTCGCAGCGCTGGCGGCAGTGGGTTTAATGTCCTTCCTTGCGATTACGGTCATGCTCGCGGCAGGCAATATGACAGTCATGATGAGGTGAGAGAATGATCGGAAATCAAACGGAGGGAGGGGAGTGACGTGACCTGGCTGGGAGGCTGGCTTAAGGAACTGGTGCTGATTGTGCTGCTGGCTTCTTTTATCGATATGATCTTGCCAAGCCGTTCCATGGAAAGGTATGTCAAGCTCGTACTCAGCCTGCTTATTCTACTGACGCTGCTCTCTCCGGTCGTGCGTTTGCTGAGTACCAGTCCCTCTGAGCTTCTGGGGCGCGCGTTTGATCTTCAACGTCAGGCAGAGACGGGTAAGGGCGAACCAACATTGGAGGAAATATTGGCAAAAGGCAACAAGTTGAAGCAGCAACAGGAGCAAAGCTCCATGCAATGGGCTGGCCAAGAGGTCGCCAAGGAAATCAAGGGACAGCTGGAGCAAAGTACCGGGTTAGCAATTCAATCGGTTCAGGTTACGCTTGCTCAGATGAAGCAGGGAGCGTCCGATCTGGAGGCTGGAACGGGGATTCAGTCGGTTGTGGTTAAGTTGGCGGAGCAGCAGTCTGGGCGTAAGGAGAAAAACACGAATGTCCCGCCAGATTTGGACTCCAAGCCGATTATGGTAGAGCCTGTCGCTGAAAAAGCAGTAAATATCCGCATAGAGCCAACACCTGTAAAAGCATCGGACCAAGAGAAGGGAACGTTAGAGGGTGCCAACAACCATGCGGAAGGCTCTGATGTTGAAAAGACAGCAGATACGCAAGCTTTCGGTTTAATTACGGGACTGTTGCACGAAAAATGGGGTGTCGACAGCAAAAATGTGCAGGTACTTTCTTCGCAGGACGGTACACATGAATGGTAACAGGAGGTGAGCAGAAATGGGCAAATGGATGAAAAAGCTGGAGCAATGGATGGGCGGGGGGGCAGACGGGCCCAAAAGGTTCAATTCATTTCGCTGGCTGCTTATTCTCGGTCTTATCGGGGTCGCGATCATGCTTTTTAACTCGTTTGTCAATGTGAAAAAGGTGGACCCGGAAAACGTGGGGCGGGAGCCGCCTGGAGTGATGAAAAATGAACCCGCACTTCAGACAACGGGGGGGGGAGGAAAGTTCCTTTGCCGGAATTGAGAGGGTGTTCGAAGATAATATGAAGCAGATGCTGGAGCAGATTGTTGGTGTAGGAACCGTCGATGTCATGGTTACAGTTGACTCCACCGAGGAAGTCATCGTTCAACGTAATGTGAAGGATATGCAGGAAGAAAATAACGAGACGGATGCCAATGGCGGTCAGCGACATACCACTCAATATACACGCGATGGAGAGATTGTCACCTATGAATCGTCAGGAGGTCAGCACACCCCGATTGTTACAAAAAAAGTAAAGCCGCAGGTGAGGGGAGTGCTGGTGGTGGCGATGGGAGCAGAAAACCCCACCGTGAAGCAGTTGATTGTGGATGCCGTACAGAAGGGACTCAATGTGCCTTCCTATAAAATTTCAGTCGTCCCGCGCAAGCAGGGATAGATTGAAATCCTAATCAGGGATAAATGAAATCCTAATTTAATGATATTGGAGGACGGAACATGAATAACAAAAGACAAACCGTTTGGCTGGTGTCCATGTTGAGTTTAATGGTCGTGCTGTCTGCGTACTATCTGTTTACGGAGGACTCCAGCCCGGCTAACCCGCCTGTGGCGGACAGTGAGCAAGTGAGCAAGGTTAAGCAGGATACCGCCCAGGAAGCGACAGGTAAGGCAGAAGAGCAATTAAACGAGCTGAAAGTGAATGAAGTGGTAACTAATGGAGAAGTAACCGGAGAAGGAACTGCCTCTTCCGCGAAGACGGACACGGCTGCCGCAACGGATCCTGCTACCGAATCTACTACAGGCGAAAATAAAGATACGGCCGCTGCCCAGGCTACTGAGTCTGCTAAATCGGATCAAAATACTACTGCTACCGTGCCGGATACTGCGGCAAAAAGTGACGACAAAACAGCATCCACTGCGAAAACGGACCAGCAGGTGCTCGATCAGGTGGCAACGGAACAAGCCGCGAAGCCAACGGCCGCTGCTGTTATCGACAACTACTTGCTGGAGCGGGATGTGGCGAATCAAAAGAAGAATGATGAGCTGACGACTGCAATGAACGATAGCACTGCCAAGAAAGCCGCAGAAGCACAAAAAGAATTGCATGTGCTGGAAGACAAACAGGCGAAAATCACTGGAATTGAGGAAGAGCTTCAACAGCAGTTCGCCAATGCGGTGGTTCGTGAGGAAGATGCTGATAAATACAAGGTAGTGGTTCTGAGTGAAAAACTGGATGCCAAGCAAGCGGTAACGATCGTCGATAAGGTCATGAAAGAACTGAACGTAACACAGGACAAGATCAGCGTCCAGTATGTTACACAATAAGACAAAAATCGAGAAAAAGCCCGGATTTCTGCACATTTCCGGGCTCTTTCTATTTTTAATGATTGTGATATAATACATAAAGCTGTTTCAACAATGTTATCAGCAACCGGCAAAATGCTGAAGGAGTGATTAATAGAGATGTTCAAATTAAGCGAGATTAAGGAATTGATCAAGCTGGTGGATGAAACGTCTGTACATGAGCTTGAAATTGAAAATGAAGGAACTCGCCTGTTGATCCGTAAACCGGGCAAAAGCGAGATCGTTACGGTACAGGCTCCTGTGGCAGCACCTACTTATACGGTGGCACCACAAGCTGCTATTCCGAATCCACAAGCACAGTCCGATGCAGGACATGCATCTGTTGGGGAGACTAAGGAATATGCAAGCAATCTACATAAAATCGTATCTCCGATGGTGGGCACTTTCTATAGTTCTTCATCCCCGGATACGGCTTCGTATGTGAGTATCGGCAGTAAAGTAGGCGAGAAAACAACGGTGTGTATTATTGAGGCGATGAAGCTGATGAACGAGCTGGAAGCTGAAGTGAAGGGCGAAATTGTGGAAATTTTGGCCGAAAACGGACAGTTGGTCGAGTATGGCCAGCCATTGTTCCTTGTGAAACCGGAGTAATACGCTCGCTTGTACCCTCTGTTTTGAGGGTTCAGCCAGGCTGCTCCCAGGGAGGATAAAGTCATGACATTTCAAAAAGTATTGATTGCGAATCGTGGGGAAATTGCGGTTCGTATCATTCGCGCTTGCCGCGAAATGAATATTTCGACGGTTGCCGTATATTCGGAAGCCGACAAGGATTCGTTACATGTGCGTCTCGCAGATGAGGCTTACTGTATCGGACCGACGCTGTCCAAGGACAGCTACCTGAATTTTACGAACTTGATGAGCGTTGCGACATTGACTGAATGTGATGCGATTCATCCAGGTTACGGATTTTTAGCTGAAAACGCCGACTTCGCTGAAATTTGCGAATCTTGCAATATTACATTTATTGGTCCTTCTCCAGAAGCGATTAACAAAATGGGGGATAAGGCTGTTGCCAAGCAGACGATGAAGGATGCCGGGGTTCCGGTCATTCCGGGTTCGGACGGGCTGGTGGAGGATTTGCAGGATGCCATTACCATTGCTCGCGATATTGGCTATCCGGTAATCATCAAGGCCACAGCAGGTGGCGGCGGTAAAGGTATCCGTATCGCCGAGGATGAGGATAATCTTATTCAACAAATTACTACCGCCCAGCAGGAAGCGCAAAAAGCGTTTGGTAACGCAGGTGTGTATCTGGAAAAATATTTGACCGGTATGAAGCACGTGGAGATTCAGATCATAGCGGACAAGCACGGCAATGTTGCGCATCTGGGCGAACGGGACTGCTCTGTGCAGCGCCGTCGTCAGAAGCTGCTGGAGGAAGCGCCGTGTCCTGTACTTTCGCAGGATGTGCGTGAAGAAATGGGCCAGGCAGCCGTTCGTGCGGCTTTGGCTGTACAATATTCCGGTGCGGGAACGCTGGAATTTTTGCTTGGACCGGATAATCAATTTTATTTTATGGAAATGAACACACGTATTCAGGTAGAACATCCCGTAACGGAGATGATTACCGGTGTGGATTTGATTAAGGAAATGATTTTGGTCGCTGAGGGGCATCCGCTTTCCTTTACACAGGAAGAAGTCACCATCAATGGATGGGCGATGGAGTGCCGTATTAACGCCGAGGACCCGGATCGCAATTTTATGCCTGCACCGGGTAAAATCGGATTTTATCTGCCTCCAGGCGGCCCAGGGGTACGCGTAGACAGCGCAGCTTATCCGGGCTACAGCATTCCTCCTTATTATGACTCCATGATCGCCAAATTGATTGTGTGGGCGCCTACACGTCAGGAAGCGATTGCCAAAATGAAGCGGGCTCTGTCCGAATTTGCTATTGAAGGCATACCGACAACGATTTCTTTTCATCAACGTTTGTTGGAGCATCCGACCTTCGTCAAGGGCGATTTTGATATTAAATTTTTGGAGGAAAACGAAGTTTAATCGGTATATTTCCTTAGTTTGTCATAATGAACGCCAAATGATATAGTATGGATAATAAGTGAGCATGTCTGCTTTGAAATCCAAAGCTGAAGTGAAACTTATTTTGACCGAAAGGTGTTGAAGGTATGAGCACAGTGCCAACCGAATTCGAGCGTACGGAAATTGGGGAGATTCAGATTGCCCCAGAGGTTATTGAAGTCATTGCCGGACTGGCAACCGTTGAGGTGCCGGGCGTAGCGGGAATGAGTGGCGGATTTGCAGGCGGGTTTGCCGAACTACTGGGCCGCAAAAATTTGTCCAAAGGTGTAAAAGTGGAAGTCGGACAGCGTGAAGCAGCTGTAGACGTCTCTGTCATTATTGAGTACGGTAACCGTCTGCCTGAGGTGGCTGCTGCTATTCAGCAGAACGTTAAGCGTTCCATTGAAACCATGACAGGTCTTAACGTTGTTGAAGTGAACGTGCAAATTCATGATGTTCAATTCAAAAGTGCCGAAAAAGTAGAAGAGCCGGAAGTTCTGGGCGCCGGACGGGTTAAATAGAGCGATACTTTGTACAAACCCCCGACCCTTAAGGGTCGAGGGTTTACTCTAATTTAAGGAGGCTGTGCGTTTCGTGGCTAAAGTTATGGACAGACTTCTGCTGTTCTTGTACAGCTTAAGTATCGGAATTATTTCCATTCTCGCCATCCTCCTCCTGAGCGGGGCCATTCCGTATGCCTTAAGCATTCAGGATGAGCGGATTGTGTGGTTTACCAGCTTGATTATTGCTGGAGTGCTGCTGCTTTTGAGTCTCCGGATTTTCTATATCTCCATTCGCCGGAACCAAACGGTACAGCATTCTATAGATCAACGAACGGAGTACGGTGACATTCAGATTTCAGTGGATACCATCGAAAATCTGTGTCTCAAAGCGGCCTCCAGATTTCGTGGGATACAGGATTTGAAAGCACGTATTCGCGTGCTGGAATCGGGACTTGATATTACGATTCGGGCGGTTGTGGACGGGGAAAGTTCTATTCCGGTGTTAACCTCCGAGGTACAAAAAGGGGGTACACGACCATGTGGAAGAAATTACGGGAATTCCTGTGTCCAATGTGTCTGTGTACATCGCCAATGTTTCTCAGTCACCAAGCTTTAAGAGTCGTGTGGAATAGAGGTGATTTTCCCTGATGCCCTGGAAAGAAATATGGGGAAGTTACAAGGGCCGGATCACAGGGATTACGGCCGGCATTTTTTTCGGGTTTATTTATTTGTGGGCAGGCTTTTGGAATATGTTGTTCTTTGCATTGATGGTGTTCATCGGATATACGCTAGGAAGACGTAGCGACGCAGCGCTTGGTTCCCTCCTCCCTTGGAAGGAATGGAGCGACTGGCTGTCGCAACGTTGGCGTCCTTTTAAATGAACCCTGTGATACGCTTTCTCCAAAATAGAGCTGTAGCTTCTTTGCGCCCAACGTTTTGGAGGATGCGTTCACAGGTTTTTTTGTGGAATTGGTTAAAATGAAAAAATAGATACAGGCAAGCGTAGGAGGCAGGGCATGAAAAGACGTCTGGCGAGGGAAATAGCGGTACAAAGCATGTACCATATGGAAATGAATGAAGTGGATGCAGCAGCAGCAGTAGATATGTTGCTCCAGGAAGCGGCAGAGGATAACGAAGCGGAAGTAGTCATAAAAAATGCAGCAGTGTTAAGGGCTTACGTATTGGAGCATGTACGGGGTACCTGGGAACACAAGGAAGCGATTGACAAACTTCTGGTGGATTATCTTAAAGGCTGGCAGATCAGCAGACTTTCACGCGTGGATCGCCAAATTTTGAGACTGGCGGCATATGAAATGATTTTCCGTGAGGATGTTCCAGCTAAAGTTGCAGTCAATGAAGCGATTGAATTGTCCAAGCATTTTGGCACCGAGGAGTCGGGTAAATTTGTCAACGGTGTTCTGGGACGGATTATACAAGAGCTGGAGCAACTGAAAGCACAGTTTTAAGTTGAGATTATTTTACTCAGGTTGGAGAGTGGTTAATATGTCAGCACCGATCATTGATGGCAAACAAATCTCTAAGGATATTCGCGCAAGCATTCAGCAGGAGGTTGTCCGTCTGAAGGAGCACAACTTTCAGCCTGGACTGGCTGTCGTACTGGTAGGTGAAGATCCTGCTTCTCAGGTGTATGTTAGAAACAAGGAAAAGGCATGTCATGATCTCGGTTATTATTCCGAGGTACATCGGTTGGCAGCGGATACTTCACAGGAAGCATTGCTGGAGCTGGTGGACAAGCTGAATCTCCAAAGTAATATTCACGGGATTCTGGTACAGCTTCCGTTGCCCAAACACATTCATGAAAAAGCAGTCATTGACGCCATTGCAGTCGAGAAGGATGTGGATGGATTCCATCCGGTGAACGTGGGGAATCTGGTCATCGGTGATGATAGTCTCCTGCCTTGTACTCCTGCTGGTGTCATTGAGCTGATCAAGCGTGCGGGGGTAGAAATTGCGGGTAAGCATGCGGTGGTCATTGGTCGCAGTAATATCGTGGGCAAGCCGGTATCGCTGCTGTTGCAGCGCGAAAATGCTACGGTGACCATGTGTCACTCTCGTACGGCGAATATCGCCGAGCTGAGTCGGCAAGCGGATATTTTGGTGGTTGCCATCGGAAAAGCCAACTTTATTGATGCTTCGTTCGTGAAGCCTGGAGCGGTAGTCATTGATGTAGGCATGAATCGTCTGGAGAGCGGAAAACTGGCGGGTGACGTTGATTTTGAGAGCGTGAAGCAAGTATGTGGTCCGATTACCCCTGTTCCCGGCGGTGTAGGTCCAATGACGATTACCATGCTGATGCAAAATACGCTCGTAGCGGCCAAGCGGTCGCACGGTTTGGCATAAGGGCGGTTGTCTGTGGCTGAACAGCGTATTTACTCTATTAAGGACTTGAATCGCTATATCCGGATGAAGCTGGAATCGGATCAGGTGCTGTCCGACGTATGGATACGTGGGGAAATTTCTAATTTTACGCATCATTCGAGTGGTCACATGTACTTTACACTCAAGGATGAGGGCAGCCGCATCCGTTCGATTATGTTTGCAACCCATAATCAGCGGCTTCCCTTCGTACCAAAGGAAGGTACGCGTGTTATTGCCCGGGGAAACGTATCTGTGTACGAACGGGATGGACAATATCAATTTTATGCAACCCAGATGCAGCCTGATGGCGTCGGAAGTCTCTACCTTGCATATGAGCAGCTCAAGCAAAAACTGGATGTTGAAGGGCTGTTCGACAGCGCTCGCAAGCGCAATCTGCCTGCTCACCCTACGACAATTGGTGTCATTACTTCACCAACCGGAGCTGCCGTACGCGATATTATCACGACGCTTCAACGGAGATATCCGCAGGCTGGAATTATGTTATATCCTGTGCTTGTGCAGGGAAAAGGTGCTGCTCCCGCTATTGTTAAGGCGATTGAAGCCATGAACCGTATGCAGGAGGTTCAGGTGATGATCGTCGGGCGGGGCGGTGGCTCTTTGGAGGAGTTATGGGCGTTTAACGAGGAAGCGGTTGCGCGTGCCATTTTTGCATCGGGGATTCCGGTCATTTCGGCTGTTGGTCATGAAACGGATTTTACGATCGCGGATTTTGTGGCCGATTTGCGTGCGGCTACGCCGACCGCTGCCGCCGAGCTGGCTGTGCCTCATCAGCAAGAGTTGCGAGATCAGCTGCTCCAGCGGGAACAGCGATTACGCAACGCGCTCCGTCAACGGCTGGAAACCAGCCGTGAACGGTTGATCCGGCTTCGGCGCTCCCCGGTGCTGCTGCACCCGCGCCGCTATATGCTACAGCATGCGGAGCGGATGGATATGTTGCATCAGCGGCTCATCCGTGCAGCAGGTAACCGTTCGCGCTTGAACGCAGAGAAGAACGCGCGTATGCGTCAGGTGCTGGAGCGGTTTAACCCGCGCGAACAAATCCGGTCGGCCCACAAGCAGACAGATGCGGCACAGCGTCAGCTGGAGACTGCAATGCGTGCTATTACCAAGACGGGACGACAGCAGCTGCACGCGGGTATTCGTCAGTTGGATGCACTTAGCCCGCTCAAGGTCATGTCGCGAGGCTACAGCCTTGTGTATGATGAGCAAGAGAAACGGCTGATCAAGTCGCTAAAAGACGTACAGCCGGGAGATTCCATTAAGATTAAAGTGAGTGACGGGCAGTTGGACTGCCAAGTATGGGGAATGAAGGAGGACGCGAAGCACGGTGGCGAATGAAACGGAATTGAATTTTGAAGCGGCCATGGCCGCTCTTGAAGAAATTGTCGGACAACTGGAGCACGGAGACGTTCCTCTGGAGCAAGCCATTGATCTGTTCCAGCGTGGCATGAAGCTGTCTCAGCTTTGCAGTCAGAAGCTGGAGCAAGTTGAACGTAAAATTGAAATGATTGTGGAAGAGGATGGAGATTTGCGCAAGAAGCCTTTCGGCAGCGGGTTAGATGAAAACGGTGGTGAAGGCGTTGAATAGATCGTCGTTCAAGGAATATTTGACCGGGACGGTGGACGCGGTTTCGTCTGCATTGACCGAGCAATTCCCAGCTCATTGGAGCATTCCCGCCGTTCTCCGTGAATCCATGAATTATTCACTCACCGCAGGCGGAAAACGCCTGCGGCCTCTGCTTGTGATCGCAGCTGCCGAAGCATTCGGCGGAAGCCGGGAGGCCGCGTTACCAGTAGCATGTGCGGTAGAAATGGTACATACGTACTCCCTGATTCACGACGACTTACCAGCCATGGATGATGATGATTATCGCCGGGGCAAACTGACGAATCATAAGGTATACGGTGAGGCGGTTGCTGTACTTGCAGGGGATGCATTGCTGACCCATGCCTTTCATAGCGTCGTACAAGCAGGTCGGCGTCACGGGGTTTCCTCCGATGCGCTACTGTCCATCGTGGAGGAGCTGTCCGAAATGAGCGGGGCACGGGGCATGGTAGGCGGTCAGGTCGCGGATATGTCCGGCGAGCAGGGGATGACAGGTATCGAGGAACTGGAATACATCCATCTCCATAAAACCGCAGATTTGATCATTTTCTCCCTCTTGGCAGGTGGACGGATCGGCGGAGCGGACAAGAATCAATTAGAAGCGCTTCGCCAATTTGGACGAGACCTGGGTTTGGCTTTTCAAATTCAGGACGATATACTGGATCTTATAGGCGATGAGAGCAAAATGGGTAAAAAAACGCAAAGTGATGTTGTACAGGAAAAGGTAACTTATCCGTTTTTTATCGGTATGGAGGCATCCCAGCAGCAAGTAGAGAAACTCACGGCATCTGCCAAAAAAGCGTTAATAGAAGGCGGTATACCGGATTCGTCGCGTTTGCTAGAGATTGCGGACTATCTTATGAAGCGTGATCATTAGTGCGGTTAAGGCATCATTGGCTTGTCTAGTGTTTAAGCAAGATCACAAAGTGTGATATAATATTTGTTAACTTTACACACAAACTTGAAGGAAAGCGGGGAGATATGCGTGCTGCTTCCACACATAAAGCAACCGGGCGATCTGAAATCACTGTCGGTTGAGGAGCTGGCTTCTCTAGCCGAGGAAATCAGGAGCTTTTTGATTGAGAAGCTGTCCGTGACTGGGGGGCATCTGGCATCGAATCTGGGAGTGGTTGAGCTCACAATCGCCCTGCATTACTGCTATAACAGCCCGAAGGACAAGATGATTTATGACGTTGGGCATCAGGCCTACGTACACAAAATATTGACAGGGCGAATGGATCGGTTTGATACTCTTCGTCAGCGTGATGGACTTTGTGGATTTGTAAAAAGAAGCGAAAGCGAGCATGATGTCTGGGAAGCTGGTCATAGCAGCACATCTCTGTCAGCCGCAATGGGGATGGCTTTGGCACGAGATTTGAAGGGCGAGGACAATAAAGTTATTGCGTTGATCGGAGATGGAGCATTAACCGGAGGCATGGCCTTTGAAGCGTTGAACCATATTGGTCATGAACGTAAAAATTTGATGGTCATTCTGAATGACAACGAAATGTCGATAGCGCCGAATGTTGGGGCCATGCATAATTATTTGAGCAAAATCCGCTCGGACCGTCATTATTTGCGAGCAAAGGATGAGCTGGAAGTTTTGCTGAAAAAAATACCTGCTATCGGCGGTAAACTTGCCAAATCGGCTGGCCGTGTTAAGGACAGTCTTAAATATATGATGGTGCCGGGCGTGCTGTTTGAGGAGCTGGGGCTTACGTATCTCGGTCCGGTCGACGGACATGATTTGCCGAAGCTGATCGAAACCTTCAAGCAGGCTGATAACGTCACTGGCCCTGTGTTGGTGCATGTCGTAACCATTAAGGGCAAGGGTTACAAGCCTGCGGAGGCAGATTCACACAAATGGCACGGAATCAGTCCATACAAAATGGAATCCGGTCAGGTACTCAAGGCTGTGGGCAACCCCATGTATACGGAAATTTTCGGACGGACGCTGATTGAGCTGGCTGAAAAGGACGAACGTATTATAGCGGTTACGCCTGCCATGCCTGGTGGTTCGGGACTGGTGCCGTTTAGCAAGGAATTCCCTACACGGATGATTGATGTCGGCATTGCAGAGCAGCATGCGGCTACTATGTGTGCTGCGTTGGCAATGGAGGGGATGAAGCCGGTATTTGCGGTATACTCCACTTTTATGCAGCGTGCTTATGATCAAATTGTACATGACATTTGCCGTCATAATGCGAATGTGATGTTTGCGATTGACCGTGCCGGTTTTGTGGGGGCTGACGGAGAAACGCACCATGGCGTGTTCGACGTAGCATTTTTACGTCATATCCCCAATCTGGTGCTTATGATGCCTAAGGATGAAAACGAGCTGCGCCATATGATGAAAACAGCGCTTGATTACGACGATGGTCCGATTGCTTATCGCTATCCTCGTGTTAATGGGGTTGGTGTGCCGTTGGACACAGAACTGAAAGCTATACCCATCGGCAGTTGGGAGCTTCTCCGCAAGGGTGAGGGCTACACTGTAATCGCTTCAGGCCCGATGCTCCAGGTGGCGACAGAGGCTGCGGAGGCAATGAAACGCGAAGGCTTGCAAGTGGGTGTCGTCAATGCGCGTTTCCTTAAGCCTGTGGATGAGGATATGCTGCGTGAGCTGGCCCGCCAGCATACGAAGCTGATCGTTTTGGAAGAAGCTTCTGAAGCGGGAAGCTTGGGTAGCGCCGTGCTGGAATTTTACGCCAAAGAAGAAATGCAAAATGCACAGGTGCGTCTGATGGGGATTCCCGATATGTTTGTGGAGCATGGCTCGATCAAGGAGCAACGCGCAGAAGCGGGCCTTACCATTGAAGCTGTGTGCCTTAAGCTTCGCAAATGGGCTTCCGAGCCAGTGTATGGCATGGGACAATCGGTATAGGGGAATTTGCGACAACGTTGATATTTATGAAAAAGTATGACAAGAGCAGCGTAGCTGCCTTAAAGGGAGATTAACATGTCTGTTCCGAAGGAACGCATTGATGTATTACTTGTAGAGCAAGGCTTTTTTGAAAGCCGTGAAAAAGCCAAAGCCGCAATTATGGCAGGTCTGGTACTGGCCGACAGTGAACGGATCGAGAAGGCGGGTATGAAGGTACCACGCGACAGCGAGCTTAAAGTAAAGGGTGCAGTGCATCCATATGTAAGCCGTGGAGGGTTGAAGCTGGAAAAGGCTATCCGTCAATTCGAGCTGGATATGAAGGGCAGAACGATGCTGGATATCGGCTCATCCACCGGAGGTTTTACGGATTGTGCCCTCCAGCATGGAGCGGAGTATGTATATGCCATTGACGTGGGATATAATCAGCTGGACTGGTCCCTTCGAAATGACGAACGGGTATGCGTAATGGAGAAAACGAATTTCAGGTATATGACACCTGCAGATTTGAACGGTCCTGTACCGAATTTTGCAAGTATTGATGTTTCATTTATTTCGCTGCGCATTATTTTGCCACCATTGCTTGCGTTGCTGCGTCAGCCTGCTGACATTGTGGCTCTGATTAAGCCACAGTTTGAAGCCGGACGTGAAAAGGTGGGGAAATCCGGCGTCGTCCGCGATCCTGCAACGCACAAAGAAGTGTTGCAAACCATCCTGACGTTCTCGCACGAGCTTGGACTTTCGCTGCAAGGATTGGCTTATTCTCCTATTACCGGTGGAGAAGGCAATATTGAATTTTTGGCACATTGGCGTTTGGATAAGCCTGCTATTGCTGACCCGCAACAGGAAAGCGTTGATTTCCGTCCGTTAATTGACCTTACTGTTCAGGAAGCAGGGCAGACCTTCAATAATGGTCCGTCGCGTAAGTAACATTCAGGGGTTCTCAAGAGTTCTGTGAACTTAAGGGAACCTCTTTTTGGTGTGAGGGATTGATTAACGAACTCATGTTCGCTTATAATGAAATAACAGAAGAAAAGGGATTCCACCTTCTGTCCTAGAATATGTCCATGAGGTGATCGATTCATGGACACGCGATATGATACGGTTATCATTGTCGTGATCGGCGTAATATTAGCGGTATGGGCTTTTTACGGCCTGCGTACCTGGTTAAAGGAGCCGGGACCGCTTGTATTAAAGACTATACCGATTAACGAGGAGTTGGACGAAGGGCCTGCTGTGGACTTGCTGGAAGACGCGGGTTATGAG
The DNA here is from genome assembly GCF_030034735.1 of Paenibacillus sp. RC334. Classification (NCBI taxonomy): domain Bacteria; kingdom Bacillati; phylum Bacillota; class Bacilli; order Caryophanales; family Paenibacillaceae; genus Paenibacillus; species Paenibacillus sp. RC334. Next base: position 3,357,732 of record NZ_CP125370.1, on the reverse strand, counting down.
CTGGTGGGCGGAAAAATGAAAATACCGCTTGCTTTTAAAGTGAATGGACATACCATGTATAGCCGTTTGTTTATAGACTATGTGGCTGTGCGAAATGGTTCAACATATATGGTCAAAACGTCACGCCGCAAGAAACCGATGGAGTGGAATGGTCCTGATTTGCGGGACAGGCTTATGCCTTATCTGCTGCTTTATCCGGGCTGTGCGGGCGTATTGTACGTTGATACGGACGAACGAAATATCCGCCTTATTACATTGGCGGAAGACATCGAAGAAGAGGAATATGAGGATTAATCCATAGGAGGATTTTATGAAGGGTCAACGACATATTAAAATCAGGGAAATTATTTCACAACGGGAAATTGAAACGCAGGACGATCTGGTTGAAGCCTTACGCAAGGCTGGTTTTCAGGTCACTCAAGCCACTGTATCTAGGGACATCAAGGAACTGCTGCTTATTAAAGTTCCGATGGATGATGGCAGGTACAAATATTCGATGCCTTCAGATCAGCGATATAACCCGGCGCAGAAACTGAAACGTACATTGGTCGACAACTTTTTACATATTGATTATACGACCAATCTGATCGTGATGAAGTGTCTTCCGGGAACGGCGAACTCGATTGCTGCATTATTGGACAACATTGAATGGCCTGAAATTATGGGTACCATTAGCGGGGATGACACCATTTTGATTATTTGCCGATCAGAAGAGAACAGCGAGGCCATTGTGAATCGTCTTATGGGCTACATTTCCTAAACATGATTTCTTAGGCCTATTTAGACGTTTGAATTTGTACATCATAGAGGTGAAAGAACGATGCTGGTCACTTTATCTATACGAAATTTGGCAGTTGTAGAGGCTGTCGATGTTCATTTTTATAAAGGGTTCCACGTATTGACCGGGGAAACAGGCGCAGGTAAATCGATCATTATTGATGCCCTCGGTCTGATTGCTGGAGGCAGAGGTTCCGCCGATCTGGTCCGTTATGGGTGTGATAAAGCAGAGATGGAGGCGCTGTTTGAGCTGCCGGTTAAGCATCCGGTTTGGGCAACGTTAGAAGAGCAAGGAATCAAGGCGAATGCGGAAGAACATCTATTAATTCGGCGGGAACTGACCGTTCAAGGCAAAAGTTCATCGCGGATTAACGGTCAAATGGTCAATTTAACGATGCTGCGTGAGGTGGGTGAGCAGCTCGTCAATATTCACGGTCAGCATGAGCATCAAAGTTTGCTACGTGCAGACCGCCATCTGGCGTTGCTGGATACGTTCGGTGATTCGGTCATCGGTCCGGTCAAAACGCTTTACAGAGAGCGCTACAATGCTTTTGTCAAAGCGGAAAAAGAAGTACGGGAGCTGCAAAGTTCCAGTCAAAAGGCCTATCAGTTATTGGACATGTATCGATTTCAGTTGGAGGAAATTGCCGCTGCCGAGCTTAAATTGGGAGAGGATGAATTATTGACAGAAGAACGGGTCAAGCTATCCCATAGTGAGAAAATGATGGATGGGATATCAGGAGCCTACGATCTGCTAAGTGGCAGAGGTGGACTGGATATGATCAATAACGTGTTGTCCAGACTGAATGATGTCCAAAGCTACGACAGCAAAAGCCTTCAGCCTATTGCGGAGCAGATTCAATCTGCTTTTTACCAGCTGGAGGATGCGGCGTTCCAATTACGTTCATACCGTGAGGATATTGAATTTAATCCGGGCAAGCTGCATGAAGTGGAGCAACGTCTGAATCAAATTACAGGGTTACAGCGAAAATATGGTGATAGTATAGAGCAGATTTTGGAATACTATAGCCGTATTGAGCAGGAAACCGATATGCTGGAGAATAAGGATGAACGGCTGGAGCAATTAATTGCAAAGCGGGATGAGTTGCTTTCGGATTTGCTTCAGATTGCAGAAGAGCTTACAGAAGCGCGTGAAATTTGTGCTGAAGAGCTGGCCGAGCAGGTAGAGCAGGAGCTAAAGGATCTGCAAATGGAAAGAACGTCACTCAAGGTACGTATTGATCCGATTGAAGATCCGCGCGGATATGAATATAAAGGTCGGCGGGTACGACCAACCAAGCAGGGCATCGATAATGCAGAATTTCTGATTTCCCCGAATCCGGGGGAGCCGCTTCGTCCGCTGGGCAAAATTGCTTCGGGTGGTGAACTGTCCCGTATCATGTTGGCGATGAAAAGTATTTTTGCACGTCATGATCAAATTCCGGTACTCATTTTTGACGAGGTGGATACCGGGGTAAGCGGTCGCGCCGCTCAATCCATTGCCGAAAAACTGTATCGTTTGTCTTCTGTCTGTCAGGTATTCTCGATCACTCATTTGCCGCAGGTGGCATGTATGGCGGATCACCAGTACCTTATCGAGAAGAATGTTCATGACGAACGTACAATGACGCAAATTGAAGCGTTAAATGAGGACGGACGTGTAAAGGAATTGGCACGTATGCTGGGCGGCGTGGAAATTACCGAAAAAACTTTGCATCACGCACAGGAAATGCTGAATTTGGCGGAAGGAAAGAAAGCCTGAAAAGAGCGGCTGGCGTAATGATTAACAGTTATAAAAGCCTGGGGGCAAGGTTACCTTATAGGTACGCAATTGGCGACCACCTTTACTCGTCAAGCGAAAGAAGCAAAGGGAGCGTGACAGCCATTGAATTTTTACTCCAGGATCAAATTGCTCGGTCTTTTGCTTGTTTTTCTTATTTGTTGTATCGGTAACGCCAAGCATGTGCATGCAGCGCTGCCTTCACAAGCTTCTCTGGAATTATTCGGTTCCCATGCAGTGAAGAAGCCTCAAGAAAACATGATCCCCGACTTGAAGGTGTATCCAGGGGGTCAGACGATCGGGGTCAAAGTAAAATCTTCAGGAGTGCTTGTCGTTGGTCATCATGTCATTCAGGAAAGTATGGACCGCAAGGTGTCACCTGGAGAGACTGCCGGAATTCGTCTCGGTGACCGGATCACCCATATGAATGGCAAACCGCTGGATAGCCTGACAAGGGTAGCGGAGGCTGTAGAGGAAGCAGGCAAGAACAAAAAGCCGCTCGACATCACGCTTTGCCGAGGGGAGCAGACGATTTCCACCAAGCTAACACCAGCTTATGATCGTGATGACAAAGCATGGCGGCTTGGACTGTATATTAGGGACTCGGCTGCGGGTGTAGGCACCTTGACCTTTTACGCACCGGATCAGGGGGTATACGGGGCCTTGGGGCACGTGATTACCGACATGAATACCCAGACCCCCATTGTTGTGGGGAGCGGGGAAATAGTGCAATCCAATGTGACGTCAATTGCGAAAAGTCAAAGTGGTGAACCTGGGGAAAAACGCGCACATTTTCTCAAGGATCATCGGGTGTTAGGTAATATTGAACGAAACACGAACTTCGGGATTTTTGGGAAGATGTCAGATGAGCCGCAATATGGTTTGTATTCCAAGCCGATTCCTGTGGCACTTGCGAATGAAGTAAAGGAAGGACCTGCAGAAATTTTGACTGTACTGGAAGGTCAGCAGATTCAGCGGTTTCAGGCAGAGGTCGTACACATTTCTCAACAGGATAAACCGGCAACCAAAGGACTTGTTATTCGTATCGTAGATCCAAAGCTGCTGGATAAGACCGGGGGAATTGTACAAGGGATGAGTGGAAGCCCAATTATTCAAAACGGGAAGCTCATAGGGGCTGTGACGCATGTATTTGTTAACGATCCGAAATCAGGCTACGGCTGCTTTATTGAATGGATGCTGCGCGATGCAGGAATCATGCAGAATAACGTAAGCTTGAAATCATCCTCTAATCTTAAGGCGAGCTAGTGGCCTTAAGATTTTTTTGTCGAAAGGCCAAGAATAAACTCGTAATAGCAAGTTAAATAATTAATTATAATGGAAACCATAAAAAAAATAAATAAAAATAATTTTCGACAGAAGGGATTCATAATTCGATGTCGAAATCATATACTCCGACAAGAAATATTTATTTGCTGTAAACTGATGTACCAACTGAATAACACTCAATAAGGAGGAAGTACATTGCAAAAAATTGAGGTATTGTTGGCTGATGACAACCGGGAATTTACGAATCTGCTTGCCGAATATATTTCCGATCAGGAGGATATGGAAGTTACAGGAATCGCCTATAATGGTGAAGAAGTGCTCCAACACATCGCAGAATCCCGCAACGTACCTGATGTACTTATTTTAGATATTATCATGCCTCATCTGGATGGTCTCGGCGTATTGGAGCGCTTGAGAGAAATGAACCTGTCTCCACAGCCGAAAATCATTATGCTGACTGCATTCGGTCAAGAAAATATTACGCAAAGAGCCGTACAGCTCGGGGCATCTTATTATATTTTGAAGCCGTTTGACATGGAAGTGCTTGCCAACCGTGTTCGTCAATTGGTGGGACCACAATTAGTCAGCAGCAGTCCGGTGACGGTTTCTTCCATGCGGTCTAATGTGGTGCCAATGGGCAAAACGAAAAACCTGGATGCCAGTATTACGGCCATTATCCATGAAATCGGTGTGCCAGCTCATATTAAGGGCTATCAATATTTACGCGAAGCCATTACTATGGTGTACAATAATATCGAAATTTTGGGTGCCATCACCAAAACATTATATCCCGCAATCGCCGAAAAATTTAAAACGACGGCATCCCGCGTGGAACGCGCCATTCGTCATGCCATCGAGGTAGCATGGACACGTGGCAACATCGACAGCATCTCTCATCTGTTCGGCTACACCATTAATATCTCCAAATCCAAGCCGACCAACTCAGAGTTTATTGCGATGGTAGCTGACAAGCTTCGGATTGAGAATAAGGTGTCCTGAAAGGGTTAATTAGGGAAAGTAAGCGAATAAAGAAGGTTCGCAGAGCTAAATATTTTACGTAGTACAACAAATAAACCAGCCGACACTTTCGTGTTTGGACTGGTTTTTTTACATTACCTACATCTTTTAATAAGCAGACCAACCAGCATCGGCTGTAATGACGGTACCCATTCACAAAGCTGGAATCATCCGAAGCAAGGAAACAGCACCAGGAGCGATTGCGTTACAACGTACGCCTTTATTAGCGTATTGGAAGCCTACATTTTTAGTCAGGCCAACAACGGCATGTATATACAAGCTGCACCAGCTCTAGAGCCTTGCAATCCGCCAAGTGAGGCAACATTAATAATGACCCCGGCACCTTTGTCCGTGAAAATAGGAAGGACCTTCCGAACTACAATAGCAGTAGCGACTCCGCCATTGGATTTAATGTCTGCTACAGTCAAGTTTGCCGCATCTACATTGATATCAGATACAACCACTTTAGCCCCTTCTTTAGCATACAAAATGGCTATTTCCTTACCCATTCCAGAGGCTGATCCTGTGACTACTGCCACCTTACCTTGAAGTTTCATGATGATCCCTCCGCACGTTCAGTTAAGTGTAATTCATTTCGTTAAACACTTGTTCAATAAAGTACAGTTATACCTTATTTATAGTATAATCATACTTATTAATGAATAAAAATCAGCAAATAAGCAGGAATTTGTTGCTTTTTGAACAGTATTTCTGCCTTGTGTAAATAAATTTTAAATTAACGGTGATGCTCCATGCCTAATCCAAAATTAGTTGAGGATAAACGCATTCGAAGAACGAAAAAACTATTAAGGGAATCTATAGTTCTCCTTTTAAAAGAAAAAGATTTAAAGGACATTACCATAACGGATATCCCAAGCTAGTTACTACGCCTACGCTATTTTGGGGATGATCATAGAATGGGTAAATGAAGATTTTAAGCATTCCCCTCGCTATATGGCGGAACAATTGCTGGAAATCATGAAACATAACACGTCCCACGCTGTTTATAAAACAAACCAGAATCAGCTTCACTAATCATCACAAGTAAAATTTTCCTTTTGGAAACAGTTCTGAAAAATCTCTTTAAGTTGATATAAACAATGTGTCGATTCATGTCGATATAATATGTACTATAAAGAAATTGAGGGGCGAATGTATGAAATTTAACATCCGAGCAAAATTGTTATTGGGGTTTCTTGCGGTAATTGCTTTATTGATTATCATTAGTTTGGTATCCATCTCAAAAATGAAAAACTTGGGTGACACTTCGATGGAAATTGATAGCCATTGGATGCCAAGTGTGACTATCCTGGGAACGCTAAACGGCGATGTATCTGATGTAGAACGGCTTTCCTTGAATATTATTGTAGAACGCGACCCGAGAGAGGTGGAGAAGGTTCAGGCGGAATACGATTTGGTTTTGAAAAAGGTCGAGAGCGGCCGGAAAACATATGAAAAATTAATTGCTACTCCTAAAGAACGTGAAATGTATGATGATTTCTCCAAAAAATATGCAGATTATCTGAATAAGTTGCCAGAGGTGATTGCAGCAGGGAAAGCTAACGATTATGTTCAATCCAGCATTCTGCACAAAGAGTCCTATGCGCTATGGGATAGCGCGAACAATATGATCTTTCAGCTCATCAAGCTGAACTCAGATGGCTCAAAACAGATTACACAAGAAGGCGTTGACAACTTTATCTCAGGTAGACAAATGGTCGTCGTTTTGAGTATTGCGGCTATTGTATTGGCACTGATTGTGGCAATCATCATCGCCCAAATTATTTCTAAACCCATTCTGCGAATCAGTCGTGCTGCTGAAAGCATTGCATCGGGTGATCTAACAAGTGAAGCTATAATTGTGAAGGGCAAGGACGAGATCAGCATGTTGGCACATTCCTTTAATGCCATGGTTGAGAACCTTCGCCAACTGATTCAATCGGTTAGTAAGACGTCTGAACTGGTAACCACTTCCTCGGAAGAATTGACAGCCAGCGCAGAGCAAAATAGCCAAGCTTCTGCACAAATAACCGAAACGGTACAAGAAGTAGCTACAGGAACGGGCGAACAGGTGGATATGGTGACAAAGTCGTCCCAGGCTATTGAGGAAATGTCCATCGGTGTAGAACAAATTGCTATTCGTGCGCAAAATGTATTTGCATCTGCTCAGGATGCGGCCCACAAATCAGCTGAAGGTAACCAGATGATTCAACAGGCTGTTACGCAGATGAACGCTGTAAATCACTCCATGGAGGGATTGGCTGGTCTTATGGCTGGATTGGGAGAGCGTTCAGATGAAATTGGCAAGATTATTGATGTAATCACCAATATTTCGAGTCAGACCAACCTTCTTGCTCTGAACGCTGCGATTGAAGCGGCCCGCGCAGGAGAACACGGTCGCGGATTTGCTGTAGTTGCAGGCGAAGTGCGCAAGTTGGCTGAACAATCGGCTCATTCTGCTCAACAAATTACGGAACTTGTTGGTTTGATTCAAAAGGACACTGCCCATGCGATCGAGGCTGTAGCGTCCAATGGAAAAGATGTCATGACAGGTCGGGAAGTCGTGCAGAATGCAGGTGCATCCTTTGAACTGATTCAGGAAACAGTTAATAAAGTAGCGAGTGAGATTGAAGAGGTATCCGCTGGCTCAGAGCAAATGTCTGCAAGTACGGATGAAGTTGTAGGCTTTGTCAGACAAATTTCAGCGATTGCTGAGGAAGCCGCAGCAGGAACACAACATGTGTCTGCTGCAACACAAGAGCAACTGGCATCCATGGAGGAAATTGCTTCAGCTGCAAGAAACCTGTCTACCATGGCAGAGGACCTGCAAGGACAAATCGGCAAATTCAAAGTATAACTCAGATCAACATAAATCAAGCTGGGATTCAGCAGAGACGGTGTGTGTAATAACACGCTGTCTCTTTTTATTTTGGGGCAATCCAATACTGAACAAAAGTTTACATAATCGTGGAATCCAAAGAAATAAAAAAACAGTGCGGTACAGGGTCTTGTTTTCACAGTGAGTTGATTGCTCTGACCAAGAAGTATACGGAAAACAAGGATTACGATTACCATGTGTCTACGGAAACAGAAAGGGGGCGGGTGGTCCAAGAGATTGTTGAAGACATCGACGCGTATACGCTACCGTTTTTTAAGCGATTTGAAGATGTAGAAGCATTGGCAGAGCAAGTTCATAAATCAGGTTTTTTAACGCATCGAAAACGTTTTGATAAGTTTAATCCGTTGACGAAAAGGTTCGTAGATTTTTATTATCGAGGGGAGTAAGAGAAAGTATAGTTTAGCAAAAAAACAGAAGACGATCGCCCTCTATCAAGCAGGAGTGTGATCGTCTTTTGCGTTACTTGGAATATATTCCAGCATATCGGTTAGATTATGTCTCTTACCAGTAAGATCCTCCAATGTGTTTATAACATGTGATGTATTACACGGAATGACAGGGGCATTTGAATTTGAAATATTATAAACTAGAGAATGAATCTAACTTTGAAAATAATTTTAGCTAGGAATTAATGCTTATTATCCAAGTCATACATTAGAATCAATGAAATTGAATGCTAAAACGCTCATCCCGAATTTTGAAAGTGGGATGAGCTTAACTTTTTTGGTAGTAAATTAGAATGTAGTCCAATGAAGTGTCTTTATAACGAGGTTTCATTTTAGAAATAGATGTATTCTGCTATAAGCGAAGTGCAGTATTTTAACTCATTCCATGATTATTTATTGTGATACTATCTTTAGCATTAGTTGAGGTTTACCATATCGGTTGAATTAAACTAAGTAGTCCAAAAGTCAGAATGAGATGAATAATTAGAGACTTTTTCACGGTTCCATTCCTCCTTAATAATTTTTTCGTACTCTTTTTTTTGCTCAGGGGAAGCAGACTTTTTGTAAAATTCAAACATTGTAGCACTTTGCTTGAAATCACTGTCGTTATTCATAATAATGGATAATATTAGGTAATGCAAGGCGCAATTGAGGCCCTCATGCATCCTCTGAATTTTGAAATTATAGATCGCAAGCTCTTGGAGAAAAGAGGAATAATAAGTACTGTGTGTCATATCGTTACGCTGGTCAAATCCTAAAGTGTGTTCTCGGAATTCTTCTAATGTTTCGTCCACAAGAAATCCATATTTATTCGCTGATTCTAAAATAGTAAGTAGCCCCGCTAGTATTTCATCAGGATGCTCTTTTAAATATTGTATGTAACCGGGGATTACCGCCATGTTGCCTGAAAGTAAGTCGAGTGTGTATCTATTACCTACCGCCCATAATTTAAATTGTTCTATTTGTTTTCGATCATCTGCATGTAAACCTTGCATCCAACTCAGATCAGCGTAGGCTGAAATGTATTTTTTTGCTTCCTCATATTCTCCCTTCTTTTGAAGGGCTGTAGACTTCGAGAGATAACTATATCCGTAATAAAAAACAAAAGGATGATCTGTTACAAGTGGTTCAGCCTTCTTCTTGCTTTCTAGTCTACGTATTTTATCATTGTATGCAGCTTTTACAACGATTTGGAATTCATCAGCGTATACCTCGACTTCATCCCATTTATGCTGATTAAACGATGTACCTGTCAGTTTATAATAACCATCTAATTGATAGTTTACAGGTAAAAGGTTACGAAAAGGCGCAAAACGTATCGCTGCTTCACGGTTCTTTTCCAAATTCTGACCAAGTGCAGCACGAAAAAGCCTATAGTGGCTTATGGCTAAACGCTCCGAATGCTGATATTTCTCATTTTCCACTATGTATTCATAGAAAGGAACAGCTTCCTTCGGTTTATCTGAATGATGTAATTCCTCCGCGATTTCAAATACCAACTCAAGCTGGTTTAAATCTTCCAGCATACGGGATAGAACGACGGCTATGCAGTCGTAAGGAGTCTTTTGAATAACAATAAACATACTGTAACTGATTTTGGATGGGCGATTAAGCAGAAGTTGGTTGAAAGGCATATGGATCAACAAACCTTTTGCGAGACTTACCAAATTCCCACGTCCCGCCTATCGAATCTAATCCATGGAACCCGCAAAGCTAAACGATATAGGCGATTAGTTTATGAATTGCTCGGTATTGATGATACATTTACGAAATAGGCGTTCAAAGATGATTCATGTTATATATGAAGGAGGAATGCTGAATGACAGGGAAATTACACAAGCTTAAAGTACGTTCCCATTTCCACCATTGCATATTCTGTAATAGTAAAGAGTCGATCGTTCTGTATAGAGGAATTGTGATTTGTGCCGAATGTTATCTGAAAGTCACTAAAAAACCTTCTGTAGTGGAAACTCCAAAGAAAATTGGGAAGGATTAAAAAAGATAGCCCAATAACCTCAGATATGTTAATATATTGATAATTATGGTAAATGATAAAAACTTTATGAATAGGTCATCCTCTCGGGGGGTGACTGTTTTTGTTTAGCACTAGGTATTATCAATATAAGTGATGATGTAAAGCCATACTCAGTGCATGGGCCTTCGATGCAGCCTACTATGATGGCAGAGGATCATATGGCAGTGGATAAGCATTATTACAAGGAAAACAGTTTTCAGCGAGGGGATATTATCGTTTTTCAGAAGGATGATGTACAATTTGTAAAAAGGCGACTTACCTAACATGCTTAATTTCCCGTTAAGAGGTGAGTCGAATGTTGTACCGGAAGGTATGATTTTTGTGTTGGGAGACAATCGGATGAACGGCACAGACAGTCGTCTTCTTGGATATATTTCAACGAATAAGGTGATAGGCAAGGTTATTGCACTGAACGGGATTCCGTTAGACGAAATAAAATAAAGCCTGTACTGTACGAGGAAGTGGAAGCAAACCAAACGATTTTAAAGCAAAGGCGGGGATGAAGGCATGTGGAATAGTCTAACTTGGGTGATCGTCGGCGTGTTGTTGGTGGCGTTGGGTTGGATTGTTATGGCATGGCGTGGTCGCAGCAGCAAAAAACAAGTGAATGGACAGCGGAACAGTAATGTCGTTGAATTTCGTCCTCGTAAGTCTGCCCGACAATCCCGGACCGGAAACGTGTCCAAATCTAAGGTATCTTCGGATTCCCGCGCGAATACAAATGCAGCTGGTATTCAAGTCCAATCTGGGTTTGGACTGTCTGACTCTATCCAGAGCACGGGCAAGCAAAAATGCTCCTTTTGTAAAAAAGAAGACAAATTAACCTTTTACGCAGATGACAATGGTTCTCTGTACGGGGTATGCAAGGATTGCAAGCACAAGGCGGAACGACAGGACATGCTGCCACTTTAGCCGGTGCAGATGATACGGAAATGGCAGAGTATTTTGAAGAGCATAAAAATCCCCAATCGTGACTTAAACGGCGGGGATTTTTTGTTATATCAACATATTTATCGAATCTGTCTGTCGAGCAGTTCCTTCAGCGCCTCTGCGATATGATCTGGTCCATAAGACAGCTCTTGCTTGCTTAAGCTCAACCAGGCATGACGCTCGTCCATATCAAAGGCAGTTTCCAGCCAACCGGACAATCCTCTACCTCTGCGATCCACTTCCACAAGCACATGGACGCCTTCAGGCTCCAACTGCATAATTAGCTCCAGCTCCTCGATATCGCGTGCATATTCCGATCCGGGCGTAAATTCAAATTCCTGTACAAATGGAACACCGCGTCCCAGCTTGGGATGACGTTCACAGGTGGAAGAACGGAATCGGAAGCCCAACAGGTGAACGGCCTCAAACACCGTATTCATATAGGGATGCGGCTCGATTTTGAGCGAGTCACGGTCGGTCGGGTCCAAGGCCATACCGATGTCTAATGCTGTATCCAGCCATACAGGTTGTTTGGCATGAGTGACAGGTGTTTCCAATGGCAACCGAAAAGAAAAAGGAATTTCAAGCTCCTGACCTTGCTTTAAATGAAAGCCGTCGGATACCTTGACCCGAGCGATGCAGCAGGTGGAAGTAGTCTTCTTGTCATCGTGCTCTTCGATATATTCGGTTTTAAGTTCGATATCGATTTTGCCGATTTCCTGATCAATTTTACCACCTTTGATGCGCATGATGCCACTAAGCTCCTCGCCAGGGACATACACGGCCTGGTCCACCAATGTATCGACTTTAGCTGAACCAATTCCTGCACTTGCCAAGATCTTGTTGAAAAAACTCATAAGTAAGCCCCCCGATAATATCATGGTCATAGTATTCATACGAAAACTAAGAAAACTTGTACAGCTTAACCGGATATACGGGGCAATTGCTCGAATCGTTCCAAAAAAACACAAGAAAAAATCCGCTGGTTGTCGTGCTTTTATCGCAGCCTGACGGCAAATTTTCCGTGCTAATCGCAGTTCACTTTATGGGGTGGTATAAAGCAATTACGGCAACGTGGCTCATACGCCTCTGAGTCGCCGATCATTACGATGGGTCCTACAGTGGAAGGCTTTCCGTTCACCATACGCTGGGTATATACAGCTTCTGAACTTCCACATACGGCGCAAAAGGAAGCTAGCTTTTCGATGTCATCTGCCATGGCGAGTAAACCGCCGACATATCCGAATTCCTTACCCCGGTAGTCCAAATTGAGTCCATCTGCAATCACATGCTTGCCACAGTAGGCTAACTCCTCCACCAACGTCATGATGTGACGACTGAAAAACTGTACTTCATCAAAGGCGACCACATCGGCATCCTTCGTTTCTTCCAAAATCCGCTGAACGAGCTCATCTGTGAGTTTTTTCGGAATGGAGATGGCAGGCAGCCGATATCCGATGCGGCTTACAATTTCGTCCTTGGCGTAGCGATTATCTTCAGCTGGTTTGTAAGCGACCACCTTGCGGTGTCCGTATTGAATTAATTTTTGACAGCGGCGAATCAGTTCGCCGGATTTTTCGCTAAACATGGGGCCTGTAATGATCGTAATTCGTCCTGTATGCAACGCGAATTCCCCTCTCTGTAACATGCGCATAACGCTGTGAATCATCATTCCCGAAAGAAAAGGCCATTATAGATTACCATAATGTGCAGCAAACAGACTAGAGAAAATATATTGTTTTTCGACATGTTATTGTATATCTATTCTTTGAATGTAAATGTGGACGTCATTGCTCTGTTGCCGTGAGCATGATAAGGTGAAGTATAGTGGAATAAAGGGGAAGAGGGGACAGGTATGGACCAAAAAGATACGGATTATAGTGCCAAAAAAGAAGCATTACTGGAGCAAGGGCTGGTAAGCCCACAGGCACAAGAGTTGATCACGGAGCTGGAGACGGAGCTTGATCTTCTGCGCAAGCAAAATGAATCGTTTCGCAAAGCACTACGGGCCAAATCAGCCCAAACGTCAAGGATGTCTACCAAATTACGGGATGCCTTATATGAATGATATGCTGCAGGTTGTTAGACAGCCTGTAGTCTATGCATAACACTATATTTTGTACAGAGAAATAAAGAGAGTACAATAAGCTATATATAATCAATGTTAATGGAGGAGAAGCATGACTATACATTGTGATGTTGCAATTTTGGGCGGAGGAACCGGGGGATATGTGGCAGCAATTCGTGCAGCCCAGCTCGGCAAGGAAGTCGTTATTATTGAAAAGGACAAACTAGGTGGAACCTGTCTGCATCGTGGATGTATCCCGAGCAAGGCTTTGCTGCGCAGTGCGGAAGTATATGCGACGATTAAGGAAAGTGCGCAATACGGCATTGAGACCTCGGGAGCGCAACTTGTTTTCCCTAAGGTACAAGAGCGCAAGGAAGCCGTTGTGGAGCAGCTACATCAGGGCGTGCAATTTTTGATGCGTAAAAATAAAATCACGGTGCTGAGCGGCAAAGGACGCGTAATTGGGCCGTCGATTTTTTCACCAAAAAGCGGTGCAGTTGCCGTGGAGCTGGAAGATGGCGAGATGGAGACGATTGTTCCTGCCCATCTTATTATTGCAACGGGATCACGACCGCGTGTACTGCCCGGATTGGAGCCGGATGGCGAATTTATTTTGAGCAGTGACGAAGCGTTGACGATGGAAGAACTGCCCGCTTCCCTGATTATCGTAGGTGGTGGCGTTATTGGCGTGGAATGGGCTTCCATGCTGAACGATTTTGGCGTGGAGGTTACGGTGGTTGAGGCGGCGAATCGGCTTATTCCAACCGAGGACGAGGACGTTTCGCGTGAAATGCAGCGCCTGTTAACCAAGCGTGGAGTCAAGGTGCTGACGGGCTCGCAAGTGCTGGCTGAAACGTACGGTAAGGATGAGGAAGGCGTACAGATTGACGTGCAAAAGGGGGACGAAACCGAAACAATCAGCGCTTCCAAGCTGCTTATTTCGGTAGGTCGTCAGGCGAATGTGGAAAATATCGGGCTGGAAAATACGGATATCCGAGTAGAGCGTGGCTTTATATCGGTTAACGAGCATTTGCAGACGAATGAGCCGCATATTTATGCGATCGGGGATTGCATCGGGGGCTTACAACTGGCGCATGCAGCGAGCCATGAAGGGCTGCTGGCGGTCCATCATCTGGCGGGCGAAGTGGTTCACAGCATACCGAATTATCTGATTCCGCGTTGTATTTATACACGTCCTGAGGCAGCGAGTGTCGGCTTGACGGAGCAAGAAGCCCGTGAGCGTGGACATCAGGTGAAGACAGGGAAGTTCCCTTTTCAAGCTATCGCAAAATCGCTGGTGTACGGTAGTCGGGACGGCTTCGTTAAAGTGATTGCCGATGAGAAAACAAATGATATTCTCGGTGTACATATGATCGGTACGCATGTAACGGATCTCATCAGCGAGGCGGCTCTTGCGCAGCTGTTGGATGCTACGCCGTGGGAAGTCGGACAGCTGGCTCATCCGCATCCAACATTGTCGGAGATTTTGGGAGAAGCGATGCTGGCGGTTGATGGACAGGCGATAGGGATTTAAATAATTCAAATAAATCGGTGCTTTTCTTTTTGGGGAGAAAAGGATTATAATGGAGTTAGCCAGAGTTTAGTACCAGGTTTTAAGACAAGATGGTACTAGGTGCTGGTAGTAGGATGTTTGACACTTAAGGAGGTGCCTCAATGAGTTCAAAAGGCGCTGTAGACGCTGGCTTCAGACATGAACAGCTGGGACTGACTCACGGACAAGTTATTGACATGTACAGATATATGCTGCTCGCAAGAAGATTTGACGAGCGCAACATGCTCCTGCAACGGGCAGGGAAAATTAATTTTCACGTTTCCGGCATTGGGCAGGAGGCGGCACAAGTAGGTGCGGCTTTTGCACTGGACCGGGAGAAGGACTATTTTCTTCCCTATTACCGGGATTACGGATTCGTACTTGCGGTTGGTATGACGCCACGCGAACTGATGCTGTCGCAATTTGCCAAGGCGGATGATCCCAACAGCGGTGGCCGGCAGATGCCCGGTCATTTCGGCAGTAAACGGCTGCGTATTGTGACAGGCTCCAGTCCGGTGACGACGCAGGTTCCACACGCAGTGGGTGTAGCGCTGGCTGCCAAGATGCAGAAGAAGGATTTTGTATCGTTCGTTACATTTGGTGAAGGCTCCAGCAACCAGGGGGATTTTCACGAAGGCTGTAACTTTGCAGGTGTGCAGAAGCTGCCAGTTATCATTATGTGTGAAAACAATCAATATGCGATATCAGTTCCGGTTCATAAGCAAATGGCAGGCAAGGTGAGCGACCGTGCTTTGGGATACGGATTCCCTGGGATTCGGGTCGATGGTAACGATGCGCTGGCAGTGTATGCAGCCGTCAAGGAAGCGCGTGAACGTGCTATTCGTGGCGAGGGGCCAACGCTTATTGAAGCGATGATGTACCGCCTGTCTCCTCACTCTACCTCGGATAATGATCTGGCTTACCGGACCAAAGAGGAAGTGGATGAGAACTGGGCCAAGGACGGCGTTGCCCGTATGAAAAATTATTTGCTGGAATGCGGCATTTGGGATGAGGCCAAGGACGCGGATTTGTCTGCTGAGCTGCTGCTCGAGGTCAAGGAAGCGATTGAATATGCGGATAATGCGCCTTTTCCGAAGCCCGAAGATACGCTACTGCATGTTTATGCTGACAGCGATGGGGAGGGCCGGTAATTATGGCGGTTATGGAATATATTGATGCGATTCGTCTTGCCATGAAGGAAGAAATGGAGAAGGATGAAACGGTTTTTGTGTTAGGTGAGGATGTTGGTGTTAAGGGTGGTGTCTTTACGACCACCAAGGGTCTTATGGATCAATTCGGTGAGCAGCGTGTCTTGGATACGCCATTGGCAGAGTCGGCTATTGCCGGAGTTGCGATTGGTGCGGCCATGTACGGAATGAAGCCAATTGCCGAAATGCAATACTCGGACTTCATGCTTCCGGCAACCAATCAGATTATTAGTGAAGCAGCTAAAATTCGCTATCGCTCTAACAACGATTGGAGTTGCCCTATTGTAATCCGTGCGCCCATCGGTGGGGGGATCTTTGGCGGCTTATATCACTCACAGTGTCCGGAATCTATCTTTTTTGGCACACCGGGTCTGAAAATTGTAGCGCCTTTTACACCTTATGACGCCAAAGGATTGCTGAAGGCAGCCATTCGTGACCCTGATCCAGTGTTGTTTTTTGAAAACAAAAAATCCTACAAGCTCATCAAGGGTGAAGTACCTGATGATGATTACATCGTTCCGATTGGTAAAGCCAATTTGCTGCGTGAAGGTGACGATATTACGGTCATCGGGTACAGCCAACCGCTACATTTTGTTATGCAGGCTGCTGAGGAGCTGGAGAAGGAAGAGGGTATTACCGCACATGTTGTGGATTTGCGCACACTCCAGCCCTTAGACCGTCAGGCCATTATTGAAGCTGCAAAGCATACAGGCAAGGTACTCATCGTGCATGAAGACAACAAAACGGGCGGCATCGGTGCCGAGGTATCCGCTATTATTAATGAGGAATGTCTGTTCGAGCTGGATGCGCCGATTGAGCGCTTGTGCGCTCCAGACGTGCCTGCAATGCCGATCAGCCCGCCGATGGAGAAGTTTTATATGTTGAACAAAGATAAGGTTAAGGAAGCGATGCGCCGTCTTGCAATGTATTAATATAGAGCGGATTGGACGAAAGCATTCCAAAAGTGTAGCGGGGGTTGCGGTAAAACGCGCTCTCCTATGATGTTAAGGAGTTGAAAAAATGTCAGACCAAAAACAATGGACCGACGTGACCATGCCCCAATTGGCAGAATCGCTTGTATCGGCGACAATTGCAAAATGGCTGAAACAACCTGGCGAAACGGTGGAGCAATTCGAACCGATTTGCGAGGTCATTACAGATAAAGTGAACGCGGAAATTCCATCGACATTGGACGGAATTATGGGTGATCTGTTGGCAGAGGAGGGTCAGACGGTAGCCGTTGGAGAATTGATTTGCCGTATTCAGACGAAGTCGGCTGCACCTGTTGTATCAACTGGAGCGACTCCCGTTGCGCCACCACCTCAAGGCAACGCACAAGAACAAGTACAATCCCAACAGGGTGCTGCCTCAGATCAATCCATGCGGGGACGTTTTTCTCCAGCGGTGCAAACGCTGGCTGCTCAGCACAGCATAGACCTGAATCAGGTGACAGGCACAGGCATGGGTGGACGAATTACTCGCAAAGATGTGCTGAATTATGTACAACAGGGTGGTTCCGCTCAGGCAGGGGTATCCGAACAGCCAACTGCAACGACACCAGCGCAAGGCTCTCCTTTTGCCGGAAGACAGCAGTCTGCTGTTCAGCAAAGTACACCGATTCAAAATATGGACCCTGCAATTCCGGTGCGCAACAGCGGCATTCATTTGACGGAAGCTCCGAAAGCTCCCGTGATCGAAGTTGAGGGTGGCAACAATAACAGATCGGAGTATTTTATCGACGTTACACCGATTCGCAGTGCGATTGCCCGCAATATGCGGCAAAGTGTCTCTGAAATTCCACATGCCTGGACGATGATTGAGGTGGATGTAACCAATCTGGTGATGCTCCGCAACAAGATCAAAAATGAGTTCAAGCAAAAAGAAGGCATTAACATTACGTACCTGGCCTTCCTCATGAAAGCAGTCGTGAATGCCATCAAGGAATATCCGATCATGAATTCGGTATGGGCTGTAGACAAAATTATCGTCAAAAGAGATATCAACATTTCGCTGGCCGTGGGTACAGAGGACGCAGTTCTTACACCTGTTATTAAAAAAGCGGATCAGAAAAATATTGCCGGACTGGCGCGTGAAATTGACGATTTGGCACGTAAAACACGTGAAGGTACGCTCAAGCTGGACGATATGCAGGGTGGGACGTTCACTGTGAACAACACTGGCTCCTTTGGTTCAATACTGTCATATCCGGTGATTAACTATCCGCAGGCTGCGATTCTGACCTTTGAATCCATCGTTAAAAGACCAGTGGTGATTGATGATATGATCGCGGTTCGCTCAATGGCTAACCTGTGTCTGTCGCTGGATCATCGCATTTTGGATGGTGTGATCTGCGGACGATTCCTGCAACGGATCAAAGAAAACCTGGAAGGCTACACCTTGGATACGAAGCTGTACTAATCATCCGAACAGTTGGGTAAATGGACGGAGAGGAAGTGACAGGCCGTGAACAGACGACCGCTGGATGTAACCTATACGAATAGGATGGAGTACGCCCATGCATGGGATGTCCAGAAGGATATTGTAGGGAAGCTGGATGCGGGGGAGGCGAGGGAAACGCTTATGCTTCTCCAGCACCCGCCGACCTACACGATTGGCTCTCAGCGGCATCCTGAGCATCTGCTTCTCACGCCGGAGCAGTTGAAAGCTCAGGGAATCAGCGTCTTTCAGATTGACCGTGGGGGAGACATTACATATCATGGGCCGGGGCAGCTGGTCGGATATCCCCTGCTTATGCTGGGCAACCAGAAGGCGCTTGACCTGCACGGATACCTCAGGAGTCTGGAAGAGGTGATCATTCGGTTGCTGGCTTCCCATGGTATTGAAGGAAGTCGCAAGCCTGAATACACAGGGGTATGGGTCGGGAATCTTAAAATCGCGGCCATAGGAGTCAAATTCAACAAATGTAAGCACCGTCGGGGCTTTGTGACCAGTCATGGTTTTGCCTTCAATATCAAATCAGGGATACAGCATGAGGGCTTTCAGGGTATCGTTCCATGCGGAATTCAGGAATATGGAGTAACTTCATTGGAGGACTGCACACAGCAGACTTTTTCAGTGGAGCAGATTGCGAAGGAGATTGTACCTTACTTTGAGGAGCAATTTTCATTTGCGGCGGAATGGCAAAGTCATTCCCTCCTATAAAGCAAAGGCGGGCTATTCTGTGATGTACACGGAAGCCCGCCTGTTTTCTTGCGCCACAGCTTGTCCGCCTAGAGTCTCCATGGAGCACTGGGATGGGAGAATATCTTGAGCGGCGCAATCCATTATAGTGGCATAATCAACGGCTCAATCACCATGAACAGCGTAGAGCCAATCATCGCGGCGAGCATAATGTAGACGAAAAAACGAACCCATTTTTTGTTTGGCATGTGTAACTCCTTTAGGATAGGTTTAAGTCAGATATAAGACTATCTATCCGTATTGTAGCGTAAACGGGAAAGAGAGGGAAGTTCAATGACAGCAAAAGTAGTGAAAGACCGAATCGTACAAGAATTTATGGAACTCGTACAGGTGGATAGCGAAACCAAGCACGAGCAGGAAATATCGCGTGTTCTGAAAGAAAAATTCAATGCACTTGGGCTGGAGGTAACAGAAGATGATTCCCGCGAAAGAACCGGACATGGTTCGGGTAATCTGATCGTAACCTGGAAAGCGGAAGGCGCGGAGCAAGCACCTAAATTGTTTTTTACCTGCCACATGGATACCGTTACACCAGGCAAAGGCATTAAGCCGCAGCTGGGTGAGGATGGCTGGATTCGCAGTGACGGTTCAACCATTTTGGGGGCAGACGATAAGGCAGGGATTGCCGCTTTGTTCGAGGCGATTCGTGTCGTGCGTGAGCAGAAAATTCCCCATGGACAAATTCAGTTTGTGATTACGGCAGGTGAGGAGTCCGGTCTGTTCGGCGCACGGGCAATGAAACCAGAATTGCTGGATGCGGACTTTGGGTATGCATTGGATTCCAATGGTGAAGTAGGCTCCATTTGTGTGGCTGCGCCAACGCAGGCTCGTATTGAAATGAAAATTACTGGAAAATCTGCTCATGCGGGTGTAAATCCCGAAGATGGCATCAGTGCCATTCAAGTAGCTTCCAAGGCCATTTCCAACATGAAGCTGGGACGGATTGATAAGGAAACGACTGCTAACATCGGCAGCTTCGAGGGCGGCGGAGCAACGAATGTTGTATGCGATTTTGTGCTGATCCGGGCAGAGGCACGTAGTATTGTGCAGGAGAAGGTTCATCATCAAATCCAGCATATGCGTGAAGCACTGGAAACTACCGCGCGTGAATTTGGTGCACAAGGAGAATTCCGCAGCGAAGTCATTTATCCGGCATTCAGCTTCACAGAGCATGATGAAATTGTGCAGGTTGCGCAGCGTGCTATACAAGGGCTGGGACTGGCAACGCCGACCTTCCATTCCGGTGGTGGCTCGGATGCCAATGTATTCAATGGACTGGGAATTCCAACGGTGAATTTGGCTGTTGGCTACCAGAACATTCATACAACACAGGAAAAAATCAAGGCAGATGATCTGGTGAAGGTTGCCGAAGTGGTCCTAGCTCTTATCCAAGAGGCGACGAAGTAAGACTGGCGCGATACACATAAGGTTCAGGCTAAAGACAGGGATAGCGTTCCCTTGTCTTTAGACCTGAACCTTTTTTGGAACCATGAGCGAGGCGATCGTGGCAGCGGAGCCGTGTTCTTTTTGCCATTGCCGCAGTAGGGCTTGGATCTGCCAGGCTTTGCCGACAATATGGAGAGTGGTTTCGGTACGGTAGCTTTTCATTGGCGAATCTCCTTTGAACAGAGAAATTTGTTATAATACCACCATATGTCCGAAGTGGACAAGTTAGACTAAAGCTGGCGATAGCTAATGAAGAGATAGATGACGAAGGAGGCAACATGCTGATGAACAATCATAAGAAAGATCCAGTGAACGAACAGGTGAACAACCCAGACCGCAAGCCTTATTCCAATCCTGCGCTGGAGGAAAAAACGGTATCCACGCAGCCCATTTTTGAAGGAAAAGTGATTACGTTACAGGTGGATACGGTAGAGCTTCCCGACGGCTCCACGGGTAAGCGTGAAATCGTGAAGCATCCGGGGGCGGTGGCCGTGTTGGCGCTGCATGAGGGGAAAATGCTGGTCGTGGATCAGTACAGACAGGCGATGGGCCGCTGTGAGGTGGAAATCCCGGCAGGCAAGCTGGAAAAGGGCGAAGATCCAATGGAAGCGGCGGGACGCGAGCTGAGAGAAGAGACAGGCTATACTGCCAAGTCGCTGAAGCTGCTACATTCCTTTTATACTTCCCCCGGATTTGCGGATGAAATCATTCATCTGTATGTGGCTGAAGAACTGGAACTGGGAGAAATGGAACCGGATGAGGATGAGTTTCTGGAGCTGTTTGAGGTGACGCTGGAGGAAGCACAGGCACTCATTCGCGAAGGTCGGATTAGTGACGCCAAAACGATTCTGGCCCGTCTATGCGTGGCAGCTTCACCAACACACAGGGAGCTTCTAAGCGGTATGAATGGAAATACGGTGGAACTTACAGACTACTATGCTGATCTCCATATTCATATCGGCAGAACGGAAAAGGGAGATCCGGTCAAAATTAGCGGCAGTCGGGACCTGACTTTTGCCAACATTGCCAAGGAAGCATCTGGTCGCAAGGGGATCGGACTGATCGGTATCATTGACTGCCATGCCCCGAACGTGCAGGAGGATATCCACGCTTATTTGCAAACAGGTGAAATGGCGGAAATCAGGGGTGGCGGTATCGCGTACCGGGATACGGTTGTGCTGCTGGGAACGGAGTTGGAGATTCGGGCGGAAGGCCGTCCCGAGGCACACATCCTGGCCTATTTTCCCAATTTGGAGGCGATGGAGGATTTTACGCAATGGATGGCTCGGCACATGAAAAATGTCAATCTTAGCTCGCAGCGTATCTATGCTCCGCCACGCGAGCTACAGCAGCAAATTTACGGCCGTGGAGGCATAATGGTGCCAGCGCATGTATTCACCCCTCATAAGGGCATATACGGCAGCTCTGCGGCCCGTATGGAGGAACTGCTGGATATGCAGCTCATTAGCGGGGTGGAGCTGGGGTTAAGTGCGGATTCGTCTATGGCCGGATTGATATCGGAGCTGGACCGTTTCAGCTTCCTGACCAATTCGGATGCCCATTCGCTCGGCAAAATTGGACGGGAGTACAACAAATTATCCATGGCAAAGCCGAGCTTTGATGAATTCAGAATGGCTTTGGAGCGCCGGGAAGGACGACGGGTGTCTGCCAATTACGGATTAAATCCGAAGCTGGGCAAGTACCATCGTTCCTACTGTCAAAGCTGCGGTACGATTATGGATGAGCAAGAGATGGCGGACGAACGCTGCCCTGCCTGTGGTCATACCAAGCTGGTGCGGGGCGTACTGGATCGGATATGGAGTATTGCTGACCGTGAGCAGCCCGTGATTCCATCGCATCGTCCACCGTACATTTACCAGATTCCGCTGGAGTTTATCCCCGGTCTGGGCAAAGCCAAGCTGAACCATCTGCTGAATGCGTTCGGAACAGAAATGAATATTTTACATGAGGTTACACAGGAACAATTGGCGGCGGTTGTCGGAGAAGTGTTGGCAGAGCAAATTGTCCTTTCCCGGGAAGGACGACTTTCCCTCGTATCCGGTGGTGGCGGAACCTACGGCAAAATAGCCAAGTCCTAGTAAAGTCTTGTCCCCATAAAGTCATGTCCTATTAAAGTCATATCGGCGTCTGCTTGTTCATAACCATTAAATATCTATGCCGTTGGCTTGGCACATCACTCGTGAATCTTCTTTTGCAGCGCAAGCTGCCCCGAACCCTAGCCATCAGCTGTCGGATTACGGTTGTTTTTTGGACAAACAAGCAGATGAAAGGGGCAGGACGCCGATGCAATGGTTTCGTCATACGTTAAAGGACCAAACGCCGTATTATGTTTTTTTGGCGTGCTGTTTCTGGTGGGAGTCGTCTTTGGTGCACTGATGGTGAACGCTCTCTCGCTGGAGCAGCTTCAGGATTTGTCGCGTTATCTGAAGGATTTTTTTGTGACGGTTAATCAAAATGAGCAGGGCTTTGCTGGTTCGCAAGCGACCTCAACCTTTTGGGATAGTGTGTCTCTACATCTAAAATGGGTCGGTTTAATCTGGGTATGTGGTCTTTCGGTCATCGGTCTTCCTGGCATTCTCGTACTGAATTTCCTCAAGGGTGTGTTGATCGGATTTTCGGTAGGGTATATGGTAGGACAATATTCGTGGAAGGGGCTGTTATTTTCCCTCGTCTCCGTGGCTCCCCACAATTTAATCGTCATTCCGGTACTGCTCGTGTGCAGTGTGGCTGCGATGACCTTTTCCATTCATATGATCAAAACTAAAATACTCGCTACACGGCCATCTGACGGAATGCTGCGTCCGTTGCTGTCCTACGCAGGGCTGACCGCGGCAATGATGTTGCTCCTCGTTGGAAGCGCGTCCTTTGAAACTTGGATTACCCCGGTTATGATGCAGTGGGTTACTCCTATGCTGACTGCTTCCGTGTCTCCTTGACTCCGTTTCAAAATGTTTGACTTTATTTGTATAGACCCCCTATAATAATAGGAGTGAAAAAAAGTGCAGTGGGCAGTAGCTTTTGCAGGGGGAGGGAGACACATGGAAGCACGGATCGAAAAAATTAAGCAGCAGCTGCAATCCCAGGGCTACAAACTAACGCCTCAGCGGGAAGCCACCGTCAGAGTTTTACTTGAGAACGAAGATGATCATCTGAGTGCGGAAGATGTATTTATGCTCGTTAAAGAGAAAGCTCCCGAAATTGGTCTGGCAACCGTATACCGTACCCTAGAACTGCTAAGTGAACTGCACGTCGTGGAGAAAATCAATTTTGGTGATGGCGTTGCGCGTTATGACCTGCGCGGCGATACGACCAAGCATCACCACCACCATTTGATATGTGTGCAGTGCGGCAGTGTGGATGAAATACTGGAGGACTGGCTTGGACCGCTGGAAGAGCGTCTGGAACGGGAATATAACTTTACCGTAGTGGACCACCGTTTGGACTTTCACGGTATTTGTTATCGTTGCAAGGCGAAGAACGATACGACCGCCCAGAAATTTTTGGGTAAAACCAAGAAAAACAAATCTCAGGATTAATAAGCTGACAACCCAAGCTCTCACCGGCGAAGACGCGTTCGGGGGAGCTTTTTTGGGTTCAGGATCTGCTATACGACATTAAGCGGTATAAAAAGTAACAGCTTGTCATACCCTTCCATAGAGAGCCTTAATAGGCCCTATAATCTGGAAAAAAGGCGGCTGATTCACATGGTACTATCGTTGCGGAGAGGACTGAAATGGCTGCGTTTGGTCATACTGTTCGGGGCTTTGGCATGTATGTTCTACTATAGCCTTGGGTTATTCAGGGATTGGATTACACCTGTGGATCATTACCGGATACCGGAAGGACATGCAGTCAAGGTATTCGGCGGGCAGGAATTATCCGACGTATCCGAGCATAAGACGGCAGTGTCGGAGCGTTTACGTTTCTTTTACTGGTATGGAGAATAGTCCATGTAGACGCTGAGACTGATCCGACTGAACCGTTGTATGCAGGACAAGGAGACTTCTGGAACTCATGAAAATGTATATTCAACCTTTTGTTCGATATATGGAAGACGAAAAGGGCTTGTCGCCCAGCACATTGGAAGCGTATCAGCGGGACGTGCAGCAGTTTGTCGAGTTCGCTGAAAGCTGCGGCATTGAGCAGCCGGACAATATTCAACGCTCCCATCTGGTGCTGTATTTGGGACGTTTGAAGGAACAGGGAAAAGCCGCAGCGACGATTTCGCGCAGCGTAGCCTCTATCCGCTCCTTTTTCCATTTTCTCATTCGGGAGGGGATTACGGGGCATGATCCGTCTGTCTTGCTGGAGCTGCCGAAGGCCAACAAAAAGAAGCCTTCTGTGCTCACGCAGGATGAGATAGAGCGTCTGCTGGCAGCGCCGAATGTTTCCACCCCGCAAGGGGGACGGGACAAGGCGATGCTGGAACTGCTGTATGCGACAGGCATCCGTGTATCCGAGCTGATCGCCCTGAACGTGCGTGATGTACGCACCGATCTGCGTTTCGTTCACTGTGGCGGTGAGGTGGGGAAGGAGCGTGTCGTGCCGATCAGCCGTGAGGCATCGCAGTGGGCACAAGCGTATATGGACGAGCAGCGTGCGTTGTTGCTGCGGTCCGGGCAGGGTGAGGAGGCTCAGATAGAACAGGAAGCCTTGTTCCTCAATGTGTCCGGTCAGCGTCTCAGCAGACAGGGTTTCTGGAAAATGATCAAGAAGTATGGTCAGGAAGCAGGCATAAGCGGGGATATTACACCGCATACCCTGCGGCATTCTTTTGCGGTACATATGCTGGAGGGCGGAGCGGATTTGCGCTCCGTACAGGAGATGCTGGGCCATGCCGATCTGTCCACGACGCAGGTTTATGCGCAGACAGCCAAGCGAAGTATGAAGGAAGTATACGAAAAGCATCACCCGCACGGCGGCAATCGTCCGTCCAGCGACAGGAAGGATCGTATATGACGAGACGATTTACTAATGGTGATGATTGTAGTCATCATTATAGTAACGATCACAGTAATAACGATAACAGCAACTATAACTAACGATTGTACAAGACAGGAGAGATATTGATGTCAACAGCCAACCAAGCTACGATCCAGGAAGCAGCAGATTATATCCGTGCCAAGAGCGGAATCCGTCCGGAAATCGGCCTTATTTTGGGCTCGGGTCTCGGCATTCTGGCCGATTTGATTCAGGATGGAATTAGTATTCCTTACCAGGATATCCCCCATTTTCCCGTATCGACGGTAGAAGGTCATGAAGGAGAATTGCTGCTAGGTACCATTGAAGGTCGCGCTGTAGTTATGATGAAGGGCCGCTTCCATATGTATGAGGGCTATGGCCCGCAGCTTACGGCTTTCCCGGTTCGGGTCATGAAGCAATTGGGTATTCAAAGTCTGCTGGTGACGAATGCGGCAGGCGGTGTCAATACGTCTTACGAGCCGGGCGATCTGATGGTTATCTCGGATCATCTCAATCTGACCGGACAAAATCCGCTGATTGGACCGAACGATGCGGCTCTGGGTGTTCGCTTCCCTGACATGTCAGAGGCATACAGCCGTCGCTTGCGCGAGATTGCCAAGCAAACCGCTGCTCAGCAGGGCTTCAGCTTGCAGGAAGGCGTATATGCCGGATTGCTGGGTCCAAACTATGAAACGCCTGCTGAAATCGTTATGCTGCGCACACTGGGTGCAGATGCAGTGGGTATGTCCACGGTGTCCGAGGTCATTGTAGCCCGTCATGCAGGCATTGAGGTGCTGGGCTTCTCCTGTATCACGAACATGGCGGCAGGCATTTTGGATCAGCCTCTGTCCCACGATGAAGTAATGGAGACAGCAGAGAAGGTACGTGAGAAATTTTTGAATCTCGTATTGGCGATTATTCCACAAATGTAGGTTGTCACATCCCAAGAACCCCGTTCCAAACGCCATTTAAGGCGTAGGAAAACGGGGTTCTTTTTTGCGTGCTGTTCGGTTGGTAGTTCCTAATGTGATGGAGGCGTGCTGTATGGCTTTCGTATTCGCCTTTTCTGCTACTGTCAGTCTATGCCGTTCCTGTACCTTAATCACAATAACAACGAATATGATCCAGTAGATGGCCAGAGAATTCAGAAAGCGGCTATCCGTAATATTGTTTAATACAATGAATAGGAAAAAGACAGCTGCCGTCAGCCATGTATACATATCGGTTTTACCGATTCTGAATTTAAATAAAGTGGTTATGGCGAGTGTAATGGTTGCCAACAGTCCTGTGAGGCCGATATCGATCCACAGATCCCGAAACCCGCTGTGACTGCTTGTCAGATCAAATCGGATTCCATTGGCATAGATGCTGGGCCGGTTTGCCCAGAAGGAACCGTAACCATGACCAAACCAGTAGTGACTGTCAATGGCGCCTGCAATCCCCTGCCAGATCTCTGTTCTTCCAGTCAAGGTTGTTGTCTTGCCGAATTCCAATGCAATCGCATCCCCGTAAATAAAGGCGAACACGAGACCCAAAAGCACAAGCAGGCAGGAGCTGCTAATGAAGAAACCACGCAGCGCAACGCTTCGGATTCTTTTGAATAGCAATATAAACAGGATGAACGTGAACAGGGAAGAAGTTAGCAGCAACGAGGTGGTAGATTGGCATTTGATGAGCAGTAAGGCATTCAGCAAAATAAAGCCAACATGCAAAGCTTTGCGTGTTCCCCTGAAAAAATAAATGACATGTGAAACAAAACATAGCAGAGAGAGCGTTCCCAGTGTGTTTTTATGACCGGAAATGCCTTTCCACAGCCCTGTATGTTCGACGCCCCCATGAATGGCAAAGGAGGGAACGAGCACTACCGCCAGTAGATTGAGTACGCTCAAAATACTTAACGTAATGACCAACAGGCGGATGCAGCCTTGCGTCGTATAATGGGTAACCAGATAAAGTCCGAAGGTGGAAAAAGTAACGAATTTAAGCACCATCAGCATGGATGAGGTCTGTTCCTGTTCAGCCCATAAACAGGAGGCAGCTATGTACATCATGAGCAAGGTCAGCAACGGATTATCAGCCAAGGTTGCGATCAGTGGCTTTAGCGAGGGCAACAGCATCAGATAGCTAAAC
Source organism: Paenibacillus sp. RC334 (assembly GCF_030034735.1). NCBI lineage: Bacteria > Bacillati > Bacillota > Bacilli > Caryophanales > Paenibacillaceae > Paenibacillus > Paenibacillus sp. RC334. Next base: position 3,329,973 of record NZ_CP125370.1, on the reverse strand, counting down.
AACAGGATAAGCAGGGAAATTGCGATCACTCTGGGAGACAAGCCCTGACAGGCATAAGGAATGGAAAAAGCCAGTAAACCGACCACTGTAAGGACAGTCTTCACACATTCACCACCCGGATACGATATGTATCTATTTTATACAAAATGTATCTTTTTGTGCAATAATAAAATTTTTTATTTTCATTTTCTCAAGTGTAGAGCAAGCTGTCCCGTGCATATACTCAGTCCATGCTAAGAAAATGCAAAATCCTTCAGCTCTGTCTGAAAGATATATTTTCAAAGTTTTTATAAATGGGGGTGTTCGGGTGACGGATCGTTTCACAGATCGTTTGAAGTTGAATTTGAGTGGTACGGGCACAGAGCTAACGCCGCAGCAATTAAATGAAAACTTTAAAAGCATTGAAAAGGAATTCATCCAACGTAGTGTAAATGCTAGCTGGTTTGGAGCAGTAGGTGACGGTGTCCAGGACGATACGGCAGCTTTGCAGGAACTGATCAATAAGACTCCCGACTATTCCATACTTCATATCCCAAGTGGACGATACAAAATAACCTCCACCCTTCAGATTCGCAAACAGGGCGTACGCATTTTTGGCATTCATAAGGGCAGATACCGACAGGGTAAGGGGGTTACGTCGATTGAATACTATGGTACGGGTCCTTGTTTTCAAATTGGAGACGAGAGTCTTCCATCGTTTAGCGGCTTTCAAAATGTGCAGTTTCATGACCTGGCCATCCGGTACGAAGGGACGGATCGAGCAGCATTAAATAATCCTTTTTCTCAGGAAGTAAAGCGCGGATATTATGGAAAAGGTACTTTAGGCATTCAAGATTGGAAGGGCGGCGGAGTTACGCTGGATAATGTGTTGATTGAGCATTTTGAGACGGCTTTTTGGGGCTACGAAAGCGATGTGGATTTATTTAATTGTACGGAGATTAATTACAATAAAACGGGTATTCACTTGCAGAACAGAAGTTCACAGTTTACCAGCCTTGCGCTTTTTACACTGGGGAATGATACGGCGCTCGATCTGAATAGCTCCAATGGCGCCAGATTTTTGGCCAGCCAGCACATTAAGGACGGAAGCTCAAGTGATATACCCATTCGAATTGATGATTTTATGAATGCCGAATTTATAGGCTGCTGGTTTGAGGGGCTAAGCTTAGAACATAGAGTGACGGTTCCGTCTTTTATTCAAATTGGTGCCACGAAGGAGACGAAGAATGTCGCTCTTCGCGACTCCATTTTAGCTATCGCGGACAAATTCAGGGACAAAAACGACGACAACTACTGGTCAGTATGTGACTATTTTGTAGATGTGGTCATTGGTAAAAAAATTTTAGTGGATGAGGTGGGTGGATATCCACGCAATTTGAGGAATCTGGTTTCCTTCTCCGGCAGCTCATCCACTCAGCAGGCGACGCTTCGTTCGCATTTGGATTTCAATTACGTGGATAACCGTTATTATAAAAACAACGGGACAGGGCAGGCTTTGCTGCTAGTAGAGAAATATTCGAACAACGGAATCGAGCATTTGGATAAAACCTTTGTCAAAGCCTATCTGGGAGCAAGACAAAATATCCTCGCAGGCAGTTGGCAGAAGGTAAACTTCAACCAGATCAGCTATGATGAACTGACCGAGTTTGAGGCAACGGGCAGCCGTTGGCGGGCCAAACAAGCCGGGAAGTACAGAATACAAGCCTATATTTCGACAGATCCTCAAGTGGATGGCAATCGTACACGGCTGGCGCTCCATGTGAATGATGAACAGGTTGCCGGCAGCTCGGCGTATGCTTATCTTGATGATCGGGTGATTGGCGGGCCGAACTACAGTGCTTTGAGTGGAACGATTGAACTGAAGCTGGAGGCCGATTCTTTCATTGATATACGGGTGTTCAGCCAAAATAAAACGGATATTTTACCGGGTGGAGGACTTACGTATCTCACGATCAGCCGAATGTAAGTCGCTTTCAAGTAGACGATAGACGTTCTTTCATTTTTGGGTAGTAATTGCTGTGAAACTTCCTTTAGATGTTTAATGCGCTCATGGTACAAGGATTTCATCTGCTTTGCATAATGATCGTACATACCCGACTCATATAATTCTCAAGCAGACCTTGGGATAGCACTGAGGTGCTTAAACCCGCTGTATGTTTGTGCCATTGCATTAATGGAATTAGTGAATTGGGGACAACGGCAGCAGAAATCCTTAATCCAGGCAACAGCACTTTGGAGAAACTTCTGAGATAAATGACATGACTGGCCCCATGATACGCGTGTATTGGATCAGCTTTACTGTTTGTTTCCAGATCTGCTAGATAATTGTCTTCAACGATGTAAACGTCATAGGCTTTGGCGAGTTCTGCCAGTCGTTGCTTATCTTTTGCCGTGTACGGAGTTCCTAACGGATTATGGAAACGTGGGATAGTATAAAAAAATTTAATCATATTGCTTTGAAAATTATGCTCTAAAGCTGCCCAATCAATCTCATCTTGAGTTCTTTCGAAACCAATGACGGTTTAGTTTTGTTTTGGAGTGCAACAACGAAGAAAATCAATATCGTTACTTCTGCTGCTTATATTGAGTCATAACCAGTATATTATTTCAACCCTTTGGTAAATCTGGACCAGAGGGTTTTTCAAGATTAAGTATGCGAATTAAATCTGGGTTAGGAGAAGATCACATGGACGTTTTTGCAGAATATCTAGCACGAATTGATAACCTGGGACATCGGGATCGAACGGAAGAAATTCTAGAGTGGATTACAAAGAAGTACCCACATTTAGTACCAAAAATAGCGTGGAATCAGCCCATGTTTACCGATCATGGCACATTTATTATTGGATTTAGTGTATCCAAACATCATTTGGCTGTGGCGCCTGAAAAGGCTGGGATTAATCATTTTTCCAATGAAATTGCGAAGGCCGGTTATGATCACACCAAGGAGTTGGTGCGTATCCGGTGGGATGGGCCGGTTGATTTCTCATTACTGGAAAGAATGATTGAATTCAATATTACGGAGAAGGCAAACTGTTCAACTTTTTGGCGGAAATAGGCATAGCGGATACCCTAAAAGAAAAGACCCCGCTCTCACATACAATGGAGAGCGGGGTCTTCGGGATGGTCATTCATCAATTGGTTTGGACATTGCACCGAAATAGTCTATAACAACGCTGCGAAACGCGATAGCTGCTTTCGAGATATATCTGTTTTTTTGCGACAATAAAGCAATCTCCCGCACAAGTCTCTGATCTTCTATCGGAAGATATGCAATGCGTTGCTGTGGGTTTCTTGCTGTACTTGGTATAAAGGCAAGCCCAATCTCCGCTTCCACTAGTGCGATTAATCTTGCAGGCTCATCTCCTTCATATACATACTTCGGTACAAACCCGACTGATTGGCATTTGGAGTCCACCAGATCACGAATGCCGTATCCTTTTTTCACACCCACAAACCACTCATCCTTAAGCTCTGCTAATGTGATGCTGCTTCGATCCGCATATCGATGACCAAGAGGCACCGCTACTACGATGGGGTCCTCGAATAGGATCTGACAGTCGATATCATCACCTTGGATCGGAGGAGAGGACAGGCAAAAATCGATCTCCCCTCGATGAAGAAGTGTAGACATGTCTTCCAAATTTACCATTTGTACATGAAACTGGGTGTTCGGCTTATTTTTCCGGAATTCCCGCAAGATACCTGGCAATGTGCTTGCTGTGGTGACCGCCAATTGGAGTGTACCGTGATCCGGGTTGGAGAGGTCAGCAATTTCCTGCTTTCCCTGTTCCAATTCGAATAGGGCTTTTTCGGTCCGGCGAAGGAATGTTCTTCCGAATTCGTTTAGCCGCAGCTTTCTGCCCAATCGATCAAATAACGGTGAACCCAAGTCATCCTCCAATCGCTGTATCGTTTTGCTCAGTGAGGATTGAGTGACATGCAACTTACCCGCAGCTTCCGTAACATGTTCACACCGGGCTAACGTCAGAAAATAGCGTAGCTGAAGAAGCTCCATTTCGCACCACTCTCTTATTCCTTTTAGTTCATCAAATCATAACATAAAATGCGTTGGAATAAATAACAGGATTCCATTAAGATGATCAGAGAAGAAGGGGGTATATACAAAATGAACGCTCGAAATATATGGTTAATGATATCTGTCGGCTTGGGAATCATGCTGAATCCGTTAAATTCCTCCATGATATCTATAGCCATTGCAAGACTGCAACATGTGTATCAACTTGATGTTACGACCGTTTCGTGGATTATTTTTTCCTTTTACATTGCGAGTGCTGTAGCTCAACCGGTCATGGGCAAGTGCAGTGATCTGTTCGGCCGCAGAAAGATATTCCTTATCGGTCTGGTTGTTGTCTTCGTTTCCTCCATGTTAGCTCCGTTATCTCCTGGCTTTTCTTGGCTCATCGTATTCCGGATCGTTCAATCTGTCGGCACAAGCATGATGGTAGCCGTCGGAATGGCGATTGTAAGAATCCATGTTACTGAGAAACAGGCAGCCGCCTTGTCTGTCCTTGCGATGTTCCTATCCGGAGCAGCAGCGGTAGGCCCTTTTATTGGTGGTGTAATGATTCATTGGTGGGACTGGCCCAGCATATTCCTTGTTAATATTCCATTTGTAATCGCAAGCTTTATCTTCGCCTGGAAAACCATTCCCAAAGAGGAGTCATTCAAATCCACCTCTGGTGACATGTCCATCAGGAAATGGCTCCTGCTGATTGATGCGCCGGGCATACTCTTGTTCACAGTCGCTTTGGTGACTCTGCTAATTAGCTTGCTTTCAGTCAAATCAACCGGACATCTTTCAACATGGCACCTTATGGTAGGGGGGATCGGTTTGATTGCATTAGCAACTTTTATACGACATGAATTGAAAACACCATCCCCCTTTATTCCTCTGCGGGCATTTGCTACATATCCCGAAATGACCTGGGTGAATGTACAATTTATGCTGGTTAACACTCTTTTTTACGCTCTGTTTTTTGGAATACCGTCTTATTTGCAGCAAGTACGTCATCTTAACGAAATTCATACAGGAATAATTATGCTAACCCTCGGTTTATGTTCACTTATCAGTTCTCCTCTCGCAGGACGCTGGATCGACAAATCTGGAACGCGGCTGGCTTTAATCCTTTCTGCAGTGTTAATGACATTCGGGTCCGTATTAATCATCACCTTGAATGAAGCTTCGCCGATGTTCAGTGTAATCCTCGCCTTGGCTGTATTTGGTATAAGTAACGGATTGAATAGCGTCGGCATGCAGGCTGCCCTGTTCAAGAGCACACCAAAAGAAATGATTGGTGTCTCCTCGGGTATTTTTAATACTTCGCGATACCTCGGTACCATTTTGTCGTCATTGTTAATCGGAATCATCATGGGAGATACGTTCAGTGTAATGGGAATCCACTTGCTAGGGGTCATCCTTACTTTATTTTCCACATCTTTGATCATCATGAACTTACGTCCCCAGCGATCCTCGGGCACGCAAGCGTTATAGTTCGGACATAATCAGGATTCAACGTCGAATTAGAACCGCCGCAATGGCGGTTTTTTTGTTTTGAGCTATTTAAAACATCGGATATTCGTCCAATCCTTAGGTGAGGAAGGTAGTCACTTTTCACTTATGATGCCTGTTTAATACAAACAGCCACTTTTTTTAAACGAAATTTAAGATACGTATTAATACAGGGTAAAGTTGGCCTTCTATACTTGCATCTGTGCTTCACAATCCATTCGAGGGAGAGATTTATATCAACCATTCAAGTTCATTAACATCAAATCTAATCAGAAAAACAGCAGTCAGCAAACTCGCTCTGGTTCTGACAACATGCCCAATCATGAGTACGGGTAGCGCTACCGCTAAACCATCTCCTGTATCTGCCATTTCACAAGCCACAGGGGATGCTGAAGCTCAGGCGCTTACTCAATACCGAATTCAAGCCCGGCTGGACGAGAAGAAGATGACCTTGCAGGGGAGTGCATCTTTGGCTTTATGAAAGTGGGACAAAATAAGTTCCTTCGTGGTGTTGCTACCGTATTTGTGGATATCTTCCGCGGGGGAATTCAATCGGTTGATCGTGGACAGATGGAAGCCGCCCGTTCCCTGGGACTTCCTTATCGTAAAGCTATGATGAAGATCGTAATTCCTCAGGCAATACGGATTATGATCCCTTCATTTATTAATTAGATGGTTATTACATTGAAAGATACGTCGATCTTATCCGTCATTGGCCTTGTGGAGTTGACGCAATCAGGTAAGATTGTCATCATAACATTGACTAAAATTGCTGACTATCTGGAGGTGAAGGTTCGTCGTGGGTAAAATTAAGGTTGAAGGATTAAAGAAAAGTTTTGGCACGAATCAGGTTCTGAAAGGAAATCGATATGTCGGTCACCGAAGGTGAAGTTGTCTGTGTCACAAAGCACGCGAGAATATTGGTATGGTGTTTCAGCATTTCAACCTGTTTCCTCATTTCAGTGTACTAAAAAATATCATGTTTGCACCCAGAGAACTCGGGATATTAAATGAACGGGAAGCGCGCGATACAGCACTGCGTTTACTTGAGCGGGTTGGTACCAAGTTTGCTGTGCGTACGATTTCTGAGGGTCTGCGTAAAGAGGAGTATGCCAACAATATTCGTACAACAATTATATCGCAAGGAATGGTTACGACTAACCTTCGGATGTAGCTATTAATAAAATGATCATTCGCCCTACAAGTCAATAGCGGTAATCTAAAAAGAATACTGTCTGCTTAGAGATGAGAATTTGTATAAACGGATAAAAAGTCTTTTTGAAATAAAAGGGTACAGTTTAATTTTGGAAAATCTGCACCATGCTGACTCAGCTTGGTGCTATTTGATGTTTTCAGGTGTATGGAATATTTTTCATCCAATCTGACGACAATGGTTAGCAGCACGCGAATAGGCCGGAGGAGTAAGCTTACGGGCTCCGGTGCTTTACGCCAATATGTTGAGGAGGGAACCGATTGTGAAGAAAAAAGTGGTAGCGTTCATCCTGGCTTGTCTTGTAGCCTTGACTGCTGTCCCCGTCGGCGGTTGGGCCGAGGAAAGCAAACCTGAAAGCAAGCCCAAGGAGGGTTCTGCGGCTGAGCTGGCTCCCGAGGCTCTCTCAGCGATCCTGATGGATGCGGATACGGGTACAGTCATCTATGAAAAAAATAGCCGTGAAAAGCTTCCTCCGGCGAGTATTACCAAAATTATGACTATGCTGCTGACGATGGAGGCTATTCATGATGGCAAACTCAAGCTGACCGACAAAGTACGGGCCAGCGAATATGCGGCTTCGATGGGCGGATCGCAAATTTTTCTGGAGCCCGGAGAAGAAATGACGGTCGATGAGATGCTTAAGGGAGTGGCGATGGCTTCCGGCAACGATGCTTCCGTGGCGATGGCTGAGAAAATTGCGGGCTCTGAGCAGGCTTTTGTCGAATTGATGAATGCCAAGGCGCAGCAGCTTGGTTTAAAGGATACCCATTTTGCCAATTGCAACGGTTTGCCGGTAAAAAATCACTATTCTTCTGCGCATGATATTGCGGTCATGAGCCGTGAACTGCTGAAATATCCTCAAATTACAAAATATACAGGAGCGTATCAGGACTATTTACGCAAATCCTCGGCCAAGCCGTTTTGGTTGGTGAATACGAATAAGCTGGTTCGTTTCTATACAGGAGCGGACGGGCTGAAAACAGGCTATACAGGGGAAGCGAAATTTTGCCTTTCCGCTACTGCCAAGCGTGATGGTATGCGTGTAGTCGCTGTCGTACTTGGCGAACCGAATACTAAAACACGTAACAATGAAGTATCTTCCATGTTCGATTATGCTTTTTCCCAATACACGATGAAATCAGTGTACAAGCCGGGTGACCTGCTGGGAAGCGTGAAAGTCGAGAAGGGTGTACTGCCGGAGCTGAAAATTCAGGCAGATCGTTCCTACAGTGTGCTGGTGAAAAAGGGAGGAACTAAGGAAACACTGCGTCATGAGCTGCAACTCGCTCCAAGTCTGAAAGCTCCTGTCCGTGCAGGTGATCCGGTCGGCAAGCTGGTTGTCTATCAGGATGGTAAACGGCTCAAGGAGTTTAACATAACCGCACCCGTAGCGGTGGAGAAGGCTGGATGGTGGAAATTGTTTAAACGTACCATGTCGAATCTGTTTTCTTTGTAGATTTTAAGGGGTTTTCTTCTAGTTTTGTCGGAGGGCAGGAATCGTCTGCGGCTGCGTAGAAATCCTTGTCCAAGACCGGGAGGAGAGTGAGTAAGCATGAACCTGCAAATTGAAATGGAGCATCACCGGGGGGTGCTGATTGTAAGGCTGTCCGGTGAGCTTGATCACCATACGTCGGACATGGTCCGTATGCAAATGGATGAGGCGATTCAGCGCCGCCAATGCGAGCATATCGTGCTCAGCTTGAAGAATCTCCAGTTTATGGACAGCTCCGGCCTTGGCGTTATCTTGGGACGTTACAAGCTGATTAAACAAAAGGGCGGGAAGATGGCTGTCTGTGATGTCAATCCGCCGGTACACCGACTGCTGGATATGTCAGGCTTGTTTAAAATCATGCCTGTATATGAAAACGAGGGAAATGCGCTCACGGAACTGGAGGTGGTGTCATGAGAGAAAGTACAGGAAACAATTTCATGAGCTTGCAGTTTGCCGCCAAATCCGAGAATGAAGCGTTTGCCCGCGTCGCTGTCGCTGCCTTTATTTCCCGGCTTGATCCGACGATGGACGAGCTAAGCGATCTGAAAACCGTGGTGTCCGAGGCGGTGACGAACAGTATTATTCACGGCTATGACAGCGATCCGTCTGGAGTCGTGACGATCAAGGTTGGGATTGAAACGGACGTGGTAACATTGGTGATTGAAGATGCAGGAAGAGGGATTGAGGATTTGGAGCTGGCGAAGCAGCCACTGTATACGTCGAAGCCTGAATTGGAACGGTCCGGCATGGGTTTTACTATTATGGAAAATTTCATGGATGAGTTTGAAGCAGTCAGTGAGCCGGGCGGAGGCACGTCGGTCCGGATGAAGAAAAGGATTGAATCCAAGAAAGCTTTATATAATTAGGGGTTGATCCTATGGAAGCAGGAGGAAAAAAAACTTCGAACAGCTATTTGGAGGATGCTGAAGTCAAACGGCTCATTGCACTGAGTCAATCCGGTGATAATGATGCCCGTGAGACGCTGGTCAATAGTAATATCCGGCTCGTCTGGTCTGTCGTGCAGCGCTTTATGAACCGGGGATATGAACCTGACGATCTTTTTCAGATCGGCTGCATCGGTTTGTTAAAATCGGTGGACAAATTCGATCTAAGCTATGAAGTCAAATTTTCAACGTATGCGGTCCCGATGATTATTGGGGAAATTCAACGTTTTCTGCGCGATGACGGCACGCTCAAGGTTAGCCGCTCCTTAAAGGAGACGGCCAATAAGGTTCGCAAAATGAAGGACGAGCTGTCCAAACGGCTGAACCGTTTACCTACGATCAAGGAAGTCGCAGATGAACTGGGAGTTACACCAGAGGATGTTGTTTTTGCCCAGGAGGCTAACAAGCCGCCAACCTCGATTCACGAAACAGTGTTCGAAAATGACGGTGATCCGATTACGCTCATGGATCAGATTGCTGATGAATCGCAGGAGCGATGGTTCGATAAGCTGGCGCTGAATGAGGCTATCGGCGGGCTGACTGAGCGGGAACGGCTCATTGTATATCTACGTTATTATCGCGATCAGACCCAATCGGAGGTCGCAAGCCGACTTGGTATTTCCCAGGTGCAGGTATCGCGGCTGGAAAAAAGATTTTGCAGTCGATTCGCGATCAGATTGCTCAATAATATCGGTTAGGAATTTTGCTAAATCCTCATGCCTGTGTAATTCAAAAGGGTATTCACAAGCCATGTTAATGGTCAGGAATACCCTTTTTGCGTGGAGAAAAAGAAAGTGCGCAGAATATGTTTCTTGGCTTCGTCTCATAATAAGGTAATTACGAGGATAAGGAGGGGATCGGATGACTCATAATCCGGCTCCTACAGTGGCTCCCATAGTCTATTTACGTCTCCGCAGTCGAGTACGCATGTTACAGGGGCATGACTTGCGTTTGGGAGATGTAGCCCATCTGCTGGCAGATCCCGAATGGGAAAACGATCTGCTGGAGCTTGTTCTCAAGCGGCCGCAGCAGCAGGACGGTAATCTGATACTGGTGGACATGCTGCAAATCATTTCGAAAATTAGAGAACGCATTCCGGGTGTCGTCGTGGAATCTCTCGGCAAGCCGCATGTGCTTGTGGAAATCGTGGAGAAACCGCGTAAGCCATCCAGAATATTGTTTGTTTTGGTATGGTTGCTTCTGTTCTTTGGATCTGCGCTCACGATTATGAATTTCCACGCTGACGTCAGCATGATGGAGGTGCAGGTGCGGATTGTTGAAATGATTACCGGACACAAGGATGAGCATCCATATCTGTTCCAGATTGCGTATTCGATCGGCATCGGCTTCGGCATGATTGTGTTCTTTAATCATTTGTTCAAAAAAAATGGAACGAGGAGCCGACGCCGCTGGAAGTGGAAATGTATCTGTATCAGGAAAACGTGGATCAGTACGTTGTGGCGGAGGAATATGAAAAGATGGCCCGCATGCATACGAAGGATAAGCGCCGATGATGATATATGTACAGGGTGTACTTCAGATCATCTTAGGTATCGCTGGAGGCGTAGCGGTGGGTGGTGGCGTGATCGCACTTTTTATTGTGCTGGATATGATTCCTCGGCTGGCACAGCTTACCCGTACCTATAAACAATCACGAGCATATGAAAAATCTATGATTTTGGGTTCAGTGGTGGGAACGGTGGCAGATTTTTGGAATATTTGCTTGCCGTTGCCGGGTGTACTTACGTGGATACCGGGGTTGTTTTGCGGAGTGTTTATCGGTTTACTTGCCGCAGCACTGACTGAGGTACTGAATCTCTTGCCTATACTCGCCAAGCGGCTCCATATGACCGTGTATATGTTTGGCTTGCTGATGGCGATGGTGCTGGGTAAGGTGACTGGTTCGTTTTTTGACTGGTTCGTATACAACCGATAACGAGGAAAGTGAAGGGGGCAAGAGATATGGAGCATAGACCGGATCAAGATCATCAAGATCATCAGGAGGACGGAGCCATCGGGAATGAAGGTTATACTGCTGGCAAGGAAGAAATGAGCCCGTGGAAAAAAAGGCAGGCACAGGAGTCAGCACATTATAAACATAAAAAAGAGAGTGAGCGCTCTGATAACGTAGAGGAATCCGTCCTCTATTGGCAGGGTAAGGATGATATATCGCCAAGGATGAAGGATAATCGGGAAACGCTTAAAGCAGTAATCGGTCTGGGGGAGACCTTTGACGTCGTATTCAGGGAGATGACACTAGGTGGGCGTCATATCGGCTATCTGTTTCTGAATACCTTTGCCAAGGACCAAGTCATGGTTGAAGTGCTAAAGCGGCTCACCTATCTAACACCGGATGATCTGTCTACGGATGGACTGCAATCGTATTTTGAAAATTATATTCCGCATATTCAGGTGGAAAAGAGCGAAAAAATGTCGGTTGTCATCAACAAGGTGCTGACAGGCTATAGCGCCTTCTTTATGGAAGGTGAGCGCTTTTCGGTCATTTTGGATACCCGTAATTACCCGGTACGCAATCCCGAGGAGCCGTCACTGGAGCGCGTCGTACGCGGTGCCCGTGACGGCTTTACAGAGACGATGCTGACAAATGTGGGTCTGGTTCGCCGCCGTTTGCGGGACCCCGGCCTTAAATTTGAGGCGATGCAGGTTGGTCGCCGCACCCGGACAGACGTATGCTTGGGCTACATTGATGATATCGTGGATAAAGTGATGGTGGATACCGTACGCGACAAAATTAAAAACGTCGATCTGGACGGCATCCCGCTGGCGGATAAGCAATTAGAGGAGACGATAATTAATAAAGGCTGGAATCCATATCCATTAGTGCGATATTCGGAGCGACCAGATGTCGTGGCTTCGCATATTATGGAAGGGCGACTCGTTATTTTCGTCGATACCTCACCCAGCGTGATGATCTTGCCTACCACCTTTTTTGACCTTTGCCAGCATGCAGAAGAGAATCGGCAAACGGCTTTTATGGGGAGCTATTTGCGCTGGGTTCGCTTTATAGGGATTTTTGCCTCGATGTTTTTGCTTCCGATGTGGCTGCTTATGGTCATCAATCCCGAGCTAAAACCGGCGTTTCTTGATTTTATCGGTCCTCAAAAGGAAGCCCATCTCCCGCTGATCGCACAGTTTATCATTGTGGAGCTAGGGGTCGATCTCATGCGCATGGCGGCTGTCCATACACCGACACCGCTGGCTTCCGCGATGGGCTTGATCGCCGCCATTTTGGTCGGGGATATTGCGGTCAAAACGGGACTGTTCGTCAACGAAGTTGTGCTGTATATGGCTGTGGCTGCTATCGGGATGTTCGCAACACCGAGCTATGAATTGGGATTGGCGAATCGGCTAATCCGGCTGTTTTTGCTGATCGCTGTGGCTATTTTCCACGTTCCGGGTTTTATCGTAGGCACGACACTGATCATTTTGATGCTAACACTGCACCGGTCATACAATTCTTCCTACCTGTGGCCGTTCATTCCTTTTAATGCCAAGGCGATGGCTTCTATCTTGTTCCGTATGCCTGTGCTGAATGCGCCTAACCGTCCGTCATCTAACAAAACGCGGGACAATACGCGCATGCCGAACACGGATGCAAGCACGGATTCGAACTCTGGCAACAGGCAAGAACATTAATATAAATGATCTGCATAAAAATCCATTCTTCTTGATGCTTTTTTTGCTATACTGGTGTTAACATTCGATGGAATATGACTTTGTTTGTTCCAGAAAGAGAGGCGCCAGAACATGTATTTGCATGGAAGCAGTAAAATTAACAGCAATGGACATTTGGAGATTGGCGGATGTGATACAACGTTTTTGAAGGAGCGTTTTGGAACACCGCTATATATTGTAGATGAACAGTTAGTACGCCAGCGTTGCCGGGAGTTTATAGAAGCTTTTCGTGAAACCGGGTTGAAGTTTCAAGTCGCTTATGCAAGCAAAGCATTTTGCGTAATGGCAATGTGTGCTTTGGCTGCAGAAGAAGGGATGTCGCTCGACGTCGTTTCCAGTGGAGAGTTGTTCACCGCGCTGCAAGCTGGATTTCCGGCAGAGCGAATCCATTTTCACGGCAACAACAAAACACCGGAAGAAATTGAAATGGCGCTAGATGCGCAAATTGGTTGCTTCGTGGTCGACAGCGAGATGGAGCTGCATTTGCTTCAGGCCCTTGCCTCCGAGCGGAATCAGCAGGTAAATATTTTATTGCGGGTTACACCGGGGGTTGAAGCGCATACGCACGAATATATGGGCACAGGCCAAGAGGATTCAAAGTTCGGTTTTGACATTGCGAACGGTACAGCACGTCATGCGGTGGAGCAGGCTATCAGGCTGGATCATCTGAACTTACTGGGGGTACATTCCCATATCGGATCGCAAATTTTTGAAGTGAACGGTTTCCAAATGGCTGCCGAACGGGTTGCCGCTTTTTCCAGAGAAATCAAGGAACAGCTTCAGTTTTCTTTCAAGGTTATTAATCTGGGTGGGGGATTTGGCATTCGTTACACAGAAGAGGACACACCACTGAAAATTTCCACCTATGTGCAGGCTATCGGCGAAGCGGTAAAAACTCATTTTTCCGGGCTTTATGATGAGCTTCCAGAAATCTGGATTGAGCCGGGACGCAGTATTGTGGGCGATTCAGGCACAACCTTATACACGGTAGGAAGTATCAAGGATATTCCGCAGGTACGGAAATACGTCTCGGTGGACGGTGGAATGACGGATAATCCGCGTCCAGCGCTATATCAGGCGAGGTATGAAGCCATGCTGGCTAACCGAGCGTACGATGCGAACGAGGAGACGGTATCCATTGCGGGCAAATGCTGTGAAAGCGGCGATATGCTCATTTGGGATGTGGAGCTGCCGCGTCCGACCAACGGGGATTTGCTCGCTGTTGCTTCAACCGGAGCCTACAATTATTCCATGGCGAGTAATTATAACCGGATACGCCGACCAGCGGTTGTATTTGTAAACAATGGTGAGGCCGAGCTGGTGGTGCGCCGGGAAAGCTATGAGGATATCGTTCGGAATGATGTCGTGCCACAGCGCCTGGTTCGTGACCAAGCCGGTTCATCGGTTCATCCCAACGCCAAGATAACGGTTTCTTCCTGATTTTGATAAGCGTGACGAAGTAGACCATTTAGCCGGAAGTGATATACCGGGGATAATGGTCTCTTTTTTTGGACAAGGCTTTGCTAAGCGCGGCAATTCATAGTAAACTGGAGCTTGATGCTATTTAGCTTTCAAAACAGGTTGAAAAGGAGCTACAAACAATGAAAAAAGGTAGAATAGATCTTGAAAATGGCGGTATCGTCGAAATTGATTTTTTTCCAGAAGAAGCGCCAAACACGGTTGCTAACTTTGAAAAACTGGCAAACAGCGGCTACTACAACGGCTTGAGCTTTCACCGTGTAATTCCAGGCTTTGTTGCCCAAGGTGGTTGTCCTAATGGAACAGGCACAGGCGGCCCTGGCTACACAATCGACTGCGAAACAGCTACGAACACAACGAAGCATGCCAAGGGCGTTCTGTCCATGGCGCATGCAGGCCGTAACACAGGTGGAAGCCAATTCTTCATCTGCTACGCACCACAGCCGCATTTGGATGGAGTACATACTGTATTTGGTCAAGTGACCAAAGGTATGGAATTCATTGATGCTGTAAAACAAGGCGACAAAATGAAAGAGGTTAAAGTATTTGACGCGTAATATACCGTTAAATGCATGATCTTTTTGTATAACGTTACACCTAAGCCGTTCTGTCTTTGGACAGTGCGGCTTTTTGTTGTCTTTTGTTTGTCGGTTTGCTGTTTTATCGCAAACACGCAGGTATTAAAGTGAATAAAATCACATTCGAAAAGTAAGTGTTGTGATAGCCTTTTCATTAGAATGCATTTTCCATTTTTGGATATGAGCTTTTCAAGCACAGTAAGATTTGCAAAAGAAGGGGGCTTATCACATTGTCTATTTTAACGCGTACAAATCGACTCGGATTTTTTTGAAATCCGGCTGGAATCCATTGGTGGACTCGGCGCTAATCTGGCTGGTAAAATGCTGGCCGAAACGGGCGTGCTTGGTCTGGGGCTTAATGCTTCCAATTTTTCGTCCTATGGTTCTGAAAAGAAGGGAACCCCGGTCAAAAGCTTTGTACGGTTCTGTGATCCCGGGGTAGATATCCGTGATCACAGTCCGATCGAGCAACCGCATGTGGTAGGCATTTTTCATGAAACATTGTACAAAACGGTCAATGTCATCAGCGGGCTTCCGGCGGATGGGATCGTTGTGGTCAATTCCACGCGTCCGACAGAGGAAATACGGGCTGATTTGGGACTGGTATCCGGCACGCTGGCGGTAGTGGATGCCATGGGCATCGCACTGGAGGAGCGGACCAAACTGAATACGTCCATGTTGGGTGCGCTGTTCCGTGTCTGTGATTTTTTAGATCCGGAGGCGATGAGATCGGTTATTCGCAGTACCTTTGAGAAGAAAAATCCACAGCTGGTGGAGCCTAATTTGCGTACGTTTAACCGGGGCTTTGAGGAAATGGAGCTGCACGTATATCCGGTTACGAATGATGCACAGGATCGGATTTTTGAACGGCCGCAGCCTTTGCTGGGTTATGAAACACAACCCTCGGGAGGTGTTATTGCCACGCAGGGAAACAGCATGACGAGAGATGTCAGCGGTTCACGTCAGGGCTTTGTGCCTGAATATGAAGCTGATAAATGTACGCATTGTGCCAAGTGTGATTCGATTTGCCCGGATTACTGCTTTGTATGGGAAGAACAGGCGGACAAACGGGGAAGAATGCTACCATTTTTGCAAGGGATTGATTACCAGTATTGCAAAGGATGCTTGAAATGCGTAGATATTTGCCCGTCGGGGGCATTAAGCTCGCGCCGTGAGCAATGGGGATGGGCGGAGCAGCATCGGGTTGCCCACCAGTTTCCGGTATATGAAGGAGGTCGTGTGTAATGGCGAAACTGGAGGAAGAGCTCAAGCAGACAGGCGCCGCACAGGTGACAACGTTCGAATCCGGCAATGAAATGGCGGCTACGGCGGCTGCGCAGATCAATTATCATATGATGGGATATTTTCCAATCACACCCTCGACCGAGGTGGCGCAATATCTGGATCAGATGAGAACGAGAGGTCAGCATGACATTAAGCTGGTCGCAGCAGACGGTGAGCATGGATCGGCAGGGATATGCTATGGTGCTGCGGCAGCGGGAGCGAGAGTTGTGAACGCAACAAGTTCGCAAGGCTTCCTGTATATGCTGGAGCAGTTGCCTGTGCAGTCCGGCACTCGTTTTCCTATGGTTATGAATCTGGTGACCCGGGCTATTAGTGGCCCGCTGGATATCCGTGGGGATCACTCAGACTTGTATTATGGTTTGAATACGGGCTGGGTGATTTTGACCGCAAGCACGCCGCAGGCTGTGTATGATATGAACATCATGGCGCTGAAAATCGCAGAGCACAGTGATGTTCGGCTGCCTGTGATGGTCGCTTATGACGGTTTTTACACGTCCCATCAGAAGCGTAAGGTGCAATATTTTGCCGATGCCGAAACCGTGCGCGGTTTTGTGGGGCCGAACCCGAATCTGAATTATCCGAATATTTCCGATTTTGACCATCCGGTTACTGTCGGGGCGCATATGAACGGCGATGACCTGACGAATAATCATGCTCAGTTATCTGAGGCGTTAAAGCTGTCAGAAGGAGTATATGAGCAGGTTGCCGCAGAATATGCCGCATTATCTGGGCGGGAATATCCGATTTTGGATCTCTATCATATGGAGGATGCCGAGGTTGCAGTATTCCTGCTGAATTCGGCGGCTGAATCGGCTAAGGATGTAGCCGATCAGCTCCGCGCGCGCGGCATTAAGGCCGGTGTGATTCGTCCGAATATTATTCGGCCGTTTCCGGCCGCGCAGCTGCGTGAGGCATTGCGCCATGTCAAGGCGCTGCTGGTGGGTGAACGTGCGGATTCGTACGGCGCCGATGGCGGTAATTTGACGCACGAAATCAAGGCGGCCTTGCAGGAGGACCCACTGAATCGGACGCTTGTATTGTGCCGCATTTTTGGCTTGGGCGGCAAGGATTTTTATGCGGAGGACGCTGAGGCGTTCTTCCAGCTTGCGATTGAGGCGGCGGAAGCCGGACGGACCGAGAAGCCTTTTGATTATTATGGGCTTAATCCGGGGTCCCCGGACAAGGTCATGCCGCAGGTTATGCAGCCGCCACGGGGAGATGCGTACCGTACGGGTCTGATTCAGGTTACGCCGGATGAGGCGACCGGGAAGCTCAAGGTCAAGGTGCCGCCGTTACGTTCGCTGACGACCAAACCACGCCGTCTCACGCCGGGTCATGGGGCATGTCCAGGCTGTGGAGCGCTGTCTGCGTTGGAGCTGTTTTTCAAAGGCATCGAGGGCGATATCGTCGTGCTGTTCCAGACAGGTTGCGTATACGTGGTCACAACAGGTTATCCGTATACATCACACAAGCAACCGATGATCCATAATCTTTTTCAAAATGGGGCTGCTACGCTCTCTGGAGCGCTGGAGGCTTATATGGAGATGAAGCGC
This sequence comes from Paenibacillus sp. RC334, assembly GCF_030034735.1. Classification (NCBI taxonomy): domain Bacteria; kingdom Bacillati; phylum Bacillota; class Bacilli; order Caryophanales; family Paenibacillaceae; genus Paenibacillus; species Paenibacillus sp. RC334. Next base: position 3,312,180 of record NZ_CP125370.1, on the reverse strand, counting down.
CGCAATGAGATTGAGATGGCGGATGATCCGACCTTTATTATGATCAGTGGTGACGGCGGGATGGATATTGGCATGGGTTCGGCTGTCGGGGCTGCTCTGCGCAACCATAAGCTGATTATGCTGGAATATGATAACGAGGGGTACATGAATACAGGCTCGCAGCAATCGTACTCGACTCCGGTCGGTCATATGACGAGCACGTCAGGCGTAGGCAAGATGCAAAAAGGGAAACAGGGCCACCACAAGGATACGGTGCAAATTATGGCAGCCTGCAACATTCCATATGCCTTCACCGCAGCCGAAAGCCATCCGCAGGATATGCTGCGTAAAGCGGCCAAGGCACAATGGTATGCGAATAACGTGGGGACGGCTTATGGTAAAATCCTGTGCGCCTGTCCGCTGAACTGGAAATCCGAGGATAGACTGGGTACCAGTATTGTGGGTGCCGCTGTGGAATCTTGTTTCTTTCCGCTGTATGAGATTGAGCAAGGCAGTACGACGATTACGTACAATCCGGAGGACAAGGGAAAACGGATTCCAGCCGCGGAATGGCTCAAATTAATGGGCAAAACAAAACATCTTCTTAAGGAGGAAGCCACGCTGGCTACCTTTGATCAGGAGATTGAACGCCGCTGGAATATTCTGAAAAAGAAACATGAAATTTCGGAGCTATAATCCAGTTTTTTTGAATAATACACTTTGAACATTGTTATAAGATGTTACGGTACCGGTTCGATCAAGATTCTTTGCGCTTGTTGCGCGAAGAATCTTTTTTGTCGTTTATGGGATGAAGCATAAAAAATCAGGTAATGATTTCCGATATAGGAGTGGAGGCCTACGTGAAACATGTTGAATTAGTGCTTTCTCTGAATTTTAAGATGCAATGAGGTGCAGGTATGATTAAGCTGAATACAGTTGAGATAATCGAAATTATAAAGAAGCAAATACCCAAGGTCATGAATATCACACCAGTGGAACTGAAATTTACGGATGACTTTGGACGGACATCGCTGGCAGCGACGGATCACAAATTCACGCTGACGAACCAGCATTATTCCGCCAAGGTGATGGATTGTGTGCTGGAGACGCAGGTGCGCCCCATTTTAATGTGCGAAATTATTTATTTTCTGAAATGTGAGTTTATCGACGGGCATGTTGATGTACGGCTGGATTACGATATATGCGCGGAGGGTGGCCGTGGACCAACCGCTTCAGCGGTCATTACGTTCGATCATGCTACGCAGCTCGGGATCGAAGAACTGGCCGATCTGATTGATCTGGCGCTTCACATGAATGATAAAACCTGGTTTGAAGAGCTTTCCAGCCAATATGTTAAAACAAAAGCAGGAGCGTCCACCATTAGATAACTTGCTTTTTTTAGAAGTCGGTGCTAATATACGTAACAAGTTTAATGCTAATTCAATTGAATAAGAGCAAGATCCTTCGGGGCGGGGTGCAATTCCCCACCGGCGGTGATGACGTGTCTGTAAATCGCTTTTGCGATGAACAGTGCGGCTTAGTCCGTGACCCGGATGCTGAACGATCAGCAGAAGGTGGACCTGGTGCAATTCCGGGACCGACAGTATAGTCTGGATGGGAGAAGGATACGAAGCGCATGTGCATGACGTGACATGTGCCGATTTTTAGCATACGTAATTGTACGTACGGCTTATTTCGTTGCAGATAGCATACGGAAGATTGCTTGTTCTTCAAGCTTTTTTTCGGAGGCTCTTCTGAGCGTATTTGGTTGTATGCTCATTCATGCTTTCTATTGGCAAACTTATCATTCATGTGGTCTCAAGATGTATATGGACTGCGCTTGTATAATGCAAATTCGACTCTCATCACCCCCATGACGGATATGATCCGGACTGGGGGTTTTTGCGCTTACGCCTGATGAATCAGGGATAAACTGAACTTTAGATGGAAAGGAGTGAAGGCATGTTTACCGGATTGGTCGAGGAAGTGGGACGGATTCAGCAGATTTCCAGAAGCGGAGAAGCGATGGTGCTGGGCATTACGGGTTCTGTGGTATTGGGCGATTTGAAAATAGGAGACAGTGTTTCCGTGAATGGTGTTTGTCTGACCGCAACACAGGTGGGTACTAAGGATTTTAAGGTAGATGTGATGCCGGAAACCTTTCGAAGCAGCAATCTGAAAGAATTGAAATCCGGTAGCCGGGTCAATCTGGAACGGGCTATGGCGGCGAATGGCAGGTTCGGAGGGCATATCGTACAGGGACATGTGGATGGAACGGGCACGATTCGTCGGGTGACATCAGACCAGAATGCGGTTGTATACGAAGTTGCACCTACAGATCAGGCAATATACAAATATATTCTTCTCAAAGGCTCGATTACACTCGACGGTATCAGCCTGACGGTTGCCCAGCGGACGGGAGATACCTTTGCCGTATCTATCATCCCCCATACTTTATCCGAGACGGCCTTGCAGGCCAAACGTGAGGGAGACACCGTCAATATTGAATGCGACATTTTAGGCAAATATGTGGAGCAGCTTTTGAACTACGGAGAATCATCGGTGACGGAGGGACCGGAAAAAGCTCCTATGAGTCTGGATTATTTGGCGAAACACGGCTTTGCTTGATGCCACAAGAAATAAGGAGGAAAGCGTAATGGAAAGCGGGAGTAGAGAGAGTCATTCAAATATAGCGGCTGACGAAGTGGAGTATGGTGTGTTGGAGCAGGAAATGGAAATTCGTCTGGATTCCATTGAAGAAGCGCTGGAGGAACTAAAGAACGGTAAAGTCGTGATCGTGGTGGATGATGAGCAACGGGAAAACGAAGGCGATTTTATCGCTCTGGCTGAAAAGGCGTCCCCCGAGGTCATTAATTTCATGATTACCGAAGGCCGCGGGTTGGTCTGTGTGCCGATTACAGGGCAAAGAGCAGAGGCACTGGAATTGCAGCCGATGGTGGAGCAGAATACAGATTTCCACGGCACAGCCTTTACGGTGTCGGTGGATCATAGAGAGACGACAACGGGGATTTCAGCAGCCGAGCGTTCATTGACCGTGCGTGCGCTGACCGATGAAGCAGCCACAGGAAGCGATTTCCGCAAGCCCGGTCACATGTTTCCGCTGATCGCCCGCGATGGGGGTGTTTTGCAGCGTGCGGGTCATACCGAGGCGGCTGTTGATCTGGCCCGGCTCTGCGGCTCCAAACCCGCCGGAGTCATTTGCGAAATTATAAAGGAAGATGGGTCCATGGCTCGGGTGCCTGATTTGGCAGTGATCGCCAAGCGTCATCATTTGAAGCTGATCAGTATTCAGGATTTGATTGATTATCGTCGTCGTTTGTCATTGAAAGTACAGTTTTGAAACTCATTATTTAAAAAAAGAGAGGTTGATTTATATGGCACGTTTTCTGGAAGGTAATCTCGTATCGGATGGTATGAAGTATGGTATTGTAGTGGGCAGATTTAATGAGTTTATTACAAGTAAGCTGTTAAGCGGGGCAATCGATGCACTTCAGCGACATGGAGCGCAGGAAGATGAGATTGATGTGGCCTGGGTGCCAGGCGCTTTTGAAATTTCACTGATTGCTCAAAAAATGGCTGCAAGCGGTAAATACGATGCTGTGATTACGCTGGGTACGGTGATCCGTGGTTCTACCTCGCATTATGATATCGTCTGCAATGAAGTGGCCAAGGGTGTGGCGGCAAGCAGTCTGAAAACAGGTGTGCCTGTTATTTTCGGTGTAGTGACGACGGAAAACATTGAGCAGGCTATTGAGCGTGCAGGTACGAAGGCTGGTAATAAAGGCTGGGATTCCGCACTGGCTGCGATTGAGATGGCGAATCTGGGCAAGCAGTTTTAATTTTGCGATTACCTGAATAGAACGGCATAACTATAGCCGGAAAAAGGGATTGGATTGTTAAGCAAGGCGATGACGTATATACTACAGAAAGAGGGATTGATAAAGTCGAGCATAAGTGCTAACGGGGAAAGGTATTGTTGAATGATGATTGGAGTAAGGCAGGGGGAAGCACATTGACAGTCGTAAATTACAAGCTGGAAACATTCGAGGGTCCGCTAGATCTGCTGTTGCATCTGATTGATAAGGCCGAGATCGATATTCAGGATATCCCGATTAGTGATATTACCGATCAGTATATGGCTTTTTTGCACAGTATGCAGGAGCTGGAGCTGGACATTACGAGCGAGTTTCTGGTGATGGCGGCGACGCTCTTATCCATTAAGAGTAAATTGCTGCTTCCCAAGCCACCTGTAATGGAATATGATGATTTGGATTTTTATGAAGAAGAGGATTATGATCCGCGGGATGAACTGGTTCGCAAGCTGGTGGAGTATCGTAAATATAAAGGGATTGCCCGCCATCTGAGTGAACGTGAATGGGAACGAAGTCTGATCTATGGTAAGGAGCCGGAAGATTTGAGCGCATTCCTGCCCACCGAACCCGCCAATCCGGTGCATGGGCTACATGCAAGCGATTTGGTCGCGGCCTTTCAGCGTGCGCTGCGTAAAGCAGAGCGACGTACGACGGTAACCCGTATTCACCGCGATGAAATTTCGGTCAAGGACCGTATTCGCCAGGTCATCGGGGCGTTGGAGATGGTAGGGACGGGAGGACGGCTTTTGTTCTCCAAGCTGATGCATGAGGATATGTATCGGCATGAAGTGGTAGTCACCTTTTTGGCTATCCTCGAACTGATGAAAATGAAGCAGATTTTCTGCTATCAGGAGAAGCTTTTCGATGATATTGTAATGGAGTGGAGAGGGGATTTACGGGTTAATGGATTATCTGAAGCTGAAATCAATTATTGAGGGACTGCTGTTTCTCGCGGGAGAGGAAGGGTTGTCCGCCAAGCAGATCGCCGACATTGTAGAGCAGCAGCAAGAGCTGGTTGAAAAGAGTCTGGAGGATATGAAGCAGGACATGGAGCAGGGAGGAAGAGGTTTGCAAATTGTCCGTATCGCTGGGCATTATCAGCTGGCAACCTTATCCGAACATGCACCTTATTTTGAAAAGCTCGCCTATTCTCCCGCACGTGCCTCGCTGTCTCAAGCGGCTTTGGAGACACTTGCCATTGTGGCCTACCGTCAGCCCATTACAAGAGTTGAAATCGAAGATATTCGCGGTGTCAAATCTGAGCGGGCTATACATACTCTGGTCAACAAGGAGCTAATTGAGGAAAAAGGTCGGGCTGAGGCCATCGGACGGCCGATTTTGTATGGAACGACGAAGTCATTTCTGGATTATTTCGGTTTGGGCTCTTTGGCGGATTTGCCGCAGCCTGAGCTGTTTGAGGACTCAGATAATCTGGAGGAAGAGACACAATTGTTGTTCGAACGTTTGGAGAACAGCCAGCCGGTTATGAATGATACGGAGTCTTGATGCCTGGCAGAAGCCTGTTTTACGGGTTCCTCTTCATGGTTACAGGTTCGAAATTTAGAAAACAGCCAGTCCTCGCATAATGGGGGCTGGCTGTTTAGCGTTTCAGGATGCATGTTTTCCGGGCGAAGGGCCATACTATTTTTGCCATGGTATATCCATGGAGAAAAAAGGCAGGGAGGACTCGCCAGTGTGGAAATGGATCGGTATCGCCATCATCGTCGTTTTGTTACTTGTGCTGGCTGTTCTGCTCTCCCGTATCCGATTGAAGCTGGATATTGCCAAGCATGATAATGATGACCGGGCGCATCTGGAGATCAGATTTCTGTACGGGTGGATTAAAATAAATTATGACATTCCGGCTATTCTGCTGGCAGGTTTGCAAAAAGGGCTTCTCTATCGACTCGATCGCAACAAAAACATACATAAAACCGATGCCACCATTGACAGCGGCACCATCGATAAAGAGAAAATTAAGCGATTTATACACGATGTTCGGATACTTCTGAAAGGAACGCGGTCCTTCCGTCGATGGATACGTCATACGCTAGCCCATGTGACGATGTCGAAAATGGAATGGTCCACCAATATCAGTCTTGCTGACGCTGCTTATACGGCTACCTCTACCGGTATTCTGTGGGGGCTGAAAACGTCACTGATCGGTTTTGCCTCCAGCTTTGTGCGCATGAACTGCACACCCAAGCTGTTTGTCGTGCCCTATTGGGTGGATCGCCTGCGTTTTACTACCACTTTGACCTGTGAGGCAAGTATTTCACTGGGTTATGCCGTTTATTCGATGCTTATGTTGGCTTACCGCATATGGCGCGTACCAGGCGGTCCAGAGGCGTGGAAACGGGTATTCTCCAAGAAACCAGTAAAGCATGAGGAATAATGAGCCATACATATTTCCTTGAACCCCTGCGCACAATAGCGAAAGAAAAGGCAGTCTACGCTTGAACAAAGCAGAGGAGGAATAATCATGTCAGATCACCCGATTCAAGGGCTCATGCAAACCGCGATGGAGAACATCAAAGCCATGGTGGATGTGAATACGATTGTGGGAGACGCGGTGGAAACACCCGATGGTTCCGTTATTTTGCCGATTAGTAAGGTGGGATTTGGCTTCGCAGCCGGGGGCAGCGATTTTAATGTAGATGAAGAGGCACTTCATACATCCTCGTCGTCAGGTGCTCACAGCGGCAAGGAAGGACATCCTTTTGGTGGCGGTAGCGGTGGCGGGGTATCCATTCATCCAATCGCTTTTTTGGTTGTTGGCAAACAAGGTGCACAAATCGTTCCGCTGGATAATCAGACTCATCTGATTGAAAAATTGATCGACTCTACACCATACCTGATTGATAAAGTCCAATCTATCTTCCGGAATGCCGACGTGGATATGCATACTCCGCCTCCACAGGTCCCGGTAGATGTTAACACAGATCACAATCACACTGGCCCAGCTTCTTTGTAACGGTTATTTTTAGCACAGGAGGGTATTCCAAAGTCAGCTACTGGCTAAGGAACACCCTCTTTTTTACATACACTTAACCATAATACTTTTATGCACGGATATACTGTCTTCCACCAATGCTCGCATGTATACCGGGAGGGTGCTCTTGTGAAGGGCTCAGCGCAATTTCTTCTTCCCGGTTTCCTTCAGGGGCAAACTGCGACAGATAGGCAAAATCGGGGTAGATCACTTCATTTGTCAAATAAGCAGAAGTGGTGGCCCCTGGTCGTCGATGACGATTGAGGGAGTCGATGATGCCTTGCGCTGTGTGGATGCCAATCCCATGACCATAAAACGAATCTTCCCTTAGCTTGACAACATTTTCTCCTTTCCACTCCGGCGTTTCGGGTGATACATCAGGATTGTTGAAATACAGAATATCGCCAGGAACAGCATTGTGACTCCCTTGCTCCTGTATGAGTCTGAGATCACTGTCATAGTGCCAATCATACAGCAGCATATCGGCAAAAATCCGATTAAATTCACTTTCCAGAATGGAATCCAGCACTCCTTTGTAGAGCACAATGACCATAGCTGTCGCACACTCAAAGGCATATTTATGCCCATTCACAAAAATATCCCTGATCCCCTGCGCCGGAGTGATACCTGCTTTAATCTGAAATCCGCCTTTGTCCGTCAATTCCCAAAATTGCTCGTTGCTGCGTGCTGTATCAAAGGTGGCGAAGGATACACCGCTTCGATTCAAGGCTTCAGCTGCCTCAACAATCCGGGCTCTTAAGATCGTTTCAAACTGTTGCCGCTGCATGTGGTAACCTCCATTCACTCATCAAGTTTAGTAACTATTATATATATGTCATCTGGAGTGCAAGTTGCCTGGTTTCCTTCAAAAAGTAAGAGGAAGAGAGGGACGGTACACCATTATCTCTGGAGGGATTTTCTGCTATAAAGGTGGACATACTTTGAACAGCTTGGACATAGAATGGTACAAGACTTGTTCAAAACCGGAGGAATCCAAATGTTTAAAAGAAAGCCAACAATCCAAACGGGCCACAGCCAGCTTTTGCCCAAGACACGCGTTTTTGTGTTGCCGCTGGCACTGCTGCTCGTCTTGACATTGCCGCTCACACTGCTGAGTCCGCAGGCTGCTTGGGGAGCAGTGAAAAAGGAGGAATTCCCACCTGCTTTTACTACACATGCACAGGCTTCATCTCTAATTGATGTCACATCAGGAAGAATCATATACTCTGCCGAGGGTGACCGAGAGCTGCGTATTGCCAGTCTCACCAAAATTATGACCGCGATCGTAGCCATCGAACATGGACGCTTGCAGGATCCGGTAAAGGTGAGTCCGACGGCTTTTGCCAAAGAGGGTTCCTCGCTTTTTCTCCAAAAGGGTGAACAAATGACACTGGAAAATATGCTGTACGGCTTGATGCTCCGTTCCGGTAACGATGCGGCTTCCGCCATTGCTGAGCATGTAGGAGGGACGGAGGAAGGATTTGTTCATTTGATGAATGAGAAGGCGGTTGAGCTTGGACTAAGCCATTCCCACTTTGCTAATCCGCATGGACTGGATGCCGAGGGGCACTATTCCTCTGCCAATGATATGGCCCGGCTTACCGCTTATGCGCTGCATAATCCGACCTTTGCCCGCATTGTGAAGACGGAGTTAAAAAAAGCGCCTAATCCGAATGAATCATGGGATTATTCATGGCATAACAAGAACAAGATGCTGAGGCTCTATGAGGGAGCTGATGGTGTGAAAACGGGTTTTACGAAAAAAGCGTTTCGCTGTCTGGTCAGCTCAGCTACACGGGACGGTCGCCAGCTTGCCGCTGTTACCTTAAATGATGGAGACGATTGGAACGATCATGCCCGTATGCTCGACTACGGTTTCCGATATTATCCGCTCATTCCGATTACGGACAAGCAGCAGCCGATTGACGGTTATCCGCTGCTGACAGGCACAAGCTTTGCCTATCCTCTGCATGATGGGGAGAAGGCGCAGCTGCACAAAAGACTGGTCCTGTATAAAAAGGCCAAGTCTAACAGAGCTGACGTATCCTTCGGTTTGCGGGGACGTGTCGAGTTCCTGCTGGAAGGCAAGCTTATTGGCTCCGTTCCTGTGTATGACAAAGGCAGCTTGCTGCCCGCCCGAAGCACAGTACAGCCACAACAGGAAATTCCGACTGCCCAAGCTCCTGCAAGCCGTAGCATCCAAAAGCGTACCTGGACGAGCGGATGGAGCGAAATTTTAAGAAATCTGTTCGGAGCATAGGGGTTAGGTTACATTCATCGGTGAAAGGGAGGGATCGGCCTTGATTCATCTCATATGGGTGGCCCTGATTTGTATTGGATTTGTGTTTGCCGCCGCGCAGGGAAATATTGAAGTGGTGACCAAGGCGGCATTTGATGGGGCGGCCACGGGCGTTACGGTATGCTTTGGACTGATTAGTGTGCTTGTATTCTGGATGGGTATGATGAAGCTGGCGGAGGATGGTGGGCTTTTGCAGAAAATATCCAAACTGCTCGCCCCGTTTGTAGCCTTTCTGTTTCCTGATGTTCCGCGTAATCATCCGGCAATGGGGTATATCTTGTCCAATATGAGCGCTAACCTGCTCGGGCTGGGAAATGCGGCGACCCCGATGGGCATCAAGGCGATGCAAGAGCTGCAATCGCTCAATCCCGACAAGCAGACCGCTACACCCGCTATGTGTACGCTGCTTGCTTTGAACACGGCCAGCATTACGCTTATTCCAACCACGCTGATCGCGATCCGGCTCAATTATCATTCCGCAAATCCGACAGAAATCGTTGGGACAACGCTGGTGGCGACTGCAATAGCCACCTTTGCCGCGATTGCGGCGGATCGCTGGTACCGTAGCCGGGAGTTACGTCGTCCTCCGGCCAGTCCACCTTCCACATCATCATTGCCGCCACAGAAAACACAGGCACCACAGGGCACGCCAGTAGCTGCGTCCTCTCCGGCTACACCGCCCGTTTCTTCACCTGCCGCTCAGGGATCAGGAATGACGGCTGCCAAGGGCAGAAACACCACTTGGAAAGGATGAGGGAGGCATGCTTTATCTCATTAATCTCGTATCGACTTGGGCCATTCCGGTTATTCTTGCCTTTATTCCTTTATATGCTTATGCCAAAAAGGTACCGGTCTACGATTCCTTTGTGGATGGAGCCAAAGACGGCTTCTCTACGGCCATCAGTATCATTCCTCATCTCGTAGGCATGATGGTGGCTATCAGCATTTTTCGAGCGTCCGGCGCTCTGGATTACTTGATATCCTGGGTAACGCCATGGATCAAAAGCTGGGGCGTACCTGGTGAGGTACTGCCATTAGGACTGTTGCGCCCGTTGACGGGCACCGGCTCGCTTGCGTTTACGACGGATCTGATCCGCACGTATGGCCCGGACTCCATGATCGGTCGCATTGCTTCGACGATTCAGGGCAGCACAGATACGACACTCTATGTACTGACTGTATATTTTGGCGCGGTAGGTATCCGAAATGGGCGTTATGCCTTGAAGGTGGGGCTGTTTTCAGACGTGGTCGGTTTTGTGGCAGCGATTGCGATTTGCCTGCTTGTATTTTGATTCCTGCATTGATTTGTGAACGGGGGTTGTGATTTTGTTCATGGATGGGTATCATTAGCATGAGGTGAATTAGCGAACATGGAAAGATTGCAGAAAATACTGGCCCAGGCTGGTGTAGCTTCCCGACGTAAATGTGAGGAGCTTATTCAGGCGGGTAGCGTGGAAGTGAACGGGGTTACCGTAACAGAGCTGGGAACGAAGGCAGACCCTGATCAGGATATAATTACGGTAAAGGGTAGACCTATCAAAACCGAGAAAAAAATCTATTTAATGATGAACAAGCCTAAAGGCGTGATTACGAGCGCTTCCGATCCGGAAGGCCGTAAAATCGTGTCCGACTATCTGAAAGGCGTTAAGGAGCGCGTATATCCGGTAGGTCGTCTTGATTACGATACTGAAGGGCTGTTGTTGCTCACCAATGATGGCGAGTTCGCCAATCTGCTCACCCATCCGAAGCATCATGTGCCCAAGACGTATGTAGCGACAGTCAAAGGCGTTCCGCACGGAACCGAGCTGGACAAGCTGAAAAAAGGGATCGTGCTGGAGGATGGTATTACCGCACCCGCTGAGGTAGAATACAAGGATGTGGACCCGAACGGCAAAGAGTCTGTAATCCAGATTACCATTTATGAAGGCAGAAACCGTCAGGTCAGACGAATGTTTGAGGCCATTTCCCATCCGGTCATCAAGCTTAAACGTATTGCCTTCGGCGATCTTTTGCTGCAAAATTTGAAGCGCGGCCTGACGAGACCCCTCACCAAGGACGAAATCAACCGTCTCATTCAACTTGCACAGTCAGACAACACGAAAAAGAAACGGACAGGACGGGGGTCATAACCCCGGCCTTTTTGGTGTAAAGAGAGCTGAATGAACAGAGTAAGGTTTGACCGGACACGGGAAAATAGTAAAATAGAGAGAATGCTTTTTTTAACGAAGGGGCTGGGAATATGTCAGAACAAAGCAACCGCATATTAATTGTAGATGATGAAGAACGCATTCGCCGCCTTCTGCGGATGTATCTGGAAAAAGAAGGATATGAAATTGATGAAGCTGAGGATGGCGAAATTGCACTCCAGAAAGCGACTGCAAGCGATTACAGCATTATTCTGCTCGATGTGATGTTACCGGGCATGGATGGAATTGAAGTTTGCACACGTCTGCGTCAGACCAAAGCTACACCTGTGATCATGCTGACCGCCAAAGGCGAGGAAGTAAACCGCGTACAGGGTTTTGAAGTCGGAGCCGATGATTATGTGGTCAAGCCTTTTAGCCCGCGTGAGGTGATTTATCGGGTGAAGGCGATTTTACGCCGTTCGTCAGAAACTGCTTTTTTGACCAAGGAGACGGTGCCGAGCAACAGCATTGTTTTTCCGAATCTTATTATTGAGCATGATGCGCATCGTGTAAGTGCAGGCGGGATTGAAATCAGTCTCACACCTAAAGAGTACGAGCTGCTGCATTATTTGGCTGTATCGCCGGACAAGGTGTTTTCGCGCGAAGAGCTGCTAAAAGACGTATGGAATTATGAATTTTTTGGTGATCTACGCACGGTGGATACACATGTCAAACGGCTTCGTGAAAAGCTGAACAAAGTATCACCGGAGGCAGCGGCTATGATTACAACGGTTTGGGGTGTCGGCTACAAGCTGGAGGTTCCAAAATAACGTGAGCTTCTGGAGATCGCTGGTAGGCAAGCTGTGGATCACCATCATTTGTCTGGTAGGCTGTGTGCTTATTTTTCTGGGACTTTTTTTGTTGCCTTACATCAACAGGAATTTCGCCGCATATGAATCGACGGAAATCAAGCATTTATTCACCTATACATGCATTGTCGGCTTTTTACTTACGACTTTTTTTGCTCTGTTTCTTTTTACTAAAATCACGCAGCCTATGCAGCTGTTGATTCAGGCGGCGAATGCGATCCGTGAGGGAAGATATGATACACGGCTTTCGCTGGTAACGAGTGACGAGATTGGCGAACTGGCGAAAACTTTTAATCATATGTCTACGGAGCTGGAAGCGACGATCCGCAGTCTGAATGAGGAGAAGAATCATCTGTCCAGCGTGCTGAGAAGCATGTCTGATGCTGTAATGACCTTCGACAGAAGCGGACAAATCATTTTAACGAATCCGCCTGCGCAAAGTCTGCTGGATAGCTGGAAAAAGCTGGAGTGGCAAGAGCATGATCAGGAGGAATTCGGAGTGTCTGTACCTGGGCCGTTGCTGCCGTTGTTCCACACCGTTATGGACAGGGGAGAGGACGGCGGGGACTATATTCATGTAAAACAGGGCTCATGGTCGGTACAAATGGCGCCGTTGTACACGGATAATGTAATTCGTGGCGCTGTCGCTGTACTCAGAGATATCACGGAGGAAGTCAAGCTGGAGAAGATGCGGAGTGACTTTGTCGCTAATGTGTCCCATGAAATTCGTACACCGCTTTCCATGATGCAGGGCTACAGCGAGGCCTTGCTCGATGGAATGGCTGGTTCACCAGAAGAATCCGAGGAATTGGTGCGGGTCATTCATGATGAATCGTTGCGTATGGGAAGACTGGTAAAGGATCTGCTAGATCTGGCTCGAATGGAGGCAGGGCATACAGACATGCACCGTCAGGAAGTGGATGTCAATGAACTGATCGAGCGTGTTCACCGTAAATTTACGGTGCGCTCAAAGGAACAGGGGCTGACGCTCGATTATCATGAGCAAGGTCAGCATCTACTGCTACCTGAAGCAGACGAAGACCGATTGGAGCAGGTGCTGACCAACTTGTTAGATAATGCGTTCAGGCATACGCCCGGCGGAAAAAGTGTTACCATTAGTGCCGATCAGATTTTGGGGGAACGGCATGAGCTGATTCGCATTCGGATTAAGGATGAAGGTGTGGGCATTGCCAGTGAGGACCTGCCTTATATTTTTGACCGCTTTTACAAGGCAGACAAGGCCAGAGTGCGGGGCGTGGACAAAGGAACCGGTCTGGGGCTTGCGATTGTCAAAAATATTGTGGAGGCTCACGGAGGCTCTGTCACTGCTGCCAGCGTATTGGGAGAAGGGACGGAGTTCACTATTTTGCTGCCGATCTCCAAAAAACAAAGTCGGGCTCTGCAACAGGGTTTATAAGCCAACAGCAGAATATACCCCGGTTCGCAGGCATCCTCGGAAGAGGGTGCTTTTTGTTGAAAAATCAGCATTTATCTTGTTCAACGTGGAACATTCAGCTTCCAAAACAGGTGCGTCAAATGATGGTTATGGATATATAAAAAAGACGCCCGGTTCGCCGGGCGCCGCTGTTATTAAAGCAAGAGCATGTTAACATGCTCTAACGCTGCTGATCATTAATCGAGTACCACTTCTTGAGCGGTATTCAGATCAGGCAAGCCAACCAGTTGGATCAGCACGTCTTTAGGAACGGCTTTATCAACGGTCAGAATCATGATGGCTTCACCACCGACAATTTTACGTCCTACCTGCATGGAGGCGATATTCACGCCGTTCTCCCCGAGCAGAGTGCCGACGCGCCCGATAATGCCGGGTTTGTCATTGTGGGAGATGAGCAGGAAATGCGCTTCTGGTGCCACGTCCACCGGGAACTGGTTCAACCGGACGATACGTTCGCCATAGCCTGCGAGCAGGGTACCTGCTACACGTTGCTCCTCTCCGCTTTGCGTTTTGAGCGTGACGGTGATCAGGTTGGTAAAGCCCTTGGTAGCCGGAGCCTGAGACACGACAAGATGGATGTCACGTGTTTTGGCAAGGTGGACAGAGTTTACAATGTTAACATCGCTGCCCAGATGGCGACTGAGCACACCTTTCAAGATATAACGTGTCAGTGGTTGTGTATCTACAGAAGACAGATCACCTGCGTAATCCACCTGGATTTCACGTACAGCCTGATTCGTCACTTGAGCGGCAAAGCTGCCCAGCTTCTCGCCAAGCGAGAAATAAGGCTGCAATTGCGTCATCACATTGGATGGCACCGGAGGCATGTTGACCGCATTTTTGAACGGCTCATCACGCAAAATGTGCAGCACCTGCTCGGATACGTCGATCGCTACATTCTCCTGAGCTTCTACCGTGGATGCACCCAGATGCGGAGTAACGATAATTTTCGGATGGCTCAGGAAAGGGTGATCCTGTGCTGGCGGCTCCGATTCGAATACGTCAAAGGCTGCGCCGGCAACGATGCCTTCATCAATGGCTTCAACGAGAGCCATTTCATCGACAACGCCGCCGCGGGCACAGTTGATGATACGCATCCCTTTTTTCATCACTTCAAACTGCGGACGGGCAATCATATGCTTCGTTTCCGGTGTTAACGGTGTGTGTACCGTCATGAAATCCGCGTTGCGGATAATTTCGTCCACACTTGCCAACTTGATGCCCAGCTTCTCGGCGCGTTCTTCCGTCAGAAACGGATCATAGCCGAGGATGCTCATGCCGAAGGCTTTGGCACGTTTGGCCACCTCGCTGCCGATGCGTCCCATACCGAGTACGCCAAGCGTTTTGTTACGCAGCTCAACACCGAGGAATGTTTTACGATCCCATGTACCGCTGATGGTTTTGGCATACGCCTGTGGAATATGACGCGCCAGAGCCATCATCATGGCAAAAGTATGCTCACATGTCGTAATTGTGTTGCCGTCAGGGGCGTTAATGACGATAATTCCGCGTTGTGTTGCTGCTTCCAGATCAATATTGTCCACTCCGACACCAGCGCGTCCGACAACCTTGAGGTTCTTACCTGCCGTCATAATGCGTTCTGTTACCCGGGTTTGGCTACGAACAAGCAGTGCATCATAGTCACCAATAATTTGAACTAATTCGTCCTCGCTGAGACCTGTGTTCTTGTCTACCGTTACATCGTCTGCATCCATCAGTTGCTGGATGCCCAGGTCACTGATCGGATCGGATACTAAAACTTTAAACATTTGGTTTCCTCCTCAAAGTTAACTTCTTTTATGGACAGGATGTACTTCAACTGAAATACATTCCATAAAGAACGTGAAAAAAACTTGAGATGCTTCTGAAAAACAGAAGATCGCAGACAGCACTAACGTGATAACGCATTGACGCAGAAAAGGGGTAAAATAGCATTTGGCACCAAGTTGACGGTTAAAAAGGTCATATGCAGAACCGCTTTGCGGTTTGCGGGCATCAAAAAAACTCCCGAATCACATACTATCTCCATAGTAAGGGACGAGAGTTTATCGTGGTACCACCCTAATTCGCAGCCGTTTCACAACGGACTGCCTTCAGCGGTCATAAATATGACCGAAAGGATAACGGTTTTCTGCCGATTGCATCTAATGCCGGGAATCATCCCGAGGCTTCGGTGCAATAACTCAGGAGCGCTAAAAGTAATTACTCCGTCACCGGCTTCCACCCAAGCACCGGCTCTCTGAAGACGAAATCAATACCTTTTCTCCATCATTGTTGTTGTCGCTAATAATTTTTTCATAATGTATCATGGCTTACATGGACATGTCAATAGGACATGTGACATGCGTGGACACCGGGCTAGATACATAGCTGCAGAATGCAGAATAATAAGTTTTAAGCCTTCTTGAATCCGTTCGACTTTTTGGCTATGATGCTTAAGAAGACTATGCAGAGGACTAACTACTATGAAAAAGCTTAAAGTGAAATGGAAAAGAGCGCAAATTCATGAATTGAATGACCGCTTGCTGCTTTACAATTTGTATCTAACCCAGGGACTGACCCTGATAGTCGGGGCAATCTGGATTATTTTTCAGAAAAGAAATGTGCTGGAGTTGTTTGCGTGGCCGAACAGTCTGCATGTTTTATGGTGGGGGTTGGGACTGGCTGCGGCTATGCTGCTGGTGGACCTGCTCCTGTCTCGGGTTATGCCCGAGGATGCTATGGATGACGGGGGCATTAACCAGATGCTGTTTCAAAACCGCCCCATCTGGCATATTGTATGTATAGCAGCCATCGTTTCGATCTGTGAGGAACTATTGTTCAGAGGGGCGATTCAGTACAGCTTTGGGCCTTACTGGACAAGTATCTTGTTTGCGGTCATCCACATCCGGTATTTGCGGCATTGGATTCCAACAGGCTGGGTTTTTCTGAGCAGTTACGGTTTGGGCTACATATACGTGCAGACCGGTAGCCTGTGGGCGCCGATTATTTGTCATTTTGTGATTGACCTCATATCCGGTTTGGCGCTACGTTTTCGGAGGTATGAAGCATGAATCAGGAACTTAGCAGAGTGCAGACTTACGGCAGCCGCCGAAATGGACGCAAGAGCAAGGAAGAAAACAGTCCAAAACCGGTTCGCTCCCGTGCTTCACGGCCCGCACCGGAATTGGCTCACGTTGCTGCTGCACGGGAAGTTGCTGTGACGATGGAGGAGGATGCTCCTGTCAGCGAGTACCGGACACGGGCAGAAATGTTTCCGTCCCGCCGTATCCGGGTGAGCAAGTGGTTTTTAAATTTTTTGAGCACACTTTTTGTGCTCATTACAGCAGCATTGCTGTGGTGGGGCATCAAAGGGGCACCGCCCATTAGTAAAATGCTCTGGTAATTTTAAACCTGTGTGGTCGCTTGTGAGTAGAGTTATTTACAGGCACAGGCACTGCAAACGGTATACTAAAAGAGCCTCCTTACCCGCTTATATGACTTGCGGGAAATGGAGGCTCTTTTTGCAATCGTTTAGGATCGGTAATAGAAGCACAAGGGCCTGTTAGCTGGCAGGCACCTCAATACTTTGTGGATCGACAAATTGGTAACCCTTTTGCTCCAGATGGGTCAACAGGCTATCCAACGCTTCTGCTGTCCATGGCAGCTCATGCATTAAAATATTGCTGCCCGGATGCAATTGCTCCGTTACATTCTTGAGAATTGCATCGGTTTTATTTGGCTGACTCTTTTTCATTGTCCAATCGAGCGAACCAACGGACCATGTCATATATAAAAGTCCGTTTTCCTTGGCGACCTTGCGGCCGACATCCCCACCTGCACCATGAGGAGGACGGAAGAACACTGGCGTTTGCCCCGTTGTATCCTCAACAATTTTTTGCACCGATTCAATTTGCTTTTTCACTTCGGCCTCGGATTTGTTCTTTAGCACGATGTGATCCCAGCTATGGTTGCCAATAGGCTGCCTACGGTCATGTATGAGCTTGAGCAGCTCAGGGTGCTCCTTCACGCGGTAACCGTTTACGAAGAAAATGGCTTTGGCCTTGTGCTTGTCCAGAATATCAATGATTTCGTTGATCATGACCGCTTCCTTGGGTCCGTCGTCAAAGGTCAGTAAAACAACCTTTTTCTCCGCCCCTTGTTGGTTAGGAACCACGTTGTAAGCCTTGTCCAAATGATACGTTTTGTCAACGGTAGCCGTTAAATTTGTAGCCTCGTTGCTGTCGGCGACGGTCTTGCCAGTTTGCAGCGTTGTTTGGGCTGTTGAGTTATTACTATGATTACTGCCTGCTTGTTCACTGCTGTTGGTTGGGGAAGAAGCTGTGCCCTGCCCTTTGTCTGTGTTGTCACTGGTTTCAGACGTTGCCTGGGTCTGGTTATTGCTTGTGGCTGCCGATTCCGGCTTGGCCGCAGTGCAAGCACTTAGCAGCAGACATGCGGTCAACAAAATGGCTGCTGTTTTTGTACCCATTAATTCATCTCACCTTCCTGTATTTATACCGTATGAGTTTGTCTCTGCTGACGAACACTATGCTTGATTCTACCACAAAGGGAGGTTCTAATTGTGAAAACATCTTCATTTTTCCTGGGAATCGTTTTGGGCGCAGTGGCGAGCGCTATGATCTCCCGAAACCGCAGCATGTTAGGCTTATCTATGGACATGGATGGAAAAAAAGGCGGTAATCTGGTTCAAAAAGCCCGTACCAAAATGATGGACGCGGCGTTCCCCGGAATGGGTGATATTACGCTTAACAAGCAAGACACCCATAAGGACCACGATCACCGTTCCACAACAGATAAGACAGCTCATAGCGCCCATACAGCCCAAAATAAAGAAGAAAATATGAAGCTGATTAAAGATTTTATCAGCACCAGTCCCGATGTTAAGCGTGAGGTCGAGCAAATCCTGAAAGAAACTCATACAGCCGTACCGGGTTTGTAACCCGGAACCTCTATCCCGAATCATTTTGCGGCTTTTTTGTAAAAGCCGTTCAAATGATTCTTTTTTTTATCATTTTTATTTCGTGCATTTACGATTATAAAATGATAACATGATTACATAGAACCATTTTCTTCACAAGCACCATAAATGCATCATAATCTGTTAATAACACTCGGCTGCCAGGAGGAGGGTCCAGTATGAAAATAGAAAGACTGAGTCAGGACAAGATACGGATTTTCCTTACCTTTGACGATTTGAGCGAACGCGGTATTCAAAAAGACGACATGTGGCAAGAGATTCCAAGAGTCCATGAGCTGTTCACCGAAATGATGGATCAGGCATATAGTGAGCTGGGCTTCGACGCCACGGGACCTTTAGCTGTCGAAGTATTTGCGCTTCCTGCTCAGGGCATGGTAGTTATCGTCACTCGTGGGAAATACGACCACCAGCAATATGGTTCGGGTCCTGATGATGAGCTTCCGGAGGAAGTATATGAAATGGAAGTTACGCTGGAGCACAGCGATTCCATCGTCTACGCGTTTAGCGATTTCGAAGTACTCATAGAAGCGGCTCACATGCTCCGTAGTAACACCACGGATGCAGGTAAGCTGTATCATTATAGAGGAAAATGGATTCTGCACTTGGAACCGGAAGAAGTGGAAGAGCCCAAGCTTGCGGCCTTGATCGCGGTTCTTGCTGAATTTGGGGAAGGCTCATCCGTAACACCGGCAATGCTGGAGGAGTATGGCAAGCTGGTCATTCCTGAACAGGCGATTGATGTCATCTGCAATCATTTTGACAGCCGCTCTTAATGAGGCTTAAAGAAAAGTAATATCGAAGTGACATTGTCGGCTCTGCGCTGAATGCAGGGCCGACTCATTTTTATGGAGGGATGATCGGTGCTTCTGTTTTCTGTTTTAGCGGCAGCAACTGCGCCGGGTCTCGCCTTATTAATGTATTTTTACTTGAAGGACAGATATGAATCCGAGCCGCTGCACATGGTTATCAAAGTGTTTTTGCTCGGCTTTTTGATGGTACTGCCTGTCATGATTTTTCAACGTGGGTTGCTGCTTTGGCTGGGGGATAACACGTTAATCCAGGTGTTCGGCATTTCGGCCGGAGTGGAAGAGTTTTTCAAATGGTTTTTGCTGTACCACTTTATATATAATCATACCGAGTTCGATGAACCTTATGACGGTATTTTGTATGCCGCCGCAATCTCGCTTGGATTTGCAACCGTTGAAAATCTGTTGTACGCATGGGCAGGCCACGCTTCTGTTAGTATGATGCTGATGAGATCATTGCTTCCAGTATCCGGTCATGCGATGTTTGGAGTCATGATGGGCTATTACATGGGGAAGGCCAAGTTTTCAGAGGACTGGAAAAGCAAATATATGTTGCTTCTGTCACTGGTACTTCCGTGGTTCTGGCATGGCATATATGACCTGATTCTGACGACAATTTCGCATGACTGGATCTGGTTTATCATCCCTCTGATGGCATTCCTCTGGTATGGAGGGATGGCGAAAATCAGTAGGGCCAATAACCGCTCTCCATTTCGACTGTTCAAACGGGAAGGAAAGGTTAATTTGTAACAAATTGGGGCACACTGATCTGACAAACCTGTTAGAGAAAGAGGTGTCTTTTTTTTGCGTATTAAAGTGAGAATACATTGTAAAAGCTGTGGTGAACGTTTCGTACTGAGAGGACAGATGGAGCAAGGGAGTGTTCAGACCGGATTTAAGCGCTGTATCTGCGATCACTGTGAGTTTATTATCGAAGTTATGGAAAACCATGCATAAGAGAGCATTCTTCTTGTCACACTATCGTTAGTGTACTTGAAGAAAGGAGACTCCCAATATGTATAGACGACTTAGTACCGTAATGTTTCCGATTGTTACCCTGATTATGATAGGAGCATTTGTGTGGGGTTATCGGGAAAGCCAGATGAGAAAAGAGGTGTCTCTTCAGGCAAATAGCATGTCGATTAAAGCGGAAAATCAATATCAGCGTGCGTTTCATGATTTGTCGTTTCATATGGATCAGTTGCATTCACAACTCGGGAACGCTATTGCAGTTCACAACACGTCACACGCCATGCATCGCAAATGTCTGATGAATGTGTGGAGAATTACAAGCGAGGCCCAAAATGAGGTCAACCAGTTGCCGCTCAATGTGATGCCTTTTAATCATGCGAAGGATCTATTGTCACATCTATCTGCATTTGCGTATCAAACGTCTGTCCGTGATTTGGATCACGAGCCATTGAATGAGAAAGAATTATCAAATCTGAAAACCTTATACACTAATTCCAGAGAAATTTCGAAAAATATGCACGAAGTCCGGCAAAAAGTCCTCAGCAAAAATTTGCGTTGGATGGATGTCGATACAGCCCCAGGCTCCCAGACCGGGCCTAAGGACAACACCATTATTGACGGCTTCCAAACTGTAGACAAAAAAGTGGAGAATTATAAGGAGCTGGATTGGGGACCATCCGTGGCTAGCATCTATGATAAACGCTCTGTGAAGAAGCTGAGTCTTCCTGCTGTGAACGCGGAGCAAATTAAGCGGAACGCGGCTGAATTTACAGGGAAACCGGAAAGCCAAATCCGTGTCCATGAAAATGGTAAAGGAACGGAATGGGCATCTTATACAGCTACTCTGTATAACAAACAGAAGCCTGTAGCCACCATGGATTATACCAAAAAAGGCGGCAAGCTTATTTCTTACCATGATATGAGAACGGTTGGGCCGAAGAAATCAACTCGCAATGAGGCGGTTCGCTATGCGAGTGAGTATCTCCAACGTAAGGGATATCCAGGGATGAAGCCTGTTTCTTATGATGAAAGTGGAAATTTAGCCAACATCACATTTGCCACTCAAAAAGGGGATGTGATCATCTATCCAGAAAAAATCACAGTTAGATCCGGTCTCGATAACGGGCAAGTGATCGGTTTTCAATCGAGTGACTACGTGTATGAGCACAGTCATCTCCGCCGTATTCCGAAGGCTAAGCTGGATGTGAAGGCAGCACGTGCGAAGCTGAACCCTGAGTTTCGTGAAACTTATCACCGGAAAGCACTGATTGAAAATGAACTGTCCAAAGAGGTTCTGTGTTACGAATTTGGCGGGAAAATCAACGGTTCCATTTATCGAATCTACATTAACGCTGATACGGGGATGGAAGAAACGATTGAGCAAGTTAAAGATTCGGACGAACCGGCTTCTGGAAGTAATGTTTAAGTGTAAATAGGGTAAATACGTAAAAATGAACCATTAGTCATGCTAAACCTCCTTCATTAAGGAGGTTTTTTTGTGCTTTTGACATGGTTATAACAAATATAATGCTTAAAATAGGCACAAAGTCGTGGTATTATATACCTTATTAAAGCTTTTAAATGGACAAGGATGGTGAGCGGTTTGTTTCCTACAATTAATGATGTGCTATACATACAAGTGGCTGGTACCGATCATGCGGATGAACATTTTGAATTTAAGTCACGTATTGCGGAAGAGGAGTCCCAGAACTTTCTAATAGAGATACCCATGTCTCAAACGAGCGGGCAACTGAAAAAACTGTTTTTAGGAGAAGAACTGTCGATATTTTTTATGAGCGAGGGCGGGATAAAAAACTATTTCAATACCCACGTTACTGGCTTTAAAGAGGATGTGCTCCGGATGGTTCGCATTCACAAGCCTGTCCCAGACAGCATCAGCAAAATTCAGCGTCGAAATTTTCTACGGGTTCAGGCCAACCTGGAAATAGCGGTAAAGTATGGATTAAACGAATCAAGGTTTGTAGCTGAGACACATGATGTAGGAGGTGGAGGCGTTTCTTTTCAGACTCAAGGATCACATCACCTGGAAGAAGGTGAATCATTGTCCTGCTGGATTCTGGTCCCTTATAAAAATGGAACTCAGGAGCATGTCCCGTTCCAATCCGAAATTGTACGTATTCAGCAAATGGAAAATGGTCGCAGGCTAATCATGCTGAAATATGAGGAAATTGCTGATCAGGAGCGTCAAAAGCTTATCAAATATTGCTTTGAGCGTCAGTTGGAATTCCGGGGGAGATAGCTTTCATCCCGGTTTATTCTTTTTTTGTTAAACCTGCCGTTCATTTTGCATCAACTCTGAATGTGTGGTATAATTTTCACGTCGCAGGCAATGCCTGCTTTTTTCTTGAGGTTAGGTTAGGAGGAATTACCCGTTGGCAAGGCAACATGTATCTTCAAGTAATAAAATAAATGTAGCCATTGATGGACCTGCTGGTGCAGGGAAAAGTACGGTGGCCCGCTTGGTAGCGAAAGCACTTTCTTATGTTTATGTAGATACCGGAGCGATGTACCGGGCAGCAACATGGTACATGATGCGCAAGGAAATTCCGGCGGAAAATGTACAAAAAGTGCTTCAATATGTGCCTGAGCTGGTGATTGAATTAGTACCGGACCCTACAGGCCAAAAGGTTTATTGTAACGGGGAAGATGTAACGACAGTAATTCGTTCGATGGAAGTGACAGGCAAGGTGTCACAGTATTCGAGTATTGCGGGGTTGCGTTCGCGTTTGACTGAAAACCAGCGTGAAATGGCCGCGCGTAAAGGTGTCGTTATGGATGGTCGCGATATTGGAACCACTGTGCTTCCTGATGCGGAAGTCAAGGTGTTTATGACCGCAAGTGTTCAGGAACGTGCCTCTCGCCGGTTTAAAGAACTAAGCGGAGCTGATGATATCACTCTGGAGCAGCTTGAACGTGACATTGCGGCGCGTGACAAGCTTGATGAGGAGAGGGAGGTATCCCCGCTTCGTTGCAGTGACGACGCTATCGTGCTGGATACGACCCATATGGGCATTCAGGATGTCGTCGATACCATTGTATCTTACTGCACCACGGCGAAGGATGGAGAGATCAGCCAATGATATATGCTGTATGCGTCCGTATTTTGCGTCTCATATACCGCTTTCTGTTCAGACTTGAGGCGGTAGGCAGGGGAAATGTTCCTGCTGAGGGCGGAGTACTGTTGTGTTCTAATCATATTAGTAATCTGGACCCGCCGACAGTTGGCATTTTGCTGGATCGAAAGGTTCACTTTATGGCGAAAGCCGAGTTATTTAATACTCCTGTACTTGGTCCGTTGATTGACAAGCTGGGAGCTTTTCCGGTCAAACGCGGTGGTGTGAGCAAGGAATCCATTAAGCTGGCCTTGACCATTTTGCGTGACGGCAAGGTTATGGGAATCTTTCCAGAAGGCTCCAGAGGAGCCGGGGGAATCGGTAAAAAGGGTGCTGCCAGCTTTGCGCTGCGTAGTGGAGCGGCTGCCGTTCCGGTCGCCATTGTTGGTGATTACAAGCTTTTCCGTAAAACTAAAGTGATATACGGCAAACCTGTTAATTTGGATGCTTACCAAAAAAGGCGCCGTTATCGAAGGAGATCCACTTGAGCTGGCAACAGAAGAGATTATGTCTCGTATTCGTACAATGCGAGAAACCGGCGAGCCTACGAATAACTAAAAGGCTTGCATGAATTGTGTCTAATCTCGGAAAACTAGAACAGAAGTTTATCAGTGTTTTGAACTCTGCTACGCGCAGGTTTAAATAAATGGTTTTTTTGAATTGAGGAGGGTATTGACATGTCGGAAGAAATTAAAAATCAAGAAGCTGCTGAAGCGGCAAATCAAGACGAGCTCGATCAAATCGTCTCCCTGAAAAAAGGTGACACCGTTAAAGGTACAATCGTGAAATTGGAAGATAACCAAGCGGTAGTAAGCATTGGATATAAATACGATGGAATTATTCCAATTCGCGAGTTGTCTTCTGGTTTGGACAACGCAGAAGAAGCAGTACAAGTAGGCCAAGAGGTTGAAGCTAGAATTATCAGCATCGACGACGGCAAAGAAAAACTTGTCCTGTCCAAACGTGCAATCGACAGTGAAAATGCTTGGGAAAAGCTGGAGCAGCTGTTTGAAAGCAAAGAAGTATTTGAAGTGGTTGTTAATGATGTCGTTAAAGGCGGCATCGTTGTAGACGTGGGTCTGCGCGGATTTATCCCTGCATCCATGGTAGAACGCCATTTCGTTGAAGATTTCAGCGATTATAAAGGCCGCACATTGCGTGTTGTCGTGAAAGAGCTGGATCGTGAGAACAACAAGGTAATCCTTTCTCAAAAAGACGTTCTGGAAGCAGAATTTGAAGCCAACAAGCTTAAAGTAATGGCTGAGCTGAAAGAAGGACAAGAAATCGTGGGTACGGTTCAACGTCTCACTCAATTCGGTGCTTTCGTTGACGTAGGCGGCGTGGATGGTTTGGTTCACGTATCTGAAATTGCCTGGACTCATGTTGACAAACCTTCCGATGCGGTTTCTGAAGGAGAACAAGTAAAAGTGAGAGTCCTGAAAGTGGACCCTGAAAAAGGAAAAATCAGCCTGAGCATGAAAGCTGCACAGCCTGGTCCTTGGGAATCTGCTGCTGGACAATTTAACAACGGTGACGTTGTAACAGGCGTTGTTAAACGTCTGGTTAACTTCGGTGCATTCGTTGAAATCGCTTCTGGCGTGGAAGGTTTGGTTCATATCTCCCAAATTTCCCACAAACACATTGGAACTCCACAAGAAGTTCTGGAAGAAGGACAAGAAGTTAAGGTTAAAATTCTTGAAATGAATCCTACTGAAAAACGTGTTAGCCTGAGCATTAAAGAAACTGAGGAAGCTCCAGAAGCTGCTCCAAGAGCAGAAAGAGCGCCACGTGCATCCCGCGCGCCTCGTGAGGAACTGAACAATCCGAACGTTTCTTTGAACAATTCTGGTCTGAGCATTACGCTTGGCGAACGTTTTGGCGATAAACTGAACAAATTTAAATGAGTTTGAATCAATACACTTTATAAGCATAACGTACACCATCGGCGGACCCAGAGGGTTCGCCGATTGTTGTTACGTGACAATATCGCTAACAGGCATGTTTTTTGCTATGATGAGAGCGGAAGAATTGACAGGAGGAGTGAATTTATGGCAAGACCCGTTGTGGCTATTGTCGGTCGTCCGAATGTGGGTAAATCCACCATTTTTAATCGGATTATCGGAGATCGTTTATCCATAGTGGAAGATAAGCCTGGAATCACCCGTGACCGTATTTATGGTATATCGGAGTGGAACGGTAAATCCTTCAGTATTATTGATACTGGCGGCATTGAGATTGATGGGGAAGATGAAATCTTGAAATCCATCCGGATGCAAGCCGAACTAGCTATAGAAGAAGCAGATGTTATTGTATTCATGAGTGATGCGAAGGCAGGGATTACGCAATCTGATGAAGAGGTAGCCCAAATGCTGTATCGTTCGGGCAAGCCTGTTGTTGTGGCTGTAAACAAGGTGGACAATCTGGCACGTGCGGATCTGATTTATGAATTTTATTCTTATGGATTCGGCGACCCGATTGCCATTTCTGGTAGCCACGGTATAGGTCTTGGTGACCTGTTGGATGCGATTACGTCCAATTTGCCTGAGCTGGAAGAGGACATTTATGATGAAGATGTGATCCGTGTTGCCTTGATCGGTCGCCCGAACGTAGGTAAATCCTCGCTTGTTAACGCCATTCTGGGAGAGGAACGGGTTATTGTTAGTGACATTGCAGGTACAACGCGTGATGCAATTGATACGCCTTTTGAAAAAGACGGCCAGAAGTATGTACTGATTGATACGGCGGGTATGCGTAAACGTGGTAAAGTATATGAGACGACAGAAAAATATAGTGTGATGCGTGCCATGCGTGCTATTGAGCGTGCAGATGTCGTACTGGTCGTTATTAACGGCGAGGAAGGTATTATTGAGCAGGATAAGCACATTGCCGGTTACGCTTATGAAGCAGGTAAAGCCTCGCTGTTTGTTGTAAACAAATGGGATGTCGTGGATAAGGACGATAAAACGATGCGCCAATTTGAAACTAAAATTCGCGATCACTTTCTGTTTATGACCTATGCTCCGATTGTGTTCTTGTCTGCGAAAACAAAGCAGCGCTTGCAAAAGCTGCTCCCTGTTGTCCAGCATGTGGCGCAGCAGCATGTCTTGCGTATTCAGACGCATTTGCTGAACGATGTTATTTCCGATGCGGTTGCGATTAATCCTCCGCCAACTGACAAAGGACGCCGTCTGCGTATTAACTACGTGACTCAGGTTGCTGTTAAGCCGCCTACGATGGTTGTATTCGTCAATGATCCGGAAATGATGCACTTCTCTTACGAGCGTTATCTGGAGAACAAAATTCGCGCCGCCTTCAACTTTGAGGGAACTCCAATTCGTATCTTTACACGGCGCAAGTCTGACGAAAGTTAGGAGCGAATAGGTTGATTTTACAGATCGTTGCCATCGTACTCAGTTACTTGCTTGGCTCTGTCAGCTTCAGTCTGCTGTATGGAAAATTAAAAGGAATCGACATTCGCCAGCATGGAAGTGGCAATGCCGGCGCGACGAATACGCTGCGCGTGCTAGGAAAAGGCCCTGCCATTCTGGTACTGCTGCTGGACGTACTTAAAGGGATTGTTGCGGTGCTGATAGGGCATTGGCTTGGCGGAAATTCATCCTGGTTACCGGGTTTGTGTGGCATTGCGGCGATTGCAGGCCATAACTGGCCGGTATATTTCCACTTTCGCGGAGGAAAAGGTATTGCTACCGCTATTGGTGTATTGGTCTCGATTGCCTTACTCCCCGCATTGTATGCCGGAATTATTGCGATTCTTGCAATCGTAATTACGCGCTATGTATCCCTTGGCTCGCTGATTTTTGTCATTTTGACACCTTGGATTTTACTGGTACTTGGTTATGCATGGCCGCTCTTCTGGACGGCTCTGGTCATTTGTGTGTTTGCTGTGTGGAGACACCGCACTAACATTGCCAAGCTGGTACGGGGGAAAGAAAACAAGCTTGGCTCCAAAGGAGGAGATCGTCTTGTCTGAGAAAATAGCTGTGCTGGTCGCGGGCAGTTGGGGAACAGCTCTGGCTTCCGTCCTTGCGGCCAATAACAACGATGTCTCTGTCTGGACGAGAAACGAACAGCAAGCTGCTGAAATCAATGAGAAGCATACAAATGAGCATTATTTACCTGGTTCTGTCCTGACTGAACGGATTACGGCTACAACTGATATGGAAGCTGCGGTGTCCGGTGCCAAAGCAGTTATAATCGTAGCTCCTTCCGCTGCTGCGCGTCAGGTGGCGCGTAGTCTGAAAGCATTCTTTACCAAGGATATGCTGATTGTGCATGCCATTAAAGGTTTTGAAACGGAAACACTCAAACGTATGTCCACGGTGATTTCAGAAGAGCTGGAAGTCGCGGAGGGTGATATTGCCGTGCTGTCCGGTCCGAGCCATGCGGAAGAAGTAGTGCGGAAATGCCCTACGACGGTTGTCGTAGCCTCGTCTAATGAGAAGGCTGCACAGGCTGCACAGGAGCTGTTCATGAACTCCTATTTCCGTGTGTATACGAACCGGGATTTGTTGGGTGTGGAGCTATCCGGAGCGTTGAAGAACATTATCGCTCTGGGCGCGGGGATGTCGGACGGATTAGGCTTCGGGGATAATGCAAAAGCCGCTTTGTTGACTCGTGGTTTGGCAGAGATTACCCGTGCCGGAGTAGAAATGGGAGCCAATCCGTTGACCTTTTCCGGGCTTGCGGGTATAGGCGATCTGGTCGTCACCGCAACGAGCCGTCACAGCCGTAACTGGCGTGCAGGCTCACTGCTTGGGCAGGGACAAAAGCTTGATGATGTGCTAGAATCCATGGGCATGGTGGTAGAAGGCATTCGGACGACAAAGGCAGCCTATGCGATCTCGCAAAAGCTGGGCGTTCAGATGCCTATTACGGAAGTGCTGTACGGGGTACTATTTGAAGGACGTGACGTCCGCAAGGCCGTCGAGGCGCTCATGGGGCGCGACCCGAAAACCGAAATGGAAGTCATGCCTCTGCAAACATGGGAACAATGGCATTCATAAAGGTTTAGCTGCACATAAAAACATACAAAAGGCTGTCTCGCAAGTGGATTTTATCTACGGTTGAGACAGCTTTTTTTCAGTTAGGCGTATGGCATGTCTTTCGTAAGCTTAATCACCTTTGGATTCCACCATTCATACACTGAGTTGAGCAATGGCGGAGGAGGGGAGAATGTGAGTAAAAACTTTCCGAAAGATGCGTTGAAGGCCATTAACAAAAAAGGCGGCAAAAACATATCTGAAAATGCGGTGAAAAAGCTGGCAAGCACCGTGAAGGCGGACACGCTTCAAAGTGAAGCACAGCTGCGTCAGCTGATAAAGCAGGTATCTGCGATGGCCAACATTCCGGTGTCGGAAGATACAGTAAGGGATATTGTCGGTGCCGTCAAAAAGAGCGGAATGAGTCCTTCCAATATGGAAGGGTTGATGAAAATGATGATGAAAAAATAAAAATTCCGGCCGTGTACTGGCGGGTTCCATTCTCCGTGAACCAGACAGGTTCACGGTTTTTTTTATATATTCCAGCAGATTCTCGTCTGCTCTCTTATGCATAAAATGTCGAACTGCCATACATAACATGTTATAATGGTGCCCAACAGAAACGGGATGATGGATTGAAAGGGAGGAAACAATGTGATGGAGGCTATACCTTCGGTGCGATTGAACAAGCTGCCTCACGAGCTGACGGCTGCGTTGAGCAGCTTGGCGGACGGCTGGGAATCTGTTGCTGTTCCGTGGATGCTGGGAGGAAGCTGTTCGCTGCTTTTACAGGGGGTTGAGCTGGATCGACTGCCCCGAGATATTGATATTTACGCAGATATTCACGCAGCGAAGGAGCTCCATGCGAAAGCACCGGGTATAATGATCGATCGACAGCAGGTAGATCGTAGTGGTTCATACGTTTCATTACTGAGCCACTATGAGCTGGAGGGATTTCCAGTTGAGCTTGTGGGTGGTTTTGAGGTGCTGTGTGATGGAGCTTTATATCGTTTGGAGGTCGAGCGGCTGCTATGGACGGCTGGAATCCGGCTTGACCTGGGGCGCTCTTCACTGCGTCTGATGCCACTCAGTCATGAGTTACTATTTAATCTATTACGAAACCGCCCCGACCGATATGAGGCGATTGCAGACGCCATAAAGCGTGATCCACAGCGACATATAGCGGTACTGAACCAACTGCTGATCAGCAACATTTGGACAGATGGCCAACTGGCTAAGCTGCAAGAGCTTTTGCCTTGGCCCGAGTTGCATTCCAGAAGCTGAGGCTGTAATTGGCAGGTTCGTGGTCGCTAAAAGAATGGAGGGCCGTTCATGGATGTGCATATTACGTTTAAGCCATCAGGGAGGCGCGTACAGGTCGGTCAAGGCACGACATTGCTCCAGGCCGCACGTAAAGCGAACGTGTATATTCCAACCCGTTGTGATGGAAAAGCGGCCTGTCTCATGTGCAAGGTGCATATTTCACAGGAATGGGCTGTACACGCAGGCCAGCCAAGTGATGCAGAGCGCCGCAAGCTGGGATCTCTGCTGGATGAAGGCATCCGCTTGTCCTGTCAGGCTCGCGCTCAGAGTAATGTTGAGGTGATGATACCAGAGGATAAGCTCAAGGCGGCTGTTCGGCGACAGCTTGAGCGTCAGGCACAGGAAGACGAACTATGGTAAAGCTTAAACTCAAAAGAATAAGAAACAAAGGATGTTATCCGACGACTATGAAACTTATACCCCTAAAGTGAACGCTCAAAAAAGTGTTCTTAATATGGGTGCGAGTTTGCTTAGAAAGTCAGAGAGACATCCTTTTTTTATTATAAATCTAGTATCGAAGTCATGGGGAAACCCCGTCACGCATATATTAGGTGAGTGGACCCAAACGTAAAATATCGTTTTGCAGTGATCTCTGTGACGTACTCTATTTTTTCGAAAAACTGAACATATTTTACGGAGGGGATACATATGATGGTATCAGTCCAAATGCATGTACGAGTTTACGCCGTTTCGCCGATTCCATCAGTCTCCTGAACCTCGGCGGCGGACGACTTCCGGGCATTTTAAAGGCTGTTCTGCCGCATCTGGGATCAAGCAGTTGGTTGAACACGAAGCGGATGCTCATTAAGCATTTTTCCTTCGGAGACTTTTGAGGAGGGGATTTCATTGGAGAAAGTGGACATTTTTAAAGACATTGCCGAACGCACCGGAGGAGATATTTATCTTGGGGTCGTCGGCGCAGTCCGAACAGGTAAATCAACTTTTATCAAGCGGTTTATGGAGACGATTGTTCTGCCGAACATTACAAGTGAGGCGGACCGTGCCCGCGCCGTAGATGAGCTGCCACAAAGTGCGGCAGGGAAAACGATCATGACGACGGAGCCTAAATTCGTACCGAATAATGCTGTCCAGATCAAAGTAACGGAAGGACTGGATGTGAATGTCCGTCTGGTCGACTGTGTAGGATACGCAGTAGAGGGTGCGAAGGGCTACGAGGATGAAAATGGTCCGCGGATGATCTCCACGCCATGGTTTGAAGAACCGATTCCGTTTCAGGAAGCGGCGGAGATTGGCACGCGCAAGGTCATTCAGGAGCATTCGACGCTCGGTGTTGTCGTCACGACAGACGGCACGATTGCGGAAATTCCGCGTAGCTCTTATGTAGAGTCGGAAGAGCGAGTCATTGAGGAGTTGAAAGAGGTAGGCAAGCCGTTTGTGCTGGTCATCAATTCCACGCATCCGCGCAGCGATGAAACACTTCAACTTCGCAGTGAGTTGGCAGCCAAGTATGATATTCCTGTCATGACGCTCAGTGCAGCAACGATGACAGAAGATGATGTTACAGGCGTGCTTCGTGAAGTATTATATGAATTCCCAGTGCATGAGGTGAATGTGAATTTGCCGAGCTGGGTTATGGTACTGAATGAAGATCACTGGCTGCGCAGCAATTATGAGAATTCCGTCCGCGATACGGTAAAAGACATTCGACGCCTGCGTGATGTAGACCGGGTGGTCGGCCAGTTTATGGAGTATGAATTCATCGACAGGGCCGGTCTGAGCGGGATGAATATGGGCCAGGGTGTGGCGGAAATTGATCTGTTCGCACCGGATGAGCTGTACGATCAGATTTTGGTCGAGGTGGTTGGGGTAGAGATCCGCGGCAAGGATCATCTTCTGCAAATGATGCAAGATTTTGCCCATGCCAAGCGGGAATACGACCGCTTCGCCGAGGCGCTGGAAATGGTCAAGACAACGGGATATGGCATTGCTGCGCCGTCGTTGTCCGAGATGGCACTAGACGATCCGCAGTTGATTCGTCAGGGTACAAGGTTTGGTGTGCGGCTCAAGGCAACAGCACCTTCCATACACATGATCCGTGTCGATGTGGAATCGGAATTTGCTCCGATTATCGGAACAGAGAAGCAAAGTGAGGAGCTTATGCGCTATCTGATGCAGGATTTTGAAAATGATCCGATCAAAATTTGGGAATCGGACATTTTCGGACGCTCGCTGCATTCCATTGTGCGTGAAGGCATTCAGGGCAAGATCGCAATGATGCCAGACAATGCACGCTACAAACTTCAGGAAACGTTGGGCCGCATTATTAACGAAGGCTCCGGTGGTCTGATTGCCATCATTCTTTAAGCGTAAGTAAATGAAAATCGTGTAAGAAACAATAACGCAGAGAGCTATCCGCTCTTTGCGTTATTTTGATATGCAATTGTCGTATTTTGTCATATATGATCGTAAAAT
Source organism: Paenibacillus sp. RC334 (assembly GCF_030034735.1). Classification (NCBI taxonomy): domain Bacteria; kingdom Bacillati; phylum Bacillota; class Bacilli; order Caryophanales; family Paenibacillaceae; genus Paenibacillus; species Paenibacillus sp. RC334. Next base: position 3,279,917 of record NZ_CP125370.1, on the reverse strand, counting down.
ATTTTTCTGTATTCATAAAACCTATTTACATACTTGGTTTAACGCGATATATTAAGTATCAAATTTGAATCATTTTGTTGAATGAACGAGGGGGAAACGAAGCATGAATATCCAAAAAAACAAAAAGCTAGGACTAGGGGCTATGATGCTGCTGGTGCTGGTTTTGCTGGTCACTGCATGTGGCGCGCCGAAAACAGAGAGCGGTGCTCAAGGGACAAGCAGTACAGGATCGAACACAACAGATGCAAAAACAGACAGTTTAAATTTAAAAGGCAAACGGGTTGCATTAATTATGGAGTTTAACACAGGCACGTTCTCGCAGCAGTATGTTCAGGGCGTGGAAGAGGAAGTTAAGAAATTTGGCGGTACGCTGACCAAGTTTGTGGCAGACAACGATAAAGCAAAAATGGCCTCCTTGCTCGATAGCGCGATTAACCAGCAGTTTGATGTCATTTTGACGGATCATGGTGATGCGTTGCTGGAAACAGGATTGAAAAAAGCGATTTCCCGCAATATCCCGGTTATCGTATTCGATGCTGCGGTCAACGTTCCGGGGGCTGTCGTACTTTCACAGGATGACCAAAGCATGGCCGAGCTGACGCTGGAGCAAATGAAAAAGGATATCGGCGGCAAAGGGAACATCGTAAAAGTGTGGGTTGCCGGCTTTGCACCGATGGAGCGTCGTCAAGTTGCTTACGATAAGTTTTCCAAAGCTAATCCGGATATTAAAGAAATTGCAACTTTTGGCTCAGCTCAAAATCCAGCTCTGGATACCCAATCCAAAATGGAGGCTGTGTTGAAACAATATCCAAAGGGTGAAATTACAGCGGTCTGGGCTGCCTGGGATGAATTTGCCAAAGGTGCAGCACGCGCCATCCAGCAAGCTGGACGCACGGAAATTAAAGTCTACGGCATTGATATGAGTGACGAGGATCTGCAAATGATTCAGGACCCGAAAAATCCTTGGGTAGCTTCTGCGGCTGTAGATCCTACAGATATCGGACGTGTACAAGTGCGCTATGCATATCAGAAGCTGCACGGGGACAACCCGGAGGAGCAAGTGGTATTGAAGGCGGTCTATGTGCAGCGCGAAGCATTGCCGGATAAGCAAATTTCCACATCCGAGCTGTCTCAATATGTAAAGGGATGGGGCAAAAGCGAGCAAGGCTACAAGGATTGGATGAAAGAATATGAAACGGCCCAAATAAACTTTAGGATAAAACATAAGGCGCGCTTCGGCGCGCTTTTATCATAAGCAGGCGTGAGGGAGGTACCATGAGTTCACAAGTGTATACACTGGAAATGAAGAAAATAAGCAAACAGTTTGCTGGTGTGGATGCGCTGCGGTCCGTGGATTTTACGGTGCATGGCGGCGAAATTCACGCTCTGCTGGGCGCAAACGGAGCAGGTAAAAGTACGCTGATGAAAATTTTATCCGGCGCGTATCGTTCCGATCAGGGAAGCATTGTAGCAGGTGGCAAGGAGCTGAGTATTGGTTCGCCGTGGGAGGCGAAGAGAGCGGGGATTCACTGTGTCTATCAGGAGGTCGATTCGGCGCTTGTGCCGCAGCTGAGCGTCGCGGAGAACATTGTACTGGACGATTTATCTGCACCTGAAGGACGCTGGTGGGCTGCGCCGGGTTCCATGCGTAAACGCGCGCGCGAGGCGTTGGGACGGCTGGAGGCCGATATTGATGTACGGCAATACGTTTCTGAGTTGACGTTGGCAGAAAAGCAGCTTGTACTCATTGCGCGTATTTTGACACAGCAAGCAAATACAATCATTTTCGATGAGCCTACAGCGCCGCTCAGCGAAGAAGAAACGCGGCGCTTGTTCCGCACCATCCATACGCTCAAGGCGGAGGGCGTTGCATGTATTCTTATCACGCACCGATTGCCAGAGGTCATCGAACACAGCGACCGCGTTACGGTGATGCGTGATGGGGAGCAAGTATTCACGGGTCCATCCTCTGATTTGAGTGTAGGCGACATCGTTACGCATATGCTTGGTAAAACATTTGAGGAGGAATTTCCGAAAACGGATGCTCCTGTCGGTGAAACGGTGCTGGAAGCCCAAGGGCTTCACAGGGGATTACGGGTTCACGGTGTCGATTTGCAGGTCAGACGCGGGGAAATCTTGTCTATCGTAGGTTTGGTCGGTGCGGGCAAAACGGAGCTGTCCCGGCTTCTTACAGGCGCCAATAAGCCCGATAAGGGGGAACTGGTCTTCAAAGGTCGCTCTATTCGTCTGAGAGAGCCTGCGGACGCGATAGTTCAGGGGATTGTGTCCATACCTGAGGAACGGCGCAAGCAGGGTGTATTCATCGAAGAGACGGTAGAACGAAACCTTAGTCTTCCGCTATTGGGCAAGTTGAGTGTACTTGGTTTTATCAGTCGTCGCAAAGAACGTACGAACGGTAACGAAGTCGTTGCTTCCCTGGGCATTAAGACGCCATCTCTGCGCCAGAATGTTAAATATTTGAGTGGCGGGAATCAGCAAAAGGTTGCGATAGGAAAATGGCTGCATTCCGGGGCAGATGTGTTTGTTTTTGACGAGCCGACCAAGGGTGTGGATATCGGGGCGAAAAGTGATATTTTCCGTATCATTGGTGAATTGGCGGCCCAGGGAAAAGCGGTCATCTATCTAACTTGTGAATTTGCTGAGGGCATCGGTATTGGTGATCGGATTGCGGTGATGTATGACGGAAAAATAATAAAGGAATTTACGCGGGGCGAAGTGGAGCAGGAACAGCTTCTGTTGTATGCCAGCGGCGGTGAAGAGGTGCATTCATGAAGGAAAAATGGTTAAACGTCTCCTTTCGTTATGGGGCTGTAGTCGTAATTATGGGTGTGCTGGCGTTTTTTTCAGCCACATTGCCCTATTTCTGGACGTATGATAATTTGATGGATATTCTTGGCTCAATTGCGATTGTGACTTTCGTCGCAATTGGTGTGACGTTGTCTCTCATCGTGGACGGTTTTGATCTTTCGGTGGGAGCTACGGTGTCTCTGACCACTATTGTTTCAGCTTCGTTGATGGTCTGGTATGAACAGCCTGTTGCGGTGGTCATTATTGTATCTTTGGTTGTCGGTGCGGTGGTGGGACTATTTAACTCATTGTTGATCGTTAAGCTTCGTATTCCCGATTTGCTGGCAACCCTTGCGATGATGTATATTGTAAGCGGGATTCATAAAACGTACGCTCAAGGCTACACCATCTATAATCATATGCAGTTTCCTGATGGCAGCAAGGCGCCAGGAGAGATATCTCCTGCTTTTCTTATTTTGGGACAAGGCAAATGGCTGGGTATCCCGATTTCGGTTATTTTGCTGCTGCTAGCGGTAGCGGCAGTGCATATTTTCTTAACCTACACCAAGCATGGGCGTCAAATGTATGTGACCGGAGGAAATGAGGAAGCAGCTCGTCTGTCAGGCATACGGGTAAAAAAAGTCCGCACACTGGCCTATGTCGCTTCAGGCGTATTTGCGGCCATTGCTGGTATTTTGTATGCTTCGCGAGTAGGATCGGGCCAAATTGATGCAGGATCTCCCTTGCTGATGGAAGCGGTAGCTGCGGTTTTTGTCGGCTTTTCGGTCTTTGGAGCGGGTAAACCGAATGTCATTGGCACGTTTATCGGTGCGGTTTTGATCGGGGTATTGGTGAACGGTCTGACGATGATGAACGTGCAGTATTTTGCTCATGATATCGTCAAGGGAGTTGTGCTGGTGCTCGCGCTGGCCATCACTTTTTATGTGCTAAACCGTCGCCGTACTTGAAATTGTCTGTGGACTGTATTACTATAAACCTTGTTCCACGCAAGAAGGGTGCCATAAAACGCCAGTTTCGGCGATATTGTCTCTATATTGCGGAGGTTAGGTATATTCTATGTATATTTAACGGCGAAACGGAAACAGATGATAACATTATGGAAGGCATATGCCGCCCGGGTTATTTTATACAGGCGACTTTATATCGGTTCTACAACGCCGATAACCTTAATGCTGGACTACACTTGAATTGGGAGGTGAATATTATGAATAAAACGGATTTGATCAATCAGGTTTCCGAAAGCACTGAATTGTCCAAAAAGGACGTAACTAAAGCCGTTGACGCTGTATTCGAAGCGATCTCCGGAGCGCTGCAAAACGGAGACAAGGTGCAACTGGTAGGTTTCGGGAACTTTGAGGTTCGTGAACGTTCTGCACGTAAAGGACGTAACCCGCAAACAGGAGAAGAAATCGAAATCCCTGCGAGCAAAATTCCGGCATTTAAACCGGGTAAAGCGCTCAAGGACGGAATTAAATAAGATTTCTTACATATTCCCATTGCGCTGGAAAGACCGTGAATTTGATTCACGGCCTTTTCTTTTTGTCCTGTTATTCCGTAGCAGATGCGATGCGGGACGAAGAAGGGGAAGCGCTTCTGTCATCCCGTGAGGCATAGGCGATCAGCACCAATGGTTCACCCGTCAGCTCGGCAAATTCATGCTCCAGCTGCTGAAGCCGCTCTACTTGGGCAGGACTCAGATTAGCGGGACGATAGTTTTTCATCCAATTCGCTCCTTTCGTTAGCAGATGGGGCTGCATAGATAGTATGGCTCGGGACGCAGCAATTGTTGCAGTTAGCGCCGAAGCATATGGTTGACAAAACAAGCTCGAATCTCCATCATAAAAAGTATAGCTTCGGCTCTCAGGGGGGAAATGGATATGGAAGATAACGTGACGGGTAGTAATGAGTACGTTGTGATTAAAGCAAAAAGCAACGGATGTCAGGTTTTTGGTTTAACAAGAGGCCAGGATACACGCCTGCATCATTCAGAAAAAATTGGACAAGGGTGAGGTGCTGATCGTCCAATTTACCGATCATACCTCTGCTATTAAAATTCGCGGCAAGGCCGTTGTGATGACCAAGCACGGGGTCGTGGATACAGAGGATTAAAATGCAGGCATAGCCTGCTTTTTTTTGTTGTACAATGAGAGTGAGGACCTTTACCGTAGCAAACCCATAACAGGGTAGGGGTCAGGGGAGGCTCTGATGAAACCTTGGATTGTGCTATGCGGCTCGATTCTCATAACCACCGCTGCTGCTGTACTGCTACCATCCTTACAGGCGCTGGATTCGGGAACCGCAGCTGTTCGTGAGACACAGGCGACGATATCGTCGCAGCAGCGGGTGCTGCTGACCGATGACAATCTGGTGGATACGCTGAAGGAGCTTTCTTTGACGACACCAATTGCCAGCGTAAGCTGGGAACATTCAGTCCTGACTCTGGATGTAAAGCTTTCCAAGGAAGAAACCGCCCCGCTTGAAATCTATCAAAATATGGCGGAGATTGCCGCCTTTAGTTTTTATGGAACAACGAACGTACGGCAATTACTGCTTCGGGTAGTGACGCAGGACGAATGGTCAGGAGAACGGCGTCTTCTGCTGGCATCCGATATACGCCGGAACGAATGGACGATTGAAGCACTGGATCAGCTGAGAAGCCGGGAAGGTGCGGACTTGCCGGAGGAACTGAAAGCCCGCTTCCGTATTACGGTAACTCCAATGTGGCAAAGCAGGTTTAACGGTGTATATACAGATTAGATGTTTCTGTCGTTGGACCTACAGTACTTTAGTCGCGAATCATTTTAAATTGTGATATAATATAAGGCATTGCAATTATTTGAGTACACCAGAAAGTCATGGCTCGGAGGCTTAGGATGAAACCGTATCGCGTACCCCAATTAGCAAGGAAATATGTGGAATACGACATGATTCAACAACATACGGAAATGCCGGCTTTTCCTGACAGTCGTACCCGCCTGTTGTTTATGTTTTTGAACCGGAATGCGCAGGAGCTACATGCCAGCGAGGAAGAGCTATACGCATTGGTCACCTCGCTTTTGCAGATGGGGCTGGATACGCATGATATGATTGATACTTTATCCGGTATACGAAGTCCGGAGGAAATGCGTTCCAGACAGTTGAAAGTGTTGGCCGGGGACTATTTTAGCAGCCGCTTTTATCAGCTGCTTGCACTGGCAGGCCACATCACGACCATTTCGAAGCTGAGTGATGCTGTATGTGAAGTAAACGCTGGTAAAATGAGCCTGTATTGGGAGATGAAGCATCTCCGTCTGAATGCGGCACAGTATTTAACTCAGGTGGTTCGTTTTAAAAAGGAGCTTTTTCTATCCTTTACTTCCCTTGTGGCAGAGCAGGATCGGGAAGTCTGGGAGCCGCTTCTCAACGAATTTGCCCTCTGTGATACGCTGGCAGAGGAATGGCACAAGCGTACAGAATCGGACAAGTCCCGTTTCGGATATATGTTCTGGCATGTTTATAGTAATGCTGACCAGAACGAACGGGAACTGCTGTCTGAGAGTGGTTCAGACACTGATGTATGGTACAAGCTTGTTCTGAAGTACAAAGCCGAGGACGCGATACTGAACAAACTCCAGACGACTGTTACACACATCCGGCAGATCCTGTCAGATGATCAAAATACGGGGATCGAGGAATTCGAACGCATGCTGGAGCCTTTCCTGAAGCTGCTGAATAGTCCACACCCGGTTGTGAGGGAAGGTTAGGTGAACGTCATGGGATCAAGCGACACCAAGCCGAAAGAGCAATTCGTTCATGGCGTGTTTGAAAGCATCGCGGGTAAATACGATTTGATGAACGATATACTGAGCTTTCGCAGACATAAGGCTTGGCGTAAATTTACGATGAAAAAAATGAACATGCACCACGGGGATACGGCAATCGACCTTTGCTGTGGTACGTGTGACTGGACGCTCGCGATGGCGCGTGCAAGTGAAAGTGGTCACATCGTAGGACTGGATTTTAGCCAGAACATGCTGAATGTAGGCGAGCGCAAGATTACATCAGAAGCCCGTGAAAAGCAGATCAAGCTTGTTCAGGGCAACGCGATGGAGCTGCCTTTTGAAGACAATTCTTTTGACTACGCAACGATTGGCTTTGGTCTGCGTAATGTGCCTGATTTGCGCCGCGTATTACAGGAAATGCAGCGTGTCGTCAAACCTGGCGGGCAGGTCGTATGTCTGGAACTATCCAAGCCTACATGGCAGCCGTTCAAGGGAATTTACTATGCATACTTTAAACACATCTTGCCCATGCTCGGCAAATTGTTCGCCAAACGTTATGAGCAATACAAATGGCTCCCTGATTCGTTGGCGCTTTTTCCGGGAAGGGATGAGCTGGCTGGCATCTTCCGTGAAGTCGGATTAAAGGATGTACAGGCTCATTCTCTCACTGGAGGCATTGCGGCATTGCATATTGGAATCAAGGAGAGTCAGCATGTTTAAGAAAATTGCTATTTTTTTGGAAATGATTAAAATTGAACATACGTTATTTGCGCTCCCATTTGCATTTATGGGGGCTGTATTGGGGTCAGTTGTCGTGACAGGCACGCTTCCTTCGTGGTCACAGATCGGATGGATCTTGCTGGCTATGGTCGGCGCACGTAGCGCGGCTTTCGGTTTCAATCGTATGATCGACCGTGTTATTGATGGGAAAAATCCGCGTACGGCAGGACGTGCCATCCCGGCGGGGCTGCTCAAGTCCAGCGAAGTGGTTCTTTTTATTATTGTTAGCTTGGCGCTACTATTTTGGGCATCGTTCAATTTAAGTGCACTGGCGTTCAAGCTGTTTCCACTGGCCTTTTTTATGCTTGTTTTTTATTCCTATACCAAACGTTTCACCTGGCTCTGCCATATTGTGCTTGGCTTGACGATTGGCTTGGCGCCACTGGGTAGCTGGGTAGCTGTGACTGGGCAAATAGATATGACGGCTATTGTTTTTTATCTCACTGTTGCATTCTGGACGGCTGGCTTTGATATTATTTATGCTTGTCAGGATATTGATTTTGACCAGAACGAGGGGGTTTACTCCATTCCTGCCCGTTTTGGTATAGCAGGTGCGCTTAAAATTGCTCGTGCATTTCATGTGATTACGGCGATCGGGTTTATTGTGATGTTCTTTATTGCTGATTTAAGCTGGTGGTATCTGGCGGGCATGATTATTTCTTATATGATGTTATTTTATCAGCATTATATCGTAACTCCGAAGGACCTGAGTCGTTTGCAGACAGCGTTCTTTACGATGAACAGTGTGCTTAGCATTGTCGTATTTGCTTTTACACTGGTTGATTTGGTGGTGCGTCAATACTTATGAATCATAATCAGGTGAGCAACCATCAAGGCAAACGAATCGTTATTGGCATTACAGGCGCGAGCGGAAGCATTTATGGGATACGGCTGGTAGAGATACTGCTGGATTTGCAATACACAGTTCACCTGATTGTTTCCAATGCTGGCTGGCGGGTACTCAAAGAGGAATCAGGCTGGAACGTGACTGACCGGGAAGGGGCTCTGAATGACAAATTCGGAGGCCGTCCCGGTTCTCTTGTATACCATCCGTTCACGGATATTGGCGCTTCGATTGCGAGTGGCTCTTATTTGGTGGACGCGATGGTTATCATGCCCTGCTCGATGGGAACATTGTCTGCAGTGGCGCATGGCTCGTCCGATAATCTCATGGCGCGTGCAGCAGACGTGATGTTGAAGGAAGGCCGTCCACTAATTCTAGTGCCGCGTGAGACGCCGCTGCATGCTATTCATTTGGAAAATATGCTTAAGCTTGCAAGGCTCGGGGTCAAAATGATTCCTGCTATGCCGGCTTTTTACTTTCATCCGAAGACGCTGGATGATATCGTACTGTTCCTCGTAGGCAAAGTATTGGACAGCTTGCGTATCGAACATCAACTGTTTACGAGATGGGGGGATTCCGATGCCGACACCGGACACCAAGACAATCACAATCGGAAAAATTAAATATACAAATGCTTGGCCCATTTTTCATTATTTTAATCCTTCACACCTCCTCCATCCGGCGGAGCTGGTTTCCAGAGTCCCGGCTGAATTGAACCGCAGTATGCTGAAAGGAAATCTGGACATCAGCGCGATGTCCTCCTTTGCTTATGCATCCGGTGCCGAGGATATGCTGCTGTTGCCGGATCTGTCTGTCAGCGCAGACGGTCCTGTGCAATCCATTTTGCTGTTCTCACGCAAGCCGCTGGATGAGATTAAAAACGGAACAATTGCGTTGACGAATACGTCTGCTACATCCGTGAATTTGTTGAAAATTTTGATGCAGAAGGCATGGGAAGGCCAACCTTCCTATTTCGACTGCGAGCCGGATTTGGATTTGATGCTGGAGCAGGCGGATGCGGGGCTGTTGATTGGAGATCACGCGATCAAGGCATCTTGGCGGCGTGATGGTCTGTACGTTACGGACCTCGGAGAAGAGTGGAAACGCTGGACGGGGTACAGTATGACCTTTGCCGTATGGGCAGTACGCCGTGTTTTTGCTACACAGAATCCTGATGCGGTGACTGAAGTAGCGAATGCATTTCGTGCAAGCAAGCAGCGCAGCCTGTCTGATCTGACGTCTGTTATTTCCGAAGCCTGCAAGGAAATTGGAGGCCTGCGGGATTATTGGGAGCGCTACTTTACTAATCTGTGTTATGATTTTGGAGAGAAGGAACAAAAGGGTTTAGAGCTTTATTTTCAGTATGCGCATGAACTGGGGCTGCTTGACCGACGAGTGAAGCCGCTTCTCTGGAGTGACAATACGCTGACACGGGTGAAAGAATGAAACGATTGGATTTGTTCGGTTTATTAAAGAAGGATATGAACTTCATAGAAGAAGAGCTGTACCGCAGCATCGACAGCACAGAGCCGTTGATTAATGATACGTCGCTTCATCTGCTCAAAGCGGGAGGCAAGCGTTTGCGGCCGGTATTTGTACTGCTGGGAGGCAAGTTTGGGGAATACGATCTGGACAAGCTCAAACGCATAGCGGTACCGCTGGAACTGATTCATTCTGCTTCCCTTGTTCACGATGATGTGATTGACGATGCGGAGATGAGGCGCGGCCAGCCAACTGTGAAGTCCAAATGGGACAATCGGGTGGCCATGTACACCGGAGACTACATATATGCGCGTGCGCTTTCGATAGTCGCGGGCCTGCCGAATCCGGACATTCATCGGGTGCTGTCCAAGGCGCTGGTGCAAATGTCCATCGGTGAAATGGAACAAATCCGCGATTTTTTTAATGTGGATCAGAGTGTACGTAATTACTTGCTTCGCATACGTCGCAAAACGGCATTGTTGATTGCGGTCAGCTGCCAATTGGGAGCTATGGCTGCGGGTGCGAGGGAAAGAGTAAATTCTCTCTTGTATACCTATGGCTACAATGTAGGTATGGCTTTTCAAATTCAGGATGATTTGCTCGATCTGTGTGGCACGGAAAAAAAGATTGGCAAGCCGCCGGGCAGTGATATGAGGCAGGGGAATATTACGCTTCCGGTTATTTATGCGCTAGGACAGCCTGAGCTGCGTGACGATCTATTGGCTGAAATCGGTCGTATTCAGGCTGGGGACGGGCAGGGAGATGCTCGCAAAGCGGTGGATATGATTAAAAAAAGTGAAGGAATCGCTAAAGCAGAAATTCTCGCCGACCGATATATAAAAAAAGCGCTACACGCGCTGGACTTACTGCCAGATGTCAAAACGAAAAAGACGCTGCGCGATATTGCTCATTTTGTTACCCGCCGCTCCTACTAAAGTTGTGTTTTGGAACTGCTGTGACAAAATACTTTAACCGTTTCCAAGCTTTCTGTTATAATACAGATTAGTACTGTATAAATACATTAGATTGGATTGGGAGTGAGTCGATGGATCGTACGTTTTTGATGGTTAAACCGGATGGAGTACAACGCGGACTAATTGGACGTATTATTAGTCGTCTGGAAGACAAAGGCTTCAAAATGACGGCTGGTAAACTTGTGCAGGTATCTAGAGAACAGGCGGAACGGCATTATGCGGAGCATGTGGGCAAGCCCTTTTTTGAAGAGCTTGTAGGCTTTATCACTTCTGGCCCTGTATTCGCCATGGTTTGGGAAGGGGATAACATCGTTACCCTGTCCCGCCTGCTGATTGGTAAAACACAAGTGACAGAGGCTCTTCCGGGCACAATCCGGGGAGACTTTGCTGCACATACACCGTTTAACCTCATTCACGGTTCAGATTCACCGGAGAGCGCGGAGCGCGAGATTGCGAATTTTTTCACGCCGGAGGAAACCGTTCGGTATGAAAAAAGTGTGGCGACCTGGGTGTAAGTTTAATTTCGAATGAAGAAGGATGGTAGCATGACGGATATGGAACTGGGTCAGACGGACCCCGATTACACAGCGTTTATCCGCAAAATCAAGGACAGCACAGGTATTGATCTTGCACAATACAAGGAAGCACAGATGAAAAGGCGGTTAACGACGCTTCGCAACAAAAACGGGTTTCCCAGTTTTGTTTCTTTTTATGATGCCATGATGAAAGAAAAGCCCCTGTTCTATGAATTTCTGGATCGGATGACGATCAATGTTTCAGAGTTTTGGCGTAATCCCAATCGGTGGGAAGTACTGCGGGATACGATTTTGCCACAGCTGCTTGCAGGTAAGCAGAAGCTCAAGCTGTGGAGTGCGGCCTGCTCGACTGGCGAGGAGCCGTACAGCTTGGCTATGGTACTGGACGGCAAGGGAATTTTGGGGAATTGCTCCATTACGGCCTCTGACATTGATGACGGCGCACTGGCTAAAGCCAAGGAAGGCAGATATTTGGAGCGTTCGCTCAAGGATGTGCCTGAACAGGTAGCTAGTAAGTATTTCAAGCCGGATGGTGCGATGTATCGAATTGACGACCGTTTGAAGCAGGCTGTGAAATTTCAAAAGCAAAATTTACTTCTGGATCGGTTTGAGGACGGCTACGATCTCATTATCTGCCGTAATGTCATGATTTATTTTACGGAAGAGGCCAAGCATAAGCTGTACCAGAAGTTTGCTGCCAGTCTTCGTCCCGGCGGTGTGCTGTTTGTCGGCAGTACAGAGCAAATTTTTTCTCCAAACCAATATGGTCTGGAATCAACGGAAACCTTTTTTTATCGTAAAAAAGCATAAGCCTGGACATATAGTCCATTGTTTTGTAGCTAGCTGTGCCTAACAACGAGTACGTTGGCTGTTGTCTTATCAGAAGCGCACGTCCTTTGGCTTTGACCAAAGGGCGTGTTTTTTTGTTTATCTGCACTCTCGTGGCTTTTCTTGTCAAAGAAAGGTGCGTATACTATAATGAAGCACAGTTAAAGATTTTAGCGATGCACAGTTTAACAGTTTAAAGGGGGAACGCGTCATGAGTTTACGTTACTTAACCGCGGGGGAAACGCATGGTCCCCAGCTTACTGCGATTGTAGAGGGCATGCCGAGCAATTTAAAATTGGATTTTGAAGAATTGAATTTTCAGCTACACCGTCGTCAGAAGGGGTATGGACGGGGTCGGCGTATGCAGATTGAAAAGGATACGGCCAACATTGCCGGAGGCGTTCGTCACGGGTATACCACAGGTGCACCGATTGCTCTGATTGTGGAAAACAACGATTGGAAGCATTGGCAGAACATTATGAATATTGAGCCCATCGAAGGCAGTGACGAGGAAAAGCGCCGGGTTCACCGTCCGCGTCCGGGTCATGCAGATTTGAACGGCGGATTGAAATACAATCTGAAGGATCTGCGCAACGTGCTGGAACGTTCCAGTGCCCGTGAGACGGCAATTCGTGTTGCCTGCGGCGGTTTGGCCCGTCAATTGCTGGAAGAGTTTGGAATCAAGGTCGCTGGTCAGGTTATCCGCATTGGAGAAATCGAGGCACCTCACCGCGAATTGCCGATTGACGAGCTGATTGCCGTGACAGAAGCTTCTTCAGTGAGAGTAACCGATCCGGAAACCGAAAAGAAAATGGAAGCCTACATTGATCAAATCAAGCAAGAAGGCGATTCCGTTGGTGGCGTAGTGGAATGTATTGTGGAAGGTGTTCCAATCGGTCTGGGCAGTCATGTTCAGTATGATCGGAAGCTGGATGCACGCATTGCCCAAGGAGTCATGTCCATTAATGCGTTCAAAGGCGTGGAAATCGGTATTGGCTTTGAAGCTGGAGAACTGCGTGGTTCGCAGGTGCATGATGAGATTTTGCATGATGACGAACGTGGATATCACCGCCGTACCAATCGTTTGGGCGGTTTTGAGGGTGGCATGACCAACGGAATGCCTGTCGTGGTTCGCGGCGTGATGAAGCCGATCCCGACGCTGTACAAGCCGCTGCAAAGCGTCGATATTGATACGAAGGAAGCGTTCACCGCTCAGGTTGAGCGTTCGGATGCATGTGCCGTACCAGCGGCAAGTGTGGTTATGGAGCATGTTGTAGCATGGGAGATTGCCAAGGCTTTGCTTGAAAAATTCGGCGGGGATTCCATTGAAGAAATCCGTGCGAACATTACATCCTATGAAGAACAACTGGGACGGTACTAAGATGAGTACGCTGACGGTACAGCTTGGGGAACGTTCCTATCCCATTCATATCGGACGTGGACTGTTACATCGGGCAGGAGAGTTGTTGAGCGAACGAGGAATTGCACAAAAAAGTCCGCTGTTGATTGTTTCTGACGAACACACAGCGCGATTCTATTTAGCGACACTGGAGAGCAACCTTCAGGCAGCAGGGTACAAGACGGTTTCCAACGTCGTCAAACCGGGTGAAAAGTCCAAATCGCTTGCTGTGTATGAGCAGGTGATTACAGCAGCTATCGAGGGCGGTTTGGACCGCAATTCAGCTGTTATCGCACTTGGTGGTGGTGTAGTGGGCGATCTGGCAGGATTTGTGGCGGCTTCTTTTATGAGAGGCGTCAAGTTCGTACAGATTCCAACTACAATCCTTGCGCATGACAGTAGCGTGGGCGGCAAGGTCGGCATCAATCATCCTTTGGCTAAAAATATGATTGGAGCTTTCCATCAGCCGGAATTGGTATTGTATGACGTGGATACGTTGTCTACATTACCTCCGCGAGAGGTATCCGCCGGGCTTGCTGAAATGATCAAGCATGGCTTGATCTGGGATGCTGATTTTGCCCACTGGTGCCGCGATCATGCGCCTGACTTGCTGGCTTTGGATGCGGCAGCTCTGGAGTACGGTCTGGAAAAGGGATGCTCCGTGAAAGCCGAAGTGGTGTCGCGCGATGAACGTGAAAACGATTTACGTGCTATTCTAAACCTCGGTCACACTATTGGTCATGCGATAGAGGCGATTGCGGGGTATGGTGAGTTTTTACACGGGGAAGCGATTTCTATTGGTATGGTTGGCTCTGCACTTCTGGGTGTGAAGCTGGGGGCAGATCCTTCTTTGGTAACAGAAACGAGGGATATGCTGGCTTCGCTTCGTCTACCAACTTCTCTTCCCGCTCATCTCGAAACGGATCGTCTGCTGGATGCGATGATGCATGACAAAAAGTTTAAGGAAGGCAGTATTACTTTTGTCGTCCCACGCAGCATCGGGCGTGTGGAGGTAGTGAAGGATATTTCCGTCTCTTACATCCGACAAGTAATTGAACAGCTAAAAGAGGAGGCGTAACGATGTACAATCGTGGAATTCGTGGGGCGACGACCGTAGCGAACAATGAAGAAAACGAAATTTTGGAAGCCACATGCCTACTGTTAGCGGAAATTGTGTCCTACAATGAAGTGCAGCCGGAGGATATTAGCAACGTATGGATTACAGTGACCCATGATCTGAATGCTACTTTCCCGGCAAAGGCGATCCGCCAGCTTGACGGCTGGGATATGGTTCCGCTTATGTGTTCGTTGGAAATTCCCGTAGAGGGCAGCTTGCCAAAATGCATCCGTTTGATGGTACAGGTGAATACCGTTAAAACACAGCGGGAAATCAAACATGTTTATTTGAACGGAGCGCAGGCGCTAAGACCGGATTTGGCTTCCCAAGGAAAGTAATCGCCTGTTTTTAAAGTTGATGGTTGCCAAAGTAACATCGTATGAGATATAGTGTGTGTAGCAGAGTTGAGTAGAGTTAGCCAGAGCCAGTTGAGATGAGAAGAGTGCAGTTGAGCCAATTCCATATGAAGATTACAGAGACCAGCGGTAGCGGGTAAGCCTTTGTCCACGGAGAATGTTTCTGGGGGAAGTGCTTATTTAAAGTAACCCAGGTTATACAAAGGGATGAGTGTATACTTTGTATATTTGCTGTAGTCGTTTTGTATATGGTAGCATTCTTATAATTTCAATAACTGACAGCCTCTACCTTCCGGGTGGAGGCTTTTTTATATTCTCTCCTTTGGGTTCTGCGCCAATTTGGAAAGGAAGTGATCTCATGTTAACGCCGCATGTGGAGCAAGTGATAACAATGGCGAATGAATTTAACCTGATTCCTGTGTACAAAAAAGTGCTGGCCGATATGGAGACGCCGATCCGGATTTTCCGTCGGTACGCTGAGCGGGACCGGGCCTTTCTGCTGGAGAGTGTAGAAGGAGGCGAGCAGTGGGCGCGACATTCATTCATCGGGACGGACCCGTTCCTGATGGTTTCCGGCAAAAAAGGCCGTTTGATCCTGGAGCAGCATGGTAAGCGACAAATATTAAACGACAAGCCGCTTGAAGAGCTCAAGGCGTTGCTTCGCAAGTACCGTAGCCCGAAGCTGAAAGAAATGCCTCCATTTACAGGCGGGGCTATCGGATTTTTTGGATATGATCTGCTGCAATACTATGAAAAACTGCCAGAGCATTCAGTAGATGATTTGAATATGGATGATATTCGTTTTATGTTCTGCGATCAAGTTATTGTCTTTGATCATGTGAAACAGCAAATTTTGCTGGTCGGCAATGTTCATGTAGGCGAAGGCTTCCGCGATGAGGACATCCGCGCTGCTTATGCCGAGGTGGAACGGAAGCTGGAAGCAACGGCGCAGTACCTGCGTAAGCAGACACCGCCAGAGACGATGGGAGCAGCCTCTATTCCTGACGATGTGGAGTTGGGTGAGATTCAGTCGAATGTAACGAAGGAGCAGTTTATTTCAAACGTGGAGCAGGCGAAGGAATATATTCGCTCAGGTGATATTTTTCAGGTCGTGCTGTCCCAGCGCTTTCACATTGACACAGATGCCTCTCCTTTACAGGTATACCGCGTGTTGCGCACGATGAACCCGTCTCCTTATATGTATTATTTGAAAATGGATGACGAGATCATCGTAGGCACTTCGCCGGAGGCACTCGTCAAGGTGGAAAACGGTCGGGTGGAAACCCGTCCTATTGCCGGAACGAGGCCGCGTGGCGTGACGGAAGCAGAAGATATAGCGCTCGCTGAAGAACTGCTGAAGGATGAAAAAGAACGTGCCGAGCATCTGATGCTGGTCGATTTGGGAAGAAATGATCTGGGACGTGTATCTCAGTTTGGTACGGTCCAATGCGATACGTTTATGGAAATTGAACGCTATTCCCACGTGATGCACATTGTTTCCAATGTATCGGGGGAGCTACGGGAGGATAAAGATTTCTTCGATGCTTTCCTGTCCTGCTTGCCAGCGGGCACGGTATCAGGGGCTCCGAAGCTGCGGGCGATGGAGATTATTGCCGAGCTGGAGCGGGAAGCGCGTGGGCCGTATGCAGGAGCCATCGGATATTTAGGCTTCTCGGGCAATATGGATGCTTGCATCACGATTCGTACGATTGTGTTTAAAAAGAACCGGGCCTATGTTCAGGCGGGTGCAGGGATTGTGTGGGACTCGGTTCCAGAAAGCGAGTATCAGGAAACGGTGAACAAGGCCAAGGCGATGCTGAAAGCGATCCGCACGGCTGAAGCGATGTTCCCGGCGACGGTACAGCCCTACAACAGCGTCATCAACCAGGATTATTTGTACACTCCGTAACATACAAAAATCTGATTTTGAGGAGGAGACGACGATGGAACGACATGACATTATGCAAGTGGGGTTAAGCCGGGTCATTGAGGGACAGCATCTTTCACGTACGGAGGCCCGCGGCGTGATGGAACAGATTATGAGTGGGAGTGCCACGCAGGCGCAAATTGGCGGGCTGCTGACGGCTCTGCGCATCAAGGGGGAGACAGTGGAGGAAATCACCGGATTTGCCGAAGCTATGCGCAGCTATGCCAGTCCGGTGCAAACCGGAGAAGGTGATACCCATTTGCTGGACACATGCGGAACCGGGGGTTCGGGTATTCACAAGTTTAATATTTCCACGATATCCGCTATTATTGCGGCTTCGGTATCTGTACGGGTAGCGAAGCATGGCAATCGCTCTGCAAGCGGACGTGCCGGGAGCGCCGATGTGCTGGAGGCCCTAGGGGTCAATATCCATTTGACGAGTGATCAGGCGCGGTCATGTCTGGATCGTATCGGCATCTGCTTTTTATTTGCGCAGTTGTATCATCCATCTATGAAGCATGCTGCCGCTCCACGCCGGGAGCTTGGAGTACGAACGGTGTTTAATATGCTCGGTCCCTTGACGAATCCAGCAGGTGCGGATCGGCAGTTGCTGGGCATTTATGATGCGGGAAAAACGGAAGTGATCGCTGAGGTGCTGAATCGACTCGGTTCCAAGCGGGCCATGGTCGTCAGCAGTCTGGACGGATTGGATGAAATCAGCATTTCGGCACCGACACGGGTATCTGAGCTGAAGGATGGTCAGGTTCATACGTTTGAACTTAACCCGTCGGATCTGGGTTTGCAGACGCACCGTCTCGATGAAGTGCTGGGTGGAGACGCGCAGGTTAACGCCGACATTATAGGTCGGATTTTGAACGGGGAGCGCGGAGCTTATCGTGATGTCGTGTTAGCGAATGCCGGTGCGTGCATCTATGTATCGGGCGCAGTAGCTACCTTGACAGATGGAGTAGCGCGGGCGGCTGAAGCTATTGACTCGGGGCTGGCGCTGTCCAAGCTGGATCAATTAATACAGGCAACGGGGGAATATCAATATGTATCTTGATCGAATTGTAGTGACGAAGCGACAGGAAGTAGAGCAGCTTAAGGAGCATTTTCAAATCAGTAAAGCCGAACGATTGGTTGCCGATTTACCTGCGACGAGAGGATTCGAGGATGCTATAGCTCTGCGCCGTAATCGTCCGCTCGGACTGATTGCCGAAGTGAAGAAGGCTTCCCCCTCCAAGGGGTTGATCCGACCGGATTTTCATCCGGTGGACATTGCACGGGCATATGAGGGAGCTGGAGCTGATTGCATTTCTGTCCTGACGGATGTGACGTACTTTCAGGGGAGTCCTGAATATTTGCACCAAATTCGTGAACAGGTAAAAATTCCGTTGCTGCGCAAGGATTTTATCATTGATGAACGGCAAATTTATGAAGCTCGTCTGCTGGGAGCGGATGCAGTGCTGTTGATTGCGGCTATACTGGAGCCACGTGTTTTGGGGTCGTTTTTACAAATTGCCAAGGACCTGGGGCTGGACGCATTGGTAGAGGTGCATGACAGTGAGGAGCTTAAAGCTGTGCTGGATCTGGGGACAGCTACCTTGATTGGCGTGAACAACCGAAATCTGCGGACATTTGAGACCCGCCTCCAGACGACAGAGGAGCTGATCTTACTGATTCCTAAAGGAGTTACGTTTATCAGCGAAAGCGGCATTGCCGGACCCGAAGATGTGAAGTATTTACATTCAGTAGGCGCACACGGCATCCTGGTAGGGGAGCATCTGATGCGCAAGGATGATGTAGGACAGGCTGTAGCCGATTTGATGGACGGGGTTAAAGCATGAACAAAACGGGCATAAAAATTTGTGGACTTCAAAGCGTTGAAGTGCTAAAATCTATGGTAAACTTACCGGTCGATTATATAGGTTTTGTGTTTGCCGACAGCAAGCGCCGGATTGACGGCGCACAGGCTGGAGAGCTGCTTCGCGTATTGGATGAATGGACCCCAGGCAGCAGACCGCGCAGCGTGGGCGTATTTGTGAACCCTGATGACGCACTGTTAAATGATGTCATGGAAAAAGCACCATTGGATGTCATTCAACTGCACGGGCAGGAGAGTCCGCAGCGCTGCCGGGAGATCAGGGAGCATTTTGGTGTACAGGTATTCAAGGCATGGTCTGTGGACAGTAAAGGACAGACGGTGAAGGGTCAGACAGAATGCCTGACGGACGAATTGGATGCCTATGCCGGAACGATTGACGCTTTACTGCTGGATACATATGATCCCCTATATGGTGGCGGCTCCGGCAAAACGTTTGCGTGGGATCGGATTCCTACCTATCAAGCTTGGACCCAACAAAATGAAATTCCTTTGTTTGTAGCCGGCGGGCTGACTGCCGATAATGCGGAAAAGCTGGTTACCGAGTATCATCCCGAAGGGCTGGATGTGTCCAGCGGTGTAGAGACGGATGGAGTCAAGGACATTGCAAAAATCACAGCATTCGTAGAAAGGGTGAAGCAGGCATGACACAATTACCTGATAATAACGGACGTTTTGGAACATTTGGCGGACGTTTTGTACCGGAAACGTTGATGAACGCACTGATTGAATTGGAGGAATCCTACCGGAAGTATGCGGATGATCCTGATTTTAACGCAGAGCTGAACGGACTGCTAAAGGATTATTCGGGCCGGGAAACGCCGCTCTATTATGCGGAGCGTCTGAGTCAGCATTTGGGCAAGGCTAAAATTTACTTGAAACGCGAAGATCTGAACCATACCGGAGCCCACAAAATTAATAATGCGCTGGCGCAGGGACTGCTGGCGAAGCGTATGGGCAAGCAGAAGGTCATTGCCGAAACAGGCGCAGGCCAGCATGGTGTTGCGACGGCGACCGTCGCGGCATTGCTCGGACTGGAGTGCAAGGTGTTTATGGGGGAAGAGGATACCGTACGCCAGCAACTAAATGTATTCCGTATGCAACTATTGGGTGCAGAGGTCATTCCGGTTACATCGGGCACACGTACACTCAAGGATGCAGGGAATGAAGCTTTGCGGTATTGGGTGAGCCATGTCCATGATACGTTCTATATTTTGGGCTCGGCGGTCGGACCACATCCGTATCCAATGATGGTGCGCAACTTCCAGCGTGTCATTGGCGATGAAACCCGCCGTCAAATTCTCGAAAAAGAAGGCAGACTTCCAGATGTCGTGGTAGCGGCGATCGGTGGAGGAAGTAATGCCATCGGTATGTTCTATCCTTTTATCGAGGATCACGAGGTAGCTTTGCTTGGCGTCGAGGCGGCTGGAAAAGGCGTGGAAACGGAATTTCATGCAGCAACGATGAGCAAGGGAACGCAAGGTGTCTTCCAAGGCTCTATGAGTTATCTGCTTCAGGATGAATACGGACAGGTACAGCCAGCGCATTCCATCTCGGCGGGATTGGACTATCCGGGGGTTGGGCCGGAGCATTCGTATTTGAAGGATATTGAGCGGGCCAAGTATGTTCCGATTTCCGATCAGGAAGCCCTGGATGCCCTCCAATTGTTATGCCGTACGGAAGGTATTCTTCCGGCGTTGGAGTCGGCACATGCAGTTGCACAGGTCGTTAAACTGGCACCTACCTTGACGGCGGATGATATTATTGTTATCTGTTTGTCGGGTCGCGGTGACAAAGATGTGGACTCCATTATTAAGCATTTGGGAGGAAATCCGTCATGAATTTAATTGATCAGGTGTTTGGACGTCTCAAAAATGAAGGCAAAACAGCATTAATTCCTTTCCTGACGGTAGGCGATCCGGATGTGGACACGACGGTAGAAATCATTCGGCAACTGGAGTTGGCTGGAGCCGATATATTAGAGCTGGGGGTTCCATATTCGGACCCGCTGGCTGACGGACCTGTCATTCAGCGTGCGTCTGAGCGTGCGTTGAAACGGCAGATCTCGATCCGCACGTGTATGGAGACGGCTTCTTTGGCCCGGGCGGCGGGATCAAGCCTGCCTTTTATTTTGTTCACATATTATAATCCTTTGTTGCAGATGGGCATGGATGCTTTCTTTGCAGGCATGCAGGAGCATGGCATCAGTGGCCTGATTATTCCCGACCTTCCGCTTGAGGAAGCAGAAGAGCTGGGAGGACGGGCGGCAGAGGTTGGTGTACATCTGATTCCGTTGGTGGCTCCAACTTCTGAACAACGGATTGAGCGAATTGTCCGTCAAGCACGCGGATTTGTATACTGTGTATCCTCTCTTGGGGTGACCGGAGAAAGAGCTTCCTTTTTTGAGGGTATAGAGGGCTTCATCACGCAGGTCAAGCGGCATACGGATATTCCGGTGGCGGTTGGGTTCGGTATCTCTACTAGGGAGCAGGTAGCCCGTTTTTCAGACATCTGTGATGGAGTTGTCGTCGGAAGTGCTATTGTGCGTCAGGTGGAGGAAGCGATCCCGCTGCTGGACGATTCTGCGCGCAGAGAAGAAGGACTTTTGCAAATTCGTAATTTTGTGGCACAATTAAAGCAGTAGCTGGCATCAATATAGAAAGCAGCAAATTTAGTTCTGAATGGATTAGAGGAGGTAGGGGCATGCAACCTAAACCGCATATTGTACATTTGCCGGTATATCAGCCCGGTAAACCGATTGAAGATGTGAAGCGTGAGCTGGGACTTGATGAAGTGATCAAGCTCGCCTCGAATGAAAATCCGTATGGCAGCTCTCCTAAAGTATTGCAGGCCATTCAGGAGGAATTTGCGAATATTAGTGTATATCCTGACGGCAGCGCGGTAGCTTTAACACAGGCGCTGTCTAAACATACGGGCTTGAAAGAGGATCAGTTTATTTATGGCTGTGGCTCTGACGAGATTATTGCGTTGATTACGCGCGCTTTTCTTCTTCCCGGAGAAGAAAGTATCATGGCCGATCAGACCTTCTCCGTATACAAGAGCAATGTGGAAATTGAGGGAGCGGTTGCTGTTGAGGTGCCTTTGCGTGACGGGGTGCATGATCTGGAAGCCATGTTGTCTCAGATTAACGACCGTACGAAAATGATCTGGATCTGTAATCCGAACAACCCGACAGGCACGATTGTACCTGAAGCAGAATTGATCGCATTTTTGGATCGGGTGCCGAAGCATGTTATGGTTGTGCTGGATGAGGCGTATTTCGAGTTTGTGACGGATAGCACTTATCCAGACGGTATTCGTTTATTGCCAGCCTATGAAAATCTGGTTGTATTGCGCACTTTCTCCAAAATCTACGGTCTGGCATCGCTTCGCATCGGATACGGTATGGGAGCTGTGGCAACGATTCGCCTGATTAATCAGGTTCGTGAGCCGTTCAATACTTCGCGGGTAGCACAGGCTGCGGCGGTTGCGGCGTTGGAAGATCAGGATTTTGTGCAGGAATGCCGTGACCGCAACGCAGAGGGCAGAGCCTATTTGCAAAATGAATTAAAGCGCCTTGGACTGGAATATTTTCCGGCACATGGTAATTTCATTATGCTGGATGTACGTCGCCCGTCGGGTGAGGTATTTCAGGAGCTGCTTCGTAAAGGCGTGATTATTCGCGCTGGTCATCACAAATATCCGACATACATTAGGGTGTCGGTTGGATCACAGCCGCAAAATGAGTGGTTTATCCGTGCGCTGGAACAGGTCCTGGGGGCGGAAGCGGCGAAAGCGCGTCTATAATTTCCGCAGATGGGATTTGATAATTGATGAAGATTGCCATTTTCGGCGTGGGACTGATCGGTGGGTCCCTTGCGCTTTGTTTTAAAGGGAAGCCGGGCATTACCGTTGTTGGTCATGCTCATCTCCCCGAGCTCATGGAGCCGATGTTGAGCCGTGGTGTCGTGGACACTGCGACTCTTTCGGTTGAAGAGGCGGCAGAGGATGCCGATTTTATTTTTTTATGCGTACCTGTCGGCTTACTGGAGCATTATCTGGAGCTGTTAAGCAGGTTGCCGCTTAAAGAGGGTTGTATTATTACCGATGTAGGCAGTACAAAATCGTCGATTGCCAATAAAGCGTCGGAAATCTCTTTGCGTCATGCTTATTTTATTGGTGGCCATCCGATGGCCGGCTCGGAGCGTTCCGGTGTGAAGGCTGCTTCTGCGTTACTGTTTGAGAATGCCTACTATGTACTTTCCCCCGCAGAAGGTGTGCCTGAGGAAGCATACAGTTCGCTGGAGCGTCTGTTGAAATATACAGGAGCTCAGGTTGTGCGTGTCCAGCCTGATATGCACGATGACATTGTCGGGGCGATCAGCCATCTTCCGCATATTATTGCAGCGGCGCTGGTGAATCAGGTGCGCAAGCACAATGACGAAAATCCGTTGTACCGTACGCTGGCTGCTGGCGGATTTCGCGATATTACGCGAATTGCTTCCAGTGATCCTATTGTGTGGCGGGACATTTTGCTGAGCAATCGTGATGTTTTGCTAGGTCTGCTGGAAGAGTGGAACGGGCAGATTGAGCGTTTTACCCATTTACTGAGAATACAAGACGGAGAGGGAATTGCTGACGAGTTTTTGACGGCGGGACATTTCCGCAGTGAGCTGCCGGAACGCCGCAAAGGTGTCATCGTCTCAACGTTTGATCTGTATATTGATGTACCGGATACCCCGGGGATTATCGGTCGAATTGCAACAGAGCTGGGGGACAACAGCATTAACCTGAGCAATATGCAAATCATCGAAAGCCGGGAGGATGTTCCCGGTATTATGCGGCTTTCCTTCCGTCAGGAGCAGGATTGGGAGCGGGCGAAGGCGTTGCTGGATTCGATGAGTTATAAAGTGGTGGTATGACCATCTCCTTTATTGGAAATTTAAAAAAATGATTTGGCAGGCGAATGGAGAACATCTTCATTCGCCTTTTGCATAATAAAATATATATTCCTAAATTGACCGAATTAGTGTATAGATCATCTTCCACAGAACAATATATGGTGGTGAATTGGCCTAAATTTGGGTGAAAATAGACCATTGTCTAAGTTTTGTTTGGTTATAAGTCCATTCTCCTGTTCATAAATAGCATAGTATTTATAAACAGGAGGCGATTCACATGGTTAATCTGAAAACGAAAGTTAAATTGAGCCGTGACAGCATTAAGGTCGCCTATTATCCTAAAAGAAAACATAGACATCATCCATATAGAAAAACAAGTTTGGGTTCATTGTCTGCTTGTCGGGCATTCCGTTCGAAGAAAAAAATCGCAATCGGTAAGAGACGGATATTCCGTTTGTGTCTTAAAAAATGGAGTACAGCTAATTACTCTAAACGCAATTATAAACGTCGTCCCTTAAAATTTCGCATGCTAATTCCAAAAACGGCATCTCCTGAAAACAAAAAGCTTTTACGCTCGCCAATCACCATTTTACCAACAGTGAAACGGTTTTTTTGGGTAGCCGACTCTAATATCAAATTGGAGAGCGAGCTAGTTATTCAAGCTCATCAATTTGTAAACGATGCTGGTGAATCCGCTAACGAGCTCATCAGCTTTGGAGCAAGCGGATACACTAATCTATTTATTAATGCCGTCTTACAAGAAGGAGAGCTATATAACATTAGCCCCCAAAATTTGACCATCCAACCTACAGGGCAAACGATTATATCTGGTACTCCTATAATTATAGAATCAGTGGGCTTCGTTGCGCAGTATTCGGCCAACTAATTTGTTACCGTAGACTATGGCACTTCCTTTCTATAATTTCATGCATTTACTGAAATTATAGGAAGGAGGTGAAAGTAATATGGCTCTTTCTATTTTCAATGTTGTTATTAGTGCGGCTGTTACTTCAAGCAGATTTTTCTACACTTGGCCGACGACAACTCCGATTTCGCCGGGACTAAACACTCCCGCAACTAGTTTTGTAGATGATACAGGTACAGCGGCAACTGCGTTCCCGACAGTACCGAATGGTTATTACAATTTTTACATCAATGGCGTGCTGCAAGAACAAGGCACATTTTCGGTTTCAACATCAGCTCTGACCATCAATACCGGAAGCGCAGGACCAATATCTGCAAATACTCCTTTCATTATTGAAGCTGTTAATTTGGCACAGTTATAATCCAGTAGGACAAATAATCCCCTTGCATCGGAGCAAGGGGATTTTTAGTTTTTAGTTCAGGTTTCAAGGCTGAATGCAAAGAGGCGGGAACCTTACAACCTTCACGGCTTATGTTTTCTTGAAAGCAAAAAAAAACCACCCGGGTAAAGCCCCGGGTGGTAGCTGCTCTTATGGAGTAGCTGAGTAGGATAGGAGTGGAGAGAAACCATACTGTACTTTTATTATATGTATACGTTTTCATTTTGTCAATGATTTTTTAAAGCGTTTTCTTTTGGGTAATTATTCTTACCAGCGTATTCAAAAGGGACAGATTCAAGGTTATGTGACTTTATCTTGAAAAACTTAAAATAGGTTGGAAATGCCGCATATCGTAAACGGTTGCTAGCGTTATGTAGCTCGTGATGGAAATCACGGGGATTTTGGACTTTTTTACTGACGACTATTTTGTGGTACAATGGGTAAGTCCATTGTGGATGTTGAGAAATGTTGGGATAGCACCGTTATTGTTGGCACTACATAGGGTAAGAAAAAAACAAATGTTCCATGATGCTGTTTCATCCATTTGCGCAGAGTGCGCAACTTTTTTTGGCCTGTTCGGTATATATAGACAGAATCGGATGGGAGAACAGCACATGTATGGGCGAGGAGGGTCTCACTCGGATGATGACAGATTCCCAGATGATTCAGGAAATCAAACAAGGAAATGTTGAGGTTTATTCAGAATTAATGAGGCGGCACCAACGTAAAATTTTAGCTTTTGTTTATCATATGCTAAAAAGTTCGAACCTGGAAATGATTGCTGAGGACTTATGCTCGGAGACGTTTTATAAAGCGTACCGGAGCCTTCACTCTTTTCGCGAGGTAGATGCATCGTTCTCCACATGGTTATATACGATTGCACGTAATACGGTGCTGAGCGAGCTTCGCAAGCATCGTAGCGGTCAGGTTCCATTGGAGGAGAGCGGTTATGTGCCGGTTGCTCCATTGGATGTGATTCCAGAGCAGGCCGTCCTTCGCGGCGAGAAGGTAGAGATGGTTCGTGAAGCGATCAACAGATTGCCAGAGAAGCAGCGGTCTGCGCTGATTTTGCGCGAATACGAGCAATTGGACTATCAGGAGATTGCTACGATTTTGGGGCAGACGGTCAGTGCGGTGAAATCGTTGCTTTTCCGGGCCAGAACCAGTGTGAAGACGCAGTTGGAGCCTTATTTTTTTGAGCCTCTCTATGAGGAAAACGAAGGGATGAGCAGCCAATGAAATCCAGGGACGCTGAGGATTTGTTCGCTACAGGCAAAAATGTATCGAAACAAGACTCGGAGCACAGACGGGCCAAAAGCTCGTCTGCCGGATGGGAGCATGGTTCGAAAGAAAATGAGTGGAATTTGTCAAAAGAAAGTGGATCCGCTATTCGCGATATTTCCTTTGAGATAACAGATGAGCAGGCGGAAGCAATGAATCGCAGGGTCATGGATCGGATTTATGAAGAGTCACCGTGGCTTGTTCCCGGCGAGCATCGGCGTGCGCGTGTGAACCCGGCATCTCGTAAGTATATGTCCGTGTGGATCGCCGGATTTTTGGCGGTATTTTTGTGTAGCTTTTTGTTTTTGAACTGGAATGGAAGCTCCTCTCAAGAAAACCCTCCTCAAGCGGCACCTGTCATGGATACGGGTATTTTACCGACAGGCTTGCTAGAAACTACAAGTACATCTCCACAATATCAATACCACATTAAAGATGTGAATAGTGGCATTATGGACCCGCTGGTTGCAAGCATTGTTCCTACTTACCCGCAATATTGGATGTTGCTGTCTGTGTTGGCACTTGCGCTTGCCTTATTTTCTCTGGGCTGGATTCATCGTGCGAGACGGGTTAGAAATTAGCAGCACAGCTGGGTCCAATACGGATTCATAACAATGCCTGAATAACTAAATAGCGGAGGAAACAACAGGATGCTTATTGGCTTGATCAGACATGGATTAACGGATTGGAATGCGGTAGGTAAAATCCAGGGCCACAGTGATATTCCGTTGAATGAGGAAGGGCGCCAGCAGGCACGCTTGTTGGCAGAACGTTTAAAAGATGAGCCCTATCATTGGGATGGACTTATTACAAGCAGCCTTTCGAGAGCCAAGGAGACGGGAGAGATTATTGCATCTGCTCTTCATCTTCCTTTGCTGGAGCCAGACGATCGGCTGAGAGAACGTGCTTATGGTCAGGTCGAGGGCATGACGCAGGTCGAGCGTGAGAAGAAGTGGGGGAGCGACTGGCATCTGCTGGATCTGGGACAGGAGAGCGATGAAGCTCTTCAACTCCGCGGATTGGCTTTTATGGAGGCCATTTGGTCGGAAAACCGGGACAAGAACCTGCTGGTCGTTTCTCATGGCGGTTTTTTGGCTAATTTGTATAAGGCTTTGTATCAGGAAAAGTTTACGGAACGAATTGGCAATCTGTCACTGAGTGTTCTCCAGCGTGAGGATACGGATTGGACGCCGCTGTTGTATAATTGCACCAGACATTTACAGGAAAAAAGCGATTGTAACTCAAAAGGTTGACGAAAGACCACGAATTTCTACTCAGCGTAGAAGCCGTGGTCTTTTTATTTTTTAATTATAGCTTTGTAAAAAAGAGGTTTAGAGTCTGAACATTCCGTCAAAGCTGTGGGTACAACAGGTAAGAATCAATTCCGGATGACAGTCCAGTGACGAGGCGATGGAACGATGAATCTGGCGGATATGCTGACATTTGCGGATATTGTGCATTTGAACAGAATCGCGGTGTATTACGAATGTGACTGTAAGCCCAATTCCAAACATGAGCTGATCCAGGGCATTTTGACAAAGCTCGGCAGCAGCAGTTTTTTTGAGATGCAGGTCAGGGAGCTGAAGTTGTCAGAGGTAAGGTTTTTGAACGCACTGCTATTCGATGACCGGCCTTATTTCAGTATGGAGGAATTGATTGCGATTGCTAAACAATCTGCCGAGGAGGATGGGGATTCCGGTGAGCGACCGCGCGACATTGTGGCCCGTTTACGCAACAGTGGCTGGCTGTTCAACGGTTCGACGCACAATACGCGGTATTTGTATCAAATTCCGTTGGACATGAAGGAGCGTTTCCGCCGTGTCATGGTGCAAGACTTGCAAAACGGAATGATCCGGGTAAGTGAGCCAACGTCATACCGGGATGAGGGACATCTTTTGGCGGAGGATTTACGACTTTTCCTTCAGTACATGGAGCAGCATGAAGTTCCGCTTAACCCGGAGGGGGCATGGTATCGTCGCAATCAGCAGCAGTTGATGGAGCATTTGCATATTGCGGAGCCGCTTTTGGGCAAAGGGGGCTGGCGTTTTGGATATGGCTCCTCCTTTAAGTTTTATCCCGACCGAATGGCATTGCTATATGATTATGCCCGTCACTCCAGGTTTATTGAGGAGAAGGGGGATCGTGTTGTGCTGACGGCAAAGGGGGAGGCACGCAGGGAGCACGCGATCGAGGATGAGATGATGCAGCTATTCAGGTTTTGGTTAAGATTGTATAAAGGAGCCGTTCCCAATCTACTTTCTCTGGTCTACTGGATAGGAGAATGTGCCAGGCCCTGGACGTCCTCGGAGTCACTTTTTGTACATATCGGCCCGCTGATCAGACCGTTTTATTATGATACGCCCCGTTCGGTCTTTGATCAGAGAATTATACGAATGATGCTCCACTTGGGTATGCTTCGTCTGGGTGAGCATTCGACGGGGCCATCTGTACAGATGACCGCCTGGGGGCTGAAGCTGGCAGGGGAGTACCGCATTGGGCGGAACGACCCGGGTATGCGGCTCCATTGACAAGCAGCATACATGTTGATAGAATTCACCCAAAATGAGAGGGTGAAGTTGATGCTGATTCACTATAACGGGAACATGCCACAGCTCCATTCATCTGTCTATGTGGCAGAAGGAGCAAAAATTGTCGGAAAGGTAACGATCGGCCAAGATTCCTCAGTTTGGTTCAATGCCGTACTGCGCGGGGATATGGCGCCTGTCATCATCGGTGAACGCTGCAATATCCAGGACGGTGTCGTGGGACATGTGAACACGGACCAGCCCCTGGTGCTTGCGGATGATATTTCGGTGGGACATGCTGCGATTATCCATGGTTGTACGGTAGGCAAAGGCACTTTAATCGGTATGGGGGCCATTGTACTCAACGGAGCTGAGCTTGGTGAATATGCTTTAATAGGAGCAGGGTCGGTCGTTACGGAAAATACCAAAATACCACCCTATACTCTTTCTCTCGGTACACCTGCCAAAGTGGTGCGAGAATTGACAGACGCAGATTTGCAGCGGATGTCACGGACGGCACTCAGCTATGTGGCGAAAGGAAAAGAATATAGGATCTCTTAAACTCATGTTGGAGGTGCATCCTATGGATAAAATGAAGGTTACTTATGAAGTAATGTTGGGCCTGTCTGCTGAAATGGTTTTGGACGAGGCATTACGTAAACACCGGAGTGAAAAGCTCTACAAGGATATTGATGAGGCGCTGGCCTCCGGAGATGAAGTAGCTTTTCGTCATCTTACGGATGAACTGAAAGCGATCAATTGAGCCGTTTCAGGAGATCTGGCCTTGGGTAACAGACTAATTGGCAATACAAGACCATAATCATCAAGCCTGACCGTAGCAGCGGCCAGGTTTTTTTGATACGCCTTTATATGATATAGTCTTTGTAGGATGGAGCCTGTATGGGGCATCTATCGTATGAACGGAGGATGAGGACGTGTTGTTGTCTTATTTATGGAGTCGGTCGTTCTTGACGAGCCGGCCTTTTTTATGGTTGCTGTTCTGGTGTAACCTGATCGGAACCGTGTATGGGTACATATGGTATGGAGGGCAATTAGAATATACGCTAAGCTATCACCCGATATGGCAGATTGTATTTGTGCCTGATAGTCCGACGGCCAGCCTGTTTTTTACGATTTCTGTATTTTTCCTGCTTTATCCACCGCGCCTGAAGGGCTTGAAGGTCATTCGCCAGCTGATGGAGGCGTTAGCTGTGGTTACGAGTGTAAAATATGGCATTTGGGCCTCAGCTATTATTTTTTTGGGTGTCGCGCAGGGAGGGCATATGATATGGCAGGATTGGATGCTGGTAGCATCTCATACGGCAATGGCAGTCGAATCCTTACTGTTCGTTCGTTTTTTCACCTGCAAATGGACGGCTCTGTGCGTAGCAGCTTTGTGGACACTGTTAAATGATACGGTCGATTATACATTCGGCATATATCCGTATCTTCCGAGGACGCTAACGGATGATGTACCACAAGTGCGTACTTTTACCTATATGCTGACCCTTTTCAGTATCGCAGCCTCATGGCTTGCCATGTACGTGCGTGATCGAATGGCTTCCTCACATAATAAGGCCAAATCATTGGAATAGTCTAATATTAATTTGGCTCTACACTAAAGTTAGTGCTTGACTTACACTAACCATAGCGAGATTGGTTACATTCAACAAGAAGTCCTTGTACGTAACGTTTTCTGTTGCGAGTGAAATAATGCCGCCGTTGAAAAGCCTTCATTCGGTTGTTTCTGCCATCAACCGCTGCATTCGTCCATCGGCAACGGTGGTAGTTGACGACCTCTGTCCGCCAGTTTCGAATGGTCTTTACGCAGGCGTCAATAGCCGGATGCTGCATTTGCTCCCCTTGAACAAACCAGGTCTCAAGCCAACGATTCGCGGTGTTGACATCCGGCGAACAGTCGTACCATTCATTGAACGATTCTTTCCAGGCATGGGCTTGCCCAAGCAAGGACGAGTAATCTAAAATCTCTTTCAGTTCTTTATGCCTTTCAACGGACAAGGACTCCTCTTTGGGGTTTAGCAACCGATGCTTGGCTTTCAAATTCGCTTTCGCTCGAGAAGAAAGCGTCGTTTGGGTCGTTTTTCGGACGGCTTGAAGCGCCTCGATCACATACCGATGAACATGAAAGCGATCCGCAATACGAATCGCCTTCGGAAAGCATTCCTGAATCCAGGTATGGTAATACGGAGCCAGATCCATCACCACCGCAATGGGACGAAGCTCCAAAAAGAATGAATGCTGCTTCGCATAGGCTCGAAGTTCCTCCAATTTTCGGCCAGGAAGAATATCTAGTAACGCTTCGCCCCTCAAGTTATGAATGCCCGTGTTGTAGGTATGGCCTTTTCGGATGGCAAAATCGTCTACACCCAGCACAAGCTTGGAAGTACAAGCAGCGTCTTGCCACACGCGTTCCTGAAGGCGTTCGCTTGCCAACGCTAACCAGTGTTGGTACTTCGTTTGGAGCGTACTGGCGGGCATGGCATGCAGATCGGCACTGTGCTTAACCGTAGCTGCGGTTGCCGTACGAATCGCTTGCTTTTCAAAGGCGTGGCTGTAACGTTTCCCCGAATCGACGAAGGTGTATTGCCAGACGAATCCACACTGACACTGCTTACAAAACAGTCGGATCGCAGGAACCCGTACATAAATGGATTTACCAAAAGCCTCACCATGGCGAATGGTACGCGCTGGATTGCTCCCTTTCCGAATCACAAAATCAAGTGATCGGCATTGTGGACAAGCTTGCTTATGAGCAACTGGAGAGACCTCCACATGAAGCGTTTGCTCACCCACTTCCAAGACTTTTTCTGTTTTCACCTCTGGCAAGTCAAGCAAAAGATCGGTATACTGATTGTGCATCTGTCATTCCTCGAAGTTGGATTGGTCGCACAACCATCTTACGGAATGTTCAGATGTTTTTCTATTTTTCCAGCATAATTTCTATGTTTTTTCAAGCACTATGTTTTGTGTAGAGCCATTAATTTTATGATTTAATTTTTACGAATTGGAGAATTATTGATGGATATCGTTATAAATAAAAAAGAATATAGATTAAAAAAGGGAATTCGTGATGATCTTAAAATAAGAAAGAGCTTTAACCAATTAGCAAAACAAAGTTTTGATCTGAATTTTGAAGTTTGGCATCAATTAGGATTCTGGGATGAAAAATATATTCCTTATGTACTGTTAGATGGGGATTGCGTGGTGGCTAATGTATCTGTGAGTCTGATGGATTTTAGTTTGTCAGGTGAACAGAAGAAATTTATTCAAATTGGAACCGTAATGACAGATCCTAACTATAGGAATCAAGGGCTGAGTCGCTTTTTGATAGGACGTGTGCTACAGGATTGGCATGGGAATTGTGATGCAATGTATCTTTTTGCGAATGATGATGTGAAGGAGTTTTATCCTAAATTTGGTTTTGCTGCTGCACAAGAGTATCAATGTACCCGGAAAGCACCAATTAAAAGCATGGACGCTCCAGTTAAAAAATTGAACATGGAGGCGACGTCAGATTTACAGCTATTGAAAAGAAAATGTTCCTCTTTAAATCCTTATTCATATTTTTCTATGGAAAGCAGTGAATGGTTGATTTTGTTCTATTGCACCTCTTTTTTTAAAGATAAGGTGTTCTATATCCCTCTGTATGACACGATTGTCATTATGGATTTTGAAGAAAATATCATGAATTGTTACGATATTTTTGGAACGGGGGATATTCCTATAGAATTGATTTTATCTGTAGTCATGGAAAAAGAAACGAAGAAAATTGTTTTCGGCTTTACGCCAGAGCCGATGGACGGTTGCGAAATTTCTCTTCTGAATCAAGAAGATACCACACTATTTTATAGATCTAATAATGAAAGTATATGTACAGAAAATAAACTGATGTTTCCTATTTTGTCACGGGCATAACCTGCCCTGGCAGATAGCAGCACGCTAAAGCCAAGTTCTAGTCCCTGTAACCCTGCCATACAGTAAGGTGAGGAGGGATGTCCCATGGTTTGGAGTCAGGCGTTTCGTGGTGTGCTGCGTGTCGTTTCGGGAGTTGTGTTATCTATGGTCTTGTCGATTTCCGTTTGTTTCCCTCCGGGCATTGCGGAAGCGCGGGATCAGCCCAAGTCCACCAGTAATGCAAAGGAAATAGAGGAACTGGATCGTGCGGCTGCGATGTTGTACCGGGATGTAATGGATGGGAATATTGAAAAAGCACGCGCCGATGTAGCGGAGGTAAGCCGATGGTTCAGCACGGGTCAGGTACAGGCTGCACTGTCTGTGGAGGCCATTCATGTTTTATCCGGCAGCATTCTTGAGGTACAGCAAGCTACACAATCCGTGCAAGCATCGCCGGATGAATGGGTGAAGGCCGCTGCCAATTTGCGACTTGCGGCAGATGCGATTGCACATCCGCGCCAGCCTTTATGGCAGCAGTATTATAAAATTTTAAAAGAAGATATCAGCGGCTTAAATAGCCAGTTTGCTAAAGGAAATATGAAAGGTTTCGCTGCTGGAGCAACAGTGCTGGAGGATCATTACGAGACGATCCGGACGGCGGCGTTGATCAGCGGTAAAACAACAGAGGTTGTTCGAGCAGATTCATGGATTTCTTACGTTAAAGGATTGGGAAATCAGCAAAATGTGGATGCTTCAGCGATTAGAGGGGCACTAGAGCAGGGAAACCCGACGTTTAATGCCTTGTTTGGACGTGAAAAAGACGCTACCGCGCTGGCTCCATTCATCCCATATGAAAGCGAGCGACGAGCAGAACTGGCAATCGGCCTGATGATCCTGCTGACACTTGCTTATGTGGGTTACCGTAAATATCGATCCGGTTTCTCCAGTTAAGACTGAAATGCTGCAACGAACTTCGCTGTCATTGATCCAATGAATATACGCCTGACCACTTGCCCGGAATTCCGGGCTATTCCTCTTTGAAGCCCTCCCCGTGTACATCATGCACATCCTGAATGATGATGAACGCTCGTGGATCAACCGACTTCACAATTTGATGCAAACGCCGTATTTCCTGACGGGACACGACACAGTATGCAACATGCTTGGTCTGCCTGGAAAATGCCCCTATAGCCGGAATGATAGTAACACCGCGATCCATATCCTGTGTAATGATATCCGCAATATCCATCGTATGGTCACTGATAATCATGAAGGCTCTGGCTGAATAGGCTCCTTCCTGTATAAAATCAATAATCTTGGACGCGATAAACACAGCGACCAGCGTATACAGGATTTTTTCCTTGGGTATGTACAGCAGCGATGCGCCGATAATGACGATATCAATTACCAGCAAAATTCTTCCCATACTCCAGCCAAACTTCCGGTTTAAAATACGGGCAATAATGTCCGACCCGCCGGTGGTACCGCCAAACCGGAATACGATGCCCAATCCTGCCCCGAGCGTAACCCCGGCATATAATGAAGAAAGTATAAAATCGTGCTCAGTCTGAAATGTGCCCATCCACCCGAGGTGAATCATTTTTTCAAACAACCACAGAAAAAAAGTGAGCGCCCCGATACCGACTCCGGTATAAATAATTTGCTTGCCGCCAAGCATTTTCCATCCAATTAAAAATAGAGGAATGTTCAGGAGCAATGTGGAGAGGGATGGAGATATCGAGAAAGCATAGTTCAGCAGGAGGGTGATGCCTGTGATGCCGCCTTCCATCAGTTTGCTGGGTATAATGAAATAAAGCAGGCCGAATGCATAAATAGCAGTGCCGAGCACAATGGGTAAAATGATTTTAAGCTGTTCAATAGACTTGGATGTTTTCATATAATCCCTCGCAGTAGCAAATTGGTGATGAACGACTTGATATGGATAGATCGTAGATCCTTAAGTTTAGTATACCTTTTTACAGTAGCTTTAAAATACTGACGATTGCATGATGTGAGTAAATTCACATTAAAAAATATTTGTTTTCAAATGTGCTTTACGATAACATATGAATAAACCTGCACATTAGAGGGGATTGTGTTTCATGGAAAAATCGCTTGATGAAATTCAACGTGAGGTAGACCAATATATTTCACAATTCAAAGAAGGATATTTCAGCCCGCTGGCAATGCTGGCCCGGATGTCCGAGGAAGTCGGGGAGCTGGCCAGAGAAGTCAATCATTCCTTTGGCGAGAAACCGAAAAAAACGGATGAGGCCGACAATTCGATTGAGCTGGAATTGGGAGACATTTTGTTCATCACGGTCTGCTTTGCAAACTCGCTTGGTATTAATTTGACCGATGCACATGATAAGGTCATGCATAAATTTAACACACGTGATGCAAATCGCTGGACCAAAAAGGACACCGTTTAGGCGTTTTGTACATATGCTGTACCAAACCGGTTACCCGGAGGTGCAGTGTCATGAAGGCGGAGGAATACGTTCAGAAAGCTTATCAGTGTATTTTACAGAACGATTTTGAGCAGGCCGTGGAATGGTTTGAAAAAGCGATTTCCGCCCAGCCTGATCATGCGGAGCATTATTTCCGCTGTTCGGTCACCTACGCCCGCAGTGGGCGGATAGAGCAAGCGCTTGCTTATGCGGGCGATGCAGTTCGTCTGGCTCCGCAGCAGGATGAATATGTGTTGCATTTGCATACGCTGGAGGCCAGACAGCAGACGGAGAAAGCCAGAAAAATGCTGGATGTCGACAGAGCTACGCCACAGGTGCGCAGAGATGCAATCCTGCTGCTTGAACGGGCGATTGCCCTTGATCCGCTATGTGGTGACGCTTTTATGCTACTTGCATTGGTTTATGATGAAATGAACGAATATAAGCTGGCCGTGCAGGCTGCTCGTGAGGCGGCTGCGTTGTTTCCTCACAATGAACAGCTTGCCAATCTCATGAAGAAGTTATGCCAGCAAATGAATGAACAGATCTAGCATGAATTGATGCATAAGGAGTTGTAAAATGCCAGAGCAAATAAAAGTGGCTGTCGTTGGAGCAGCCGGTCGTATGGGCCGTGAGGTTATAAAATTGGTTCTCCAGGATGAAGAACTTCGGCTGGTAGCTGCAGTAAACAGAACGCATGCCGGCAGTGATGCCGGCCTTCTCGTCGGACTTCCGGAAGCGGGCGTCGCTATTATGGAGGATGTGGAGCAGGCTTTGCTGGATAGTCGTCCGGATGTCATGGTCGATTTTACAGGTCCTCGTTTTGCGTACGCACATACAGCGCTTGCCATCAAGCATGGCGTTCGTCCTGTTATCGGGACAACGGGATTTACACCGGAGCAAATTGATGAACTGGACAAGCAGTGTCGGGAACAGCAAATTGGCGGTCTGATTGCGCCTAACTTTTCAATAGGCGTTATTTTGATGATGCGGTTTGCGGCTCAAGCTGCTAAATACTTCCCTCATTTGGAGATTATCGAATATCACGGCGATCAGAAATTGGACGCGCCATCGGGAACGGCAATTAAGACCGCAGAACTGATCGCTGAGCAGCGGCAGGAGTTGCGTCAAGGGAGCCCGGAGGAGGAGGAAACACTCGAAGGATCACGCGGCGGCTACTACCAAGGGTTCCGTATCCACAGTGTCCGTCTTCCGGGTGTATTCGCACAACAGGAAGTTATTTTCGGAGGATTTGGACAATCCCTCAAAATTCGTCAGGACTCCTACGAACGGGCAGGCTACATGCCCGGAGTCAAGATCGGTATTCAAAAGGTAATGGAGCAACCTGGACTTGTATATGGATTTGAGCATTACATTGATTAAGAATAACGCGAATGAATGGACGAACGGTGATTACAGAATGAGGCAGGGGGAATTTCGAATGTTCAAGATTGCATTTATAGCGCATGACCGCAAAAAAGATGAAATGGTTAACTTTATAACCGCGTATGAGCATGTTTTTACAGGACATCAATTGTATTCAACAGGTACAACGGGTCTGCGCATTATGGAGCAAACGAAGCTTCAAATTCACCGTTACATGTCAGGACCGCTCGGAGGGGACCAGCAAATCGGGGCCATGGTCGCGCAAAATGATATGGATCTGATCATCTTCCTGCGTGATCCGCTAATGGCACAGCCGCATGAGCCGGATATTAGTGCACTGCTGCGTCTGTGTGACGTGCAGGGTATTCCTTTGGCGACCAATGTTGCGACTGCTGAAATATTGGTCAAGGCGCTGGATCGGGGCGATTTTGCTTGGCGTGAGCTGGTACATAAATATAAACCGGGCATTGATCAGCAGGATGATATAAAATGACACTGGACATATTGATTTTTGGAGCTCATGCTGATGATGCTGAAATTGGTATGGGAGGCACGATTGCCAAGCATACAGCCGCTGGTATAAGGGTGGGCGTATGTGATTTGACGCGTGCGGAAATGTCATCCAATGGCGATGTAGATACCCGCATGGCAGAAGCCGAGGAGGCTTCAAAAGTGCTGGGCCTTGCTGGGCGGACGAATCTGGGACTGCCTGATCGAGGTTTGTACGTGACACCTGAGAATGTAGCCGCAGTGACCGCGGAAATTCGGCGTCATGCGCCGAAAATCGTATTTGCTCCCTACTGGGAGGATCGACACCCGGATCATGTCATGTGCAGCAAGCTGGTAGAAGAAGCGGTGTTTAACGCCAAGTTACGTCGATTTAATCCGGAACAGCCTGCGGTACTGGTCGAGCAGTTATATTTTTATTTCATTAATGATATCGGCAGAACGGATCTGATTGTGGACATCACGGAGCATGTTGAAGCCAAGGAGCAGGCATTACTAAGCTATGCTTCCCAATTTCAGGCTGCAACGGGTAAAGACACGGTATCCACGCCATTAAACCAGGGGTATGTTGAGCGTGTAAAAGCCCGGGATTCGCTGTTGGGTCAGCGTAAGCTGATTTCGTATGCAGAGGGCTTTGCGTCCAAAACGCCTCATCTGGTTAAGCTATTCACATAAGGGATTATAAAAATCCAGACACATAAACAATAAATAGAATCCGTTCGTGTAGCGGTTATATATGCGCACTGATTGGTGTGGCACCAACATTGAAAAGTCATCACCGGTGGACGGAAGGAGGCAGCTTAACTTGAATGACAAATTGAAAATCGGAATTACCTGCTATCCGTCGTTGGGCGGTTCCGGCGTAGTGGCTACAGAGCTGGGCAAGCTGCTTGCCGAAAAAGGGCATGAGGTCCATTTTATTGCCAACAGTATTCCGTTTAGATTAGGCGGGGAATTCCAAAAAAATATTTTTTATCATGAGGTTGAGGTTAACGACTATTACGTATTCAGATATCCGCCTTATGATCTGTCGCTGGCGACCAAAATGGCTCAGGTCGCACAAATGAAAAATTTGGATGTACTTCATGTTCACTATGCCGTACCGCATGCGGTATGTGCTTATTTGGCCAAAGAAATGGTGGGCGACCATCTCAAAGTGGTAACCACGCTTCACGGCACGGACATTACGGTGTTGGCGCAGGATGAATCGTTGAAGGATCTAATCCGGCTAGCGATCAACAAAAGTGACGCGGTAACAGCGGTTTCGAAAGATTTGATTCGGGAGACGATAGATGCGCTGGAGATTACACGCCCTATTGATTTGACCTACAATTTTGTGGATAAACGAGTGTATTATCCGCGGGATGCAGCTGCGCTACGGAGAGATTTTGCCCAGCCTAATGAAAAGATTATGATGCACATTTCAAACTTCCGTCCGGTCAAAAGAGTGGGAGACGTGCTGGATATATTTGAAAGAGTGCAACGAAAAGTACCTGCAAAGCTGCTGCTGGTTGGGGAAGGACCCGACCTTCCAAAAATTCGCTGCAAAATCGAAAGCTTGGGCTTGCAGGATAAGGTTTTCTTTTTGGGCAAGCAGGATCAGATTGCTGAAGTGATTTCCATGGCGGATGTGCTGCTGCTTCCATCGGAAAAAGAAAGCTTTGGACTGGTTGCACTGGAAGCGATGGCTTGTGGAGTACCAACGATTGGTTCCGAGGCAGGAGGAGTGCCTGAGCTGGTTGTTCACGGAAGTACAGGTTATCTTGCTGAAATCGGCAATACCGAGAGGATGGCGGAATATGCGGTGCAGCTGTTATCGGACGAAGCGATGGCAGAGCGTTTTCGTGAAGCCTGTCTGGTGCGGGCTCGTACCGTATTCTGTGATACGCTGATTACCCGTCAATATGAAGAAATATATTTCCGTGTGTTGGGACGCGAGGTGCCGGATCTTAAACCGATCAGCGTTTAAGAAGGCGGACTTGCGTCCGTTTTTTTATGATAAGTCATTTGAAAACTTTATAAGCAAAGGGGGAAACCCTGTGAAAATAAACACTTGGCAATATGCTGACCCGGAAATGGCTATTCATGGAAAGGAAGTCATTCATACACTAACCACAGCTGGCTACGAGGCTTACTGGGTCGGCGGTTGTGTGCGGGATGAACTATTAGGACGCGCTATTCATGATATGGATATGACCACATCGGCTGAACCGGAACAGGTCATAGCACTGTTCCCCCATGTCATTCCGACTGGAATTCAGCATGGGACGGTTACGGTGATGCAGGGTGGGCATCCGTTCGAGGTGACCACTTTTCGAACAGAGAGCGGTTATACCGATCATCGCCGTCCGACAGAAGTCGCTTTCGTGAAGGATATCCGTGAAGATCTGATGCGGCGGGATTTCACGATGAACGCGATTGCAATGGATGAGCATGGGAAAAGGGTGGATCCGTTCGGAGGGGAAGCCGATTTACGCGCCGCTATTGTTCGTTGTGTGGGACGAGCCGAGGAACGTTTCGAAGAGGACGGACTGCGAATGCTGCGTTGCATTCGTTTTGCCTCCGTATTCCGGTTCCGTATAGCCTACAACACATGGAAAGGCATGATCCGTCGTAAAGAGGGACTTCGTTACATTGCGATGGAACGTGTGCGGGCTGAGCTGGAAAAGATGCTGGCAGGACCGGACCCGTTGCGTGGACTGGAAATGCTGGGTCGCAGCGGCTTGCTCGCTCGTACGAAGGTTCCCGTTCCCTGGGAACAATGTGAAGCACAGGCGCTCAGCGGGATGGTAGAACTGCCGGAAGAACTGCGATGGGGTTTGCTGCTGCTGTCTTGCAGACTTACCTCGGAGGCAACGGACGAGCTGCTAAGGGCATGGACTTTCTCCAACGCTGTACGTTTGCGGCTGGTACATCTGTTAGAATGGGAGCGTGAGCTAACGGACAGTGCTGTTGGGATAGCAGACAGTTCCACTTCAGTGGAAGGTGAAGGAATCAACGATGAAGCGCTACGCCGTAGTTGGATTCGACTGTTAATTAAGTGGGGACGGGATACCTCGTCAGACTGGCTTGAGCTTTACAAGACACTGCCTGCTTCGTTCCGCGAATTACCGCCACAGGCAGAAAAGCATGTAGCGAGAATGGCTGAACTGGCAGAAGCGTGGACGAAGCAAACCGCAGTCGTTCGTATCAAAGATTTAAATATTACAGGAAATGAACTGGTTCAGGCGATGAATCGACCGGGTGGTCCTTGGCTGGGTCAGACGATGGAACGAATTTTGCTGGCTACCGCCTGCGGAGATATTCCAAATGAAACAGAAGCTTTGCTTCAAGAAGCGAAACGGGTGATGAGTAGTGAATAATCATGAAAGACTGTTAGGCATACTGGAGGAAAATACATCAGATTATGTATCCGGGGAGGAAATCAGCCGCCGCCTCTCGGTGAGCCGTACAGCCGTATGGAAGCAGATCAACAAGCTGCGTGAGCTGGGCTACAACATTGAAGCTTCCTCGCGTAGGGGTTATCGGATTGTGTCCCGCCCTGATCGACTGGAAGTCTCTAAACTGGCATATATGCTAAATACCCAATCGTTCGGACAACGTATAGTTGTGCTGGACTCGACGGTCTCTACCCAGCAGGATGCGATGCGTCTGGCAGAAGAGGGTGCACAGCAGGGGACGGTAGTTCTGGCGGAGGAACAGACGGCGGGCCGGGGACGTTTGGGCCGAAAGTGGTTTTCACCTCGGGGCAAAGGCATCTGGATGAGCATTGTGTTGCGACCAAGCCAGCCCTTGGCCTTCACTCCACAGTTAACGCTGCTTACAGGCGTAGCGGTATGCAGAGCCATTCGTCGGTTGACGGGTGTGGAAGCTGGCATCAAGTGGCCGAATGATCTGCTTGTTCATGGTCGCAAAGTGTGCGGTATTCTGCTGGAATCTGCAACAGAGGATCAACGGGTCCGCTACTGTATTGCAGGTATCGGCATTGATGTTAATTTAAATACAGAGGATTACCCGGAAGAGCTGTCACGGTTGGGGACATCCCTGAAAATAGAGGCTGGTCGCGAAATCGATCGTACTGCATTGATTGCCGCCGTGCTGGAAGAGATGGAGCAGCTATGTGCGTTATATGCGGATCAGGGCTTTCAGCCTGTAGCTATGCTGTGGGAGGCGCTATCCGTGACGATGAATCGCTTCGTGCGGGCGCATACCGGACAAGGAAAAGCGGTGGAAGGTACAGTCGTCGGTTTGGACCCTTCGGGAGCGCTGGTGGTTGAAACGGAGCAAGGAGAGCGAATTCAGGTCGTTTCCGGTGATATACAATTGCAGGTGTAACCCTAGCTGTGAATAGCACCTGCAATTGTTCTTTATTTCTATCAGCATTTTGCATCATTCGATTCCCAACGCTCGAAAGTACAATAGATAGACGAACTAAACCGTTTTCGATCTATATATTGCTGATTTGAAATCGCTCTTGGGATTGTTGCAAAATGCTCCTATGCAAAACTTCACGTGAAAAAGCGGATGTTTTTTGTTATACTGTGCAGGAGGCGGCATCGGACGGTCCGAGCTGCACTCCGGGGCATGTGCTCCACCATTGCAAGCAAGTTAGACCATCATAACTTCATTTGAAGGTTACGTTGGATTCTGCTCTGAGCCGAACAGGACCGAGACAGAAGGGACGATCTCAAAATGAGTGTCTTTTTTGGCTGTTCGGACCTTTTGATGACGCAATTGTACAGGCGTTCATAAAAGGTTATTTTTTGTGCCAAAAAAAGATGGAAGGGAGCCATATACCATGGCAGGCAAGCAAGCACTGAATATTGTGAAAGTGAAAAAAATGAAGCAGGAGGGCATTCCGCTCAGTATGCTGACCGCCTATGATTATCCCTCGGCTAAAATAGCCGAAGAGGCGGGAATTGACATGATTCTCGTGGGCGACTCGCTGGGCAACGTCGTTCTCGGCTATGATTCGACCATTCCCGTAACACTGGATGACATCGTATATCATTCCCGAGCGGTAGCCAGAGGCGCGGAGCATACGTTTATCGTAGCGGATATGCCGTTTATGACATATCACAGCAGCGTATCGGAAAGCCTTCAGGGGATCCGCCGGCTGATGCAGGAAGGACACGCGCATGCTGTCAAATTGGAGGGCGGTGCAGAGATTGCCGACGTCGTAAAAGCGACTGTTCAGGCAGGCGTACCTGTACTTGGTCATATCGGTCTTACACCACAGTCGGTCAATCAGCTTGGCGGCTACCGCATTCAAGGCAAGGACGAAGCGGACGCACGGCGGCTGATGGCAGACGCCAAGGCGCTGGAGCAGGCGGGTGCCTTTGGCATCGTGCTGGAGCTGGTGACTGAGGAAGTGGCAGCGGCTATTTCCAAAGAACTGTCTATTCCGACCATCGGAATTGGTGCAGGACGCGGATGTGACGGTCAGGTGCTTGTTTATCACGATCTGATTCAATATGCTTCGCCTTATTACAACAAACGTTTTGTCAAAACCTATGCCGATGTCGGCGGCTTGATTCGTAGCAGCATTGAGCAGTATGTGAGCGATGTAAAGGGACGAGCCTTCCCGGCTAAAGAGCATGTGTTCAGCGCCGACGACAGCGTTGTAGAGGCTCTCTACGGACACAAGAAAGAGCAGGCAAAGGTGCAGGAACAAGAGGAACAGGCTAAGGAAAAGGTGGAATCTCGGTCATGATTATCGTAAGAGAAGTGGCTCAGCTTCGACAGGCAGTTGCTGAACGTCGGCAGCTTGGTGCAAACGGAGAAAAAGCGGAATACGGTTCTGCTACTACACAGCAACATAAAGTCGGCTTTGTGCCGACGATGGGGTATTTGCATGAAGGCCATGCGAGTCTAATGCACAAAGCGCGTGAAATGGCAGATACGGTGGTACTCAGCATTTTTGTAAACCCGATTCAATTCGGGCCTAATGAAGATCTCGACAGCTACCCCCGCGATGAAGAGCGTGATTTGGAGGTGGCGCGGCGTGAAGGTGTGGATATCGTATTTTTGCCAACTGTAGCAGAAATGTATCCGCAGCCAACCCGTACGAAAATTCGCGTATCCTCTTTAACGGATCGGTTATGTGGTGCTTCACGTCCAGGGCATTTTGACGGTGTGACCACCGTGGTTGCCAAGCTTTTTAATATGGTAGGTCCTGATCTGGCCTTCTTCGGCATGAAGGACGCGCAGCAGGTAGCGGTGCTCCAGCAGATGGTGACCGACCTCAATATGAATGTCACCATCGTTCCTTGCCCCATCGTCAGAGAGGCCGACGGTTTGGCCCTCAGCTCGCGTAATGTGTATTTGAGCGCGGAACAGCGGGAGCAGGCGTTGGTACTGTCACATTCACTGCGTAAGGTGCGTGAAGTGAGCGAAGATGTTGTGCAGAACACGTTTACGATCCTTCAGTTATACCAGATGGTGGAGTCCACCATTACTTCTTCACCTTTGGCAGACATTGACTACATTGAAATCTTAACCTTTCCCGGTCTGGATCCCCTTCCTCCCAAGCAGCGGCTAAGCGATGTTGAAGAAGACATCATTGTAGCGCTGGCTGTAAAGTTTGGGAAAACCCGACTGATTGATAATATGAGAATACAGAAGGCGGAGGTGCTTTCCCATGTTTAGAACGATGATGAAATCCAAAATTCACCGGGCGACGGTTACTGAAGCCAACCTTAACTATGTGGGTAGTATTACCATTGATGAGGATTTGATGGAGACCTCTGATCTGCTGGAGAATGAAAAGGTTCAAATTGTGAACAATAACAATGGAGCTCGACTGGAAACTTACGTTATTCCCGGACCGCGTGGTAGCGGCGTAATTTGTCTCAACGGCGCAGCAGCGCGTCTGGTGCAGCCTGGGGATACAGTCATTATTATTTCCTACGCTTCTATGTCGAATGAAGAGGCCAAAACATACAAACCGACCGTTGTATTCGTCGATGAACATAATAAACCGGCCCAAACGGCCAACAAGGAAGTACACGCCACGATCATGTAATGAATGGGAGTGCGGATGAAACCCGCCCTTTAAGCGAAAAATGTGAGTGTATTAATCCATCTTTCGTAAGGGCGGGATGCACATGTTCCAGCATGTATTCGCAGAAATGAACAGCATGTTAGATGATATCGTGAAGCATTACCCATCAGCCCAGGGCTCCCGCAGGCAGGAGTTGCTACAGCACTGGAGTTTGCTGCGGAGAATGAGTGACGGAATTATGGATGAATGGCTGGCCTTTGAGGAAAAAATGGTTCGACTGCGGACTGCTGGTTTTTCCGCTGAGTCCGGTATGTCTGACACGGAGCTATCTGAAAAGGAACTGCCTGAAAAGGAGTTGCCAGCCTTTAATCGGGGTCAAGGGTATTACCGACTGCTTATGTATCCTGAGGCCATCCGTCAGTTTGAACAGGTGCTACAGCATTTTCCAAACAGCTGGCAGAGCCGTATGTATATGGGGATGGCGTATTTTCAACTGGAGGATACAGCGGAGGCTGTGAGCCATTTTCAGAAGGTGCTGCACCTGACAGAGCAGACCGGGCTGAAAGCGGTCATCTATAATGCTTTGGGCTGTCTTATGGCGAAGCAGGCTGATGTAGAGGAGGCGCAAAAATGTTTTGCTCTCGCGCATCAGTTCGATCCTGCGTTACCCGAGCCGCTGCACAATATGGAAGCCTGTTTGTCCGGTGCCGAAATGCTTCGGTACGACAGCTCCATGATGACCTGGCTATAGTTGTCAGACACC
Source organism: Paenibacillus sp. RC334 (assembly GCF_030034735.1). Taxonomy (NCBI): domain Bacteria; kingdom Bacillati; phylum Bacillota; class Bacilli; order Caryophanales; family Paenibacillaceae; genus Paenibacillus; species Paenibacillus sp. RC334. The sequence goes on along the minus strand of NZ_CP125370.1, from coordinate 3,235,167 downwards.
GATCGAGACGAGGCATGCCCACCTTCCCAGGCGGTGTGTGCATCGTCTTTTTTGGCTGTCTTAATTTCCAAACAGGCGATCTTCTGCTATGCTGTTATACAGAGTTATTATTTTTGTATGTGTCAAAAGAAAGGATTAAGTTGAATGAAATTTGCGGTATTGGATTTTGAAACGACAGGCACCCAGTCCGCGGATGACATCATTCAAGTCGGACTTGCAATTATAGATCATGATAACAGCATTTCCCGTATTTACGGTTCTTATGTGAACCCTGGCAGATCCATTCCGCCTTTTATTACCGGGTTGACCGGGATTACAGACGATGACGTCAAGGATGCTCCTGCCCTCGAAGAGATGATGATGGAGCTAGTGCCTATGCTGGACGATGTCGTGCTGGTCGGTCATAATGTGGCGTTTGATTTTAATTTTTTGCAAAACGCTTTGGATCGGTGCGGGTACTTGCCGTTTACTGGCAGAATTTTGGATACGATGGATTTTCTGAAAATCATGTTTCCATCGCTATCTTCCTATCAGCTGGGTTTTGTTTCTTCTGAGTTCGGGCTGGCGCATGACCGACCTCATCAGGCAGACAGCGACGCGTTGGCTACGGCTGAGGTGTTTTTAAAATGTCTGGATGAGCTTCACGCGCTGCCTTTGATTACGATACAGCGGCTCAGCGATTTGTTCGCGGAGGAAGACAGTGACCTCGGATGGTTTTTGGACGGGGTGCGTGAAGACAAAGAGCATGATCCTATTCAGGATTTGGAGGGTCATCAGTTTTTTTCGTCAGCTTGCGCTGAAGGTAGAGGATTGGACGGAGCTAAATGCCCCTCGCAGAGAGGACGACCCCAATCCGCTGGCAGGCGTTTCCTTTGAGGAATACATGGATGATGTGCGAGACAATTTACGTTCATCCTTGAGCCAATATGAGGAACGCGAAGCGCAGACGCAAATGATTGAGGGTGTCAATCAGGCGCTGAGTGAGGACAAGCACCTGTTGATCGAGGCGGGTACGGGGACAGGCAAGTCCCTCGGTTATTTGCTCCCTTCGCTATATCACAGTGTGAAAAATGGACAGCGAGTCATGGTTAGTACGCATACGATCAACCTACAGGAGCAATTACGCGAGCGTGATATTCCGATGCTGACCAAGGTGATCCCGTTCCCGTTCCGGGCTGCCATTTTTAAGGGCCGGGGACATTATTTGTGTCTGCGTAAGTTTGAACATAAAATAAACAGAAGAGACTTCGCAACGCCGAAGGAAGATTTAATTACAGCGGCCCAGATGATCGTCTGGCTGACATTGACGGAAACCGGTGATGATGAAGAACTGAATCTGAGCAATCGTGGCGGAGATTTTTGGGAAACGGTGGCCAGTGATTCGGAGTCCTGTCTTGGGCGTTCTTGTCCATGGTTCCGCAAATGCTTTTATCATCGTGCGCGCCACGAGGCGGGAATAGCCGATGTGGTCATTACGAATCATTCGAAGCTGTTCACGGACGTAAAAGCGAGTCATCAGCTGTTGCCGAGCTATGAGCATCTGGTGATTGATGAAGCGCATCATCTGGAGGAAGTCGCTGGTAAGCACCTGGGAATGCATATGAAATATTTCACACTCGTGCATACGCTGACCCGGTTGTTCAAGGACAGCAAGAACGGACAATTGCCTTCGCTGCGTCAGCAGTTGGCAAAGTCGGGGCATGAGAAATCGACGGATTGGGCTTCTACCATCGACCAGATATATCCACTCGTGCTGGAGGTCAAGGAGACTTGGGATCTGCTGAGCGACAAGCTGTTTGGTATGCTGCCGGAGCGAAGTGATGCGACACCGGGCGAAACAGGGCAGTTTTCTTCCCGTCTCAAGCCGTCGGCCAAGCCTGCCAAGTGGGATCAGGCTGCTGCGCTGGAAAATCAGGTTTATGTAACGTTGAGCGAAATTTTGCGCAAGGGCGACAAGCTGATGCTCGACGTGAAAGAAGAACATGACGATTATGCGGCTGACAGCCTCATTACAGATATTACGGGGCTGCTTAAGGATTTGGCAGGCATTAGGGAAAGCTTGCGCTTTTTCATGCGGATGGATGATGAGACGACCGTATATTGGCTCGAAGCGAGCGGGCAATTCCGCAGCAAGTCGCTACAATTTTATGCGGTGCCCGTCGATGTGAGCCGCCAGCTGAAAGAAATGTTTTTTGACAAAAAAAGGAGCATTATTCTGACGTCTGCTACCTTGTCGGTGGATAAGTCGTTTCAGTACATGACCGATCAGCTCGGCTTGCAGGAGGCCGCAGATCAAGGGCGGCTGATGACTACGCAGCTCCCTTCACCCTTTAACTACAGGGATCAGGTGTTGCTAGTCATTCCAAGGGATTTTCCGAGCGTGAAGGGCAGTGTAGGAGATGAGCATTTTGTAGATATGCTCGTCAGCTCGCTAGGTTCGACTGCCCAAGCGACGCGGGGGAGAATGCTCGTTCTCTTTACCTCCTATCGCATGCTCCGGCAGGTGTATGAGCCGCTTAAGGAGGCGTTAGCATCCAGCGACATCACCGTGCTGGGGCAGGGCGTGGACAGTGGGAGCCGCAGCAAGCTGACCCGACGTTTTCAGGAAGCCAAAGCTTCTGTGTTGCTGGGAACCAGCAGCTTTTGGGAAGGCGTCGATATTCCGGGCAAGGCGCTGACGTGTCTGGCTATCGTCCGCTTGCCGTTCCAACCGCCCAATCACCCGCTGCTGGAGGCTAAAAGTGAGCTGCTCCAGCAGCAGAAGAAAAATCCTTTTATGAAGCTGTCTGTTCCACAGGCTGTCATTCGCTTCAAACAGGGATTTGGACGTCTAGTACGTACCGCGAGCGACCACGGGGTTGTTATCGTTTACGATACGCGTGTGATTGAATCCTATTACGGGAAGCACTTTTTGTACTCGTTACCGGGACCAAAAATGGAGCATATGCCGACGGAGCAAATGGTGCCCCGTATCGCCGAGTGGCTCCAATCCGCCCCGGAGACAGAGGCATAACGGACGGACATCTTAACATGTCCGTTACAATTAGGGGGAGCATGTATGAAATCAGATAAAATTTCAGAGGCTGTCGTACGGAGGTTACCCGTATATTTACGTTATCTGAATGCACTGCACAAACGGGAGGTGGCTACGGTCTCTTCCCAGGAGTTAGGACAAAGACTGGATTTGAATCCGGCTCAAATTCGTAAGGATCTCGCGTATTTTGGAGATTTTGGCCGTAAGGGTATCGGCTATGATGTTACTTATCTTATCGAGAAAATACGCCATATCCTGAAAATCGACCAGCAAATTAACGTGGTATTGGTCGGAGCAGGTAATCTGGGGCAAGCCCTTTCGAATTATAATGCTTATTTAAAAGACAATATGAAAATTGTAGCAGTATTTGATGCTGTGCCAGATAAGGTCGGAACCAGGATCAATACGCTGGTCGTACAGCCAATGGATGAACTGGAAGCGACCGTGAAGGAACAAAACATTCGGATCGGGATTATTACCGTACCGGATTTTGAAGCGCAGAACGTGGCTGACAGGCTCATAAATAGCGGGATTGGAGCGATTTTGAACTTTGCGCCGACCACTCTCAAGGCACCAGCAAATATTCGAATACATGCCACAGATTTTACAACAGATTTGTTAAGCCTCGCTTATTATTTGGAAGACGGAAAGGAAGATATGCAACATGACGGTGAATAAATGGATGATTAAAAACGGCTCTTTTGCCGTGAACAGATCGGAAGCGGGGGTAATCCACGGCTATATGATCGTGGAGGACAGCCGCATTGCCTATATTGGCGAGACTTTGCCAGCGGGTGAGGAAGAGACGGAAGCGATTGATGGTAACGGGCTGCTGTTTTTACCTGGCCTGATTAATACACATGGTCATGCGGCGATGTCCCTGCTGCGCGGGTATGGGGACGATCTGGCTCTTCAAGTATGGCTTCAGGAAAAAATGTGGCCGATGGAAGCCAAGTTTACGTCTACGGATGTGTACTGGGGTACGTCCTTGTCCGTGCTGGAAATGCTGAAAGGCGGTACAACCACCTTTTTGGACATGTATGATCATATGGACGAGGTGGCTCGTGTAGCTGAAGAGTCCGGCATCCGTGCCAGTCTGATGCGTGGAGCGATTGGATTATGTTCGGAGGAAGAGCAGCGGATCAAGCTGGCTGAGGCTGTGAATTTTGCGCGTAATTGGCATGGAAAAGCAGACGGTCGCATTACGACTATGATGTCTCCACATGCGCCGTATACGTGTCCGCCTGCGTTTATCGAAAAATTCGTGCAGGCTGCGCATGATCTGGACTTACCGTTGCATACGCATATGTCCGAAACCATTGCCGAAGTAGAGCAAAACGTACGCGACTACGGCTTGCGCCCGGTTGCGCATTTGGATAAGCTCGGCTTTTTCTCCCGTCCATCGCTTGTTGCCCATGCTGTTCATTTGAATGACGAAGAAATAGCTTTGCTGGCTGAACGTGGTGTAGCGGTTTCGCATAATCCGGGTAGCAACTTGAAGCTGGCGAGCGGTGTGGCAAGAGTGCCTGATCTGCTCCGTGCAGGCGTTACCGTCTCTCTCGGAACAGACGGTCCCGCCAGTAACAATAACCTGGATATGTTTGAGGAAATGCGTCTGGCTGCACTCATTCACAAGGGAGTATCTGGGGGACCCAACCGCAGTTCCTGCGGGTGAGGCGTTGCGTCTGGCAACGGAGTACGGAGCGAAGTCGATTGGCTTGAATGAGGTAGGGGCGCTGGCAGCAGGCAACAAGGCTGACTTTATCGCGCTCGATCTCAATCAGGCTCATTTCTTGCCGCATACGGATCTCATTTCTCATGCCGTATACTCTGCAAGCGCCAAAGACGTGGCCCATGTATGGGTTGACGGTCGTCAGGTTGTGAAAAACGGTGAGTGCCTGACTATGGATGAGGAACGTATCAAGCATGAGGCACAAGCCGCCTTTGAAGGGCTGCTGTCGCGCTAATTCAGGTGTCACATCCCCTTAGAGAGGAAGCACAGGTTTGAAAAATAAGAAAAAATGGATAGTGGTCGCCATTCTGGCCGTCATACTGGTCCTGGTCAGCATTTTCTGGTATTATTCCTATGTTACTCAAGATCAGGTGACTGAGAGAAATGCCGCTATCGTAAAGGCCAAGCAATCGGGTGGTCTGGTTACCACGACTCAGACGTGGAAGTCGGTGTGGGATCAGGTATACTGGGTGGTACAAGGGAAAAATGCTCAGAATGAAAATATTATGGTGTGGGTCCCTTTTCAAAAGGTGGAGGGTCAACCTAATGTGCCTGTGGCAGATAATAGTGGTGTTCATACCGAGCTACTTAAAAACGGAGTCGACGAGCAAAAAATGACAGCCATGATCCAGCAGCAGCTTCCGGGTATAGATATTGTAAGGCTTGAGCCGAGTGTGTTTAACGGTCAATATGTGTGGCAGTTGTTTTACGATGACGGCAGTCATCATTACTATACCTTTTATCGCTTCTCGGATGGGGGATCGATGGGGGTAAAGTATACTTTGCCTAATAATTGAGCTGGGTGAAGAGTGGCTGATGGTGGTGTGAGAGCGCTGCGTGGTCCATTTGAGCTTACGATCGCTGTTGCCGACGGATTTTTTTTCGATTAGATTCTTATGGGGAAAATCCGTCGGCAAGCATATGCTTCCGAACCGAGCTTTCTTTCAGAAAGCTTTCAGGCGAACGCTTCGCTTCTTCAGATTCAAATGGCCCACTCCGCTGGCTGATCGCGATGGAGTTACTCCAAACACCACTCTTTCTATGGGAGTTGGGGGGTAGGGGGCACGGACGCCGCTGCGCTTGTCTCCGTTTTGGGTTTTACACCAAACTAATTCTGTACGAACTGGAAAATCGTTTTTACTAAAAAAGATATGTGAAATTAGAAGACATTGTCTTATAAAAGAATGTGTAGTTTTGAATCATTGAAGACTAAAAAGACGTAAAGCGATATTTCTCGCATTTGCGTCTTTTAGTTTTTTTGTTTGGGTAAGTGTTTATTATAGTATCACTTGAATTTCCCTTAAACAGGTTAAACATGAAGTCTATTACATATATCATAATATTTTTTTCCTTAAAATGGTTTAATTATAGGTGCAGACTAACGTAACCCATAATTTTGTGGCTATGTTATCATGACTACTTATACAAAAAGGAGATTCATGAACATGGGTAAAGTGAATGGGAAAGTTGCATTAGTAACGGGTGGAGGTCAAGGGATTGGACGGGCTATTGCTTTACGCCTCAGTCAAGATGGCTTCGCAGTGGCAATCGTGGATTTGAATGAAGAAACGGCCCAAAGTGTTGCTGGTGAGATTACAAAGGCAGGAGGGCGCTCGCTTGCGCTTAAAGTCGATGTTTCCAACCGGGATCAGGTTTTTGCGGCTGTAAAGGAAGCATCTGAAAAACTCGGTGGCTTTGATGTCATTGTAAATAACGCGGGGATTGCTCCCGCCAAGCTATTGGAGGATGTCACGCTGGCTGATTTTGACAAGCTGTTCCACATCAATGTGACCAGTGTATTATGGGGCATTCAGGCAGCAGCCGCCAAGTTCAAGGAACTGGGTCATGGTGGTAAAATCATCAATGCCTCTTCTCAGGCAGGCCATGTCGGTAATGCCAACCTGGGTATTTACTCCGCCACCAAATTTGCAGTTCGTGCCCTAACACAAACCGCCGCTCAGGAATATGCCCAATACGGTATTACAGCTAACGCCTACTGCCCCGGCATTGTACAAACGCCAATGTGGAGTGGCATTGATAAAGAAATTACGGCATCCAAAGGTGAAGCTACTGGCGATGCGACCAAGGAATTCGGCAGTAAAATTGCCCTGGGCCGTCTTTCTACACCGGAAGACGTATCTGCCTTCGTATCCTTCCTGGCAGGCCCTGATTCCGATTACATGACAGGACAATCCCCACTGATCGACGGTGGCATGATGTTCCTTTAAAAGATTTAAAGGTTGTATTATGACGCAATTATGAATCCTTTTTAGATATAGTGTAAGGTTGCAATATGAGAGCTAAAATGCTGTATGAGAATCTTTTCTTACACATAAAAAGAAGTAGACATCACAACAAAAAAAGACGTAAATACGATAAAATTCGTATTTACGTCTTTTTAACTCACTCCGCGAAGCTTGGCTGAAAGCCAGCAAAGCATCTTTATCTACCCAACTTCTCTCCTAAGGCAAATTCATCTTTATGGCTGTGCAGTAGCGGAGTGGAGGATTTGAATCTGGAGAAGCGATAGCGTTCGCCTTTGCCGCCGGATTTTCCCCATAAAAATCTAATCGAAAAAAATCCGGCGGCAACAGCGATCGTAAGATCAAATCCTCCACATAGCGCCTCCCCTCCCCACCACCATAACCAATGATTTTGCCTTATCGCAACTCCCCCACACATTGCCTTCGATATTAGATATACGTTATGATATACTATAATTTATAAGTGATAGACAAAAATGATAGAAAAAGACCTGCTGATCACTGTAGATCATGCAGTCTGGTTTATGTGTTGACATTCGTCCCGTTTCTTCTGTGTTTTACATTTTGAGAGGAGGATGTTATTTGAAATTACGTGCAGTTCCTATCGTTGTTGCGGCGGTTCTGGCAGCATCGCTGTTGTTTGGAGGATGGTTTATTTACCGTCAGTTTACAATGCAGAGTCCTCTGGAAAAACTGGTTTCCCAATATCCCGGCGTCACAAGCGCTCAAATAGATATTAAACCGGATCAGGTTGTTTTGAATCTGGATCTCAAACCGCAGGCAGATGTCGCCGGATTGGTCAATGTAGTTAAGCAAAAAGGACAGTCCATCATTGGCAGCCGTACAGTTAAGCTGGAAATTGCGGATCATTCCAATCCAGCGTTGAACCAGTGGTGGTCTGAGGCCATGTTTCCGGTAGCGGAAGCGATGGAAAATAAAAAATACACCCAAATTTCATCTACCGTCGAGCAGATGAAAAAGAAAAAAACCGGTATCGAGGCCGATACCGATATGGATTCAAACAACGTCTATATCCGACTCAGCGAAGGCAAAGCGACCAAGTTTATCGTTTTGCCACGTCAATCTCAGCAAATGGGGGTATGGCCTAATGCCTAGATGGATCAAGGAAGCACTAATCGGCATTGTGCCGGTGACCATTATATTTCTCATTTTTATCGGGGTGAATATTATCCCTTTTCTTATCGCAGGTTTGATGCTCAGCGGCTTGTTAATGCTCATGCATGCACGTGGAGGTTTGGCTGTAGGGGCCGGGCAAGAACGTAAACGTAAAAAGAATGGCCCGGACAAGCTGACTTTTGAGGAAATCGGCGGGCAAGAAAGCGCCAAGCAGGAGCTGCGTGAAGCGCTGGATTTTTTGAATCGGCATGATGAAATTTCCAAGTTTGGCATTCGTCCATTAAAAGGTGTTTTGCTTACAGGCCCTCCGGGAACCGGGAAAACACTGATGGCGAAGGCAGCTGCGCACTATACCAATTCTATATTTGTTGCCGCTTCAGGCAGTGAGTTTGTTGAAATGTACGTAGGTGTTGGTGCAGGCCGTGTCCGCGAGCTGTTTCGGGAGGCCCGCACTCGTGCAGCCAAGGAAAAGAAGGAAAATGCTATTATTTTTATTGACGAGATCGACGTGATTGGCGGCAAGCGTGAGGGTGGACAGCAACGTGAATATGACCAAACCTTGAATCAGTTGCTGACTGAAATGGATGGCATCTATTCAGCAGATACTCCGCGCATTTTGATCATTGCGGCTACAAACCGTAAAGAAATGCTGGACAGCGCCTTAACGCGTCCGGGGCGTTTTGACCGTCATATTCAAGTGGACTTGCCTGATAAGAAGGGCCGTCTTCATATTCTTAAAATCCATGCCAAAAACAAACCGATTCAGGAAGAGGCGAATCTGGACAAAATTGCTGAGGAATCCTACGGGTTTTCCGGTGCACAGCTGGAAAGTGTCATGAACGAAGCGGCAATCTATGCGATGAGACAGGAACAGGAAACGATTGCGCAAAAGCATCTGTCGATGGCGATTGACAAGGTGATGATGGGTGAGAAAACGGATCGTGAATCAACGTTGGAAGAGAAAAAACGTGTAGCGATTCATGAACTGGGACATGCTATTATGGCTGAAATCGTTCGTCCGGGCAGTGTCAGCCAGGTAGCGCTCAGCCCGCGTGGGAAAGCGCTCGGCTATGTGCGGCACAATCCACAGCAAGAGCATTATTTGTATACTAAGCAGTTCCTGGAGGAGCAGATCATGATCTCGCTCGCAGGAGCTACGGCGGAAGAAATGTACTATGGCGGTCGCAGTACAGGCTCTAGCAACGATTTTGAGCAGGCGCTGAACATTGTTCATACGATGATGACTTCCGGTTTGACTTCACTTGGCATTATTAACATGGAAATGGTAACGAAAGAAGAGCTCATGCGCGAAAATGGTGAGATTATGGACGACCTTCATAACCGTACTTTGGAGCTGCTCGAAAAGCATCGTCCAGTGTTCGACAACTCTCTTGACATCCTTATGAAGGAAGAAACCCTGTCCGGGGATCAATTTAGATGTCAATTTAGTGAAAATGCTCTATTACCAGCATAATTTTTTATGCTGGTTATTTTTTTTACTTTTAGTCCGTGCTAAGATATTATTAGCTATTGGGACATAAACATGTATTTTTCGACAAAGAAGGATACAATATAAGAGAGTGACCAGGAAAGGGTGGAGTAAAGAACCATGCAATTTAAAAAAATCGGCGTCATCGGCGGCGGCACCATGGGACAGGGTATCTCTGAAATGCTCGCGTCCAAAGGAATTGATGTGCTGTTGGTAGAGCAGACACCAGAGAAACTAGACTACGCCTACAATATGATTGAAACGAGTCTGGACAAGCAACTGGAAAAATGGGCAATCACACAAGCGGAGAAAAAATTGATTTTATCCCGCATCCAGAAAGTTTCTCATTTGGCTGAGCTTGGAAGCTGTGACATGGTCATTGAAACCATTACAGAAAATCTGGACGAGAAGAAAGCTGTTTTCCAAGAACTGGACTATGTGTGTCCAAACAACATTATTCTTGCAAGTAATACATCCACGCTGAGCCTGACCGAGCTTGCCAGCTCGACCAAGTATCCTGAGCGTGTTATTGGTATGCACTTTATCTATCCAGTATCCCGCATTGATCTTGTGGAAATTATTCGTGGCTTGAAAACTTCGGACGATACGTTTGAAAACACAAAAATGTTTGTTGAAGAAGTAGTGGAGAAAAAAGGGGTTATGATTTATGAATCCCCGGGCTTTGTAACAAGCCGTATCATTTGCCTGCTGATTAATGAAGCAGCTCACGTTCTTCAAGAGGGCGTAGCTTCCGCTGAAGATATCGACGATGCTATGCGAATCGGCTACAGCTTCCAAAGCGGTCCTTTGGAAATGGCTGACCGCTTTGGTCTGGATTCCGTTTTGGCTGCTCTGGAGCGCATGTTCCGTGAATTCGGTGAATTGAAATATCGTCCGTCCATCGTCCTGAAGAAAATGGTGCGTGCAGGTAATCTGGGCGTGAAATCAGGAGAAGGCTTCTTTAAGTACGACAAGGATGGTGACCGGGTATGAAAATTCTCGTAATTAATGCAGGGAGTTCTTCCCTGAAATACCAGCTGTATGATATGTCGGACGAGTCCGTTCTGGCAAAAGGATTGGTCGAGCGCATCGGTATGGATTCATCCATCCTGACGCATAAGCCAACCAACAAAGAAGAATACACTGAGGTTAGCGAAATTCTGGAGCATACTACAGCGATCCGTAAAGTGCTGAATGCACTCACAGATGCGGAACATGGTGTAATCTCCAGCACTAGCGAAATTGAGGCTGTGGGACACCGCGTTGTTCATGGAGGCGAAATCTTCAAGCAGTCAGCGGTTGTAACGCCTGAAGCGAAGAGTGAAATCCGCCGCTTGTTCGACCTTGCGCCATTGCATAACCCGGCTTCCATGATGGGTATTAAAGCGGCTGAATTGAATATGCCGGATGTACCGCAGGTTGTTGTATTTGATACCTCATTCCATCAAACGATGCCTGAAAAAGCTTATATGTACGCCATTCCAAGAGTGTTGTACAATAAGTACAAGGTCCGTCGCTACGGCGCACACGGTACTTCCCATGATTATGTAAGCAAGGAAGCCGCCAAATTCGTCGGTCGTCCTTTGGAAGAGTTGAAAATCATCACTTGTCATATCGGTAACGGCGGTAGTGTAACAGCGGTTCAAGGCGGTTTGTCCGTAGATACTTCCATGGGTATGACTCCACTGGAAGGACTTATGATGGGGACACGTAGTGGTGATTTGGACCCGGCAATCGTGCCTTATGTGATGAACAAGCAAGAATTGACCGTCAATGAAGTCAACTCCATGCTGAACAAGCACAGTGGACTTTTGGCTATCTCCGGTATCAGCAGTGATATGCGTGAAATCACGGAAGGTATGGAAAAAGGCGAAGCTAATTCTACATTGGCATTTGAAATGTATGAATACCGTCTGCGCAAATACATTGGTTCGTATGCCGCGGCAATGAATGGGGTAGACGTGATCGTATTCACGGCAGGTGTAGGCGAAAACTCCGTCGTTCTGCGTAAGAGAGTGTTGGAGCAACTGACATTCCTCGGTATCGAGCTGGATGAATCGTTGAACGCTATTCGTTCTGGCGAGCCTCGCCGGATTACAACAGCAAATTCGAAGGTTGATGTATTGATCGTTCCGACGAACGAAGAGCTGGTTATTGCCCGCGACACGTACCGTCTGGTTCAGTAGTTCGACCCGAAGTTTAAACTTTATGCATACGGGCTATCACTTAAATAGGTTCCGTATGTACCAAACAGCGAGAGCAAACAGCCTGACCCAGGGGGAAGGGCTGTTTGATTTTCGGTTAAGAGGAGAGAGACGGTCATGACGAATAAAAGTACGATTGCCCTAGTGGGCCGCCATGTAGGGGAAACGGTTACAATCGGCGCTTGGGTAAATAACAAACGATCTAGTGGTAAAATCCAGTTCCTGCAACTGCGCGATGGTACCGGATATATTCAAGGGGTTATCGTGAAAAGCGAGGTGTCCGAGGACATTTGGAATGATGCCAAATCCTTGACACAAGAAAGCTCTTTGTATGTTACCGGAGTTGTGCGCGAAGAACCGCGTAGCCAATCCGGCTTTGAATTAACGGTAACGGGCATTGAAATCATTCATTTGACAGAAAACTACCCGATCACGCCAAAAGAACACGGTGTAGATTTCCTGATGGATCACCGTCACCTGTGGTTGCGTTCCGCCAAGCAACGCGCGGTTCTGATCGTACGGGCGGAAATTATCCGTGCGGTACAGGAATTTTTTAACGGCAATGGCTTTACAAAGGTGGACCCGCCAATTTTGACTCCTTCTTCCGCAGAAGGCACAACAGAGCTGTTCCATATCAAATATTTTGACGAGGATGCTTATCTGACACAAAGCGGACAGTTGTATATGGAAGCGGCAGCCATGGCGCTTGGCAAGGTATACTCGTTTGGTCCAACCTTCCGTGCGGAAAAGTCTAAAACACGTCGTCACCTGATTGAGTTCTGGATGATCGAGCCGGAGATGGTTTTTGTAGATCATGAGGAATCTTTGCGCGTACAGGAGCAGTTTGTGAGTCATATCGTACAATCAGTGCTGAAAAATTGTGCAAAAGAGCTTGAAACGATCGGACGCGATGTTTCGAAGCTGGAGCCAATTCAGGGAGAATTCCCGCGCATTACGTATGATGAGGCGATTGCTTTCCTTCAAGGAGAAGGATTCGATATCCCTTGGGGCGAGGACTTTGGCGCTCCGCATGAAACGGCTATTGCTGAGAGATACAACAAGCCAGTGTTCATTACACATTGGCCGACTCACATTAAGGCATTTTATATGAAGCCTGATCCAACTCGTCCGGAGGTTGTCCTGTGCGCTGATATGATCGCTCCAGAAGGCTACGGCGAAATTATCGGGGGTTCCCAACGGATTGATGATCCGGCCTTGATGGAAGAACGTTTTAACGAGCATAACCTGGCGCGTGAAGCTTACCAATGGTACATGGATCTGCGCACCTACGGCACCGTTCCGCATTCCGGCTTTGGACTGGGACTGGAGCGTACGGTAGCATGGATTTGTGGACTAGATCATGTGCGTGAAACGATTCCGTTCCCACGTATGCTGTATCGTTTGTATCCGTAACCGATGACCGGATCATTCGACAAGACATCAGCGGCAGAGTGGGCGGAGGGAGTAGCCTTTGCTATGGAAGCCGGAATGGTCCAGATTCCCTACTCCCTGCTCAAGCATTACCGGACGCTTCGGCTGACAGATGGCGAAATGCTTCTGCTTATGCAGTTGCTTGCTTTTAAACAAGCCGAACGTAATGAATTTCCAACCTGGGGAGCAATTGCAGGCCCGTATCGGATGTACAGCGAACGAAATCGGGCTCTATTTCAGCAAGCTGATGAAGGAGGGTTTTCTGCGGATTGATACTGTGGAAGACCGCAACTCGTCCGTGCAATTTGAACGCTACAATCTAACGGGGCTGTACCGTAAGCTGGCGGAATGTATGATACCCGAGCGCACGGAGCAAAGCGATGATGATGATATTTTGTTTGCTGGAAAACCGGATGTGCTGAATGGGATATCAGAGTCTCCGCCTTTGGAGGAACGGAATTTGTTTACGATTTTCGAGAAGGAATTCGGCCGACCGTTGTCACCGATGGAATACGAGACGATCACCAGTTGGGTGGATCAGGATCGGTATCTTGAGGAGCTGATTTTGCTGGCCTTGAAGGAAGCGGTGTTTGCAGGGAAGGTGCATTTCCGGTATATTGACCGCATTTTGCTGGAATGGAGCCGAAACCGTGTCCGTAATGCACAGGATGCAAAGGAATACGCTCAGCGTTTCCGTGGGAGCGGACGCAGCTAAAGCGATAGACTGAGGTTTTCAGGCAGCAGCAAGGCTTACATTAAATGCTTGCTTAAAGTGACTAAAAAGTTAAATGAATACAAGTAAAATATTTGAGCAAACAGCAGCTTAGCGATAGAGGACACGCTACTCCGTGAGGAGGGTGTGTCCTTTTTTAAATATTTTTTTTCGAAATATGCAGGGGGAGTAAATTCTCCGGCGTCTATAGTATTGGGAAGGGGGAGAGCGTCATTGATATAGAGAGAATCATTGAACGAATACGGTCTGGTGACCGGCAGGCGTTCCGTGAGATGGTAGAGCTGTATAGCAAGCATGTGTATCATGTGGCCTATTCGGTGCTGCATGATAGCAAAGAAGCGGAAGATGCCGCGCAGGAAGCGTTCGTTCAGGTGTATAAGTCTCTCCCCCAGTACCGGAACGAAGGTTTTAAAACGTGGCTGACCCGAATTGCGCTCCACAAAGCGCTGGATATCAAGCGCAAACAGGACAGGCGGCCCGCAGAGCTGATAGATGTGGCAGAAACCCTCGTTCAACTCCCTTCCCGGGATGAGGATGTGCTGGTCCGTCTGATCCGCGAGGAACGAAATGTGGAACTATCGCAAAAAATCGCCCAGCTGCCCCAGCAGCATCGGGATATTATCCAAGACTATTATATGCAGGGCAAAACCTACGATCAAATTGCAGAAGAGACGCAAGTAGCCTTAAAAACAGTAGAGTCCAGACTCTACCGGGCACGGCAGTGGATTCGAAATCACTGGAAGGAGGAGGAATGGCAATGACTGACCAACATGATAAACTGTGGACTAAAGGGCAGATGAATGACTGGCACGCTTATATTACAGGAACTTGCACGACAGAGGAATCTGAACGGCTGGAAAAGCTTCTGCTGGAAGATGAGCAGGCGCTGGCCTTATATCTTGTTGCAATGGAGCAGCTGGAGTCGACATTGGAAGATTGTTTTGCCTGGTTGGATACGGAACGCTTCACAGATCAGGTAATGGCTGCTCTTCCCGATAAGGAAGCAGAAGCAAGTCAAGCTACCCTCAATAAACGCCGCTGGTTTGAAAAACCTGTGTTTCACTATGTAATTGCAGCAAGCTTGACGCTAATTCTGCTGTCCAGTGGTGCTTTTGACAAAATGATGCCGCAAACCGGTGGTAAGCCCGTTCCTCCGAAAGAACGCGTCTCTTACAGTGAAGAGGTCATGCGGGCTACGACAAGCTGGCTGGACAAATTAAAGCCCTAAAATAAATTAAAGTGACAGATAAAAAGGTTTAATTCAAACCTTCAGATGAGGATTTAATCAAAATCCCAAGATTAGAGAGGAAGTGTATCGGTGCCTTATACGGAACGAAGCAAGCTTCTGGCATTTCTGTTGAACATCATTCCCGGTGTGGGACACTATTACTGGACCAGAAAAGCCAATGCGTTTGTATACACCATTTTGTTTTTCGGATGTCTGGCGGGAGGAATATTTTTTTCGGTGGTTTCAAGCGACGAAATGCCTTTATTGGGCCAGTATGTTTGTTGCCGCTCTTTTTTGGGGGGCTCAGTATGCTGCATATCATTATTAGCTTGTTGCGTTATGATCCTCGTGCAGTCGCTGCTCCATATCCCCCTCATGCAGGCCCCAATCCATATGGCTTTTACTCTCAAAGTAGGCCTTATGGAGATGCAGGTTTAACGGGAGAGGTACCGGAGGGTGCAAAAGACGCAGATACGGATGCACCGAGAGCAGAGATGGGTTATGGTGCAGGCTATAACTATTATGAACAAGGACACTACGGTGTGGCAGGATCGCCTGCTTTTCAAAAAGGATCGGACAATGAACGTTTTTTCACCATATTGCTGTCGTTCATCCCAGGGTTGGGACACCTTCATTTGGGGCTGATGCAGCGTGGTTTGTCTTTCCTGATGTCCTTCTTTGGCTTTGGAGCGATTCTCGTTTTTATTTCAAGCATTACAAACGAATCCGGATTTTTGGCGTTTGCGGGCGTGCTGCCGATCATATGGCTGTATTGTATGTTTGATGCGGTGCAGCATGTACATCGTAAACAAGCGGGAGAAATTCTTCAGGATCGGACTTTATTTGAAGAACTGGAGCATGGAAGAGTCGAGGGGCGGCGTAGCAAAATGCTGGCTACCATTCTATCGGTATTTCCCGGGGCGGGACATATGTATATCGGTCTGCAAAAACGGGGTCTTCAGCTCATGCTTCTGTTCTTAGGCGGCATTTACATGCTGGATGTACTGTATTTGTCCCTCTTTTTGTTCCTGATCCCGGTGGTCTGGTTTTACAGCTTTTTTGATGCATTGCAGCAAGTAAGCCGTTATGGACGGGAACCGTTGATTGACAAGCCTGTGATCGGTATGTTTGCACAATATGACCGCTGGGTAGGTTTGGGGTTGCTATTGCTGGGTGCCTATTACATCTTGATCAACGTACTTGTTCCTACTCTGGATCGTCTGTTTCCGAACGGAGAGATTTATAATTTGGTTGACATGTATCTACGGACGATTATCGTATCCTTATTGTTGATTGGCGGTGGTATTTGGATGATGATCGGTAATTCCAAATCTAAACGGGTAAAGGAGAAACAATAGGATGGATACTGAGTTTTCAAAGAGTGAGGCTCCCTTTAAGGGAGTCCATCATCCTCATAGCGATACAGGAGGCTCTACAGGTATATTGGGTACATCAACCAACAATAGCAGCTCCTCCAAAACACCAAACGCCCCGGCAGGGGTTTGGAAGGTCGGAAGACTGTCGATGGGACTTTTTCTGGTCTTGTTGGGAGGAGTAACGTTTGCCTCCAAGTTTTGGGGAGCGGGCATATTGGATCAGGCGTTGACGTGGTGGCCTGTCGTTTTTGTTTTGCTGGGACTCGAAATTTTAATGTATACGGCGTGGAAAGGGACACGTGAGCGCATCCGTTATGATTTGTTCAGTATGTTTATTACAGCAGTCCTGGTTTTTTGTTGTATCGGATTTGCTTTGGTCAGTTCACTGGGACTTACTTCGCAAGTCAGGGATATGATGAGCTCGGTTCAGGAAACAAGGGTCCTTCCTGATTGGCATGAAAAATTGCCTGCCGGAGTGACCAAGGTGATCGTGCAGGGTGAGAATCCCTATGCGGTCAAAATTGACGCAACTACCTCACCAGAGGTGCATGTGTTCGGAAGTTATGTCTATACAGGCAACGAGGATGAATCAAAAGGACAGGAGCTGTATCAGACAAAGCATATCGGAGATACGCTGTATGTGCTACTGAGCCAAATCCCGACACGTTATATGCAGCCCCAGCATCAGCTCGACGTTACGATTGCTGTACCCGAAGGGATTACGGTTACCTTGCGCGATAATCAGGGAAATGTAATTGAAAAATAGGAGGGGAAAACAATGATATCACTAAATCCTGATACACTTACAGGGCGTGAAAATTATAAGCTGTTAACCGGAAGCATTATCCCAAGACCAGTAGCCTTTGTGACGACACTGAGCAGTGAAGGGGTACTTAATGGTGCGCCGTTCAGTTATTTTTCCATCGTAGCTTCCGAGCCGCCGCTGTTGTCTGTGTCTGTACAACGTGTCGATGGGGTGTCCAAGGATACAGCACGTAATGCGATGGAGCAAAAAGCCTTTGTCGTACATATAACGGATGAGGACAATGTGGGTGCGGTGAATGTGACGGCTTCCCGTCTGTCGCCGGAGGAAAGTGAAATCACACTGGCCGGACTTACGTCGGTGAAAAGTACAAAAATCGCGGTTCCCGGTGTGGCTGAAGCGAAAATACGCATGGAATGTGTCCTGGAGCAGGCGATACCGCTGGGGGGCACAGAGGGCGCACCTGCCTGCGATCTGCTGATCGGGCGCTTGGTGCAGTATCATTTGTCCGAGGAAGCGTATCAAAATACATACATAATCGCCAAGGAGCTGCGTCCGGTGAGTCGTTTGGCCGGAAATGATTATGCAAAGCTGGGAGAGCAATTCAGGCTGGAGCGTCCCCAATAGGGGACGTTGCTTTTTACAGCATAAAGGGTTACGATTATAAAAAAATAGCACGGGAGCCTGCGGAAGCAAGCTGAGAGTACGACTAATCTGTCGTAGACCGTATGAACCTGTTGGATAATGCCAGCGCAGGGACCTTAGTGTAGGAACACTCTGCTTTTGCATAGTGTTTTTTTTGTTGTTTTATACACTTGAGCATGTGCATGCTGAAAACCATAGCTCTCGGCTGGAAAGAAGCGCAGGCTCCTGTCATCAAAGGAGCAGGGTTCGCTTGATATTGAAATTCATTTTACTTTATACCAAAAATCAGATTCAGGATGAGCGGCAGAATTGGAAGCGGCAAGACGTTGTCAGGGGGCCACAACTATGACCCATACGGTGTACAAAGCATTGACCATTGCAGGCTCGGACAGCGGAGGGGGTGCAGGCATACAGGCTGATTTAAAAACCTTTCAGGAGCTGGGCGTGTACGGCATGTCTGCCCTGACGGGAGTTACTGCTCAAAATACACGCGGTGTACAAGCTGTTCATCCTGTCCCTGTTGCCATGGTAGAGGCTCAATTACAGTCCATAGGTACGGATTTATCGCCTGATGCCGTTAAAACGGGTATGCTCGTAGGGGCTGAGGTCATTCGTCAGGTAGCCGCGCAAATTCGCCAGTTCCGATGGCCTAATGTTGTCGTAGACCCGGTAATGATCGCTAAGGGCGGAACTTCTCTACTTCAAGATGAGGCAGTGGAAACGCTAAAATCGTATTTGTTGCCGTTGGCGAAGGTAGTCACCCCGAATTTCCCGGAAACAGAGGCGTTGACAGGCTTAACCCTCTCCAGTCGTGAGGATGCGAAGGAAGCGGCTCGAATGCTGGCTGATTTGGGAACCAGCTACGTAATCATCAAGGGAGGGCATAGCGCGGAAGAGGAACGGTCCGTGGATTTGTTGTTCGACGGGCGCGATTTTATCGAACTGGACGGACCAAGAATTCATACCCCGCATACCCATGGAACGGGCTGTACCTTTTCGGCAGCGCTGGCGGCTGGATTGGCGGCAGGACGAAGTGTACCCCAGGCGGCACAGACGGCCAAGGCTTTTATACAGGCGGCGATTGAGCAGGGCTTGGGTATCGGCAGTGGGCATGGACCGACGAACCATTGGGCATGGAACGCACGCTGGACAGGAGAGGAAGCGTCTGTGTGGAGCAGGGCAATGAGGGAGGAGCGAAGCGATGCCAAGAATTGAAATAGGGCGTATGCGGGAGCATCTGCATCTTTATTTGGTCATGGGGAGTGTGAATTGCGGCCGTGACCCGCTGGTGGTTTTGGAGGAAGCGTTGCAGGGAGGTGTGACCCTTTTTCAATTGCGTGAAAAGGGTGCGGACTGTCTAACGGGAAGTCGCTTGCATGAGTTCGCTCAAGCCGCCCGGAGGCTGTGCCATCAGTATGACGTTCCATTTCTCGTCAATGATGATGTCGAGCTTGCCTTGGCTGTGAATGCAGATGGCGTCCATCTTGGACAAGAAGACGAGCCTGCAGACCGCGTGCGCTCTCGAATGGGCAACAAAATCATCGGCGTATCGGTACACAGCCTAACGGAAGCGGAGCAGGCGGTACGCGCTGGCGCTGATTATGCGGGTGCAGGGCCGATGTTCCCGACTCGTTCCAAGCCGGATGCACATCCTGTGCAGGGACCGGAGCTGGTCCGCAGGCTACGTACCGGTGGTGCAAGCCTTCCGTTGGTTGGCATTGGCGGCATTACGGTGGACAACGCAACAAACGTCCTACAGGCAGGAGCAGATGGCATAGCGGTCATTTCAGCCATCTCATGGGCAGAAGCCCCCCGTGAGGCTGCACAAAGTCTGAGAAGCATCCTGAAATGATCAAATGGGTTCAATAATGATACAAAGGCAGTCCGGGACGTTATATACACGTCCAAGGCTGCCTTTGTATTTAAAAAAGAGAACGCTCCCCTGCTTTCGCTGGGGCTACGTTCTCCGCATTCAATTTACACTTTATAATTAAAGCAGGCGCGCATGTAGCAAGTCGCTCTTCATAACTAAGGTCTTAGCAGCAAGGAGCGGTACGTCGCTTCAAACAAAAATTCAAACGCCTCCAGATGCTTTTTAGCCTCAAACACATCACGCCCCCACGCATAAATGCCGTGGTTACGCAGCAAAATTCCCGGCACCTGATCATTCAGCACACCCGGCACCAGCTTGGCAATCGAAGCAATATCCGCGTAATTCGGCAGCACAGGAATGTCAATCGAAGCATTTTCCTCCCAAATGTTAAAAGCCTTAATGAGTTCAATGCCTTGCACAGGTACAGAGCCTTGTTCCCCGTAATATTCGGAAATCAGATTGTTGAACACCGTATGCACATGGAAAACGGCTCCGCAGCCTGTCAGACGGTAAATTTCGCAATGAATCAGCGTTTCGGCGCTCGGCTTGAGGCTTGTGGCTTCTGCCGCTTTTCCGTGCTGGTCCACGAACAGAAAATCTTCCGGTGTCCGCTTGGTTTTATCCTTGCCGCTGGCAGTAACTGCAAAATAAAATTGTTCAGGATGAAAATCCCCGATCCGTATCGACAAATTGCCGCTCGTGCCGGGGAACCAGTTGCGAGATGCGAATAGCTCCTTGACATCAGCGAGTTCTTCCAGTGCGCGGCGTTTTTCTTCCAACGTAATGTCTGCCAAGCTATAGCTCATTTACAGCACCCCTTGCTCCTGTTTTTGCTTTAAATCCTTAATAATGTCGTCAAATGTTTCAAAGGGCACATGTGGTACGCCCAGCTCCTGACACTTTAAAGTCAGGTGCGAACGGGAGTACACGAGGTCAGCAATTTTGGCTCCTTCAAAATCCGTCAGGCTGTCCCCGATCAAAATTCGTTCGTACTGTTCGGCAGGGTACTGACGAATTACAGTTGTTTTGCACATACCGCAATCGTTTGTACACGACTCCTGACAGGGATGAGGCCACGTAATTTCAATATGATCGCCGGAAAAATCGGCTCCATTGCAGTAAACGTGATCCTGTGGAATGTCGAAAGGCTTCAGCAGTGGATCAATAAAGAAATCAATACCACCGCTGGTGACAAAAAATTCAATATCCTGTTCCCGTACATAGTCCAAAAAACGGGCAAAGCCCTCGCGTATACCAGCTTGTCCAAGTACATAAGAGATGATTTCATCTTTTTGCGTCGAGGGCATCAGAGCGAACATCGCACCCACGCCTTCACGAATGGACGTCTGTCCGTTCACGATATCATGCATGATGGCCTCACAGCCCGCAGGCTGAAAATGCTTCATAATGGCGACAATATTGTCGCTGTTCGTAATCGTCCCGTCAAAATCGCAAAAAATGACGGGCTTCTTCGCTGTACTCATCGTTCACCTCCCCACGTGTCGAGCGCGGATTGCAGTTCGGGGTGCGTGCGGGCGTATTCCGCCAGCGGCACAGCCTGATGCACAGCTTCAATCGCCTGCACAAAGGCGCGTCCGCCTGCTTCGGTGCCGAGCGGATGGCCGTGAATGCCGCCCCCGGCGTTAACGACAACATCTGTGCCAAAATCACGCACAATTAACGGCACCAGGCCGGGGTGAATCCCTGCGGATGGCACAGGCATGCTGGCCTTTAGCGGCAGCTCAGGGGTGATCAGCTCATCGCGGATCGCCATGTTTTCCTCACGCGGCATCGTAACCGAGCCGTAAGGAGAAGGGAAGAGCACGAGGTCGGCTCCTGCCAGTCGCATGAGCTGACCGAGCAGCACCGACGCCGAAATACCATAATGCGGTGACGGATAAGCAGCACCCGCCAACGAAGGGTGGGCTGCAATCGGCACCGAGATAGCGGGATCGCTGCTTAGTTCATGCAGCACATCATAGCCATAGGCCAGCACGTTGAACAGCAGGGCATTTGCGCCTGCGTCGATGGCCTTGAGGGCTTGCGCTTTGAGCTGCGAGGTTGGTCCAGTTAAATTAGCTGCATATAGCAGCTTTTTACCGGTTTCACGCTCAGCCGCTTCGGCGGCTTTGATGCAGGCTTCGACGCGTTTTTCAATCGGCGTCAGCGCATTTTCAAACAAAATCTCGTCGTCCTTGATCAGATCGACGCCGCCCAGGGCTTGTCGGGTAAACTGCTCTCTCAGCTCGTCCAGATTAAGGCCAATCACCGACTTGAAAATGCTCATTAATAGTGGACGGTCATATACCCCGAGCTGCTCACGCAAGCCGCTGATGCCAAATTTCGGCCCCGGAAAAGCAGAACGGAATGCTTCCGAGAAGCCCAGCTTCGTCAGCTTGATACGGCCGTCCATCGAAATTTTGCCGAAGACCGTCACCAGCAGTGCAGGAATGTCCCGGCTGAAATTCACATCCGGGTAAGCAATGGTCAGGTCGGCATATCGTTCACCAGGCCCTCCATCGTGAACGTCCACAGCTTGAACTGAGCCGAGATGCTTTTGCATTGCGTCCCGCTTGGCTTGGGGAAGCTCGGTCCAGCTGCCCACCGTCATGCCGATGGCAATGGATTGGGCCTTTGTGTTAAAGTCGGCTTTGTCATCGTATACCCGGTAGGTCGCCAAGCAATAGCTCATTCAATTCCCTCCTTTAGTACAGCTCCCATCTCACGGGATCGTTCAGCACAACGTTGTACCGCCGCAATGACCGTTTCGTAGAAATCGCCTTTGTCCAGCCTTTCCAACGCGGCTACCGTCGAGCCGTTGGGCGACATGATTTTGTGGCGCAGGGCAGAAGGCTCCTCCCCGGTTTGTTGTACCATGCGTGCCGCTCCAAGTGCCGTTTGCACTGTCAGTTCGTGCGCTTGCTCAGGAGTCAAGCCACCACGGATTCCCCCAGCAATCATGGCTTCCATCAAGTAGTAGACATAGGCAGGGCCGCTTCCGGAAATCCCGGTCAAAACATCCATTTTCTCTTCTTCTATGACCGTTACCGTACCTACAGATTCGAATATCGTAAGTACGTTTTTACGCTGGTCTTCACTAATCTCCTTGGAAAAGCTGATGCCTGTTGCTCCCAGTCCAATCGAACTGGATGTGTTCGGCATCGTCCGGGCGATGGGCTGCTTGCGGCCAAGCAACGTCTGCATCGTACGAATGGATAGTCCAGCGATCACCGAAATGATCAACTGCCCATCTGACAGGAGCGGACCGAGCTGTCCAAGGGCTTGTGCAGCATCCTTGGGCTTCATGGCAAGCACAATCACGGGAGAACGGCGCAGCAGATCGATTTTGGCGGCATCCTCGGTTTGGAACAACACCCCATATTGCTGTTGAAGTTCCTCCAGGCGTGCCTGATTGCTGCGGTTGATGACCGTAATCCCGCCACGTTTGACAACGGAACGGGCCATCATCCCGCGGATAATAGCCTCTGCCATCGAGCCTGCTCCGAAAAACGTAATTTGCTCTTGAATTAAAGCCTTTGTTTGTGATTCACACATGGTTTCATAACCTCCAAGGATACGGATTGATAAATGATATTATTCCCTGATTTGTCCAGTACCGTACACACGATATTTGGTTGAAGTCAGCGCAGGCAGTCCCATTGGACCGCGGGCATGTAATTTTTGTGTACTGATCCCGATCTCGGCACCAAATCCAAACTCAAAGCCATCCGTGAAGCGGGTGGAGGCATTGTGATACACGGCTGCCGCGTCCACTTCTTGCAGAAAACGTTCGGCATGGGCTTTATCTGTGGTCACAATACACTCCGAGTGCATCGTACCGTACCGGGCAATATGCTCCAGCACTTCGTCCAAATTGTCTACTACCTTGATGTTCATAATGTAATCATTATACTCGGTGCCATAATCCTCTTCCGTGGCTGGAACAGCCCAGGGAGCCAGTTCCCGTGTCCGTGCGCAGCCGCGCAGCTCAACCCCGGCCTCACGAAAACGTTCTGCCAAACTCGTCAAGTGTGCTTGTGCATAATCCGAGTGAACGAGCAGTGTTTCCATGGAGTTACATACCGACGGTCTTTGCACCTTGGCGTTCAGCGTAATCGCCTCAGCCATCTGTGTATCTGCCGTAGCATCCAAATAGGTGTGGCACACGCCAGCTCCGGTTTCAATAACAGGCACAGTGGAATTTTGAACAACATTTTGAATAAGCGAGCGCCCGCCGCGTGGAATGATCACATCCAGCAAACCGTTCAGCGTGAGCATTTCGTTGACAGAGGCACGATCTGAATCTTCAATGAGCTGAAGCGCATCGCGCGGTACAGCAGTTGTGTCCAACGCCTGTTGGAGAACTTCAATGATTTTGCGGTTGGAAAACAGGGCAGCCGAGCCACCACGAAGCACAACCGGATTTCCTGTTTTCAGACACAGGCCCGCAGCATCTACCGTCACATTAGGACGCGCTTCATAGATGATGCCGATGACACCTAGCGGCACACGTATTTTCTCAATACGCAGACCGTTTGGACGTTCGATATGCTCCAGCATGTCACCGACCGGATCAGGCAGCTCCACAATTTGGCGTAAGCCTTCGGCGATGGCCCCGATACGGTCCTCGGTCAGCTTGAGGCGGTCGAGCAGTGATTCCGACGTTCCCAGTTCCCGTCCGCGCTTCAAGTCGTTTTTGTTCGCTGCAATCAGCTCTTCCGTATGATTTACCAGTGCTTCAGCCATGGCGAGCAGCGCTTCATTTTTTGTACTGCCGTCAGTCGGTTCATGACCCCGGCGCTTTTTTTGGCCAGAGTCGCTTTGGTGCGTACTTCACTGAACTGGCTTTCATCTGTTGTGGCTGTGTTCGTCGTTAATTCACTCATGTTACGGCCTCCCCGCATTTATAATGTAATCCATTCATCCCTGTGAATCACCTCAAGGCGGTGAATGGGGCCGATCTTGCCCACAATCTCGCCGCTTGGTAATCCTTGTACGCTTCGAAGCTGTCCATCGTCATAATTGACAACGCCGCGCCCCAGCACCTTATGTTCCGGCCCCAGCACCTCAACGACATCTCCGGCATGAAAGCTGCCTTCCACACGCCGTACGCCAACGGGAAGCAGGCTATGACCACCGTTCACCAGCGCTTCCTCGGCTCCCTGATCTACATGCACCGTACCGAGCGGCGTCGACATGAAGCCAAGCCATTGTTTTTTCATCGGCAGGGAAGAGAGGTGGGTGTCAAAATAAGTCCCCGGCCCATGTCCCTCCACGGCGGCATCCAGATCGCCGTCTGCGTTGACGCGTCCCACAAACACAGGTACACCACCGCGTGTGGCGACTTTGGCTGCTTCGATCTTGGATCGCATGCCGCCAGTCCCTACGGCTGACCCGGAACCTCCAGCCAATGCATAAATTTCCTCGGTAATCTCGTCGATGCGTTCAAAACGTACGGCGTTCGGATGCTTGCGCGGGTCTGCCGTATATACGCCATCGGTATCTGTGATAATGATCAAATGCTGTGCTTTGACCAGATTGGCGACCAGTGCAGACAGCATATCGTTATCACCAAATTTCAATTCGTCAATCGACACAGTATCATTTTCGTTAAAAATCGGAATGACCTGCTGGCGCAGCAGTTCTTCTACGGTCATTCCAGCATTGTTCATCCGTTTGCGGCTCAAAAAGTCACTGCGTGTCAGCAGGATCTGCGCGCTCACCAAGCCAAAATCCCTAAAAGCCTGTTGATAGGCTTGCATAAGCAGCGCCTGACCTACGGCTGCTGCCGCTTGTTTCTCATGCAGCAGCTTGGGGCGAAACGGGTACCCGATCTCCCGAAACCCGGCGGCGACTGCCCCTGATGTGACCAGCAGCACTTCATGGCCTTTCGAACGAAGTCCAGCGATTTCGCGGGCAAAATAAGCAATGGCTTCCCGATTCAAGCCCCCCTCGACTCCGGTTAAGGAGCTGCTTCCGATTTTAATGACTATTCGTGTTGACAAGACGTCCACTTCCTTAATTTAATATACAAAAAAACTTTCATCCTTTGTATACAAAGGACGAAAGTTTGTGCTTCCGCGGTACCACCTTCATTGATGATTCATGATCATCCCACTTGAAACCTGTTAACGGCAGGAACCGCCTGACTGCGCAGGGCGCTCGGGGATAGGAGTTGGGAGAGGGTCCAGGTAAATTCTTGCAGCCTATCGGAATTTACTCTCTGAACAGGACGATTCTCTCTTAATAGTCCCTTCAACGCGCTTAATGATATTGGTAACAGAATACCATGAAAAGGTCGGGTTTGGCAAAGAAGTTGTAGCTGGAAAATACGGCTTAACCAAACAGGTTCAGCTTGCCAATTCGTTCAACCGCCTCGGTCAGTCGAGCTTCCGAGCTTAACAGCCCCGCCCGCACATATCCTTCGCCGCCGTTACCGAAGCCGATCCCTGGAGCGACAGCCACCTTGGCTTCCCGCAGCAGCAGATCGGCAAAGGAAGCTGAGGTATAGCCCTGCGGCACGGGCAACCAGCTAAAAAAGGAGCCGCTTGGACGCGTCGCCTTCCAGCCAATTTGCCCAAGCGCATCATAAAAAGCGTTGCGGCGCGATTCATAGCGTGCAACCAGCTCGCCCACGCAGTCCTGCGAGGACGTGAGAGCAGTGGCCGCCGCTGCCTGAATGCCGCCAAACAGGCTTACATAAATATGATCCTGAAGCAGATTAATCATCGAGATGATTTCGGCATTACCGAGCGCGAAACCGACGCGCCAGCCCGCCATATTGTACGTTTTGGACAGGGTATAAAACTCAATCCCTACGTCCTTGGCCCCCTCGGCCTGAAGGAAGCTCACCGGACGTTCGCCGTCAAAGCCGATAGCGCCATAGGCAAAATCACTGGCCACCACAATGCCGTTACGCTTCGCAAATTCAACCGTTTCCTCATAGAAGGAAAGAGGCGCGGTGGCCGAGGTCGGATTATTCGGATAATTGAGGAACATCAGCTTGGCGCGACGGCGGCCTTCCTCGGAAATAGCCTCATAATCGGGCAGAAAACGGTTCTCTTCCTTTAATGGGAGAAAGGACATTTCCGCTTTAGCCAGGGCTACGCCAGACCAGTAATCCGGGTAGCCGGGATCTGGAACGAGACACACATCACCGGGATTGAGTAAGACTTGCGGTAGCTGCACCAAGCCTGTTTTTCCGCCAAACAGGATGGCGACCTCGGTTTCCGGGTCAAGTGTTACGCCGTAATCCTCCTGATAGCGCTGGGCAACGGCTTCCTTGAGAAAGCCGTAACCGCGAAAAGGCGAATATTTATGATACAGCGGGTTATCCGCTGATTCCTGCAAGGCTTTTACAATATGAGGTGGGGTAGGTGTATCCGGGTTCCCCTGTCCAAGATTAATGACATCATGCCCTTCCGCAATTTCACGATTTACATTTTGTACGAGTGAGGCAAAAAATTGAGTCGGTAACTGCTTCATCACATCAGCGGAGGGAATGGAAAAATTACTCATCATTTCACACGACCTTTTGGAATAGTTTGAGGATTAATTTATCACGATTTAACCAAGTTGTATAGAGGGGATTAAACCTATGCGGTTGCGTGGTAGAGGCTGGTCGGGCTATGATGGGAGAAAATGCCGGACAAGCGCTCACCGGAAGCTCCGGTTCACAGGGAGGATGAACGATTTTGACATATCATGAAGCTCAGCCGTTCAATGTTGCACTCATACAAGCTCATATTGAGCTGGGCAATCCACCGGAAAACCGCAGTCATATTCGTTCGTTAATGGAACAAGCGGTGACAGCCAAATTGAAGCCGGACCTGATTGTACTGCCGGAAATGTGGAACACGGGGTATGCGCTGGATCGCATTCATGAGCTGGCGGATCAGGAAGGAGCGGAAACCCGGGAATGGATATCGGCATTCGCTGCTACTCATCAGGTGAACGTGGTAGCCGGATCTATAGCGGAGAAGAAAAGCGACGGTCATGTGTACAATACGATGCTCGTTTTTGATCGGACAGGCGCAGAGGTTGCTTCATATTCCAAGATTCATTTGTTCCGCCTTATGGATGAAGAAAAATATTTGCAGCCTGGCGAGGAAAAGGTTTTATTCACGCTGGATGGAGGGATTCAGGCGGGTGCGTCGATCTGCTACGACATCCGCTTTCCCGAGCTAGCGCGCAGTCTGGCCCTGTCTGGCGCAAATCTGCTTATCGTACCTGCGGAATGGCCACATCCCCGTCTTCATCACTGGCGCACGTTGCTGACTGCACGGGCTATTGAAAATCAAATGTACGTCATCGCCTGTAACCGGGTAGGTCGCAGCGGGGATTCGGATTTCTTCGGGCATTCCCTCATTATTGATCCGTGGGGGGAAATTATTGCCGAGGGCGGGGAGCAGGAGGGCATCATCACAGGAACGATTGAGTCAGCCTTGGTGCAGGACGTACGTGGGCGTATTCCAGTATTCGAGGACCGTCGTCCTTCTCTGTATGATCTGTAATTTGGCAACCTTTAATCAGAAAGGAAACGTCCATGCTCAAGGAACGAATTGAATTTTTGTGTAAAAAGAAAAACTTGTCCCGCAAGGAGCTGGTGGACGGGCTGGTGACCCCGGCACATTTTGCGAATATTTTGGCAGATCGTTATCCGTTGGCAGAGGATTTGGCGGAGCAAATTGCTGAGCGTCTGGGAGTAAGACCGTCCTACCTGTTGCGTGCAGCCGCAGAGGATGAGCAGACGCTGGCTACAGCGGATATGATTTTTACGGAGTTGTCCAAGCTGGCTAATCCCGCTACGGAAAGCTTTGTGGATCAGTTGGAGGATATCGCAACGACTCGCTTGTGGTGGAGATGACAGCCTACTTGATGAAGGCAGTCTATTTTCAGCAGTTAAATGATCCGACGGCTTATGAATATTTGCACCAGTCCTATTTGAATTTTTATTTGGAGAAGTTTGGGCGTTCGGATGAGGTGGAGCTGCCAGCGCCGCTGAAAAAAGCAATTTTATTTTATAAAATCCAGTATTTCCGATCCAAAAATCATTATCATGATGTACTTAATAACGTTACACAGCTGAGTCTTCTGGTAGAAGAGGGCACGGAAAACTGGCTGAACGCACAAAATATAACGATGGAAGCCTGCATTCAGGTCAAACAATTTGATCAGGCGAAGCAGGTATTCGAGCAGACGATGAGAAGGGTGTATGATGATCGTCTTTTTCACCGTTTGACGGGCCTATATGTGGCTTACAGCGGGTATTGTTTTGCTATGGGTTCCGTACAGGAAGCGTTGTTAACGCTGTCTATGGCGGAAGCCAATCTGGCCTATTTGGAAAATGCGGCAGATATGCTTACAACCATTTTGAACAACCGGATTATTATGCTGACGTCGATTAACGAGCTGGATAAGGCCTTAGAGGAAGTGGCGCGTTTTGAAGCGCTGGTTAGCCGGGAACGGGAGGAAATGCAGCAACTGATGCGGCCCGTGACGCTGGTGTATCGCTGCGAAATTGCGTTTACCCGTAAAAACTGGGGACTGCTGTCACAGCATTTGGATCAACTGCTCCAAACAAGCCTGACGACGGATCAGCAGATGGGGCTTTATTTTTATGAAAGTCAGTTGGCGCTTGCGAAAGGAGATCGGGACGCTTTTTGGACGCATGCGCTGCAATGCTTGCCTTATTTTGAAGCTTTACAGCATCCGGGTCGGCTTGAACAATTGTATGAAACGCTCGCAGTCGTATCCGAGGACAGTCGTCGCTATAAGGAATCCTCGGCGTATTATCGGAAATTGGTCTATCTTCTACGCAAAAAATAGTCTGAAATCACTCATTTTTCACAAAACAGTTGGCTGATCGAGCGAAAGAATGCTTCAAATCGCGCAAAGTTTTGTGTAAAACGTCCATTGTTCAAAAATCAACCGGAAAAATACAGGTTAAAGCTCCTGTTTTTCCGGTTTGTTTGTATGCGCCAAAACGTATTGTGATGCCGGATAGGGCCTCATATACTGAATACATAAGGATCGACAATACAAAAAACGAGGTGCAACCACATGATGAACTTTTTCGGTAAAAAGAAAAAACAAAAGGATGCTTTGGAGCAAGCAGATCAATTGATGAATAAAGGCTTGTCGGGATTGTTTATGAAGGGTTTTGTACCCAAAGAGCATCGTGAGCAGATCCATCAAAGTCTAAACTCGGCAAAGCAGGCTCAAATCGCAGCTAACGGAGGCTTGGCGATGGCGGCGACTGCGGTTGTCATTTCCGTGACAGATACCGGGAAGCTCGTGAATTTTGACCCGATTGTGGTACTCATGCTGGACGTGACGGAAGCCAACGGCAACAGATACCAAAAGACACTGGAAACGCTCGTATCCAAGCTGCAAATTCCACGTACAGGTGATACGGTCGGCCTGGGCAGCAATCCGGCTAATCCATCCGAGCTGATCTATATGGGTTTGATCACAGCCTGACCCATTGAACATAGATGATAAAAAAGGGGCTATGAACGATGAAAGGATTTTTGACTACAATCGGGGTACTGCTGGTATTTGGTGTAGGGTTCTCGCCCTTCTTGGCCGACTATTCGAGTGTAACGAAAAGCAATGGCGACACGTTTAAGGTAACCATACAAAAGGATGTTTTCTCTTCCCAACTCTCCAAGTTACAGCAGGAAACATTATAGCGGACGTACAGCAAGCGTTTGGTTCTTCCTGATAAAAAAATATTAGCGTTCCTGTTTCAGATACAGCCCATAGGTGTATTATAATAGTATCCCGACACCAGGAGGTTGATAACGATGGATAACCAAAGTAGATCCGAACTGGCGAATAGGGATGGCCTGTCACGGCCGAGAGGCTTAAATAGGCAGGTTGTCGGCAATAATCACGAAATGGGCTATGATCAGGATAAAAGTCCACCAGATTCAGGGCGACCCTGATCACTACAAGGCGAGGACAGACACTTTGGGATCACACAGCACATTGGAACTGAGGTAGGACATTCTTGGGAAACCAGGGCATGAGACCTTAAGGAAAGAAGTGATGCGGGGTGGATAAAGTGGAGTTTCCGAGCAAGTGTAAGGTAATCAGGCGAGGCTGACATGGAATTCAAGTGAACTTGAAATAAGGTTCGTTGAAACCAGGTGGAGCAGCATAGCAACATTGTAATCGAACCTAATGGAACTGAACATTAAATTTGGAATGTATAGGGGTGTAGCCCCAGGACCGTCTTCTTCTCTGGCTTTGGCTGGGGAGGAAGACGGTCTTTTTACGTGAGACTACTTTTCGGAAAGCTGTTTGACCGTTTCACGGAAAGTTTCAATAAAAGCCTCGGCGGCTTTGGACAAATAACGTCCATTCCGATATGCAATAGCCAGCGTGCGGCTTGGCGTCGGTTCAGCCAGTGGCAGCAATGCCGGAACAAATTCGCTACTGGCAGCCCGGGCGATAAAACGAGGTACGAGTGTTACCCCCATCCCTGTTGCTACGAGCGATTGGAGGGTTTCCATATTGGTGCTTTCAAACACCACATTCGGCTCAAAGCCCGCTTGATGGCACAAGTCCATCGTCAGCTTGCGGAAGCCTTGCCCTTTTTTCAGGACGACAAAAGGTTCGTCTTTCAGCTCTTCCAGATGCACAGGCTGCGGCTGGTCGCCGTTTTTGCGCAGAGCCAGCGGGTGACCCGGGGGAACAGCAAGATCAATCCATTCTTCACCGATGGGCACATAGGAAAGTGTCGGTTCTACCAATGGGAGAGAAAGCAGGCTGAGGTCGGTATCGCCGCTGGCTGTTTTTTTCTCCAGATTCATGGATGAATCCTCGACCAAAACAATTTCAATGTCAGGGTGAGCTTTCTTAAACACAGGCAGCACATGCGGCAGCAAATGGGAACCCGTGATAGGCATACTGCCAACGACAACCTTCCCTTTACGCAACTGAGAAATATCGTCCATTTCCTGTCGGAGTTGCTCAACGGCGTCGACGATCTTTTTCGCTTTTTCCACAAAGCTTGCTCCTGCATGCGTTAATTCCACCGCACTTGTATTGCGTTGAAATAACAGCACCCCAAGCTCTTTTTCCAGTTTGGACAATTGCTGGCTCAGGGAAGGCTGGGCAATGTGCAGCTTTTCCGCTGCGCGTGAGAAGTTTTTTTCCGCTGCAATTTGCAGGGTGTATTGAAGCTGTCTGAATTCCATCGAGTTATAGACCCCTTTTATACACTTTTATAATGGTTGTCGGCTTATAAGATTTATCTATTACACCATGTGCTTATTATACAATATTTAGATCAAAATCCCAATCCCAAATGAACTCCATGTGTTCACAAGCTGAAAAATCCCTATGTTTACTTTTATCTTTGATTTTTTAAATTATGGTATTTAATTCTGTTTGACATGGCAAATGGGTTCATCCATAATACTATTCATATTAAAACAATATGTTTTATTGGGGAAAAGGGGAAAATGAGATGTCCAAACTTATTGTATCTTTTAGGAAGCCGTTTTTGGTTGGATCTTTAGTATTTCTTTTACTGATTCTCGTGGCAGGATGCTCTGGCTCCAAAAATGATGCAGGTAAAAATACAAACGCAACTAACCCAAGCACAACCGCTGATCAACCCGCAGAAGGGGGAACCTTTACATATGGTCGCCCGGCTTCCGTAACCTCGTTTGATTTGCACAATCAGATTACATCAAATAATGCTTTTGCTATCGACAAAGTATTTGAGCCGCTGGTCGCCTTTAACAGTGATGGAAAGATTGTGGATTGGCTTGCAGAGTCGCACAGTATAAGCGCAGATGGTTTAACCTATACTTTTGTTTTGCGCGATGGCTTGAAGTTTTCAAACGGAACCGGAGTTACTGCCAAGGACGCAGTTTTTTCAATTCAGCGTCATTTGAATGTAGGAGGTCCTCTTGCAATAGCTGCAAAGGTGGCTTCGCTTTCGGCTAAAGATGAAAAAACACTCGTAATTAAGCTTAAAGCGCCGTATACGCCGTTTATTTCTGAACTCTCAAACTTTTCCAATGGTATCCTTCCAAAGGGTTTCGGCGGCGTCTCGGAAAAAGAATTCTTCAAGAATCCGGTCGGTACCGGTCCCTTCGTCGTTAAGAAATGGGATTCTGCCGGTGATCTTACTTTCAGCAAAAATAAATACTATTGGCAGAAAGGCAAGCCATATATCGATGAGCTTGTCTACAAGCTCATTGAAGATGACAGCCAAGCGATTAACCAGCTGAAGGCTGGCGCGATTGATGCTATTGAGTCTGTAGCTCTTGAAAATGTAAATGAATTAAAACAAGGTACGGATACCAAGGTGGCGACCAATGGAAGCTGGGTGACAGAGCAATTGTTCTTCAATACCCTGGACAAACATTTTTCGGATGTGCACGTTCGCCGTGCGCTGGCGTTGGCACTTGACCGTAATGGATTGACCAATGCGGTTACCTTTGGTTTCGCAAAGCCAGCCAATTCGCTTTTGCCGCCAGCCATTCCCTACAACACGAACGATACGATTAAAGCGCTCAGCTTTGATACGAACGCTGCCAAAGCAGAGCTTGCAAAATCAAAGTTCCCTAATGGGTTTTCTACAAAATTGCTTATTGCCTCTGGAAACAACTCAAGAACTCAGGAGGCACAGATTATTCAGGCGGCCGCCAAAACGATCGGCATAGACATTCAAATCGAATCTGTTGAGTTGGCCTCATTCCGCGAGCGTTTCTTTGCCTATGATTTTTCGGCAATGATCAACAGCGGACAGGCGGATTCTCCAGAAGCCAACTCGATCCTCGCTTTCCAGACAGACCCGGAAGGCTTTAGCAAGTCGTATTGGACTCATTACACGAACAATGAAGTTACCAAGCTCCTGCACGAGGGGCAAAAAACACCTGATGGGGAAGAACGTGCGGGAATTTACGCCAAGCTTCAACAAATCCTTGCAGATGAGGTGCCTTACATCCCGCTCTATTATCCGGATATTCTGAAAGGTGTTCGTTCTTCCATTGATGGCCTGATCGTGCTTCCTAATAACAGCGTTCGTTTTGAAGATGTACGTGTGAAAGGTAATTAGATCCTTGACGGCCCACAATTTATTTAAAAAGTCTGCCGGATTACGTGCAAATCCTACTTCCCCACACAAATGGCTCGTACGCGCTATGATAAGAGCGGCATCAGTAGTCATCTGTGTGGTGGTGGCAGTCTTCTTCATCATAAGGCTGGTGCCGGGAGACCCCGCCAAAATGATTCTGGGGGAATACGCCACAGCTGAGGCTATTGAGAGTATGCGTCATAGGTTGGGGCTGGATCGTTCTCTTTGGGAGCAGTTTATAGGCTTTGTGCACAATTTCTTTACACACGGTGATACCGGCGTTTCGATTGTTTTTGAGACTTCTTCAAGAGAATTGATTGCAGAGCGGGCCCCCGTGACGCTGCTGCTCATTGCAATGACCTGTCTTTTTGCCATCATTGTTTCGCTGGTGCTGGCCACCCTTGCGGCAACACATAAAGACGGACTGCTTGACCATATGATACGCATCTTGCCTGCTGTAACGCTCGGTATGCCGATTTTTTGGGTTGGACTGCTACTGATTCTGGTATTTAGCGTTCGGCTTCGCTGGTTTCCCGTTGGGGGAGTCGGCGAGGGCTGGCTTGGAATCTTGTACAGTCTCGCCCTTCCTGCGATAACTGTCGGATTGTCGCAAATTCCTTCGCTCGTTCGTTCTTTAAGAGCGCAGATGCTGGAAGTGCTGGAATCTGATTTTGTTGTAACCTTGAAGGCAGCGGGAATCCCCGGCCGGGTTATACTGATAAAGCATGTCCTGCGCAATTCCGCTCTTCCCGCGCTTATGCTGCTTGGCGTAAACATTGCCTACCTGATGGGCGGCACGTTGGTAATTGAACAGGTTTTTGGTCTAAAGGGTATCGGAAGCCTGTTATTTTCAGCCATTTCAAACCGGGATTTTCCTGTTATACAGGGGATTGCTCTTTATTGTGCGCTATCTGTGGTCATCATCGGCTTCGTGATTGAGGTTGCTTCTGGGTATCTTGATCCCAGGACGAAAGGAGAACAATGAAACGCACGCAATTAGATATTCAGAATCAGAAGGCGGGTCATAGCAACCGCTCTTGGGGAAAAATACTAAATACTCCATCTCTTTTATGGGGCAGTATTATGTTTGCGTTACTCATAGGTATTGCAGTGTTCGCACCGGTTATTAGCCCCTACCAGCCTTCTGATCAAAATATTTCGGCAACTTTACAACCCCCGTCCTTCGAACACTGGCTGGGAACCGATCAACTGGGGCGTGATTTGTTTACACGGCTGATCTATGCCGCACGGACTGATTTGAAGATTATGGTGCTGGCGGAGATCATCCCTTTTTGTATGGGGGTGTTTCTGGGAATGCTTGCCGGGTATTATGGTAAATGGGTAGACACGGTTATCACGCTTTTGACCGATACGTTGATTGCGTTCCCTTTTTATTTGATTGTCATTATAGTGGCGTTTGCAAGCGGTACGGGTGAACAGGGGATATATATTACGTTTGCTCTCGTTGGCTGGATCGTATACGCTCGTGTGGTCAAGGGTCTTAGCGCATCCTTTCGCAAGCAGGAATGGATAGCCGCAGCCAAGACACTGGGAATCCCGAATATTAAAATCATACTGCGCCATCTCCTGCCGAATGTGCTACCGCAAGCAGTGGTAGTGCTTATGACGGATATGGCTGTTCTGCTTGTGGCCATTGTTACGCTAGGCTATCTCGGTATCGGCATTGCGCCGCCAACTCCGGATTGGGGAACGATGATTTCTGATGGGCAGCCCTTTATATCTACAAAGTGGTGGCTTTCAGCAATCCCGGGCTTTGCGGTGGTATATACGGGAATAGCCTTATCCCTTGTGGGCGATGGGCTAGCAGATATATGGAGAAGAAAATGAATGCTATGAATCCAATTTTAGAAGTGGAAAATTTGTCGCTCGCGACGCGATCGAATCATAAATTGGTCACCGATGTGAGTCTTAAAGTTGAAGCGGGCGAAAGCATAGGACTGGTGGGGGAATCCGGATCTGGAAAATCGCTCACGCTGCGCTCCATCATAGGGTTGCTTCCCTCCGGGATTGAACAGGTTGGCGGGAATATCAGGAGCCATGGCAGATGCGCAATGATTTTTCAAGACCCGATAAGGGCACTTGACCCTCTCTGCCCGGTGGCCCGGCAGCTTGCCGAGGTTGTGTACTACAGGCAGAAGGTGAGCCGGAAGGTGGCGCGTACAATAGCTTTGGAACTGCTTGAAATGCTCGGTCTTCCCGATTCCTTAAAGCATACTGACCGTTACCCCCGCCAGCTTTCAGGCGGCCAGTGTCAACGTATTGTTATTGCGATGGCTTTGGCGTGCAAGCCGGGCATCCTTCTTTGTGATGAGCCAACAACGGCGCTTGACGTAACGGTTCAACGGCAAATACTTGACGTTATTTCACGTCTTCAAAAGGAGTTGGGTTTTGCCATGGTGTTTGTTACGCACAATCTTGCCGTAGCTGCTTCGATGTGCTCAAAGCTTTGCGTTATGAAAGAGGGAAGAATCATAGAGCGGGGAGACACTTTGCCCCTTTTACAAAACCCGCAAAATCCGTATACACAGTTGCTGATAAGCTCAGTGCTTCCTCTCCCGGATCTTGAAAGGAGCGCCGATTGATGAAAACAGCCTTGCGGATAGAAAATATAACGGTTGCTTATGGTAAGTTCACCGCACTTGATCAAGTAAGCCTGGAGCTGCAGGAGCGTACCACGCTTGGTCTTGTGGGAGAATCGGGTTCAGGAAAGTCTACCCTCGCGCGGGTAATAGCCGGGCTGATCGCCCCGGATGAGGGCCAGATCATGCTGGGTTCTCAGGTACTGGGCAAGCGACGGAGCCGGGAGCAGCATAAAAGAATACAAATGGTTTTCCAAAACCCGGATTCCTCGCTAAATCCAAAGCATACGATCAGGCAAATCCTTGCCGAAGCCTTGCTTTTTCACAAGATTGTTGACCGCGCTCAAGTGGACAAGAGATGTAGGGAACTGCTTACACGTGTTCACATCGATGAAAGCGCCCTTGGCAGATTCCCTCACGAATTTTCCGGCGGTCAGCGTCAGCGGATAGCAATTGCCCGCGCATTGAGCGTTGAGCCAAGCATACTTATCGCAGATGAACCAACGAGCGCACTGGATGTTTCGGTACAACGGAGTATGCTTGAACTGTTGAGCACACTCAAATCGGAGCTTAATCTTACGATGCTTTTTATCTCTCATGACCTGGGAGTTATAAATGCCATAAGCGATATTGTTGCTGTAATGCGGCAGGGGAAGCTGGTTGAGATCAACCCCAAGGAGAAATTCTTTTCTCGTCCTGAAACGCCTTATAGCCGTGAGCTTTTGTCCGCTGTTCCCAAAATGCCAATATCCCATTCTGCAGGAGGTATTTATGAGTCAAAATAATAAAGGATTTGTACCTCTTACAATATCGGAGTTTGATACGCTAACTAACTTGCTCTCCAAACTCCTGTCCACCCAGGAATCTCCGGTAATCATACCGGGCGAGGCGATCCTGGGAATTGAAGCCATAGCAGCAGGCATAGCTGCGCCCGACCGTACAATTCTAAACATTGTGACAGGTCCCTATGGAACGATCTTCGGGAACTGGCTTGCGCGCGGCGGAGCAGAAGTCATCGAGCTCAAAACATCTTTTGATGAAGTGGTAACTGTAGATGAAGTCGCCGCAGCGATTGAGCGATATAACCCATGTGCGCTTTCTTTCGTGCAGGCAGAAGTGGTCACAGGAGGCTCCAATCCAACAAGGGAAATATTGGAGCTTGCGCGTCGGTCAAATATTATAACCGTGATAGATTCAGTTTCGGCAATCGGGGGCGAACCGGTGCTTATGGACGAGTGGGGAATCGATTTTGTAGCTGTGGGCGCGCAAAAAGCATTAGCCGGCCCTAACGGGATCAGCGCTGTGGGGATTTCTCCCCGTGGTTGGGAGTTTCTGGCCTCCAACGAAAATGCGCCGCGCAATTCCATTCTGTCTTTGCTTGACTTAAAGCGCTCCCCTAATCATGTGACGCCCGTGCGAGTTCCTGCCAACATCCCTGTTTTGGAAGCCCGGGCGCTGATAGAGGCATTAAAGCTTATTGAAGAAGAAGGACTGGAAGCGGTCAACCGCCGCCATTGCTTAACTACATCCGCTGCAATTGCCGGCATTACAGCCTTGGGCCTTGAGCCGTGGCAGCGGAACAAAGACAGCTACTCAACGTTGACTACAACGGTTCGGATTCCTCAAGGCAGCCATTTCAATATCGAACAGCCCATAGGTATTGTCGCTCCCGGGGACGGAGAATTGCATCATAAACTCTTACGAATTAACCATTTTGGAGCGAAGGCAAATCAGCAAAGCGTTGAAGAAGCCATCCTGACGCTTGCAGAGCTTATGCATCAAGATCCTGATCATGCGCTGACGGCCCAAAGGTCAATCTGGGGGAATAAAGATGGGAAATAACATTCAAAAAGAGCTAACATATCATAATATATTTGTGGCGGGGATTGATGGGAAACGATTCGATATTACGATCAGCAATGGTCGTTTTTCGTCCATTGCAGAGTCCGTATCTCCGTACGCGCAACAAAATAGTCCAGATGGCGACTTATGGATTAGCCCCGGCGTAATTGACCTTCATACGCATTTGGCATGGACGGATTTTAATCATACTGACCAGGAGAAGCGCGATGAACTGGAGATCGAAGTGATGCAGGCGCAAGCCTTTGAGGCTACTTTCCGGGCTGGAGTGACTTCGGTGCGTGATGCAGGTGGGCTTTTGCCAAGTACGGTGAAGCATATAGGTCAGCATTACAGCCAGGCTTTAAGGGTTTATACCTGTGGTGATATGCTTGGAGCCGGAGATGCACGGGGTCTTAAGCATTTGGAACGGCGGGTAACAGAAATGATTGATTCCGGGGCAAGCTGGATTAAAATTCTTGCAACGGGGGGGCTAGGATCGTCGCCAGATACAGTGCTGAACCCGATTTTTTCTGAGGAAGAATTCTCTTATATTGTCCGTAGCGCCCGTGCACGTAACATAAAAGTCATGGTTCATACCTGGGGCGGACCTACTGTGGACTGGTCTATCGACGCTGGCGTGGAATCTATAGAGCATGGAATGTATTTGACCGAGGATCAAGCCAACCGGCTTGCGCAATCCAGGACAGCCTTTGTGCCTACTGCTTCCATCTATCGTATTGCTGCAGACCCGTCTGGAGTTCTTTCACTCGACAGGGAAATTTGTGATCGCGCCGCCCGCGCCGCCGAAGCCCATCCTAAAGCTGTCAGCTATGCCAAAAGAGCAGGCGTACGAATTGCGTTCGGTACAGATTTTGCCACACCTTCGTTACATGGACGCAACCTTGAGGAATTAGATACACTCATAGACTGTGGATTAACTCGAAAAGAGGCCTGGCAGGCTGCCACGGAATTCGCCGCTGAAATTTTGGGATATGGGGACAGATTGGGACGTATAAAAGAAAACTACACAGCAGATACAATCCTTTTTAATGCTGATCCATATAAGTCACAAAACGCCAAAGCACTGCGTGAAAGTATCGTATCGGTAATTCAGGGGGAATTTGAGTGAGACCAATACTCCAGAGAGCATCTTTAATATAGTTAGACAATCCCCTTAACATTCTCCTGACAAAGTATGATTAAACTTAGTTCTGATTGTACAATAAAGTGTCTGGGGGGAAATTGAATGTTAAAGTGTTGGGGGATACATACGAAAAAATCGGTGGCTGCACTCGTAGCAACCATGATGTTAGCAGTATGTAATTATTCTCATTCCAGACGGTATGGCTAATGATGCCACTGCACTGGCTAGATGGTATAAAGGTTCTTCCTTAACGTTAGACAGCATGGCAAGTGGTATGGTGCGCACGCATTCTGCGGATGCTCCGATTGCAGATTCCGCTCCAGCAGGTGAAGGCTTGGAAGCCAAGCTGGATGCAGATCGCAGCAACATTAAAGAAGTGCTGTCCACGTATTTTGGTATTACGGATCTGACGGATGAGGAAGTAAAAACGATCAAAGATGCCAAAGAAGGCAGCGTGAACTATGCAGTCGGACCGATCATTAGCAAAGGCGCAAATATTGGCTGGACTACAGGTGGTCATACGGGTGGTGATGTTGTGCTGTACACTTATACGCCGAACGGAGATCGTCCGTCCGGCGTGATCGACAACACGGATGTCAATAAATACATGACACGTGTACTCGGACTGGAACAGCAGGCGGTTGATTTAATTCAATAATAAGCTTGATCAGAAGCTGTTTCTTCCATATAAAGGAGAAACAGCTTTTTTTGTTGCGGTAAATATGTATTTTTTGAGGCAGAAGCTGGAGTTTATATTCAGAAAATGGGATTTTTTGTGAAGCTAGTCACGTTCTATTCCCTCTGATGTTGCTAGAATAATACATGTACGGTACAAGCTGCTGACGACGTGGAGTCCAGATGGACGAGGGAAGAAGGGATGAGTCACGGACGAATTATTACTGCGTCTGGCTGACGGCAAGGAATGGACGCATACGGAAATGACGGAGCTGCTGGTATGTCTGGAGGAAGAACCGACGGTGCGGACACAGTTACGAAAACTGGCAGCTCGCATCAAAATGGAGCGTTACGGTAAAGGTGTTTTTTTACGTGGATTAATTGAGTTCTCCAGCATATGTCGTCAGGACTGCATGTATTGCGGGCTACGGGCCTCGAATAAGCAGGCGGATCGCTACCGTTTGCAACCGGAAGAAATTTTGGCCTGTTGCGCGGAAGGGTATGAGCTGGGATATCGGACCTTTGTCCTGCAAAGCGGCGAAGATTACTGGTTCACAGCAGCCCGGCTGGCGAAACTGATTCGGGAGATCAAAAGCCGTTTTACCGATGTGGCCGTTACACTGTCCATTGGTGAGCGGGATGATGAAACCTATGCGCTATTATACGAGGCGGGGGCGGACCGCTTTTTGCTGCGGCATGAGACGGCTTCACCGCGTTTGTACGCCAAGCTGCATCCGACGATGACGATAGAAAGCAGGCGCAGTCGTCTGCTGGCCTTGCAGCGAATCGGATTTCAGATCGGGGCTGGATGTATGGTTGGTTTACCGGGACAAACGAACAGTGATTTGGCAGACGATTTGGTCTATTTGCACAGCTTGTCGCCGGATATGATCGGGATTGGACCGTTTTTACCGCATAGCAACACGCCGCTCCGGGATGCCAGTCAGGGAAGCATGGAAAAGGCGCTGGATATTGTTTCGTTGTCCCGGTTGGTCGTTCCAGATGCGCTTATTCCTGCTTCGACAGCGATGGGAACGATCCATCCCCAAGGTCGGGAGAAGGCGCTACAGGCGGGAGCGAATGTAGTTATGCCCAATTTGTCGCCACTTGCAGTGAGGCCGAAGTATGCCATTTATGAAAATAAAATATGCTTGGGTGATGAATCTGCCCAATGTCGACATTGCCTGGAGCTGCGCATCCGTGGAGCGGGGTTTGAAGTCGATATGGGGCGTGGTGATAGTTTGAGGGTGCAGCGACAGCTCCTAAGTCAATGATGGGGCTGAACTAAAAAATAGTAGGTAACCATAGGATTTTGCGAAATCCTCACCAAAATAAGGGAGATGGATCTACGTGAGTGAAGTACGGGAGAAAGTGTCGGCGGATTTCATTAATGAGGCAGAGATTATGGCAGCGGTGGAGCAGGGAAAGCAGGAAGCAACAGATCGAAACCGTATTTTAGACATTTTGGAGAAGGGAAGAGCTTGCCGGGGATTGAGTGCGACTGAAGCGGCGGCTCTTTTGCATGTGGATGATCCTGAACTGCTGGAGGAAATGTTTAGATCCTCACGGGCGGTGAAAGAGCAGATTTACGGCAATCGGATTGTACTGTTTGCCCCCCTATATGTAAGTAACCACTGTGTCAATAACTGCGAATACTGCGGCTATAAGCATACCAATGACAGCTTTACCCGCAGCCGTTTGACACCGGAGGAACTGGTCGAGGAGGTCAGAGTGCTTCAGGAGTTGGGGCATAAGCGCCTCGTACTGGAAGCGGGGGAAGATCCGCTCAATTGTCCGATTGATTATATCGTAGATTGTCTGCGTCAGATTTATGAGGTTAAAGTGGACAATGGCAGCATACGCCGAATCAACGTCAATATTGCTTCCACAACCGAAGAAGACTATCGGAAGCTGGCAGAGGTAGGAATTGGTACGTATATTTTGTTCCAGGAAACGTATCATCGCGAAAGCTACCGCAAATATCATCTTCAAGGGCCAAAACGGAATTATGACTGGCACACGACTGCCATGGACCGCGCTATGCGAGCAGGGATAGACGATGTGGGTATTGGTGTGCTGTATGGTTTATACGATTTCCGTTATGAGACGATAGCTATGCTTAAGCATGCTGAGCATCTGGAGGAAGTGTTTGGCTGTGGTCCTCACACGGTTTCGGTTCCACGGTTACGTCCGGCTGAAAATGTGGATCTGGAGCGCTATCCGTATTTGGTCAACGACGAGGATTTTATGAAAATTGTGTCCGTTCTCCGACTGGCTGTGCCTTATGCAGGTATGATTTTGTCTACACGTGAAGAACCGGAATACAGAGACCGTGTTATTGGTCTGGGTGTGTCACAAATTAGTGCAGGTTCAGCTACGGGTGTAGGGGCTTATGCAAAACAGGATACGGAAGATAAACCCCAGTTCGAGGTCGGGGATCATCGTTCGCCGGTGGAAATCATCAAAAGTCTGTGTCGTGGCGGATATATGCCAAGCTATTGCACAGCCTGCTATCGCGAAGGAAGAACCGGAGATCGGTTCATGGAGCTGGCCAAATCAGGCCAGATTCACAACGTATGCCAGCCCAATTCGCTGCTGACCTTTCAGGAGTACCTGTTGGATTATGGAGATGAAGAGGCACGTGAGCTGGGAGCTGCCGCCCTGCGTGATAATTTGGAGCGTATTCCGCATGAATCGTCACGTCGTTTGACACTGGGAAAGCTGGAACGCTTGGAAGCGGGCGAGCGGGATTTGTATTTTTAGAATATCGATCTTTTCTTTGGAATTTGGCAAATAAAAAGCAGCCGCGTGAGAGTCAGCGCGGCTGCTTTTGCGTGTATGGGGCGGAATTGGTTGCTTCAATGATTCGTCTCATTCAGGAATGGCTGCCAGCACCAACGGCTTGCTCCCATGCCAGCATAGCGGATGGGAAGCATTCGATGGCACGGGGGAAGACCCCCTGCACGAAGGCGATGAAAATACCATAGTTCACAATGGGTACCCCGGCGGCTTCCGTTTCTGCCATCCGGTGCAGCATGGTACGTCGATTGAGCATGCATGCCCCGCAGTGAATAACCAGCGCATATTCGCTTAGATCATCAGGAAAGCTGGAACCGGATGCATGCTCGATGATGAGACGTTTGCCTATCGTTTGACGGAGCCAACGGGGGATTTTCACACGACCGATATCGTCAGACTGACATTGATGCGTACAGGCTTCGGCAATGAGTACGCGGTCGCCATCCTTGAGACGGTCAATGGCTCTTGCACCTCGTACGAGTTCATCAAGGTCACCTTTATGACGGGCGAACAGGATGGAAAAGGAGGTCAGGGG
The DNA here is from genome assembly GCF_030034735.1 of Paenibacillus sp. RC334. NCBI lineage: Bacteria > Bacillati > Bacillota > Bacilli > Caryophanales > Paenibacillaceae > Paenibacillus > Paenibacillus sp. RC334. Next base: position 3,191,565 of record NZ_CP125370.1, on the reverse strand, counting down.
CACATCCTTGGGAGTATCTGCGGCAACCTTCATAAAAGCCTGTGAATCGGTAATGACCAAGCGGGGCTTGCGCCCCAGGCGCTCCAACGTCAGCCGTAGCTCATGCTCTTTAGTCACTACGGCAATGGCATCGCTCTCCAATGTATCGCGGATCGTCTGCTGCTGTGGCAGAATCAGTCGGCCCTTTGGCGCAGCTTTGTCGATTGGAACGACCAGCACGACAAAATCGCCGGGCGATAGCAGGTCACCGACGATACGGAAACGATCCTCGTTTTGCGGAAGGGCATCCATGATGGCCTTTTTCACTTCCGCGTCTCCCCATTGCTTAGAGGCACTGAAAGGAATCAGGGATAAATCCAGTTCAGCCCCCAGCGTTGCGGTTATTTTCTCTGTTTCTGCAAGGATGTCCGTCTTGTTTAATACACCAATGACGGGAATCTTCTTGGCACGCAGCTTTTCGAGTAATCCATGTTCGAATGCGCTAACCCCAGTAGTAGCATCGATGATTAGCAGCGCCAGATCCGTGCTATTTAATATTTCTAGCGTTTTGTTGCGGCGCAGTGCTCCGATCTCACCCTCATCGTCCAGTCCGGCGGTATCCACCAGAACAATGGGGCCAACAGGGAGCAGCTCCATCGGCTTGAAAACGGGGTCCGTGGTCGTTCCTCCTACGGGAGATACCACGGCGGCGGGCTGGCCGGTCAGGGTGTTCAGAATGCTGGATTTGCCAGCGTTACGGCGACCGAGCAGGGTGATGTGCGGTCGGTTGCTACGGGGAGTATCATTCATTCCCATCGTGAATTCCTTCTTCCTGCCCCGGAATACCGGGCTTGGTTACTGTATAGGGATGGCACAATTGCTCAATGCGCGAGCGTGTCAGCAAATCGCGTTCTTCGGTAATATCCTCCGGTGTGCGGCCCTGCGCAATGGCTGCTGAGGCAATGGAGGCAGCTTCATCATAGCCAAGCTCCGCGACCAGCGCAGAAGCCATCACAGCGGAGTTACGCAGATTAGCTGAACAGCGGTCCTCGCATACGATCAGACCGCGTACACATCGTTCATCGAACAGCCGAACCGCGCCGTCCAGAATATGTAGCGATGCCAGCAGCGATTCGGCAATCAGCGGCAGGAACGCGTTTAGCTCTAGCTGCCCGGAGGCAGCCGCCATAGTAATCGCTGCATCTTCGGCTATCACGCGCAACGCCGTTAGTCCGGCCAGTTCAGCCATCACCGGATTAACCTTGCCAGGCATAATGGATGATCCGGCCTGAACTGGAGGTAGAGTGAACTCGCCAATACCGCCGAGAGGACCAGAGGCCAGCAGGCGAAAATCGCCTGATATTTTGAACAGGTTCACAGCAGCGGATTTGAGCAGACCAGATACCTCCACAAAGACATCCATATTCTGAATCGGGTCCATCGGGTGGTCACTTCGGCATAGCCCAAAGCCAGTCTCGTCCGCCAGTTTCTCAACCATCCGATAGCTGTAAGCACGAGGCGCATTCATGCCTGTGCCGATCGCCGTACCACCAATAGGGATTTCCCGCAGCCGTTCCTCGGCTTTGTAGAGACGCCAGCGGTCACGTGCCACGGCCTTTGCGTAAGCACCAAAGCCTTGCCCCGCCATCATGGGCAGGGCATCCATTAGCTGTGTGCGACCTAGCTTGAGCAGATCGGCATATTCCGTTTCTTTGTGCTGTAAAGACTCTTGTAACGAAGCCATCGCGTCACATAAAGGACGAAGCAGTCGAATGGCAGCAATTCGTAATGCTGTCGGATAAACATCGTTCGTGGACTGACAGCAGTTCACATCATCCAGAGGATGTACTAGCTCATACTGTCCGGGTTTTCCACCAAGCCGCATAATCGCCAAATTAGCAATGACCTCGTTGACGTTCATGTTGGTGCTGGTACCTGCACCGCCTTGCAGGGCATCGACTGTGAACATATCCAGAAGCCGCCCGGCGAGCAATTCATCGCAGGCGTCTATAATTACAGCCGCCTGGTGGGGAGGGAGTCGATTTTGCTCACAGTTCACCTGAGCGGCTGCTTTCTTCACCAGTACTAGCGCGTGAATCAGTTTTTGATTTACAGGTCTGCCGCTGACCGCAAAGTTGTTCATTGCACGTGCGGTATGAATGCCGTAACAGGCATTGGCGGGAATCTCCATTTCCCCTAGCGCATCCCGCTCGGTTCGCGTATCCTTTTGCAGAGGAAAGGCTTCAGTCATGTCATAGACCCGTTGCCGGAATGCGCGTCATATGCAGTAATTGGCGTGCGCTCGCAGCACGTTTTTCCTCAATACGGGCGTGAACCAGATCAGGCTCAACCAGCTTGAGGGCACGTGTTGGGCATTTTCCAATGCAGGCGGGACCACCCTCTACACCTTCACACAGATCACATTTGCTGGCAATCATTCGCTCTTTGGGTTGCAAACGTCCTGACACATTGCTGTACAGTCCATCCTGTACTACAGGCCGCCCGTCCCGATATTCAGGTACCATGGTAATAGCGCCGTATGGGCAGGCGATCATACAGGTTTTACAGCCTATGCAGCTCTCGCTGTTAATGAGAATGCAGCCGTCCGCGTTCGTAATGGAACCGTTCGGACAAGCGTTGGCGCAGGGGGCATCCTCACAGTGACGGCATTGGACAGGGGCAGTGACCCCAATAGATTTGATGACCTTTAGACGCGGATGAAAATGAAACTCATCATCCGGCGAGATAAAAGGGTTACCTGCTGAATGTGCGATGACACATGCGATTTCACAGGTACGACAACCGATACACTGATCGGGATCAGCTAAAACAAAGCGGTTCATACAACTCGACTCCTTTCTAACTAACGACAAAATACAATGGGTACAGTATGAAAAAGTTTAAAAATGCAATTTGTTGGTGCAGAACATGATGAGCATAGGATGAACACAGATAAGACTCAGCAGCTTCTTTTTAAGCATGGAGAGGCAGGATGCCGCAATGGTTCACCCTTTTAACTTAACGTGCTAATGAATGGAGCTACCTGTCTCTTTAGCGGGAGCATCACAGCTACGACTTTGCTTGCCTGGTCCGCGCTTTTGGAAGGTCGTGTGCAGCAGATGATGCGAAACATGACCAAGCGGCTCACCTAAAAATTCATCGTACAGCTTAATAATGTGAGGGTTTTCATGTGATTTTCGCACCTGAAGCCCCGCATCATGTCCATAAATAGAGGATTTGCGTGCCCGGTAAGCTTCAATCCGGTGTTTTTCCAGCATGAGCTTGGGTTGACCGCCTCCGCTAATACATCCGGCAGGACAGCCCATTACCTCAATAAAATGATAATCACATTCGCCTGCCTGCACACGATCCAGCAGCCCATAGGCATGTTGCAGCCCCGCGACGACCGCTACCTTGAGTTCCAGCTCACCCACCTGAACCTCAGCGACTCGAATGCCTTCCTCACCGCGTACAAAATCCAGTTGGAGCTTCGGTAGCTTTTCATTCGTCAGCAGCTCGTAGCCTGTACGGATGGCGGCTTCCATAACGCCTCCGGTTACACCAAAAATGGACCCTGCTCCTGAATAACGTCCTAGCGGTGAATCGAATTCTTCATCTGGCAGATTCATAAAATCAATGCCGCTTTTCTTGATCCAGTATGCCAGTTCACGCGTTGTCAGTACCTCATCCACGTCACGGTACCCGTCGGATTCCATTTCAGGACGATCACATTCGAATTGCTTGCAGGTACAAGGCATGATTGCGACGCTATAAATGTTCGCAGGTTCCACCTCGTCCAGTTGGGCACCATAGGTTTTGACCAGCGAGCCTAGCATTTGCATAGGGGATTTGCAGCTGGATAGATGGTCCAAAAGATCGGGATATTCAATCTCGGCGAATCGAACCCATGCCGGACAGCAGGAGGTAAACATCGGTAGCGGCCCACCTTCGGTTACACGACGAATCAGCTCGGTGCCTTCCTCCATAATGGTGACATCAGCTCCAAAGTTGGTGTCATATACCCGATCAAAGCCAAGACGGCGCAGGGCCGCAGCCATTTTACCTGGTGTGAGCGTGCCAAATGGCATACCAAATTCCTCTGCGATTGAAACGCGAATGGCTGGAGCACATTGGACGATCCGAAACTGTCCCGGTTTCGTCATCATGTCGGTTACCTTATTCAGGCTACCGCTATAATAGGCAGCGAATAGCGGTTCTCCGATGTCAGCAGGCATATCGCGCTCACGCAAGCGCTCCTGTCGTCTGCTGGCGGCTTCCTGTGGGGATGAACCTGCCCAATCGGATGCGTATACGCTGCATATTTGTACACATTGGCCACAGATCACGCAGCGGTCTGCGTTCACGGTTTGCGGCTCTCCGGGCTGTCCTTCTATGGCATCTACCGGACAAACCCCTGCACAGCGTCTGCACCCGGTACACATACTGGGATCAATATGAATAATGGGGTTGGTGTAATCCGTCGTCTCCATACAAGGAGCCGAAGAGGCATTGTTAGTTGTTATGGACATCTTTTTTCTACCTTTCTGCGGCTGATTTTGGCCTTACAGGCGAGGGAAGAAGACTTCCCGCCGACGCTCGGGAAGCGGATCGGACTCGACTATAGCCAGCCGTAGTACATCGTTTGGACAGGCTTCTACACAGGCAGGCTGTCCTCCGTTTGTGTCTGCGCAGAGGTCGCATTTGCCTGCGGCAGTCCGGGGGAGAGCCTTGTGAGCGGCACGATCAGTCAAGCCGGGCTGCGTCATGACGCGTCCTTCCCGGTAGACGGTAGATACCTCAATGGCCCCGAAGGGACAGGCCAAAACACAAGAGGTACAGCTGATGCACAGCTCCTCATCAATCATAACCACACCGTTCTCCTGTCGAATGGCCTGAACCGGACAGGCATGTGCGCAGGGCGCATTCTCACAATGCCGGCATTGCACAGGCACATACGTATCCCCGGCGCGTACAACATACACCTTAGGTACGACAGGCACGCTGACGGTTCCGACCGAAGCGCCTATGCCGTTAGTTTGACTGTGAACGGCGAAGCACGCCAGCTCGCAGGCTTTGCAGCCGATACAGTGCCCGGCATCTGCGACCACAAAGGAAGAGGCGACAGCGCTTGTTCTATCGGCTGCTCCCATTCTACTCATCGGACGACTCAGCGCGTTTCGTGTCCCGCTCATCTCGTCACCTTATCCGCCAAAACAGCTTCCTGGACGTTCATCTGTCTGCGAATCCGTTGGTACGATTCATGTACATCACGCTCGGCCTGTGTTTGGTCGGCGATCCGTTCCAGCCGAATGGCGCAGTATTTTAATTCCGGGGTCTTAGATACCGGATCGAGAAAATCAGCGGTCAGCTCGTTACATGCTCCAACCCACCAGTGATAGGTCATATAGGTCGCGCCTTGTTGCACACGGTCACTAATCTGCGCTCGTGCCATAATGCGTCCACGACGGGAGGATATGGCGACAATTTCGCCATCGAGAATATTCAGATCGATTCCATCTTCCGGACTAATTTGTATAAAGCCCGGTTCATCAGCTAACTGGCGCAGCGCACGGCAGTTACCGGTCATGGTGCGTACGGAATAATGCCCCACTTCACGGACTGTAGATAAGACAAGCGGGAATTTCGCATCCGGCTGTTCTTGCGGCGGACGCCATTCGCAGGCAAATAATCGGCCTTTGCCATTAGGAGTGGAAAATTGATTACCTTTGTACAAATACGGTGTGCCTGGATGATCCTCTGTAGGGCAGGGCCACTGTACGCCACCTTGTTCCTCCATTTTTTGGTAGCTGGCACCAGCGAATAACGGGCAGAGGCTACGCATTTCATCCCAAATTTCCTCTGTGTTTGCATAGGACATAGGGTAGCCCATGGCGGTAGAAACTTCGCTAATAATGGCCCAGTCCGGCTTTACGTCACCTTGTGGCTCGACCGCTTTGCGAATGCGCTGAAAGCCGCGGTCTGCCGAGGAATACACACCATCATGTTCGCCCCAGGAGGTAGAAGGGAGGATGACATCGGCGTGCAGCGCCGTTTTATTCATGAAAATATCCTGCACCACGACAAATTCCAATTGGTCTAGCGCTTCACGTAACTCGGCGGCGTTCGGATCGCTTTGTACAGGGTCCTCGCCGAAAATATAATAAGCTTTCAGCTTGTTCTCCTTCAGGATGAGGTGTGGCACCTCCGTAAGGGGATATCCTTTTTTACGCGGCAGCTCAACACCGTATGCTTTTTCAAACTTTTTGCGAACCGTGCTATCCGTTACTTCCTGATAACCAGGATATACATTCGGCAATGCGCCCATGTCGCAGGAGCCCTGGACATTGTTTTGCCCCCGCACAGGCCCAATCCCCACATTCGGCTTGCCCAGATTTCCGGTCAACAGTGCAAGAGAAGCGAGTCCCTTTACCACGTCAACGGCCTGTGAAAATTGACATACGCCCATTCCATACAGAATTGTAGCGGTAGGGGCCTTTGCATATTCCCTCATAGCTGCTCGAATGTCAGCCGCCTTGACCCCCGTAATGCCTTCTGCATATTCAGGCGTATATTTTTTAATGCTTTCTACGTATTCGGCAAAGCCTTCTGTGTTTGCTTCCACATATCGTTTGTCGTACAGTCCTTCATGTACAAGCACATGACCAAAAGCATTCACCAAAGCCATGTTCGAACCGCCTTTTAGAGGTAGCCACATATCTGAAATGCGTCCAGTTTCAGTCATGCGCGGATCGCATACAATAATTTTGGCACCTTTTTGCTTGGCAGCTACAATGCGTCTTGCGACGATCGGATGTGTTTCGGGTGCATTATACCCAAACACGAAAATAAGATCAGAGTGTTCAATTTCTGGAATTGAGTTGGACATGGCTCCGTCCCCGAGTGAGTATGTCAAACCAGCCACAGAAGGGCCATGGCATACACGAGCGCAATGGTCAATATTGTTCGTGCCAATGACCGCCCGCATGAACTTTTGCATGACATAATTCGCTTCGTTTCCCGGACCACGTGCGGAGCCTGTTCCCATAATGGAATCTGGTCCGTATTTTTCCTTGATTGCTAAAAGGCGTTCAGCGGTATACTGGATGGCTTCTTCCCACTCCACTTCCTCCATGACTCCATTTTTTCGAATCAGGGGCTTGCGCAAGCGTGCGGTTAGAATTTGCGGGTCATTCAGAAAATCCCATCCATAATGTCCTTTCAGACACAATGTTCCTTCGTTTGTACGACCACCAGCCGGCTCTGCGCCAATTACCTGTCCCTTGTCCACCAGCAAATGAAGCTGACAACCGCTTCCGCAGTAGGGACATACGGTCAATACCTTGTCTGCCATGTGTGCAGCACCTCTTTTTATATGAAATAGATGAAGCTCGTAACATGAAAAAAAGCCAATACAAAAATGCCGCTTCACGCTGCATCCTGTACTGGCTTATCCGCAGGCGAGGAGACAAGCTCCTTCCCGCTAATCCAACCGGTGTATGTGTTGTAATTCAAGAGTAATGATAATATGTCCGTCTCCATGGACGGAGGGGTAGACTTCCCAAGTGTAAGTGAAGGGACTGCCAAGTGTTTTTTCAGCTTCGCTCATAAATTCCTTTTCCAGATAAGGACGAAGGACGTTCCAATATTCTTTGACCTTTTCGCCAGCCCCTTCATGAACCAAAATTTCGGAGAGATTGGACAAGGTGCCCCAAATTTCTACCGTAATCCGGAGCGGCGAATCCAGTGAAACCTTGACATTGTCCGGTCCTTTTCCTCGGTAATGCTTGACAATGCATACGGCCAGCTTCCTGATGCGCTCACGGTATTCCCATTCGATATTCAACATCTGGACACTCCGCTTCGAATCAAAATAAAAGCGTGCTTGCCGCACATGCCAGACAGCCTGTGTAGCTGATTTACAGCAGAACGCACCCGTCCCGCCCAAAGTGGTCTGCCCAGCACGGCGTATCACTCTTCTATGGTAGAACAGGTTGACCCGGAAAGATGTGAAATTCATTACACTAAGCCATAATTTTACATAGATGAGGTTGGAGTGGACTTGATTGGAGGTTAGTGAGGTCAATCGAATGACTTTAGTTTGCGGCCAGCATATATGAAAAAGCCCTCTTAAACGGAGGGCTTTTACTCTTTTATAAAGGTGGGATGACTGATCGTTATCCCATTTTTATCGTAATTTACTTTTTTTCCATTACAGCAAAGTAATTTTCTTCATTGTCTGCAAAGTTAAATACTCTGCCGGAAGGCATATTTACAATTTCTCCGACTTTGACATTTTTATTGGATAAGTCGCCATGTAATTGATCGAGATTTTCCGAAAAAAACATTAAAGAAGGTGTACCGAGATTTAATTCAGGTGACATTTTAGCAACGAATTCCTTATTATGGAGAATGATACTTGTTTCTTCACCCTTTTCAGGAGCAATTTCAATCCATCTCATTCCTTGACCATTATTTTCTTCTGAAATTACATTAAATCCTACTTTTCCTGTCCAAAAATCCAGTGACTCATCTTGGTTATTTACATACAACATAATTTGACCGACTTTACTAATCATTGATTTTTCACTCCTTTGTATAAGTAATTACCCAACTCGATGATCCTAATCCTTACTATAGGCACAAGTTTCTTTACTGAACCAGACGCCAATATTACTACTATAGACAGAGCTGACTTGTGGTATGATTCCCCCATTGTCATTCACAAAACTAATCTTGTGGTCTATTTAGTGTTTTTTCTTTTTCAAATATTGTCTGTTCATATCTTGCAATTTTATAATCCATGCGTTCCAACACGTTCTTCATGTCTTCCATTCTTGTTATGAGCTGCTTACGTTGCTCGATTAGGAGTTCTTTTCTAGCATCCATGGTTTCATCACCCTGTTGAAACAACCCAACATACTCAATCAAAATTTCAACTGGAAGACCTACGGCTCGCATACATTTGATGTATTCAACCCACCTGCAGTCTTCTTCCGTATAATCCCTGATTCCGCTTTTATTGCGGTTCACACGTGGAATAAGTCCGATGCGTTCATAATAGCGGAGTGTATCCTGTGATAGATCAAATTTTTTACTTACTTCTGCTATCAACATGCAGATTTCACCTCCCGATTTTAGCACAAGAACGCCCCAAGTAAATGGATAGGGCGTTCTTGTCGTTTCTTATATCAAAACTGTCATCGCATCAAAATTTACTGGGCTCCAATTACCGGATGAGGAACATACGGCTCTTCCAGCAACGCAATTTCTTCAGGTGTTAACGTAATCGAGAGCGCAGCTACCGCATCTTCGAGATGAGACGTTTTCGTAGCACCGATAATGGGAGCTGTTACCGGTTCTTTCTGCAGCAACCAGGCAAGTGCGATTTGGACACGGGGAACTCCACGTTGTTCTGCGATTGCCGCAACCTGATCCACGATCAATCGATCGGTATGTGCAGTCGCATCATATTTAGATTTCGCAACTTGATCGGTTTCGGAACGATGTGTTGTTTCCTGCGCATCACGCGTCAATCTTCCTCCTGCAAGAGGGCTGTATGGAACCACACCGATTTTTTCTTCCTTACAAAGCGGCAGCATCTCCCGCTCCTCTTCACGATATAAGAGGTTTAAATGATTCTGCATCGATACAAACCGGGTCCATCCATTTTTCTCAGCTACATGTAACGCCTTCAGAAATTGCCATGCGTACATGGCAGAAGCACCAATATATCTTGCCTTCCCGGCCTTCACAACATCATGTAATGCTTCCATCGTCTCTTCGATGGGAGTATTATAATCCCAGCGGTGAATTTGGTACAGATCCACATAATCTGTTCCCAGTCTCTTAAGGCTTTTATCTATTTCACTCATGATTGCCTTTCGGGAAAGTCCCGCACCGTTTGGACCTTGATGCATACGGAAATGAACCTTCGTCGCGAGGACAATTTCATCTCGATTCGCATAATCCTTTAAAGCCCGCCCAACAATTTCCTCGCTTGTTCCGTCTGAATATACATTCGCAGTATCAAAAAAATTGATACCAAGCTCCAGGGCTTTTTTTATAATTGGACGACTGCGTTCTTCATCAAGTATCCAAGGATGAATCCACCGCTCTGCAACACCAAAGCCCATACAGCCAAGACAAAGCCGGGATACATCCAAGCCGGTATTTCCAAGTTTCACATATTCCATTTGATTGTTCCTCACTTTCCTAGGTATTGTTTCCTTCAAATGTAGCTTACTCCGATTACTCTTCACCTACTTACATCCGATATTATTACATTTGGAGTTAACTCCAAGTCAAGCGATTTTTTTACTACGCAGTGCATTGAAAATCGGCCGATCTGTTGACGAAATGGTCTACGAACCCAGAAGTTAACATCGTATTTTTGCTGGCAACTATTTTCTCGGTACAAGTTATTATGCTGATGGAAAAAAGGTAAGGTTTATAGTGAAATAGTAAAAGCTCTGCTGACCTTAATGGGTCGGCAGAGCTTTTTGTTTAGTCAGTTCTATAGCGATCTTCGAAGTATTTGATAAAATCAATTACACTGTCGTACTGATTCTCAGAAAAAAATTTAATATTATCTTTGAGACACCAAAATATCCAATTGAGGATATTCAGAATTCATACTTTTGTACAATCGGATATAATAAGAATTTCGACCGACATTGTAGTAATCGGTTAATGAGAGATTACCTAAAGACAGGTCTTCCGCCCATTTACTCTGATCTCTTCCTCGTGGTCGCTCCGTTTCAACGGGTGCACCGTATGCCAATTGCATTTTAGAACTAATTTTAAAGAAACGATCTATATAGTTTTGCATGTTACTAAATTTTTCAGGAAATAAAATCTGTCCGTCAATCAGTTTAGTGCTGTTTTTATTCTTCCCGGATAGGATATAAGTGTAAACTGCTTTGTACCCGTTGTATTCACCTTTGTAGTCCAAATAAGTATAGTACATATTACTCATGCCGTAATCATCCAATTCAGTGACAGCATTGATGAGAGGCAGTGTCTCGGACCTTTTAATTTGCTGAACTGTCATACCCCATACAGCATTTCTAAAATCTTTCCCTTGCAATTCTGGGGGAATGTTTTGGTTTTTACTAGGTGCAGCTCCAATCCAGGCGTACTGTTCTGTAGGGTTACTGCCAAATGGTTTCCTGAGCGCTTGCGAAATTGCGCGCATAGGAAGGTAAGTTACTCCATTGTATGATTTAGAGCTAATAGGCATACGAATTTCTTTTCCGTTGATATAAATATTTTTAGCACCAATCACAAAGGTAATCGAATTATTCGAATTTGTTATTTTTACACGATCAGGAATATCGGGATCTACAGCAGCTGTATAGCCTAATTTTTTTAACAACGGGACAACTGGAACCATAAGGGTGTTACTTTCAATGCGAGGGGCAGATTGAAGTGTCACAATCTTTCCATCCAAAAAAATACGATAATTCGACGGATTCGCATGTATTGTTGGAATCGTTCCAAAATAGACAACAAAAATTAACAATAAAGTAAGAAGGCGCTTCATAATAATCTCCTCTTTTAATATTTCAGGATTTTGCAAACTCCCATTTTACAAGTAGTCTATCAGACCTAGGAATATTTTTCTATCTGTAAATTTCTTGAACAGAACATATGTTCTGTTTATGATTTGTACACGTTGTTACCTCAATAAACACAAGCAGAGCAGATGTGAAGTAAAGCTGTCTCGTTGGGAAATGTTCATGGCGTATTTATACCAATATCTATCCCATGTTGCCTTAACCCGCCTTATAGCCTTAACCTATCACTTCTATAGATATCATATCTTGGATCAATCAAGCATGCCGTGGTATATTGTTGACATCCAAGAGAAAGCCGTACAGACTTCTCTACAATAGGTTCGAAAAACACAGGGGTGAATTATGATGAGCAAAAAGACCATGTTCGAGAAAATTTGGGATAACCATGTCATCTATCAGGAAGAGGGAAAGCCGAGTATTTTGTACATTGACCTTCATCTAGTACATGAGGTGACCTCGCCGCAGGCGTTTGAGGGGCTTCGTCTGAGCGGACGCAAGGTGCGTCGTCCAGAGCTTACGTTTGCGACGATGGATCATAACGTACCGACGAAGGATCGTTACAATATTACGGACCCGATTTCCAAGCAGCAGATTGATACTTTGACTCAAAATTGCCGTGATTTCGGTGTCACACTGTATGATCTGGATACGATTGATCAAGGTGTCGTTCACGTTATGGGGCCGGAGCTCGGTCTGACTCACCCGGGTAAAACAATTGTTTGTGGTGACAGTCACACCTCCACACATGGCGCGTTCGGAGCGCTCGCTTTTGGTATCGGAACCAGCGAAGTAGAGCACGTAATGGCAACGCAATGTCTCCAGCAAGCTAAAGCAAAAACAATGGAAGTCCGCTTTGTGGGCCGCCGCAAGCCGGGTGTGACAGCAAAGGATATGATTTTGGGTGTCATCGCCAAATACGGCACGGATTTCGCTACCGGTTATGTTATTGAGTATACAGGTGAATCCATCCGCAAATTGAGCATGGAAGAGCGCATGACCGTGTGCAACATGTCCATTGAAGGCGGAGCCAGAGCGGGTATGATTGCGCCGGATGAAACAACCTTTAACTACTTGCGTGGACGTCAACATGTAGCGCAAGGAGCTGCTTTCGAGCAGGCGGTTGCTGAGTGGAAAGAGCTTGTTACAGATGAAGGCGCTGAGTTTGATGTCGTGCTAGAGTTTGATGTGGATGCTTTGATTCCACAAGTAACCTGGGGGACTAGCCCGGGCATGGGTACAGATATCTCTGCCACAGTACCGATTCCGGCAGAATTGCCGACAGAAAACGAACGTAAAGCTGCTGAAAAAGCGCTTGAATATATGGATTTGAAGCCAGGCACACCGATCACGGATATTGCGATTGATTATGTGTTTATCGGTTCATGCACAAACGGGCGGATTGAAGACTTGCGCGCTGCTGCCGAGGTTGCCAAGGGCTACCAGGTATCTGACAAAGTAACGGCAATCGTCGTACCGGGCTCAGGACGTGTGAAAATTCAGGCCGAGGAAGAAGGACTGGACGTCATTTTCAAGGAAGCAGGATTTGAGTGGCGTGAAGCGGGATGCAGTATGTGTCTTGCCATGAATCCGGATGTACTTCAACCGGGACAGCGCTGTGCGTCGACTTCTAACCGTAACTTTGAAGGTCGTCAAGGACGTGGAGGGCGTACTCACCTCGTATCTCCGGCAATGGCAGCCGCTGCGGCGATTCATGGACATTTTGTCGATGTACGGGACTGGAAGTTCAAGCAGGAAGCAGTAGTCCACTAGGATACGGAGGAGGAATTTACAATGGAAGCATTCACAACTTTAAAAGGGATTGTAGCACCTGTGGATCGGGTGAACGTAGATACAGATGCTATTATCCCCAAGCAGTTTTTGAAACGAATCGAGCGCACAGGTTTTGGACAGTTTCTGTTTTACGAGTGGCGTTTTGATGAGGAAGGAAATATAAATCCTGATTTTGAACCGAATAAACCTCGCTATGCAGGAGCATCTGTTCTGATCTCTCGTGCCAACTTTGGCTGCGGCTCCTCCCGTGAGCATGCGCCGTGGGCGATCATGGACTATGGATTTCGCTGCGTAATTGCACCGTCTTATGCGGATATCTTCTATAATAACTGTTTTAAAAATGCTATTTTACCGATCAAGTTGTCTGAGGAGCAAGTAGAGGATTTGTTTCAACGCACAGCGAAGCATGATAACTACCAATTGAACGTAGACCTGAACGAAAAAACAATTACCGACGATTATGGTCTGCATATTGATTTTGATCTGGATGAGCATCGCCGTCAATTTTTGCTGCAAGGTTTGGATGACATTGGCTTGACGCTCCAGCATGAGGCTGAAATTCTGGCTTATGAACAGAAGCGTGCTGCGAAGCAAGGCGCATAATTCCAGCTCAGTATGAGTTTGTAGCGATAAAGTGAACTGGTTTGTTGGACAAAAAGCCCGTACTGGCAATCCTTTTGCCTGCGGGCTTTTGTCATGTTCATAAGATAAATTGGTAAATAAGGGGTTGACGGTTCGACTCAGCATGGTATGGTAAATGTAAAATGCCTGAAGGACTATGCCTATGCAGTAGCACAAAAAAATACATATCTAAGTTAGGGGAATGAGGATGAAGAAATATAGTTGGTTGATACTGGCGGCTATCTTAATTTGGTTGTGGCCGTCCTCCTCTCATGTGAATGCGGCTGGAGCAGAGTTGTTTTTAGATGGAAAAAGGATAGAAGCGCCCGCAGATGCCAAGCCTGAGATGGTCAATGGAAAAGTCATGGTTCCGCTTCGAGTGGTTGGTGAACAACTTGGATATCAATTTAAATGGGAACCACAAGCCTATAAAATCTCAATCCAAAAAAACAGCACGGATATGTCCATGTATGTGGGCCGTACATCGGCTGATGTGAATGGACAAACGGTCAATTTGGACGCACCTCCTGTGCTGCGTGGCAACTCCACCATGGTTCCGTTACGTTTTGTCGGGGAGCAAATGGGGCTGAAGGTAGATTGGAATAATAAAAATAAATCCGTAAATCTCAGTCAAAAGGTGACAGACCAGCAGACAGAAAAACAGTCTCCATCCCAAAAAACATCACAAACGCAGACACAGATCACGAGTACACAAAAAACGTCTTCGTCAACAACAACGACTACAAAGCTGACTGGATCAGACAAGCTTACACAGGACGAACTCGCATCATCCAAGCAGCAGGATACAGAACAGCTACAAGCAAATACACTACTAGTACAAAACATTACCTTTCAAGATGAGGCATTACAGATTTCATTGAACAGGGATGTAACGCCCAAAGTGACCAAGATGACGGGACCTGATCGCATTGTTGTAGATCTGGCAGAAGCTGTGCTTACGTCGGAAATTTCTCAGCAGTTTCCGCTTCGTAGCGATGGATTACGAGTGCTGACGAATATTGACAGCGAGGATGTGCAGGAAGTCAGGTTTGCTCCCGCCGATGGACAAAAGGGCGGCGTCCGCATTGTAATTGCTTTAAACCAGGTACGTGATTACGAGCTTTCAACTAACGGCACAGGTGAAATCACACTCTTGCGTGAACGCAGTGTTGATCAGGCTGTGACACCAACCAACAGCGGCGGACGGAAAATAGTCGTCATTGATCCAGGGCATGGTGGCAGAGATCCCGGAGCAGGCAGTATCACTGGAAGACATGAAAAGGAGTTTGCACTGGCTGTAGGGTTAAAGGTCAAGCAGCTCTTGCAAAACGATCCTGATATTCAGGTAGTCATGACCCGGGATGGAGATACGTATCCTACACTGGATGAACGCCCCCAGCTTGCAAACGATCAGAATGCAAGCGTATTTGTTTCGATCCATGGAAACAGTATGCTCCCCTCCAATAAAGGAAAAGCCAACGGTTCTGAAACCTACTATGCACGTCAGGGAAGTCTGGGGCTAGCAACGACGATGCATAAGCATCTTGTGGCAGCAACCGGATTTAAGGATAACGGGATTAAGGTGGCGAATCATATCGTGACGAGAAAGGCCCAAATGCCAGCCGTGTTGCTGGAATGTGGCTACCTTAGCAATCTGTCTGATGAAGCAGCCATGTTCTCGGAAGAAACACAGGAAAGGATTGCGGAAGGGATTGTGGACGGTCTAAAGGAATATCTGGGGACTGTGACGGTCAACGACACGAGTGATTCTATCAACTCATAATTTTGAAAATTTTAAATGAGATCGTATGAAACTCATCCCAAAGCTGCTTTTTATCCCTATCCATGTTTAGGGAGAAAGCAGCTTTTTTTTGTAATCCGATCAATGACCTTAGCCGCAAAGCGAATGAACTATATTTTTAGCTAAAATTCGACAAAACTAGTTCTTTGGCACGTATATTTCTGTTATGATGGAATATATTCGCAACTTTTGGTGTGGAATAACGTCTAAAAGGTTGTCTGATATTACATAAGCGCGTATATCAGGTCGCCGCACCGGAGCATGTGGCAAAAAAATTATGAATGGAAGGGTGACGAATGAAGAAATTTGGTTTTTTGTTGTTATTATTTGTCTTCATGTGGGCGGTTCCGGGTTATGGACATGCGGCTTCGAGTGGAACACAAATCTATCTCGACGATCAACAGTTAAGTGTCCCGAGCGGTGCTAAGGCACAAGTGATTGGTGGAAGTACAATGGTTCCGCTACGCGTAATTTCTGAAAATTTAGGTTATGACGTGACATGGAAGCAGCAGGCGCGAACCATAACGATTGAGAAGGACAGTACCTCGATCCGAATGATAATCGGAAGCAAGACGGCGACTGTCAATGGAAGCGACATTAGTCTGGATGCTTCGCCTCTGCTGCGTTCCAATTATGCCCTTGTACCGCTTCGCTTTATCGGCGAGCAAATGGGACTGGACGTAAAATGGGACAGTAGCTCCAAGTCCGTAAAATTATATACCCGCAGCAGCGGGTCGGGAAACGGGGAATTTACTCCTCCTAAATCCGGGAATAGCAGCACAGATACTGGAAGTGTAACTTTACCAACGAATAATGCCAGTTCAGGTGTAATGCAGGTACAGGGAATCAGTTTCAGTCAAAACCGCTTAACCATTACGACTACGGGTGCAGTGAAGCCAAAAGCATTTACAATGACTGCCCCTGATCGAGTAGTTGTGGATTTGCCGGCTACGGCTTTTGCTGACAACTTTGGGGCCCAGCAAAAGCTGGACAGCAGCCAGAATGGTTCACTGGATATTCAGGATGAAGCGGATGTATCCGGTATCCGTTATGCTTTATTCCAAAAGGAACCTTCAACGGTTCGTGTTGTTATTGATCTGAAGCATGTCATGAATTATACCGCATACAATGACGGCTCGAGTCGTGTTATCGTCGATCTGGCATCGAAGGATTCAGTGAATACAACACCTGACGCTACCTTACCAGATGGTTCACAGCCGGATGGTACACAGACCTCACCAGTTAACAGCAATGGCAAAAAAGTCGTTGTTATTGATGCCGGTCATGGAGCGAAGGATTCCGGAGCCGTTGGGATTTCTAGAAAAAATTACGAAAAGACCTTCAACTTGGCTATGGCTCTGAAGGTAGAAAGCATTTTGAAGCAGAACCCTAATCTTGAGGTTGTGTTGACACGCAGCGATGATACGTTTTTGGAGCTTAAACAACGCGTAAAAGTGGCTGAAAATCTCAATGCCAACGTATTCGTGTCCATTCACGCCAACAGCAGCGGCAGCTCGGCTTCCAACGGTACAGAGACGTATTACCAGCGTAGTGCAAGCAAAGCGTTCGCGGACGTCATGCATAAGTACTTTGCACCAGCGACAGGTTTAACAGACCGGGGCATTCGTTATGGCAATTTCCATGTCATTCGGGAAACGACGATGCCTGCTGTTTTGCTTGAGGTAGGATATCTCAGTAATGCGAAAGAGGAAGCCACACTGTTTGATGAAGATTTCCAAAACCGGGTAGCTCAAGGGATTGCAGATGGCATCACAGAGTATCTTGGTGTAAAATAAATCTTCAACAAATCGCTTGCCAACGTCAAGCAAGGAGGGGGACATATGAACAAGAAAATCGTAATCGCAGGTCTGCTGGCACTGTTTGCTATTGCAGGTGCAGGCTGCGCCTCCAAGGAGACAGCCGCTCCTGCTGCTCCATCTCAGGAAACAAAAACGTCTGCGGCGCAAAATAGCACATTAGAACAAACGATCCCTGATTCATCGACTCAGTCTGCTGAAAATAACGGAGCGAGTCAAACACCTGCATCCTCGTCAACCGAGCCTACAAACACCAAGACGGATACGGTAAAATCAGGAGACCGCCAAACTCAACAGATCACGGTGTACTACACCGATACACAAGAGACAGGTTTGAAGGAACAGAAAAAGGAAATTACCTACCCAAGCGAGCTGGAAAAATTCCAAAAGGCGTTTGAAGCTCTGCAAAAGAGTGGGAATTCTACTCTGATACCGTTATGGTCCGAGAAAATTTCCGTGCATAAAATCAAATTGGACAATGGAGCATTGACGTTTGATATTTCCCTGCCGGACGAGGCTCGTCTGGGTGCAGGCGGCGAGGAATTGGCTATTGACGCTTTGAAGAAAACGATGTTCCAGTTCAAGGAAGTCAAAACGCTGGATTTGCTCGTAGATGGTCAATCCCTGGAATCCTTAATGGGACATGTAGACCTGGATCATCCGATGAACCGTTAACAGATCAGACTGTATGAAAATTTCTTGGGAATTACACACTTTTCTCGTGCAATCTGTGACAGTTAATGTTAATATAGGAGTGTATTTCTCGCCTATGCAGGCAGTCATGCACAAATAGTATTCGTTTCTTTTCGGATGATTATTTAGAGTGACCGTCTTGATGCGGGCTATCCCGTATCAAGACGTTTTTTTTGGTAGGAGGTAGGATTCCGTGAATGCAGCAACCGCACGTCATATATTGGACACCATCGGTACGATGTTTCCGGATGCCCATTGTGAGTTGAACCATGACAATGCTTTTGAATTAACGATTGCTGTGTTATTGTCTGCTCAATGCTCCGATCAGATGGTGAATAAAGTAACGGCAGACCTGTTTCAAAAATACAAGACACCCGAGGATTATTTGGCTGTTCCCATTGAAGAACTGGAGCAGGATATCCGCAGAATCGGCTTGTACCGGAACAAGGCTAAGCATATTCAAAACCTGTGCCGTTTATTGATAGACCAGTACGGCGGAGAAATACCGTCTGAGCATGATGAGTTGGTCAAGCTTCCCGGTGTTGGGCGCAAGACGGCTAATGTCGTTGTGTCCACCGCTTTTAATGTACCAGCTATTGCGGTAGATACGCATGTAGAGCGTGTTTCCAAACGACTGGGCTTTGCGGGATGGGACGATTCAGTGCTAGAGGTGGAAAAAAAGCTGATGAAAAGGGTACCTAGGGACGAATGGTCCTTGACCCATCACAGGCTCATTTTTTTCGGCCGCTATCACTGCAAAGCGCAAAACCCTCAATGTCAGGTATGTCCGTTGCTCGATGTATGCAGGGAAGGCAAGAAACGTATGAAAACGTCCCTGATCAGGAAAGATAAGGAACGTAGAGCTTAAAGACCCCGCAGAGATTACGAGGGTTTAACCATTTAAGTGTAGAAAAGGATGAAGAGTATGAAATGCATTTCGGTATATACAGACAATTTTGAGGCTTTTTCCGATATTTTTGAGCAAATCGTAACATCGGAGTTTGCTGAAAACGAAGAGCGCGAGCTTGAAGGAATCACAGTTAGCCATTCTGGTGATGTACCTGAGTATTATCTGGAGCGTATGTCTCAAAAGCCGGAAGTAGTCGTAATGAAGGACAAATCCCGCGGAATTACAATTTTGCAGCATGGTCAAGTATTCGAAATTTTGCTGCCAGTGCTTGAGACGGCAACAAATTAAGTTCAATTAGCGGACATGCTTGCATGCTCCGCCGTAAGCGGCTCGGCTGGTCTAACCAGCCTCGGGGCGCATGGTGTATAACTTACAGAGGAGTTATTCTTAAATGAGCATTTATGATTATTCAGCCGTTGCAATGAACGGTAAGGAAATCTCCCTTAGTGATTTTAAAGATAAAGTGGTATTAATTGTAAATACAGCCAGCCAGTGCGGTTTTACATTTCAATATCAGGATTTGCAGCGTTTGTATGATCACTATAAGGATAGAGGTTTGGTGATTCTCGGCTTTCCGTGTAATCAGTTTGCCGATCAGGAGCCGGATTCCAATGACAGCGTGCATGCATTTTGTACCCTGAATTATGGCGTTGCGTTCCCCATGTTCCAAAAGGTGGATGTACGTGATAAGCAGGCTCACCCGTTGTTTACATATCTTTCTTCGTCGTTGCCCCTTTGAGGGCTTTGATGAAACGCATTCGGTTGCCAAAATACTTATTCCTTTAATTCATGAGCGTCATCCTGAATACTTAGCTGGAGATTCGATCAAATGGAATTTTACAAAATTCCTGATTGATCGGAACGGGAAAGTGGTCAAACGCTTTGAGGCGACGACGGATCCCCTGGATATGGAAGAGGATATTGAAGCTTTGCTGTAAAGATCAGTTTTGGACAGAATGAGATGAACTTATTGGTACTATTGATAAAAAGGCGGTTTCCCAAAGTCATGTACATGGCGGGGAGCGCCTTTTTTTAACATCTTTTTTAATTCAGGATTTTGCAAAATTCGATTCCAGTCGCTCCAAGGTGCAATATATAGACGAATAAAATCATTTTCGATCTATATATTGCTGGTTACACGTCGCTTTGTGGATTTTTGCAAAAACCTGAACTGTGATGATTCTCACAGCGCCTAAGGAATGCTACAATAAAGCTATTTGAGGTAGTTAAGGGACAAGGAGTGGAACTATAGCTTATGATGCAAACGATTACAGGGAATGCTCGGGAAGAAATGAATACGATAGAACAGTTACGGAATTTTTTGCGCACAGCCGGGGATGAGGAAGGAGCGAAAGCCGTAGCTGACTTGCTGGAGAAGGCGGATGCAGAGGAACTGACCATTGCATTTTGCGGGCATTTTTCCGCTGGGAAATCGAGCTTGATCAACAGTCTGTGCGGCAAAACAGTGCTGCCTTCCGGGCCGGTTCCTACGAGCGCTAATGTGGTGTCCATCCGTTACGGACGTTCGAGAGCGCTAATTCATCCGGCCAAAACATCAGAAAACCCGGAGCCGGAGGTGCTGGAAACCTCTCTGTCCGAGCTGGCTGAATATTGTAAAAATGGCGGAGCTTACGAATCGGTTCAGGTATGGGAGGATGTCCCGATGTTAGCTGGCGGAGGGGTACTGCTGGATACACCTGGTGTCGATTCTACGGACCACGGCCATGCGCTGGCGACACATTCTGCTTTGCACTGGGCGGATATTGTTTTTTATGTGATGGATTATAACCATATTCAATCGGAAAATAACTTGTCCTTTGCCAAAAGTCTGTCGGATTGGGGCAAGCCGTTATATTTGATTATTAACCAAATAGATAAGCATCGAGAGCGAGAGCTTTCATTTACACGTTATCGTAGTGAGGTGGAGGCTAGCTTTCATGCTTGGCAGGTTCATTACACGGATATACTGTTCACCTCCTTGAAAGAGCAAAACCATCCTTGGAACCAATGGAAAGAGCTGCCGTTGCTAATCAAAGCACTGTTGGAGCGAAAAACAGAGCTATTGTCGTACAGTTTGGTTTCCTCCATGCGCCATTTGGCGGATCAACATGTGGAGGCTGTACAGGCTGCGGAGGAAGAGGAACTGAACACGTTGCTGGAAGAGGCAGGCGGGGAGGAAGCCATTTCGCGTCTGGATATGGAGCTGGAAGTTTTGCAGCAAGAGGATGAACGCTGGCTGATGCTGGCGGAGCAGGAGCATAAACGGCTGCGGCAAGAGTTGGATCATGTACTGGAGCATGCCCATTTGACACCTGCGGAGCTGCGTGAGGCGGCGGGCGAATATTTGGAGAGCCGCAAGCCGGGCTTCAAGGCCGGGCTATGGTTTGCCGGGGGAAAGACGGAGCGGGAGAAGGAAAACCGTTTAGAACGACTGACTGGTATGCTGGCTGATCAGGTGGAGGGGCAGTTGCTTCCTCATGTTCGAGAGCTGCTGCGTTCCTGGGGGGATGGGCATGGTTTGTGGTCGGCTGCGATGGAGCAGGAGCTGGACGAAATTCGTCCTGTGACGGATCGGAGACTGATTGAGCAGACGGTGAAGGAAACCGCGTTGTCGTCGGAGTATACGCTGAACTATTGCAAGGATCTGCGCAGCGCCGTTACGGCAGATTGCCGCTGCAAGGCGCTGGCGCTGGCAGATCGCATGCTGGCGCAGCTAGCTGCGCAGGCCGAAGCACGCCGCGCGGCGCTTGCGTCCGCGCGCACCGAGCTGCTGGCGCAGGCGGACGCGGCAGGCCGTTATCGCGCCCGCCTAAGCGCCTCGGCTGCGCACGCCACCGTGCTGCGCAGCCTGCTTCCGCAAGCAGCCGCGCCTGACGCGTTGCCCCAGGCGGCCGCGCCAGCGCCTGCGGCGGAAACCACCGCTGCGGCTTCGGCCGCGCCAGCGGGCGCTGCGCGTACTGCCGCCGCTGGCGCACACGCCGCAGCGGCGCAGCCGCTTGCAGGCACGACGGCAGCACAGCCCGCCGCCGGAGGCCGCCGCACGCGGCTGGATGCAGCAGCGTCCCGATTGGAGGCCGCCGCTGCATTGTTGAGCCCGTACCCTGCCATGCAAGCTGCAGTACGGGATTTGCACGCCCGCGCCGCTGCGCTGGAAGGCGGGCGGTTCACGCTGGCGCTGTTCGGAGCGTTCAGCGCCGGGAAGTCCAGCTTCGCCAACGCTTTGCTGGGCGAAGCGGTGTTGCCTGTATCGCCGCATCCGACGACAGCGGCGATTAACCGGATTATGGCGCCCGCAAGCAAGGAGCGCCATGCTACCGCAGACGTCCATATGAAATCAGTGGACGCTTTGCGGGAAGACCTTAAATACTCGTTTCGGCTGTTAGGGCTGGGAGAACCGGGTGCAGAGGGATGGCAGGATACCGTACATGCGTTATCCCCCGAAGGCATTCACCCTGCCGGGCGGCCCCATTACAGCTTTTTGAAGGCTGCCGCCGCTGGATGGGAAGAAGCTGAAAGTTTGCTGGGCCAGCAGCTTCAAGTAAATCTGGAGCAATATCGGGATTTTGTTGCATCCGAGCATAAGTCATGCTTTGTGGAGCATATTGACCTTTATTATGACTGCCCTCTGACCCGTCAGGGGATCGTGCTTGTGGATACGCCTGGAGCGGATTCAGTCAATGCGCGTCACACAGGTGTGACCTTCAATTATATGAAGCATGCGGACGCTCTTGTATTTGTCACGTACTATAATCATGCGTTCACTCAAGGAGACCGTCAATTTTTGAATCAATTGGGCCGGGTGAAAGAGACGTTGGCGCTGGATCAGACCTTTTTCATCGTCAATGCAGCGGACCTCGCTTCGTCCGAAGAAGAGCTACAATCCGTAACCCGGCATGTGCATGAGCAACTGCAAGCGAACGGGATTCGTAAGCCGCGTATTTATCCGCTGTCCAGTATGCTGGCGCTGGAAGCAGCCGAGCAAGGAGAGGCTTCGCTGCGTGCGGCTTCAGGTTTTGATGCGTTTGAAGATGATTTTTCAGCATTTGCAGCCGAAGAGCTGGCCGGATTGTCCATTGCTTCCGCCATGCAGGAGCTGGGGCGGTTGCGAAGCCGGATAGTGCAACACGCCGCAGATGCCAGATATAGCGTGGAGGAACGCGAAGGGCGGTTGGAGCGAATAAACCATATCCGCGAGGGACTGGAGCAAACACTACTGAGCCTGTCTGATAGCAGTGGTGCAGCCGTGTTGTCTGGGGAAACCGATGAACTGCTGTTTCACGTACGTCAACGGCTGGCTTATCGGACTGGAGAGTTTATCGCGGAGGCGTTTCATCCGTCTGTCCTGCGGGAAGGTGTGGGCGATCTTCGTTCAGCATTTGCTTCCTGTGGCCGTGAGCTGATGCGCCTGATCGAACTGGAACTGTCACAAGAATTGCTGGCAACCACGCTGAGGCTGGAAAAAACGGGACAAAGCTTGGTACGCAAGGCTATACAGCGGTGTGTAGAGGACATGAACCATCAGCTGGAAGGACTGGATTGCACGGTTCCTGAACCCAGAGAATGGGCTGTTCCCGAACTGATTGAAATTTCCTTACAGGAGTCCGTCCATTGGAAAGAATATTGGGGCAGCTTTAAAAATCCAAAGCTATTTTTTGAAGGATCTGGCCGTGCGGGTCTGCAAACCAAACTGGAGCCAGTGCTGCGCGAGAGAATCGGGGAAGCTGTAGAGCAACAGCGAGAACGAATGTCCTCTTTTTACATTATGCTGGTACAGGAGGAACAAATGTGGCAGACGACTCAGCTTCGGGAGCAGATGCTGGAGACGATTCGCGGTATGGAGCATGCACTTACGGGTGGTGAGCAGCCACAGGTTTGGGAAGAGCTTGCCAGTCGGATTGTCGCCTTGGAGCAGGAAGAATCGCTAACGTAATTCTTGCCACACATTGCCTAAGTTCATTTTTTCAAATAACCTAATCAGCCGCCTAATAAGCATTCCATCCATAGATTGCGGGCTACCGTCGCTTCATGGACAAGCATATCTTTCATCAGGACACCGGGTTGCGGGACAACCCGGTGTTTTAAGCATGCTTCAAAAAGACAGCAATAACGAGTAATTAGCCATATTCAATGATAAGAAAGCGATTTAATTTGTCTAATCACCCGCCAATTGCGAACCTGCCTGAAAACGGCCAGTTATCCTCTTTGCCCCCTTGGAATGCGAATGGTAAACTTCACTAAGCCATATAACAACGTCGTGCAACTAATGGAGGGACATTGACATGGAAGTGCTCAGGCAATTGCAGGGCTTTTTTCGTGAGAGGAGACATTATCTGTTTCTTTCTATTCTATGCCTTGCGATAGCGACGGCCCTGGGACTGGTGTATCCAAACCTGCTCCAAAGGCTAATTGATAACGCTATCATCCCCGGTGACTTCGGGAAAGTTCCGGCACTGGCTCTAACTGTGCTGGGAGTCGTGATCGTCAAAGGTTTTATGCAATTTTTACACGGATTTTTTGGTGGACGGCTGGGTAACTATCTGGCCTACCGACTCCGCAATGCTTGTTATGAAAAGCTGCAATTTTTGTCCTTCAGATATTATGACACTGCCAAAACTGGCGATCTCATGTCCCGTTTGACGGGTGATCTGGAGGCGATTCGCAACTTTATCGGGTTTGGTTTTGCCCAAATCCTCAATGTGGTACTGATGGTCGTATTCGGATCTATGATGATGCTGTATATCAACTGGCAACTCACCCTCTTTACGATGATCAGCATGCCTTTGCTGCTCTTCGTCACGTTTAAGTTCGAATCCCGAATTCACCCCACCTTTCAGGAAATGCGGATTGCGCTCAGCGCCTTGACGACAGCGGTGCAGGAAAATATAACAGGCGTGCGCACCGTCAAATCATTTGCCCGCGAATCATATGAGGTTGAAAAATTTTCAGTGCGAAATGAGCAATACAAAAGTAATCAAATTCAAGCTGCTTCCCTGTGGAGCCGTTTCTTCCCCGCCATGGAGCTGATTGCTTCTGTCAGTGTGGTTCTTCTGCTGGGCATGGGGGGCTATCTGGTTATTGAAAAGTCGCTGACCCTGGGTCAGCTTGTCGCCTTTTTTAGCTTAATTTGGTATATTATCGGCCCCATCTGGAACATTGGCTTCCATATCAATAACTATACCCAGTCCAAAGCTTCTGGTGAACGGGTCTTGGAGCTATTGAATCAATCGGTGGATGTTACCGATGAAGCTGATGCTCTGTCGCTCGATGCTGACGAGGTGGAGGGCCATGTCACATTTGAGCATGTCACTTTTGCTTACGGGAATAAGCTACCCGCTGTGGTTGACATCAACCTGGATGCGCCCCCGGGATCAGTCATCGGTATTTTGGGCGGAACCGGATCAGGTAAATCCACCATTATTCAACTGCTTATGCGAGCTTACAATGTGAACGCAGGCAGCATCAAGCTGGATGGAACGGAAATACGCCATTTGAAAATCCGTGATTTACGTGCTCAAATATCTTCCGTGTTCCAGGAGACGTTCCTGTTCTCATCTTCCATCCGTAACAACATTGCTTATGGACTAAGCCATGTCAGTATGGATGACATTATACGCGTATCCAAGCTGGCTCAGGCGCATGAATTTATTACCGAGCTGCCATTGGGCTATGACACAGTTGTCGGTGAACGGGGACTGGGGCTGTCTGGTGGGCAAAAGCAACGGATTGCCATCGCACGCGCACTACTCAAAAATCCGAAAATTTTGGTGCTTGATGATGCGACCAGCGCGGTCGATATGGAGACGGAGCATGAAATCCAGACCGGTTTTCAAGAGGTTATGCGAGGACGGACGACCTTTATTATTGCTCACCGTATTTCTT
Source organism: Paenibacillus sp. RC334 (assembly GCF_030034735.1). NCBI lineage: Bacteria > Bacillati > Bacillota > Bacilli > Caryophanales > Paenibacillaceae > Paenibacillus > Paenibacillus sp. RC334. The sequence continues at coordinate 3,165,498 of NZ_CP125370.1, read as the reverse complement.
CACTTCGTCATGCTGATGAAATTGTAGTGCTGGAGGAAGGGCAGATAGCCCAGCGAGGAACGCATGAACAGCTCATTGCTACTCCAGGTCCGTATCAGGATGTGTATCATATTCAATACGCTGACTACATAGCCCAGACTCCTGACGGTGCATCCGAAAGGCAGGTGAGACCATGAATGTACCCGCTGAAAAAGCCAAAACGCTTCAAAAACCAATGAATGAGCGATTTGTGTACCAGGATGATGATATCATCGACAAACCGTTTAACTGGTCCGAATTCAAACGGTTGCTCGCATACATGAAGCCTTACGCCCGGCAGATCCTGCCGATACTACTGGTCATGATGATTCTTGGTACCATCACCAAGTTGACCGTTCCCTATCTGATCAGTCTGGCCATTGACAAGGCGATTGCTCCCGTAGGGCCTGCACTGCCGAGTGTAAAATTGCTGCTGCTTATAACTGGAGCAGTGCTGTTGCTATATTTAATTCAATGGGCAGCCAGTACGTACCGCATTAAATTCACAAATATTATCGGTCAACGTGTCATTTACGATCTGCGTGAGGATCTGTTCAAGCATATTCAGAAGCTTTCCTTCAACTTTTTTGATAAAAGACCGGCTGGATCTGTATTGGTACGCGTTACGAATGACATCAACTCGCTTCAGGATCTATTTACGAATGGTGCGGTGAATGTCCTGATTGACTGTGTACAGCTCACTGGAATCATCGTCATTTTGCTGCTGATTAACTGGAAGCTTGGTCTGGCGGTCATCGTGACTGTTCCGATCATGTTTTTAATCTCTACCAAGCTGCGTGTGCGCATCCGCCGTGCCTGGCAGGAAGTACGCATGAAGAATTCCCGTATCAACTCTCATCTGAATGAATCCATTCAGGGTATCCGTGTGACGCAGGCGTACACGCAGGAGCAGGAAAACATGGCTTATTTCGATAACATGAACAGCTCCAGCAAACGATCTTGGGATAAAGCATCGGCCATGAATCAGATCTTCGGCCCGCTCATTGATATTACCGGAGGCTTGGGTACGCTTGTGCTGTTCTGGTTCGGGGCACATCTGATTCAGACGGATCAGCTTACGGTAGGTCTGCTGGTTGCGTTTGCCAACTATGTGGGGAACTTTTGGGACCCGATTAATCGACTGGGCCAAATGTACAACCAGTTGCTGGTTGCGATGGCTTCGTCTGAAAGAATTTTTGAGTTTATGGATGAACAGCCGAATATTGCGAATAAGCCGGGAGCCAAAGACCTACCGTCCATTCGCGGCGATATCCATTTTGAAGAAGTTGTTTTTGAATATGAAAAGGGACGTCAGGCGCTTAAAGGCATTAATCTCTCTGTCGAGGCGGGTCAGTCCATTGCGCTTGTCGGGCATACCGGATCTGGTAAAAGCACAATCATTAACCTGCTCAGCCGGTTTTATGACATTACATCAGGGCGACTTATGATTGACGGCCATGATGTGCGTGATGTAACGGTGGAGAGCTTGCGTAGCCAAATTAGCATCGTACTTCAGGATACATTTATTTTTTCAGGTACGATTCGCGATAATATTCGATTCGGTCGACTGGATGCAACGGATGAGGAAATTGAAGCGGCTGCGAAGGCAGTCAATGCTCATGAATTCATCGTTCATTTGCCGGGCGGCTATGAAACAGAGGTAGAGGAGCGGGGCGGTATGCTGTCCATGGGCCAGCGCCAGCTGCTATCTTTTGCCCGCGCTTTACTGGCTAATCCACGAATTCTCATATTGGATGAAGCCACAGCCAGTATAGATACGGAAACAGAACTGAAAATTCAGGAGGCTCTTCAGGTGCTGCTGGAAGGCAGAACCTCCTTCATGGTTGCTCATCGTTTGTCCACCATTCGGAATGCCGATCATATCGTCGTGCTGGATCATGGGCAGATCCAAGAAAGTGGGAATCATGAACAATTGATGAAAAAACATGGAATTTATCGGGGGCTGGTGGAAGCACAGTTCAGATTTTTGTAAAAAAAGATCAAAAAATCGCGATTTTTGTAAATTTAAATGCGGAGCGCTATTGCATTCTTGGAGCTAAACCCTGAAAATAAAGATGAAAAGAGATCAGAGCAATATCTTCAGAGGGGGAAGAGTTCAAGATGTGGGGTGCTCCTTTTTCTGCTGGGGCTAAAAAGATGCTGCTGCTGGGTAGCGGCGAATTGGGAAAAGAAGTCATTATTGAAGCTCAGCGGCTTGGCGTGGAATGTATTGCTGTAGACCGCTATGAACTGGCTCCAGCAATGCAGGTGGCTCATCGTTCTTATTGTTTGGATATGCAGGATGCTGAGGCATTGAAGGCACTGATTCGCAAGGAAAAGCCCGACATAATTGTACCTGAAATCGAAGCTATTGCTACGGGTGCTTTGGAAGAATTGGAGCAAGAGGGATTTTACGTAGTTCCAACGGCCCGGGCCGCCCGTCTTACGATGGACCGGGAGGGCATTCGCAGGCTTGCTGCCGAGAAGTTGCAACTTCCGACCGCCGCCTACCGCTTTGCAGATCATTTTGAGCAGTTGCGGTCAGCGGTTCATGAGCTGGGCACGCCATGCGTGGTCAAGCCCTTGATGAGTTCGTCGGGTAAAGGGCAGTCTGTATGCCGGACACCCGAGGAAGCGGAATCCTGCTGGAATACGGCGTTGGAAGGCGCACGTGCCAAAACAACACGTGTCATTGTTGAAGCTTTTGTTCCGTTTGAAAGTGAAATTACGTTATTGACTGTCAGATCGGTATCGGGTACGACTTTTTGCCCACCGATTGGCCACATTCAAAAGGATGGGGATTATGTCGAATCTTGGCAACCTCATGGCATGACGGACAAGCAACTTTCGGACGCGGAGGACATTGCCCGTACGATTACGGATGAACTGGGTGGTTACGGATTGTTTGGCGTAGAGCTGTTTTTAACGGCTGATGGCGTCGTATTCAGTGAAGTATCCCCCCGTCCGCATGATACGGGAATGGTAACGATGATTACGCAGGATTTGTCGGAATTTGCGCTTCACGTACGGGCCATTCTCGGATTCCCGATACTGTCGGTTACACTGCTAACCCCTGGGGCTTCGGCTACCTTGAAGGCAAAACAAGCTACGCGGGATTTTGTAATCGGTGGTCTGTATGATGCATTATTGCTACCCCGGACACAGGTGCGAGTGTTCGGGAAGCCTGAAACCAAGCCGGGACGCCGGATGGCTGTAGCGCTTAGCGCTGCGGGAGATGTGGAAACAGCACGGAAGACGGCCAAAGAAGCTGCCAATATGCTGAAAGTGGAGGTAAATCATGTCTAACAATGTGATGTTTCCAGTACTGACAATTCGTTCCGTAGAGCTTGGCGATTGCGAAGCCGTAACAGGACTGCTAAGAGAAGTCGGATATCCGATGACTTGTGGTGTGATGAAAGAAGTTATGGGAACTACGCAGGAGGACTGCCAAGCAAATATGATGGTCGCAGAAATGGATGGTCGTGTTGTCGGCGTAATCGGCATGCATACGGCTCAAAGCCTGGCTTATCCTGATCCTGCCGTACAAATCACCATGCTGGTCGTGAGCAAGGAGTATCGCGGCGAGGGCATCGGCAAGCGCTTGGTGGCCTGCGGTGAGGAGTGGGGACGTGCACAAGGAAGCTTTCATTTGTTCATTACCGGAGCGAATAACCGCATCAAACAAATAGAGGCCCAAGCTTTCTACAACCGAATCGGCTTTGAAAAGCAAGGCTACCGTTTTAGCAAAAAGCTTAAATAACAGCCCTGTACAAGCCCGGATTATATTCAGAGCCTCATTACCATAGATCAGTCCCGTTTAGGCCATTGCCGAGCGGGGCTATTTTTTTCCAACTTTTATACCATTGATCCTGCTATGAAACATGTTATACTGCTAGAGTAAAGATTACAAAGTTGTAACCAGGCAGGTTCACAACAAGGCACTATACAACAAGGAGATGACGAAATGAAGAATATGTTGAAAAAAACACTGGTGATGGGAAGTTTAACCGCTATGTTATCCGCAGGATTCATCGTTCCGGCATCAGCTTCACCAGCTGACGATTTGTCTGCCCAATTACAACAATGGTTCAAGGATAACGGATTTACGGTGAATACCTCTAATGGAACGACTACGATTACGAAGACCGTAATTCAGGATTTGTCCGGACAGGATCAAGCGAAAACAAAGACGACGAATCCTTCTTCCGACAAGCAAGTGGCAAAGCCGGCTAACCAAAAAGGTTCACAGCCTGCTACCAACAAACAGTCGAAAGCTCAAAATACGAATTCAGGAGCAGGTCAGTCCGCCGGTTCGGATGCACAGCTCAGTAAGTCTCAATTTGCAGCAGAAGTAGTAAAACTGGTGAATAACGAGCGTAGCCAAAAAGGTTTGAGCCCACTCGCTTCTAACGCGAAGCTTACCGAAGTAGCTTTGGCCAAGGCGAAGGATATGAGTACAAATAATTACTTTTCCCATACATCACCGACTTACGGCTCACCATTTGATATGATGAAGAAATTCGGCGTAACTTATACGTATGCGGGTGAAAATATTGCGATGGGACAACAAACGCCGCAAGAAGTTATGAAAGCCTGGATGAACAGTCAGGGACACCGTGAAAATATTTTGAAGGCAGAATATACACAAATCGGTGTAGCTTACTATAATGGATACTGGGTACAGGAATTTACACGTAACTAAAAGTCGATCATAAAAAAGCGTTTCAAACGTCATTATGTTATGACATTATACTGACAACCTAACGCTAAATTCAAGGCCTGCTGACACGTTCAGCGGGCTTTTTACGCTGTTTGCCCCTCTACGGGTGTGCTTATCTATCACTTTTACTTATATGCAAGAACAGGCATAAGTACGGCAAGTATAGTATGATAACACAAAGCTATATTGATAACTAATAACTTATGGGAAAGTCAGGTGAACGAATGAGCTACGAAATTGTGCATGAAGGTGCTTTTGCTATGCTCAAGGTACAGATGAACCCCGGAGAAACGATTAAAGCGGAGATGGGAGCTATGGTTTCCATGTCTTCCAGCGTGGATATAAAGGGGACTGTGGATGGTGGATTGTTGCGCGGTTTAGGCCGGATGCTGAGCGGGGAGAAATTCTTTTTTCAGGAGCTGAGAGCATCTCGAGGGCCAGCTGAAGTGCTGCTTGCTCCGGCAAGTATAGGCGATGTACAAGCAGTAGAATTGGACGGTACGTATAGACTTTTGGTGCAAAAGGATGGCTTCTTGGCGTGTACGGAGGGCATTGAGGTCAGCACTAAAATGCAGAATCTGATGAAAGGATTGTTCTCGGGCGAAGGTTTTTTTATCGTTGAAATCAGCGGTCGCGGAACAGTGTTTTTATCCTCTTACGGAGCCATTCATCCGATTTATGTTGCACCCGGAGAGGAGCGTATTATTGATAACGCTCATCTGGTGGCATGGCCAGACTATATGGATTACAAAATTGAAAAAGCGTCCAAAGGCTGGTTGTCCAGTGTAACGAGCGGAGAAGCACTTGTATGCCGTTTTCGCGGCGAGGGGACGGTATTGATCCAAACCAGAAATCCGGGCAGCTTCGGACAATGGATCAAAAGCTTTATACCCGATAGCAAGTGAGGTTTTCATCTATGCAGAGGTAAAGGATGAGCTGTACGAACCAAAAAGTCGTAATAAAAAGGATGGCGATATGCCATCCTTTTTAGCATACTTCAGCATTTTGCATCATTCGATTCCCAACGCTCGAAAGTACAATAAATAGACGAACTAAACCGTTTCGATCTCTATATTGCTGATTTGAAATCGCTCTTGGGATTGTTGCAAAATGCTATGTATGCTTCATAACACTCAGAACGGTTTATTTGCAAAATGATATGAGAAGCTTTATGTTTATTTCACCAAGTTATCAGGAGGGAACACGAGTGAATTCATCAAAATGGATCTGGCGGTCTGTCGGTTCCGTGTCCATCGCCGCCACACTGCTATTATTGTACGGATTTATTACCGCAGTACGAAGCATTACGGCTCCAGAGCCGCTCGTTAGCACCAAACCTGTAAATTCGGGTTCATCGCAGATACAAAATGCGCCATCCGCTGCAACTCAGACGGGGGAGTTTCGGGTAGCTGCCATTGGAGATTCGCTGGCGAAAGGAACTGGCGATGACTCAGGCAGCGGTTTTGTACGACGGTCGGTGACCTTGTTAAATGATCAGGAAGGCCATAAGGCTCAGCTCATTAACAATCTGGGCATTAACGGGCTGACGACTCAGGGACTTTTGACCAAACTGGATGAGCCTGGCGTGGCCTATGTGTTGAAAAAGGCCAATGTTATTATTGTGTCCATTGGCGGAAATGATTTGTTTCAGGGGGCACAAGCTGCCCAAACCGGCAAAGAGCCACCTACGCTTAATGGCTTGCGCAAGGCTCTGCCTGATGCAGCCAAGCGTTTGCAAAAAGTGCTGATAAAAGTCGGAAAAATCAATCCGAAGGCTAAAATTATATACGTTGGACTATATAATCCATTCAGTGACCTGCCGGAAATGAAAATTCCGGGAAATCTCGTCGTGACGGAATGGAATCTGGCTGCTATGGCGATTACCAATCAAAACAGTAATATGACGCTGATTCCAACCTTCGATTTATTTCAGCAAAATTTGTCGGTTTATTTATCCTCTGATCATTTTCATCCTAACGGACAGGGCTATCAGGCAATTGCTGAGCGTATCGCTCAAGGGTTTGCGGTAGTAGCGGCCAAGGAAGGCGACAATACGGAGGATGGACAAAAGTCCACGAGCAGCCAACCTGCTGATGTGAAGAAGGGAGGGAACAAGTGATGGGTATCCAATCTGCTGACAAGACCGAGACCGATGTAGCAAGGACTTCGACAACCACAGATGGAGCATCCGGCTATCATTCCGACAATCAGTTCGGCAGTGCAGACGGAAGCAGAAGCAACAACGAAACCGTTCTCTCTGTTCAGCACGTCAAAAAGCGTATCGGACGAAAAATGATCATTCACGATGTAACATTCGATGTGCGTGCGGGCGAAATTTTTGGCTTTCTTGGTCCCAATGGAGCTGGAAAAACAACGACCATCCGTATGCTGGTCGATCTGATCAAGCCTACCGAGGGCACCATTACCGTATGTGGTCATAATGTAAACCGTGATCCGGAGCAGGCATTGCAGCATATCGGTTCTATTGTGGAAAATCCGGAGGTATACAGCTATCTGACAGGGTGGGAAAATCTGGAGCATTTTGCCCGGATGCAGCCGGGTGTGGATGAACAGCGTATTCGTGAAGTGGTGGAGCTGGTGCGGCTGGATCGCCGTATTCATGATAAAGTAAGTACGTATTCTCTCGGGATGCGCCAGCGTCTCGGTATTGCCCAGGCCTTGCTTGGCAAACCCAAGCTGCTTATTCTGGATGAACCAACGAACGGGCTGGACCCCAAAGGGATCAAGGAAATGAGAGCTTTTATCCGTCTGTTAGCGGCAGAGGGTATGGCTGTATTTGTTTCCAGTCATTTGCTTAGTGAAATCCAGTTGCTGTGTGATCGTGTCGCTATTATCAGTCGAGGACGAGTGCTTGCTGTTGGCGGTGTGAGGGAATTGGTTGAAACACATTCGCGTATGGCCGTATGGCAACTGGAGCCCCATGATCAGGGTCTTGCCCTGTTAGAAGGCTCTCCGCATGTACAAATCATTACGAACGCCGATGAACTGATTGATGACAGCATTGTTGCAGGCAGCGGAGCGGATGCTATTTTTACAGAAATGGACGAAGAGCATATCGCGGAGCTGGTCGTACAAATGACGGCTTCCGGCATTTCCGTTAAAGGTGTAACCAAAATCAACCCTACACTGGAGCAGCTATTCCTGAAAATGACGGAAGGTGAGATTCTTGAATAACATTTTACCGCTCGTACAAAATGAAACACTCAAAATCATCAAGAAGAAACGATTTTATGTCATTTTACTTGTTTTGCTTGTGCTTGTGCCGATTTTTACGTACGCTCAGATGAAGGTGGCGGAAAATAACCGCGAAAAATTCGGCAATGACTGGCGGCAGGAGTTGCGTCAGGCCATTACGGATAACCAAAATTCGCTGGGAAGCGACCGGGTTCCGGAGGAATGGAAGACCTACAGGCGAGTATTTGTTCAACAAATGCAATATTATCTGGAAAATGACGTGAACCCGAATGAACCAAGTGGTGTAACCTTTACCAGAGAGTTTATGGACAATTCCATTAATTTGTTCGTTCCATTGCTCATTATGGCGATTGCCTCCGATCTGGTTTCAGGAGAACGGACGACGGGTACGATAAAAATGCTGCTGACTCGTCCTGTCAGGCGGTGGAAGGTGCTGCTGAGCAAGCTGCTAACGCTGTATATGTTCGTTTCGCTCATCATTTTGGCTGTGTTTGTGATCAGTTATCTTATATCGGGACTGTTTTTTGGTTTTAAAGGCTTTAACGTTCCGGTATTTACGGGCTTCCAAATTGTTGGCTCCACGGTGGATGTGTCAGCGGTACATGCGATCCCGCAATGGCACTATCTGATGCTGCAAGCCGGGTTGATCTGGTTCGTCAGCCTCGTGGTGGCTTCGCTTGCCTTTATGGTTTCGGTGCTGGTACGTAGTACGGCGGCAAGCATTGTGGTGATGATGGCTGCGCTCATTTCGGGCACAATTTTAACGAACATGGCCTCATCCTGGCAGAGCGCCAAATATTTATTTATGGTTAACCTCGAATTGACCGATTATTTATCAGGAAGCCCCGCCCCGATTGAGGGGATGACCTTGCCGTTTTCTTTAGCTGTATTGGGCATTTGGGGGGCTGCGGCGCTGATTGTTTCATTCGCCGTCTTTACGAAACGGGATATATTGAATTAAAATGGACAAGGTAAAAGAAAACATCTGTTTGCATTTTTGGTGAAAATCATCAAGAATAAGGCAAAACACGGTTACGATTAGACAAAGGGGGAGCATGAATGGTCGACAAAATCGACTTGTCTGCGGGAGCGACCGGCACTCAGAACGGAGCTTCGGAATATGGCGTGGACGACATTCAAGTGCTCGAAGGGCTTGTGGCAGTTCGCAAACGGCCGGGCATGTATATTGGGAGCACCAGTTCTTCGGGACTACATCATTTGGTATGGGAAATTGTGGACAACGCGGTGGATGAGCATCTTGCCAAGTTTTGCTCCCGCATTGACATTGCAATGCATAAGGACGGTTCCGTTACAGTAACAGACAACGGACGTGGTATTCCTACGGGAATGCACAAAACGGGAATTCCTACACCGCAGGTAGTATTTACCATTTTGCACGCCGGAGGTAAGTTCGGCGGTTCGGGATATAAAAAGTCCGGGGGTCTACACGGTGTGGGCGCGTCCGTAACGAACGCTCTTTCGGAATGGCTTGAAGTGGAAATTTACCGGGACGGCAAGATTCACCGTCAGCGGTTTGAATATTGGCAGGACAAGAAGGGCGTGGAGCATGTTGGGGAACCGACCACAGGCCTTGAAGTGCTGGGCAATACCAACAAGACGGGCACCAAAATTACTTTTAAACCGGATATTCGCGTATTCCAGGCAGGCATTCATTTCAACTACGATACGCTGGCCGAACGGCTTCAGGAAATTGCTTTTCTGAACTCGGGTCTTCGTATCCAACTTAAAGATGAACGCAGCGGGAAGTCGGATGAGTATTTTTATGAGGGCGGAGCAAGTCAGTTTGTCGCTTTTCTGAATGAAGGCAAGGACGTGCTGCATGACGTCATTCACTTCAACGCGGAGAAGGAAGACGTTGAGGTGGAAATTGCCATTCAGTACAACGCAGGTTATACCGAAACGATTGCTTCGTTTGTCAACTCCATTCCGACACGCGGCGGGGGTACGCATGAAACGGGCTTCAAAACCGCTTACACCCGTGTCATGAACGACTATGCGCGACGCACGGTAATGCTGAAGGAAAAGGATAAGAATCTGGAAGGCAATGATTTACGTGAGGGAATGATGGCCGTAATCAGTGTCAAGATGGCCGAGGTTGAATTCGTCGGTCAGACGAAGGATCAGCTGGGTAGCGCTTCCGCACGCAGTACGGTGGATGCAATTGTATCGGAGCAGATGCAGCGTTTTCTGGAGGAAAATCCGCAGGTCGCGCAAACGTTAATCAAAAAGGCAGTTCAGGCGTCCAGAGCGCGTGAAGCAGCACGTAAGGCTCGTGACGAAATGCGTTCCGGCAAGAAACGCAGTGAAAGCTCTAATCTGAATGGCAAGCTATCGCCTGCGCAGTCCAAGGATTTTACACGAAACGAGCTGTTTATCGTGGAAGGTGATTCGGCTGGAGGATCGGCGAAGCAGGGACGGGATTCCAAAATTCAGGCTATTTTGCCATTGAAGGGCAAGCCGATGAACCCGGAGAAATCCAAGCTGGCGGATGTTATGAAAAATGATGAGTACCGCGCGATTACAGCAGCAATCGGGGCAGGGGTAGGAACAGAATTTACGCTGGAAGACAGCAATTATTCCAAAATCATCATTATGACGGATGCGGATACAGACGGCGCGCACATTCAAGTGTTGCTGCTGACGTTCTTTTATCGGTATATGAAAGAGCTGATTGATGCGGGACGCATATTTATCGCTCAACCGCCATTGTATAAAATAACCCGTAAGTCAGGTAAGCTCGAAACGGTACGTTATGCCTGGACTGACGAGCAGCTTGACAATTACTTAAAGGAGTTTGGACGGAATTTTGAGCTTCAACGCTATAAAGGACTCGGGGAGATGAACCCTGATCAGTTATGGGAAACAACGATGAATCCCGAGTCACGTACCTTGCTGCGCGTCCAGATTGAGGATGCAGCCAAGGCTGAACGCCGTGTGTCCACGTTGATGGGCGACAAGGTTGATCCTCGCAAGCGCTGGATTGTGGAAAACGTAGATTTTACGGAGTATGTAGAGTAGTGCTATCAAATGAGGTGTATACATGAGCTTATCGGAGCAATTTTTGCCAGCTTTTCTGGAGGAAGTGGTCGGTGACCGCTTTGGCCGATATTCCAAATATATTATTCAGGATCGGGCAATACCCGATGTGCGGGATGGGTTAAAGCCAGTACAGCGCCGGATTCTGTACTCCATGTACGATTCCGGCAACACACCGGATAAGGCTTATCGGAAATCTGCCAAAACCGTCGGGGATGTGATGGGTAATTATCACCCCCACGGTGACTCGTCGATTTACGATGGTATGGTGCGGATGGCGCAGCCTTGGAAAATGAGTCACGTACTGGTGGACGGTCACGGCAACTGGGGTTCCCAGGACGATGACCCGGCAGCCGCTATGCGGTACACGGAGGCACGTCTGTCTCCTATCGCGATGGAAATGCTGCGTGATATCGAAAAACGCACGGTTATGTTCAAGGATAACTTTGATAACTCGGCAAAGGAGCCGGTTGTGCTACCTTCCCGCTATCCGAATCTGCTAGTAAACGGCTCCAGCGGAATTTCGGCCGGATTTGCGACTGAAATTCCGACGCACAGCTTACGCGAGGTCATTGACGCCAGCATTGCTGTGATGGAAAAGCCGGATATTGAGCTGGAAGAGATTATGACCTTTATTAAAGGTCCTGATTTCCCGACTGGCGGACTAATTATGGGTGGCGAAGGCATTAAAGACGCTTATCGCACAGGTAAAGGGCGTATTTATATCCGTTCCAAAACGGAAATTCAGTCTTTGCGCGGAGGTAAGCAGCAACTGGTCATTACGGAGATTCCATACCAGATTGTTAAATCAAGGCTCGTAACCGCCATGGAGAATATCCGTCTGGAGAAAAAAGTGGAAGGGATTGCCGAGGTTCGTGACGAGAGTGGTCGGAACGGTCTGCGAATTGTGGTGGAACTGAAGAAGGAAGCCGATGCGGAAGGGATTTTGGCCTATTTGCTGAAAAAACCGACCTTCAGGTGGCATACAACTTCAACATGGTAGCCATTGTGAACAAAGCGCCGCATCAGCTTGGATTGAAGTCCATTTTGGAAGCATATATCGCCCATCAACGTGAAGTTGTCACACACCGTATCCAGTTTGAGCTGGAAAAGGCGGAGGATCGCGCCCATGTGCTGGAAGGTTTGGTCAAGGCGCTGAACATTCTGGATGAGGTCATTGCGGCCATTAAAGCTTCCAAAAACCGCCAGGACGCGCAAAATAATTTGCAATGGATGTTTGGCTTTAGCGAACGTCAGGCCGATTCTATTTTGACCTTGCAGCTGTACCGTCTCACGAATTTGGAAATTACTACGCTGGAAAAGGAATTAAGTGAAATCCAGAAAAAAATTACACAGTACCGTTCTATTTTGGAAAGTGATCGCAAGCTGATCAGTTTGATTCGCAAGGAACTGCTGGAAATTCGTGAAAAGTACGGCATTGATCGCCGTTCGGACATACAGGGTGAGGTTGAAGAGATTAAAGTAAATCTGGAAGTCATGGTTGGGGCAGAGGATGTATTGCTGACTCTTTCCAAAGACGGCTATGTGAAGCGTACAGGTATGCTGTCCTTCACCCGTTCCGGTGGGGCGCGCTCAGCTTCTGGCGTTAAGGAAGGAGATTATGTCACTCAGTTGCTTGATGTCAACACACTTGATGTGTTGCTCGTCTTCACTCAGCGCGGACAATATTTCTTATTGCCTGTGCATCAGGTGCCAGAGTATAAGTGGAAAGAGCCAGGAACTCCGATTGTTAACGTCATTCCTCTAACCAAGGATGATCGGATCGTGAGTGTCATTCCTATCAAAAACATGGAGGAAATCGGCAAAAGTCTGGTGTTTGTAACGAAGAAGGGTCAAGTGAAGCGAACAGAGCTGAAAGACTATGCTACGAAACGTTCCAGTGCCGTAGCAGCCTGCAAGGTAGCAGGGGATGATGAAGTATTATCGGTAACGCTAAGCGATGGCACCCGGGATATTATGTTGATTACCCGTGCTGGGATGAGCATACGCTTCAAGGAGCAAGAGGTTAATGCGATGGGTCGCGTCTCGGCTGGTGTCAAAGGTATACAGCTGGCGGAAGGCGATGAAATTGTTGCAGCGCTGTGGGTGGAAGAGGATGAAGGAGAAGTGCTGGTGCTGACCGAATCCGGTTATGGTAAGCGTACGCTTCTGCTGGATTATCCTGCTCAGGGACGAGGCGGTAAAGGAATCACCACCTTCGAATTCAAGGAAGGCAAACGGGTACGTTCGAACGGAACTCGGATTGTGGCTGCCTTCTATTGCCGTGAAGCTATTCAATTGTTTGCGATCACTGCAGATGGACAGACGATGTCCTTCCTTTCGGAAAAAGCTCCTTTGACCGACCGCAAGGATACAGGCAAGCTGCTGGCTCCTGTGGAGAAGAAGGACGAAATTGTGAATGTGCTGCCGCGTAGTGAGCCGCAGGCTTCCCAGTCCATAGAATAACAGGAAAGTCAAGCGCTTTTTAGCTCGAAAAAGAGAGGTCTTCTCGTGCCATTCCGGCACGAATGAGGACCTTTTTGCCGTCATGCTGTCGAACCTTGACCAGCCTCCAAAACCGAAGTGAGACTTCCTTCCCCTTTTCAATTGATGCTCCAAAAACGGCAGGAAACCGGGGCTGAATGGCGAAAATTTAATGTGATGAAATACAATCCGGACGGTGGCCCATACGGTAACTTTGATGCTTTTACTGACCCTGTTATTCAAAGGAGTGAGGCAAAATGCAAACGACCGAATTTGCGAAAATCTGGTCCAGAATGGCTAAGGATTACAAGGTTCATATGGAGCAGCAGTTGGCTCCATCATTGACTGAGGCCCAGCTTACGGTGCTGGAGGTTCTGAACGAATACGGCCGCATGAAACCGTCTCAACTGATCCCGTATCTCGCAACCACACCTGCGGCGGTTACGATGCTGCTAGACCGGATGGAGCGGAATCGCCTGGTCACCCGCTTTAGAGACGTAAAGGATCGCAGAATCGTATGGATTGTCATTTCGGATCAAGGAAGAGAAGAAGCGGAACGGGGATTGCAAATAAGGGATGATTTTCTGGGCTCTGCACTAAACCGCATTTCGCAGCATAATCAAAATCTGCTGGTTTATTTGTTAGGTAAAATCACCACAAAAACGAAAACTTCTGCATCGGCAAACGAGGCAAAGGGAGTAAAGGAACAAATAGAGCGAGCGGAGTAAGCATCTCCTCTTTCATATTCTAAATAAAAATGCGCGGATAATGCTGCCCAAAAGGGCCACACATGTCCGCGTTTTTTGTGCTGAAAAAACACATACTGTAGCTGTTGTCACCTTTTTAAATGACTTGTTGTATCCTGCAAGTTTCAGCTGCCCTTTTCAATACCTAATATCTGTTACAGGGGTTAATGTTGACATTTACATATAACATGATAAAATTAGTTATACATAAATAACATTTCGTATGCGAATAGTTGCTTGATTATGTATATGGAATGTGAATTGGGTAATGGGAAGAAGGATGGCTCCAGTGAGTGACAGAGAGGAAGACAAACTTGAGGTGTACCGGATTATTCAGTCGATAAGGGAGGTTAACAAAACGATATTTTATGCCTTCTGGAATGAGGAGCAGCATTTGGATCTGACAGCCGTTCAGCATATGGCTTTGGCGATTCTGAATAAACGACCCAATATCGGGTTAACTGAGCTGGCAGACATAGCCCATATGGGGTGTAGCTCCATGAGCGGGGTGGTTGACCGCTTGACCAAGGCAGGATATATCGCTCGTGGACGGCATGAGCATGATCGCAGATCCTTAGTGCTGACGCTTACGCCGGAAGGAAAAGACATCATGCAAAAAGTAGACGCCATGTGGATGGAGCGCGTCTTGCCCATTCTGGACATCCCGAAGGAGCATCTGGACATGGTCCTGGATATCCATAAACAAATGATAATGAAATTGACACCGAAGGGAATGAATCAACTTGAGCAGTCCTCAAATGACACTACCAGGTAATGTACGCAGAGCACCCATTGTGGCCGCTCTGTTGATTGGCGCGTTTGTTGCGATTTTAAACCAGACGTTGATAAGTGTGGCTTTACCGAAAATGATGAATGATCTGAATGTAGATACCAATGTGGCTCAGTGGCTTAGTACGGGCTTTATGCTCGTGAACGGGGTATTGATCCCGGTGACCGCATTTTTGATTGCGCGTTTTTCCACTCGTAAATTGTTTATTAGTGCAATGATTATCTTTTCAATCGGCACGCTGTTGTGCGCTATTGCGCCGAGTTTTAGCATATTGCTGATCGGACGTCTCATTCAGGCCGCGGGTGCGGGGATTATGATGCCTTTAATGATGGTCGTTATCTTGAACATCTACCCAATTGAGCGTCGTGGCCGCGCAATGGGAACACTGGGGATTGCGATGGGTTTTGCTCCAGCCATTGGACCAACCTTATCCGGTTATATAGTCCAGCATTACGACTGGCGGGTACTGTTCTGGATCATCCTGCCGATTTCAGTGATTTCGATTGCGATCGGATTTATTTTTCTGAAAAATGTAACGGAGCAGTCCAAGCCTAAGTTGGACATTCCCGGCATCATTTTGTCTACGCTTGGTTTCGGTGGTCTGTTATATGGCTTTAGTGATGCAGGAACATCGGGCTGGGGAAGTATTCCGGTCCTGTCTACGCTTATTGTTGGGACGATCGCGCTGATTCTGTTTATTGTTCGCCAGCTGAAGGTTGATGAACCTATGCTGGAGTTCCGTATCTTCAAATATGATGTGTATAGCTTGACGACAATCATTAATGTCATTGTGACGATGGCTTTGTACGCCGGTATGATATTACTGCCGATTTATTTGCAAAATATTCGCGGCTTTTCACCGATTGAGTCCGGTATGCTGATGTTGCCGGGGGCAATTCTGATGGGGTTCATGTCTCCTGTAACCGGGGCTATTTTTGACCGGATCGGAGCGCGCTGGTTGTCTGTGATTGGATTGTTGATCATGGCTGTGACCACTTGGGAGTTCACACGCTTGACCGAAACAACGACCTATATGACACTGCTGGCTAATTATACGGTTCGGATGTTCGGGATGTCATTGCTGATGATGCCGATCCAAACGGCCGGGTTGAACCAGCTTCCACAACGATTGAATGCGCATGGTACGGCAATGAGTAATACACTGCGTATGATTTCCGGTTCAATCGGGACGGCAATTCTGGTGACGGTGATGTCGACTCAAAGCAGCAACCGTCTGACGAATATTGTTGCATCTGAGGGATTATCTGTTACAGATAAAGCAGAGATGCTGGCAGCAGGCAATCAGGCTACGATTTACGGTATCAACTCAGCCTTTATCATTGCGACGCTGTTGAGTGTGACGGCCCTGATTTTGGCGTTTTTCATCAAGAATACGAATGCTCAAAACGCTCGGCCCCGTCAGCAGTTGGTGAACAGTAAGAAAGGGCAGTCTGTGGTCTCCTCGTCATAAGGGACGGGAGGACTTTCAGATTTTTAACAAAAAAAAGCCCGTAATGCATGTTTGTTTGATTACATGCGTTACGGGTTCTTTTTGTATATGCCTGCTCAATTCTCAGCTTCGATCATGCTTTCATAAAGCGATTTAGGCCACTCACTCCATGGGAATTGGGCTGGAGGGAACGAGTGGAAGCTCATGTTCTCCTTGCTAACCGGATGCGGTGCTCCGGCAAGCAGGGACCAGAGCGCCAATTGTTGACCTGGGCGGCTCAGGCTGCCACCGTATTTTTGATCCCCGTATAGAGGACAGCTGATAGCCTGCATTTGTACACGAATCTGATGCGAGCGTCCGGTGTGTAGCTCAATTTGTACAAGACTGAGCCCATCTGCTTGTCCAAGCACGCGGTACTCCAAAATAGCCTCCTTGGAGCCAGCTGTGCCGGGACGAACCACCTGAACAGTGTTAGTGCGGCTGTCCTTTAGCAGGTGATGGGTCAGACGGCCTTGTAAGGCCGTGGGGACACCGTTTAGAACCGCTACATACATCTTGCGGAAACTACGACCTCGAACCGACTCAGACAGCCGGGAAGCAGCTTTGGACGTCTTGGCAAAGATCATGGCACCGCCTACAGGCCGATCCAGTCTGTGAACCAGTCCTAAAAAGACATTACCAGGCTTATCGTGTCTGATTTTGAGGTCTTCCTTGAGTAAAGACAGCAGATCAGGATCACCGCTGGCGTCCTCTTGGGTCGGAACGTTGACAGGCTTTACAACAGCCAGAACATGGTTGTCCTCATATAGAACAGGGATATTCGGCTGGGCATGCCCGTGCTGGGTAAGTTCATCTGGAGTCATAGGGGGAATTAAGCCTCCCAGCGTCCGAGAATACCACAAGGCAGATTCAGCCCCGAGCGGGTAATCGGCAATCCGATTTCACCAGCGCTGATTTGACCGCCGTACTTTTGTTGCATCGTCATACTCAGCATGTTGCGCAGTACGGTAGGCGAAATCCCTGTGGTATAGGAGTTAATTAGCATGAACAATGGTTGATCGGAAATGATGCTCATGCAGGATTCCAGAAACGGATACAGGCTTTCTTCCAGCTTCCACGTTTCACCGTTTGGTCCGCGCCCGTAGGAAGGAGGGTCCATAATGATCGCATCATATCGGTTTCCCCGGCGTTGTTCACGTTGCACGAATTTGAACACATCGTCCGTAATGAAGCGTACCGGACGGTCGGCCAAGCCGGACAATTGCACGTTCTCCTTCGCCCACTGTACCATGCCCTTGGCGGCGTCCACGTGAACTACACTGGCCCCGGCATACGCAGCGGCAGTAGTGGCTCCCCCAGTGTAGGCGAACAGGTTCAGTACCGAAATCGGTCTGCCAGCGCCTTTAATTTTATCCATCATCCAGCTCCAGTTCGCTGCTTGCTCCGGAAAAAGACCAGTATGCTTGAAGCTGGTCGGTTTAATGTGGAATTTAAGCGGCCCGTAGCTGATCGTCCAACGCTCGGGAGTAGGCTTTTTCATATCCCAGCTACCGCCCCCAGAGGAACTGCGGTGGTAATGTCCATGAACATCGCGCCACTCGGCTGTTTCCTGGGACAACGGCCATATAATTTGCGGATCAGGCCGCCGCAGGACAATATCGCCCCAACGCTCCAGCTTTTCACCGCCGCCTGTATCTACTACTTCATAATCTTTCCATTCTTGTGCTACATACATGTACAATCCATCCTTCAGCAGTCAATTCAGGATTCCGGCAGTCCTCTGCGCAAAAATCCCCATATGGAGTCTATTGTACAACAAACCTTAGCAACAATCGAATGATTCCATGGAGACGTTGGCATTGAGCGTTATAGATCCTAGCATTTTTTGTCGCTTTATGGCGACTTTTGAGATGCGAAAAGTGTTATGAAGCAGAATTGTTTATTTTCCAAATTATTTATGTTGAAGGAATTTAAAAATCATTGACATTTTTCGAATTTATATTTTATCATGTAAATAAATAGTTATATGTTACGTTTATTTATTAAACAAAACATCCTGTCCTACCTCGACGTTATGTTATCAATTTTATCTATGATACTGAAATCTTTAGCTGTAAATATAAGGTTTCACTATACTTCCAGTTTTACCCACTTCCAAGATCACACAATATTTTACTCACACCACGAAATGCTATTCCATCATTCTATTCCTTTTTAAAGCTTGTTTTTTATTAAAATGATTCTTCTACTGTCAGTAATAACGATTTCCGTACATATCCACGTTAACGCTCGAATTGTGAAAATATTTTTGTTTTGCCACCTTCTTGTCGAATGAAAGGTGTTTGATAAAGAAAAAACATTCATAACAGTTGAACAGGCGTGGGGAGTCTTTGAACGACCGTTGTATTTGGGGTTGGTAAAAAAGTGAGGTCGCTTCGTCTAACAAATTTTTTTCGAATATTTTAAATTCTAAGCAGCAGCTAACCATGAATTGTCAAGTGTTCGTATAATTTCGGATGGAGGTGAGCTCAATTAGCCAGAGCTTTATCATGTGTTCATAGACCGATGAACGTTCACAATTTGGAAGGTTGGCGTATATATCGGACTCTCCAAGGCGCAAGCTTCGAATACGGGTGTTTCTTGTCAGAAAGCCGGATCGGGTGTGTTACTGAATTTTATCGAAGGTATGTAGGATGCTTTGAATAGGGGGAAAAAATTCGCGATATGAAATTTTTTACGTCCAATTGAGCATACAAGATTGTCTCATTTATTTACGAGATGCCAGACGAGCTTCTAAAAACTCAGCGATAAAGGAGTATATAAATATGGCGAACAAGTATTCCGCGACAGAATCAGCCCTTAACCAGCACAAAGCCCATGTTAGACAAAAACTAGTCAAGATAATTGGAAATGTGACCCAACTTAACGAAGATGAAATAGAGCCACAAACGCATTTTTTAGAGCTAGGGCTGGATTCCATTACTCTATCTCAAGTCCGTCATAGCATCAAGGATGCGTTTGGATTTGACATACCTATGAATGAGTTTTTTGATACGCTAACTACGTTGGAATTGTTGACAAATCATGTGGGAGAAAGAGTAGTTATCCCCATTGAGTCTACGAATCAGAAGGTGGTAGAAAGTCCTGTGGAGATCCCAGGTAATGAGATAGAACATACGGCCCCTTATGTGTTACAAACGTATGAAAAACAGAACCTTTCGATGTCTGCGCCTGTGGGCTTAGAACGCATTTTGGAGCAACAGCTTCATTTAATGTCACATCAGCTTGAGGTGATGCGGGATCATACCATAGCACATGTGAACACTACCACTGTATATCACCCCGAGGAAGACAGTGCAAAGATCGTACAAGCAGTTAAGGACAGCGTAAGTGACCTTCGTAAAGGAGCCTTCCTACCCGACCTGCCGTCGAACGGAAGCGGCCCAGGTCTGGAAAAGCAAGCTTTAGCTGTATCCATGCCTCCGGAAACGGAGACATTGGGCGCTCAGGAAACTGTTATTGCACTGACCCCGGATCAAAAGCAGCTTTGGTTCGCTACGGTTTCAGAACGAAATGACTCACAATCTTTACATGAAACCGCTTTGCTACGTTTTTGTGGCCCGCTTCAGCCTGAAGCTTTTACCGAGGCAGTTCATACCATCGTGAACCGCCACGAAGCTTTGCGTACCTTTATGAATGATGATGGAGAGACACAAGTGATTACATCTGCAATGAAGATTAGCGTTCCATTGCATGATTTTAGCGACTACTCGCCAGATGAACAGGAACATCACGTCCGAAATTGGCTGGCCAAGGATAGCACAATTCCGTTCCCATTAATACCTTATACGCCATTATTCCGTGTTCAATTGCTGAAAATATCAGTCGTAGAGCACATTGGTGTATTTACCTTCCACCATTTGATTGCGGACGGCTGGTCGATGGGAGTGTTCATGCGGGAGTTAGAGCACATCTATTCCGCGTTAGTCCGCAATGAAGCTGTTACTCTACCCGATCCGGTATCATTTCGGAACTATGCTGTTTGGCAGCATGATCAGTTGAGGTCTGGAGGAGAGGAGGCTGTTACGTTTTGGTCGGCTGTACTAAAGAGGTCTCTGCCTGTGCTAGATTTACCTTCTCCGGTGCGTGGGCTGCAGATGCCATCTTCCCAAGGAAGCAGACATACTTTGGTTCTGGAGGCACCGTTAGTTCAACGGCTGAGAAACGTAAGTATCAAACTTGGAAACAGTTTATTCATCACCCTTTTATCTGCATTTCAGCTTTTTCTGCATCGCCTGACAGGCCAAAAAGAAGTGATGGTAAGCGTACCGACAGCAGGACAAGCGCAAATGGATGCTTTTTCGCTGATTGGTAACTGTGTGAATATGCTTCCGGTCATTAGCGAAGTGTGTTCTGACGTTTCATTTAATTCATTTGCCCAAACGGTCAAACACCGGATGAATGAGTTGGAAGCCTACCAGAAATACAGCTTTGCCGGACTGGCCCCATTAGGATTAAAATATTTGCCAGTAATGAACGTTGTGTTTAATATGGATCGGCCGATTCCTCGTTTTTACTTCCACCAATTGGATGTAGAAGTGCTTGAAAACGAAATATCTTTCAGTAAATACGAGCTGTTTTTGAACGTTACGGAGATACAGAAGCAGTTGCGTCTTGACTTTGACTATAATACAGATATTTTTCAAGAAAATATCGTTAAAACGTGGTCAGAATACTTCCTTCACCTGCTGCATTTAATTGTGGAGAATGAGGAAATTCGTGTATCCTCGATTTCTTTACTTGATGTTGTGGGACAGGAGCGGCTTCGGGCTACATGGACTGATTACGTCGATTCTAACGGTATTTATCCTTGCGTGCTTGATGCATACAAGCAACCAGCACCTGTCGGAACAGCAGGGGAGGTCTATCAGGCATCGGCAGTCAACGGAATTTTGGGAACGACCCGGGAATGGGCTTACGTGGAAGGTGGAGCGAAGCTTTTACATATCGGTCATTTGGACCGAAGCATCTGCATCCGCGGACATCAAGTGAATTTGGAACAACTGGAGAAACACTTGCTGCAAACTTTCCAACTAAGTGATTGCTTGATTACCCCGCAAACGAATGAAGCCGGTGAAGTATTGCATTTAACCGCCTATGTTGTGGCAGCCGCTTCAAAGCCTTGGGAAGAATCCGAGCTGAAGCAAGCTGTGAATAGACTCCTTCCGGATTATACGCGGCCTCGTTGGTGCATTAAGATGGATCGTATTCCTCTCTTAGCAAATGGAGAGCCGGATCTGCAGGCGCTGCTAGAAGTGGGAGATGCAAGTGTTAATGCAGCAAAGGATGTTGGTTCTGAGGTACATGCCGCTGAGGAGAAGCTGACGACTATTTGGAAGGACGTTTTGAATGTGTCCGAAGTTAACCGTCATGAATCCTTTTTCCAATTGGGGGGGATTCATTAAAAGCGACCGTCATCTTGTCCAAAGTGAACAAGGAGTTGGGTGTACATATCCCGCTCAGCCGCATTTTCGATTTGCAAACGATTGCCGAACTTTCTGCATTTATTGTCGGAGGGCAGCAGCAAACATATGAATCGATTGTTCCTGTGACTTCCGAGCCTTTTTACCCGGTGTCTTCAGCCCAAAAAAGGATGTACGCACTGGATCAATTGGGTGGCGGAACAGCCTACCATATTTCAGGTCAGCTCCTCATAGAAGGAGACTTGGTAGTTTCAAAGTTTATTGAAGCTGCTAGGGAAGTTATTTTAAGACATGAGTCCTTCCGGACATATTTTGAACTGCAGGCTGGGGAGATTGTACAAAAAAATCCGGGACACGATGACGTTTGAAATACCGTTCTCACGGATTCCGCAAGAAGAGGCAGCGCAGGCCCGAATCTCGTTTATTCGGCCCTTTTACTTGGATAAAGCTCCTTTGCTCCGCATTAAACTGTTCGAATTTATTCAGGGCGGTTTTATGCTCCTGATGGATATGCATCACATCATTGCGGACGGTTTTTCTATGACCATTATGATGGATGAGATCATCCGGCGTTATCAGGGCAGAGAGCTTGCTGACATTCAGCTTCATTACAAGGACTTTGTGGCTTGGAAGCAGCAGCAAATCACTAGCAGTAAATGGAAGGAGCATAGACCCTATTGGTTAGGGGCTTTGAATGGAGAGCTTCCCGTTCTGCAAATGCCTACAGACTTTTCGCGACCGCAGACACAAAGTTTTGAAGGGGATAGTTTGACGGTCACATTGGATGGAAAGTTGGCAAAATCCTTATACCAACTAGCCCAAAATACCGAATCAACGCTTTTCATGGTGCTTTTAGCAGCGTATAACGTGTTGCTGGCCAAGTATTCGGGTCAAGAAGATATCATTGTAGGTTCGCCTGTGGCTGGAAGAGAACATGTGGATACGCAAGCGATGATCGGGATGTTCGTCAATACACTGGCGCTCCGCAATTACCCGCATTCGACACTGACGTTCCAGTCCTTTTTACAGGAGGTCAAGCAAAGCACATTGTTGGCACTGGAGCATCAGGAATATCCATTTGATGAACTGGTAGATCAACTTGAACTGGTTCGTGATGTCAGCCGAAATCCTGTGTTCGATACGATGTTCAGTTTGCAAAATGTCGGGATGAACACTTTGGAGGTCGAGGGGGTCCAATTTAAACCGGAGGAATATAATGTTGGCGTAGCCCAGGTCGATTTTTCATTGCTTGTGACTGAAGAACAAGATCGAGTGACCCTTGTTTGGGAATATGCTACTAAGTTATTTAAGCCAGAGACAATCAGGAAGTTGGCAGAGCATTATATAAAGATTTTGGAGACAATCACCCAGGATAGTAGATTACGACTGGCTGACATGAATATTTTGTCTGATAATGAAGAACAGTTGATTTTATCAAGGTTAAATGAAATGTCTACACTTAATACACTTGCCAAAAGTAGACATATTGATTATTCAGATTACAAAGATCATAATGCCGCTTTGAATTACTGGAGAGCGTATTTGAAGGAGTACGAGGGTCAATCTCGCTTACCGCAGGCTCGAATGAATAAGACATGGAGTCGTCAGACCGAACATCATGACTTTCATTTGGATGCAGACATGATGGGCGGGCTGCAACGGATTGCTCAGGAATATGAGGTAACCATCCAAATACTGGTGCAAACGGTGTGGGGACTTCTGCTGCAAAAATATAACAGTACGGATGATGTAGTGTTTGGTAGTGTGGCTTTAGAAAGCACATCTGTGGTACGGAATGAAGAGCAAGCCCTCGATCTGCAAATAAATACTGTACCTGTGCGCATTAGAACTAGTCATAATAGTCGATTTTTGGAAGAGATCAAGCAACAACAAATGCTTTTTATGGCCAACCTTGCCCATAAAGTGTATTCACTCGAAGAAATTGAGGCGATGTCAGAGCAAAATCACGATTTAATTAATCACATCCTTATTTTTGATCGTGTATCAGTAGAGAAAGAAATTCAGCAACTGGGTGATAGCGATGAGGATCGCTATTGTATTGACGAAATCGATTGGATAAAGCAGACAAATTATGACTTTAATCTGGTTGTAGTGCCGGGAAAAACGATACAAATGAGAGCTATTTATAACGCCCTGGTATTTGATCACGAACATATGGAGCAAATTCAGGGACATTTGATGCAACTGCTGAAGCAAGTGGTGCTAAACCCGGATATCCTGGTGAATGAACTGGATATTGTGACGGAACAGGAGCGCGAGCAAATTTTGGATGTTTGGGGAAATACGGCGGTGGAATATCCAAGCGAGCAAACAATTCAAGGTTTGTTCGAAGCGCAAGTCTTGCAAACGCCAGAACAGGTAGCCTTATTTTTTGAGGGTGAACAACTGACATACCGTGAGTTGAATGAGCGCGCCAATCAATTGGCAAGAACACTCCGTTCTTATGGTGTACAGCCAGAGCAGCGAATTGGACTACTTGTGGAACGATCTATTGAGATGATCGTTGGTATACTGGCAGTTCTCAAAGCAGGTGGTGCTTATGTACCGATAGACCCGGAATATCCAGCAGAACGTATCCATTATATGTTGGAGGACTTCGATGCGCAGATTGTACTGACACAACGGGCATTTACTGAACGAATATCATTTAACGGGATTACTCTTGAACTGGATGATTCCAGAATATATTGTGCAGATGGCTCTAATTTGATGATGTCCACAGACAGGGTGGATCATCTGATATACGTACTATATACCTCAGGAACGACTGGACAGCCGAAAGGGGTCATGGTCAACCATCGTAGTGCAATTAATACGGTGAGCTGGTTTTCGGAACGTTACGCAATAAGTGGTGGACTTGATATGATCCTGACGGCAGAATATACATTTGATCCAAGTATTGAGCAGATCTTTGGGACGTTGCTGCATGGGGGCAAGCTGCATTGTATCCGGCGTGCAACGCTGCTGAGTAAGCAGCTACTGACCGAATATATTAAGACTCATAATATCAGGGTACTAGACATTCCACCGGCTCTGATGAGAGCATTTTTATCTGAAGATGCCAAAATACCTTGCTTAGATACGTTAATCTGCGGTGGAGAACGGTTGGAAGATTCATTAAAGGAAAAAATAGTGAGCAAAGGATACATTCTGAATAATCATTATGGACCGACGGAAACAACCATTGATGTACTGGCTTCCGTGTGTGAACCAGAAATAGCAGTAAATTTGGGTAAACCTATTCACAATACGCGCGCATATATTCTGAACGAGCATGGGAAGCTTCAACCAATAGGGGTACTCGGTGAGCTATGTATCAGCGGTGTTGGCGTAGCCCGAGGGTATCTGAACCGACCAGAGCTGACGGTTGAAAAATTTGTGCCAAATCCGTTTGCTGGTGGTGAAGCGAACTATGAACGGATGTATCGGACGGGCGATTTAGCACGCTGGCTACCAGATGGGAATATAGAGTATTTGGGCCGGGTTGATCATCAGGTGAAAATTCGGGGTTATCGGATTGAATTGGGTGAAGTTGAGACCAACCTGATGAAGGTGGCTGATGTGCAAGAGGTCGTCGTATTAGTCCATGAAGACAATCAAGGACAAAACCAACTGGTTGCCTATTATGTAGCTGAACAAGATGTGGATGCGGGTGAATTGCGCAGCTTGCTAGCTAAGGAACTTCCAAATTATATGGTGCCTGCATACTTCGTACAGTTGGAGCATATTCCGCTGACCTCGAACGGAAAAATTGATCGGAAGTCACTGCCAGCACCGGAAGACAGCCTGCAAAGCGGAGCAGATTATGCTGAGCCGCGTACGGAGGCGGAATCGAAGTTGGTAAAAATATGGCAATATGTGCTTGGATTGGATAAAATTGGTGTTAAAGATAACTTTTTTGAGATCGGCGGACATTCTCTACGTGCGATGACGCTGGTTTCAAAGATTCACAAAGAACTTAACAAATCTATCTCATTACGAGTTATTTTTGAAGCGCCGACAATTGAACAACTGGCGGTAGTGCTTAAAGATCTCAATCAGGTGGCGTATGTGTCGGTTTCGGTAACGGAAGAACGTGACTTTTATCCGTTGTCCTCGGCACAAAAACGGATGTATGTGCTGCAACAACTTGATCCTAACGATGTGAATTACAATATGTACGCTGCGTTCCAGGTGAGTGGACCCCTCAATGTTAAAAGGTTAGAAGAAGTGTTTCATCAGTTGATCTCACGTCATGCCACCCTCCGTACTAGTTTTGAAATGGTGGACAACAAGCCGATGCAGCGGATTCACGATACTGTATTGTTCGAGGTCGAATATAGCAAATTACTAGAAAATCGTGCCTTAAAGGATTTGCTTGCTGTAGGTGCGAACATAAAAAAACGTATTCGTTCTTTTGTGCGTCCGTTTGATTTACAATCCGCTCCGCTGCTACGAGTGGGATTATTGGATTTGGGCGTACAAGGAGAAAAAAAGTACCGCAGTATCTGTTGATGCTGGACATGCACCATATTATTTCGGATGGCGTATCAACCAATATTTTGGCCAATGAATTAGTCCGCTTGTACAACGATGAAAAGTTATCTCCATTACGGATACAATATAGAGACTATGCCGTATGGCAGCAAAATGGAGTGCAGCAGGGCTGGTTAAAGCAACAGGAAGCGTATTGGCTGAACACCTTTGATGGTGAGATACCCGTTTTGAACCTAGCGACTGATTTTGCTCGTCCAGAGGTGCGAAGTACAGCAGGGGCTACAGTGGAATTCGAATTGGACGGGAAGGTCAGCCAGCGCCTGAAAGAGCTGGCGGCCGAAACAGGCTCGACGCTGTACATGGTGCTGTTGGCAGCCTATACAGCATTGCTGCATCAGTACACCGGGCAGGAGGATATTATTGTAGGTAGCCCGATAGCCGGCCGACCGCATGCGGATCTGGAGCCAGTCATTGGAATGTTCGTTGGGACGCTGGCTATGCGTAATTACCCAACCGCAGGGCAAACATTCCGTAGCTATGTGGAGAATGTGAAGAAACATGCATTGAAGGCGTATGAGCATCAAGACTATCCATTTGAGGAACTGGTGGACAAGCTGAAGGTGAAGCGTGACATGAGCCGCAATCCGCTGTTTGATACGATGTTTGTGTTGCAAAACACGGAGCAAAACGAGTTGAAGCTGGCTGACCTGAGCTTCCGTCCATATGGGATGGAGCAAGCCCCGGCAAAGTTTGATTTGACGCTGGAAGCCAGTGAGGGAGAAGCGGGTATTCAGTTCGGATTAGAGTATGCGACATCGCTATATCAGCGGGAAACAGTAGAGCAGATGACGCGCCACTTTGTACGATTGGTGGAGACTGTTGTGGTGAACCCGGATCTATCACTTGGAGAGCTGGAATGGGTCACAACGGAAGAAACGGTGCCTGTTCTGAAAGAGCATCAAGAACGCCAAAAAGCATTACGCTACTGGAGCAACTATCTGGCCGGGTACGAGGAACAAGCCCATTTACCGCAGGCTAAAAAGCAGAATCAGACAACATATCAGGCGGAGTATGTAAACCTGGATCTGGGTATGGAGCTGACCGCCGGAATACGACGAATCGCCGAGCAGGAAGAGGTATCGGTCAGTACGTTACTACAGACGGCATGGGGGATTTTACTGCAAAGATATAACGGAACTGAGGACGTCGTGTTCGGCAGCGTACATTTAGTAGGTCAGGCGGCTGATATGGCAAATACAGAAGCAGTGACAGGGGCATTCATAAACACGATGCCTGTGCGTATCCAAGGCGGAGAAAACAGTTTGTTCGCAGAATTAATGAAGCAAAACGAAAAGTTACTCAAGTATGCACGTTTGCATGCCACGTATCCATCCCATGAGATTCAGGGGCTATCTGAGCTCATTCAGGATTGGATCAACCATAGCGTCATTTTTGCAGATGTTCTGGTCGAGGAAGAAGTGGAGCATATGAGTGATGGTGAAGAATTCGATCTCAGCCTATGGACAGCAAAGGTAGCCAAGTCAACGAACGACAACTTTAATCTGGCGGTGTTATCAGGTAAAACGATCCAAATGAGCTTTGGATACAATGCACTGGCGTTTGATCGCGCGAGTGTAAAGCAAATTCAAGGCCACTTGGTACAACTGCTTGAGCAAGTGGTGACGAACCCAAATATTCAGATCAATGAGCTGGATATCGTGACGTCCCAGGAACGCGAGCAAATCCTGAGGGTATGGGGAAATACGGCAATGGAGTTTCCGCGCGAGCAGACGGTTCACGATTTGTTCGAAGTGCAAGTGCTACAGACGCCAGAGAAGGTAGCCTTGTATTTCGAAGGAGAGCAGTTGACCTACCGCGAGCTGAACGAGCGCGCCAACTCGCTGGCACGGGTGCTTCGAACGCAAGGGGTGGGACCCGACAAATTGGTAGGCTTGATGGTACAGCGCTCGGCAGAGATGATGATCGGTCTGCTGGCTGTACTTAAAGCAGGCGGTGCTTATGTGCCGATTGATCCTGAATATCCGTCAGCTAGAATTGAATATGTGCTTGGAGACAGTGGAGCTACTGTACTTTTAACTTCCCGTGATCTGGTTGAAGGACATAGCTATAGTGCTAACACTTATTTTGTTGAAGATGAAGAGTTGTACCAAGGGGAAACAACGAATCTGGAAGTAATCGCTCAGCCAGATCACCTAGCTTACGTAATCTATACGTCAGGCTCGACTGGTAATCCGAAAGGGGTCATGCTTCAGCATCGGTCGGTTCTGAACTTTATAACAGGGATGCAAGGAGTCTTTGACATCGCAGCAGACAAAACAATTTTATCGCTAACGACGATTTCCTTTGATATCTTCGTGCTGGAAACAATCCTGCCATTGCTTAGTGGGATGACAGTTGTAATTGGTGACCGTCGTCATCAGACAGACCCACAGGAGCTTGGGGAGTTGATCGCCACTCATCATATCGATATGCTGCAAATGACGCCGTCCCGGCTGCAAATGCTACTTGATCATGATGAAGGCGCTCATGCGCTACAAGGTGTACAGGAGGTTTTAGTCGGGGGAGAGGCAATTTCTCCGAAGCTTCTAAACAGACTGCAATCTATTAACGGACTGCGTATTTATAACATGTATGGTCCGACGGAAACGACGGTTTGGTCGACAGTGCAAGAATTGACGACTGCGAACCGGATTGATATTGGACGTCCCATCGCTAACACGCAAATATACATCATTAATACGCAGGGTCGATTGCAGCCGGTTGGTATTCCTGGCGAATTATGTATCGGAGGGGAAGGCCTCGCGCGTGGGTATTGGAATCGGGAGGATCTGACAGCGGAGAAGTTTGTGAACAACCCGTTTTCACCGGGGACACGAATGTACAGAACGGGGGATCTTGCTCGCTGGAATCCAGATGGTAGTCTGGAATTTATTGGACGTATTGATCATCAGGTGAAGGTTCGCGGGTTCAGAATTGAGCTTGGCGAGGTTGAATCACAAATCTTGAAAATGGAAGATGTGCAAAAGGCCGTCGTGCTGGCTCATGAGGACAAGCAGGGAGAAAACCAACTGGTCGCCTATTATGTGGCGGAGCGGGAAGTCAGCTCAAGTGAATTACGTAGCTTGCTGGCTAAAGAGCTTCCAAACTACATGGTGCCTACGTACTTTGTACAACTAGAGCACATCCCGCTGACCCCGAACGGCAAAATTGATCGGAAGGCACTGCCAGCACCAGAGGGCAAATTGCAAGATGGAATAGAACATATTGCACCTAGGACGTGGGTAGAATCGAAGTTAGCGATGATCTGGAAGGAAATTTTAGATCTAGCGCAGGTCAGTGTGAAAGATAACTTCTTTGAAATAGGTGGGCATTCTCTGCGAGCGACGACGCTGGTTTCGAAAATTCATAAAGAACTGAATAAGTCGCTTCCACTGCGCAGCATTTTTGAAGCTCCAACAATTGAGCAGTTGGCGGAAGTGATGGACGGTTTGGATCAGCTGGCATACGCGTCCATTCCGTTGGCAGAAGAGCGCTCGTTCTATCCGCTGTCCTCGGCACAGAAACGGATGTATGTGCTCCAACAATTGGAATCGAACAATGTGAACTATAATATGCCGGCTGTGCTTCAGGTAAGTGGACCGCTTAATGTGGAGCGTGTGGAAGAGGTGTTTTGTCAATTAATTGAACGACATGCATCCTTGCGTACCCGCTTTGAAATGATAGGGAACGAGCCTGTACAGCTTATTGAGGACGGGGTGTCGTTCGAAGTAGAATATGCGAAAATACGGGTAGAAGGTGACCCCCGCGATGTAGCACACGCGCAGGCTGTAAACCAGAAAGTCCAAGAGCGGATTCAAGCTTTTGTGCGCTCATTCAACTTAGAAACGGCTCCGCTGCTGAGGGTGGCTTTATTGGACCTTGGGGAACATGGAACAAAGCAAGAAGCTCAGCATTTCTTAATGCTGGATATGCATCATATTATTTCGGACGGTGTATCAGCAGGGGGGCTGACCGACGAGTTTGTACGTCTGTACAGCGGTGAGGAGCTGTCTCCGCTACGAATTCAATACAAGGATTATGCTGTATGGCAGCAGAATGAAGCGCAGCAAGCGTGGATAAAACGTCAGGAAGCGTATTGGCTAGACACCTTTGATGGTGAGTTACCCGTCTTGAACCTGGCGACTGATTTTGCTCGTCCAGAGGTGCGAAGTACAGCAGGGGCTACAGTGGAATTCGAATTGGACGGGAAGGTCAGCCAGCGCCTGAAAGAGCTGGCGGCCGAAACAGGCTCGACGCTGTACATGGTGCTGTTGGCAGCCTATACAGCATTGCTGCATCAGTACACCGGGCAGGAGGATATTATTGTAGGTAGCCCGATAGCCGGCCGACCGCATGCGGATCTGGAGCCAGTCATTGGAATGTTCGTTGGGACGCTGGCTATGCGTAATTACCCAACCGCAGGGCAAACATTCCGTAGCTATGTGGAGAATGTGAAGAAACATGCATTGAAGGCGTATGAGCATCAAGACTATCCATTTGAGGAACTGGTGGACAAGCTGAAGGTGAAGCGTGACATGAGCCGCAATCCGCTGTTTGATACGATGTTTGTGTTGCAAAACACGGAGCAAAACGAGTTGAAGCTGGCTGACCTGAGCTTCCGTCCATATGGGATGGAGCAAGCCCCGGCAAAGTTTGATTTGACGCTGGAAGCCAGTGAGGGAGAAGCGGGTATTCAGTTCGGATTAGAGTATGCGACATCGCTATATCAGCGGGAAACAGTAGAGCAGATGACGCGCCACTTTGTACGATTGGTGGAGACTGTTGTGGTGAACCCGGATCTATCACTTGGAGAGCTGGAATGGGTCACAACGGAAGAAACGGTGCCTGTTCTGAAAGAGCATCAAGAACGCCAAAAAGCATTACGCTACTGGAGCAACTATCTGGCCGGGTACGAGGAACAAGCCCATTTACCGCAGGCTAAAAAGCAGAATCAGACAACATATCAGGCGGAGTATGTAAACCTGGATCTGGGTATGGAGCTGACCGCCGGAATACGACGAATCGCCGAGCAGGAAGAGGTATCGGTCAGTACGTTACTACAGGCGGCATGGGGGATTTTACTGCAAAGATATAACGGAACTGAGGACGTTGTGTTCGGCAGCGTACATTTAGTAGGTCAGGCGGCTGATATGGCAAATACAGAAGCAGTGACGGGGGCATTTATAAACACGATGCCTGTGCGTATCCAAGGCGGAGAAAACAGTTTGTTCACAGAATTAATGAAGCAAAACGAAAAGTTACTCAAGTATGCACGTGTGCATGCCACATATCCACCCCATGAGAATCAGGGGCTATCTGAGCTCATTCAGGATTGGATCAATCATAGCGTGATTTTTGCAGATGTTCTGGTCGAGGAAGAAGTGGAGCATATGAGTGATGGTGAAGAATTCGACCTCAGCCTATGGACAGCAAAGGTAGCCAAGTCAACGACCGACGACTTTAATCTGGCGGTGTTGCCAGGAAAAACGATCCAAATGAGCTTTAGCTACAATGCATTGGTGTTTGACCGTACGAGTGTAGAACAAATTCAGGGCCATCTAGTACAGCTGCTGGAGCAAGTGGTGGCGAAACCGGACATTCGAGTGCGCGAGTTGGACATTGTGACGGAGCAGGAGCGCGAACAAATTCTGGCGATTTGGGGAGATACGGCAGCAGAGTACGCGCACGAGCAGACGATTCACGGTTTGTTTGAAGCGCAAGTGTTGCAGACGCCAGAGCAGATCGCCTTGTATTTCGAAGGAGAGCAGTTGACCTACCGTGAGCTGAATAAGCGCGCCAATCAATTGGCAAGAACGCTGCGATCTTATGGAGTGCAGTCAGATCAGCGAATTGGTTTACTTGTTGAACGTTCTATTGAGATGATCGTAAGCATATTGGCAGTGCTCAAGGCTGGTGGGGCTTATGTGCCAATTGATCCGACGTATCCGCAGGAGCGAATCCAATACATGCTGGAAGATTCCGGAACAAAACTGCTGTTGACGCAAAGTCATCTGGTGGAAAAAGGGATGTTTGAGGGTCAGGTGCTGGTCCTGAATGGGAAAACATCCATATATCACAAGGATGGTTCAAACCTAGATTCGGTAAGTGGTTCAAATAACCTCGCGTATGTTATTTATACATCGGGAACCACGGGACAGCCGAAAGGAGTTATGCTGGAACACCGAGGATTGTCCAATCTGAAAACGTATTTTGATCAAACGCTACAGATTATCTCATCAGATCATGTGTTGTTATTCGCCAGCTATTCGTTTGATGCATCCTGCTGGGAAATCTTCCAGGGGCTATTCAGTGGAGCGACATTGTACGTACCGACACAAGAGACGATTTTGAATTATGAGTGGTTTGAGAAGTACATGTCGGAACATCGAATTACAGTGGCCACACTCCCACCTACCTATACGGTGTATCTGGAACCAGCACGTATGCCAGACTTACGCATTTTGGTCACAGCAGGCTCAGCAGCCTCAATAGAGCTGGTGCTTAAGTGGAAGGAGAAAGTGGCGTATTACAATGCTTACGGTCCAACAGAAAACTCGGTCGCGACATCGGTATGGTCCGTGTCTGAAGATCCGCGAGCTGAGGATCTGATTACAATCGGGCGTCCTATACCGAATCATCGCGTGTACATGGTGGATGCGCATGGTCGTCTAGCGCCGGTGGGTGTACCAGGTGAACTGTGCGTATCCGGTCCGGGGTTAGCGCGGGGTTATCTGGATCGTCCGGAGTTGACTGCTGAAAAATTCGTGAAAAATCCGTTTAGTAGCGGAGAAGCAAGTTATGAACGGATGTACCGAACGGGTGACTTGGCAAGATGGATGCCGGATGGCAACATTGAGTATTTGGGCCGGATCGACCATCAGGTAAAAATCCGAGGGTATCGAATTGAATTGGGCGAGGTCGAGGCGCAAATTTTGAAAATGGAGTCTGTACAAGAGGTCATTGTGCTGGCAAGTACGGATGAACAGGGGCCAGACCAACTGGTCGCATACTATGTGGCAGAACGTGAAGTAAGTGTAAGCGAACTGCGCAACACGTTGCTGAAAAATTTACCCAATTACATGGTTCCTTCATACCTTATGCAGTTGCAGTATATGCCCCTGACCCCAAATGGGAAAATCGACCGCAAAGCGCTACCCTTACCGAAAGGGACAGGTAGTTGGAATGAAGAATACGTTGCCCCGAGAAATGCATTAGAACAACAACTTGTTGAGCTTTGGCAAACGGTGCTTGGTGCGGAAAAGGTAGGCATTGACAATAACTTTTTTGAACTCGGAGGTCAATCTCTAAAGGCTATACTGCTTGTCTCTAAAGCACAGGAAAAAGGTATCTATCTAGGAATCCATCAGGTATTACAACATCAAACTATTCGTGGTTTGTCTGATTTGTTGCAAGCTGAACGTTGTGACACACACCATAACACATCATGGATTTCCAGTATCACGGAAGCTGAACAGTGGATTAGCAACACTTTTGATGTACAAGCTTTGCTTCAATTTGTGTCGGTTGATGAGCAAGACTATCTGTTTCTACAAGTACATCCATTTCGAGCAGATCAGGTTGATAAGATCGTTGCTTTCATTCCGTCTCATGTACATCCTGACCTGCATCCGCATTACATTGTGCCTATGGGTGGAGAGGATGCAGGCCAGTCGATTGAAGCTCTGCTCACGATGATTACAATAACAGATGATGAACAGGAAGACGTTCTTCACTCTCAATCAATGGAATTTATTTCAATAATTGATGAAATGAATGCAACTTGGAATGGTAGTTTGCTAAGCTCAGAGGCGATCGGACAGTTTCCACCGGCACCTGCTCAACATTATCATTTGCAGCATCCTGCTTCTTCTGGCACGGTGATTCATCTGAATCACTATGTAGATAAGCAACGTCTGTCCACAGCTGTTCAGCAGCTCATGCGCAGGCATGAATTACTGCGTAGCGTATTGATTCAATCGGATGGGGGTTGGGCTTGGGAAGTCCGATCAATCCCGGAGAACTTATCTTTACCTATGGTGGATCTATCGGCATATCCGATACCAACCCAGCGCAAGCTCCTTTCGTCTATCATGTCGCATCTTTATTTTGAACCGTATGAGCAGACGAAATCTTTGCAATACCGAATTGCGTTGATTCGCTTGAATTTGCGGGAACACTTATTGCTTCTGCCGTGCTCACACATTATTTTCGATGGCACGAGTAGCATGATTTTGGAGAGTCAGTTACTTGAAGAATATGAGGATCCACAACTGGAGCATACAGCAGAGGTATTCCATTATATGGACTATGTCAAACATATCCGTCAAGGACCACAGGGGATGAGTGATCAGCAAATTGTTGAGCAATATAAGCTCCAGTCATTTGTTGAGAATACAAGTCAAATTTATAAGCTGACCCGGGAATTCAAATATGGACAAATGACAACGTATCAATGGGATATAACACTACCGAGTATTTCAATGCAGAATGATTCTGTAAACCTATGGGAGATTTCGCTCCAAATGGCATTCCGATTTTTTAGTATTTATTTCCAAAAATCAGAAATTCCGTTATGGTTAACGCAGTATGGAAGACAGTATGGGGATCGGAATTACTTTGAATCCGTGGGAGAATACATTGATCATATTCCCGTGTTACTCCATAAGGAAGAAATGCCATCTTATCATGCGGTGATCAAAAAACAATTAAGCGTTGCTGCAAATCATCATTTAAACTTCTTTAATTTAATTTTTAATGAAGAAATGGAGCCTATCTATCCGCAAGCAAGCAGTATGCTAAAAAAGGGACTTGGACAATTACCAATCGTGTTCAATTACCTGGGAGAAATGCAAGAGGCCTCGAAGATGTTGAGCACCTTAAACAGAAGTACAACCTTAGTTGACGGAGAAGAAGTGATTTTCTTTGAAGCTGCCCATACTGGAGCAGTACTTCAAATATTCCTGCGCCTACCATATGAAGAGAAACATGAGGATATCTATCGAATATTGCAAGCTGCTAACGATAAGATTATTTCTGACCTAGCCATACGGCAGTAGGGAGCTGAAAACGTGAATCATTTATTCAAAGACAATCGGTTTGTCCGCTTTTTTGCTTCACGTACGGTGGCAAATATAGCGGATAGCATTTATTCCATTGTGTTGTTATATTTTGTTCAGCAATCGACGCAGTCAGTGGCATTTACCAGCTTCACGTATGCGGCGGTATCTACAGCATCTATTTTCAGCTTTTTTGTTGGCCCACTCGTAGATCGCTATTCACCCGCACGCTTGGCCAGCATTGCTTTGTTTGCGCAGGCGATTCTAATTTCGATTGTCCCGTTTCTTATTCGAGACGGGATGACCAATTTGATAATTATCCTCGCGATCGTTTTTATAGCGTCTTGCTTCTCCATGCTGTTCTATCCTGCTAACAGTAAAATGCTGCCTCAACTTGTTCGTGTACCAGATTTAATTATTAGGGCGAACTCTATGATTTCATCGTCGGACCAGATCATTAATATCGTTGGTTATTTGGCTGGAGCTTCGCTCATTATCGCTATGGGTATGCAAAACACCTTTTTACTGGCCAGCGGTAT
Source organism: Paenibacillus sp. RC334 (assembly GCF_030034735.1). NCBI lineage: Bacteria > Bacillati > Bacillota > Bacilli > Caryophanales > Paenibacillaceae > Paenibacillus > Paenibacillus sp. RC334. The sequence continues at coordinate 3,129,382 of NZ_CP125370.1, read as the reverse complement.
GCTGTTCCTTGCAGGTGTCGTATATATTAGACTCAGCAAACAGCTCGACACTCATTCAACGGAAGGGACACATAGCGAGGGCTCGCTAACATTAGGGCACTATTGGAGAGAACTGAAAGAAGGATATACCTTTGTAAAACGCCACACCTTTTTGCGAATTATGTTGCCATTCTTTGCTCTTGCCAACTTTTCAATGGCTTTTCTGATTATTACTATGCCCTCCATTGCTGTCGATTACGGTTCGCCAATCTATTACAGTTTGCTGTATATTTCTTATTTCATCGGCATTTTTGTAGGTTCTTTTCTGGTAAATGTGCTTAAAAGGAACGGTCTTACCATTGCAGCTGCATGGGTAGCTACAGGACTTGCCATTTTCCTGTTTTCTGTGATGCCCCAGATGTGGATGAAACTACTGGCGGCTCTCCTAATAGGTGCTTTTACAGGTATAATTAATGTATTGCAAATGTCTTTGATCCAAATTATTACTCCCTTACCGCTGTTAGGACGTGTGATCGCCTTTACGAATACCCTCTCGAATGCGGCCCTTCCGCTGGGAGCTCTGATTGGCGGCGCGTTAGCTTTGCGATTCTCACTGCCTGAGGTCTTGTTTTTCAGCGCCCTGATTACCGTATTGTCTGGACTAATCATGTTCTTTATCAAGACAGTTCGTCAGTTTGAAATTCCATTAGAGAAGGCAGGTGGGTTGGGGCATCCTCATGCAACAAATGAAGTAAGTTAAAAGTTTTAATGTCTGTTTTTCATGTAAAATAGATGATCAACTTTGTGTGGGAATTTTCTCACAACAATGCCAAGTCCTAATTATAGGGCTTGGCATTGTTTGATATGTCATGACTATTAGGGCTTACGTGCTTGTTTACTAAGATGCTTAGGACATTAACCTAGGAGAAGTGCTCAGTTTCCAGATAAAAAATATTTTTTTGCCGAATACACTTGTAATTAGAGCGCTTCCATATTAAAATGAAGTCAATCCCACTTGTACGTACAACTAATCATTTTTCATCATAATATTGATAAAAATATTATATTGTACGTACATAATAGTTTATCTAAGAATACAGCTGCAACTATACTTATTTCCTGACAGGAGGAATTTTTAATTATGAAACCGTTTAAATTTTGGTTTGCTACAGGAAGTCAGCATTTGTATGGACCCGAGACGCTCGATCAGGTACAAGAGCATTCTCGTCAAATTGTAGAGGGATTGAACCGTAGTGGTCATTTACCGTTTGAAGTGGTACTCAAGCCGGTTCTGACAAATTCCGACGCGATTCGTCGTCTCATTATTGATGCGAACGGAGATGACCTGTGTGCAGGGATTATTACCTGGATGCATACATTTTCTCCGGCGAAAATGTGGATTGCTGGCTTGACGCGTTTGGCAAAGCCTTTGTTGCACCTGCATACTCAATTTAACCGTGATATCCCTTGGGATAGTATTGATATGGACTTTATGAACCTGAACCAATCCGCGCATGGTGACCGTGAATTTGGCTTTATCGGTGCCCGTCTGGGTGTAACTCGCAAAGTCGTCGTAGGCTATTGGGAGGAAGAAGGCGTTCAGAAACGCATCGGAGGCTGGATGTCCACGGCTGCTGCTTATAGCGAAAGCCAAAATCTCAAAGTAGCCCGTTTTGGTGACAATATGCGTGAAGTAGCTGTAACCGACGGCAACAAAGTATCTGCTCAGGCCCAGTTGGGCTGGTCCATCAACGGCTATGGTGTGGGTGATCTGGTTGAGGTCGTTAATAGCGTGTCAGAGGGGGATATCAACTCTCTGTTCGAGGAGTATCACGACCTGTATGAGTTGTCCGCAGAAGCCAAGCAACCGGGTGCAGTACGTGATTCTATTTTGGAGCAGGCTCGTATTGAGCTGGGCTTGAAAAAGTTTTTGCAGGACGGAGAATTTGGAGCCTTTACGACAACGTTTGAAGACCTGCATGGTCTGAAACAACTGCCTGGTTTGGCGGTGCAGCGTTTGATGGCCCAAGGTTACGGATTCGGCGGCGAGGGTGACTGGAAAACGGCAGCGTTGACGCGCCTGATGAAGCTGATGGCGAATAATGTGGATACCTCCTTTATGGAAGATTACACATATCATTTGGAGCCGGGCAATGAACTGAATTTGGGTTCTCATATGCTGGAGGTATGTCCGACAATTGCTGTGAACAAACCGCGTATTGATGTTCAACCGTTGGGTATTGGCGGCAAAGCCGATCCGGCTCGTCTTATTTTTGAAGGCAAACCGGGTAAGGCGCTCGTAGCATCCATCATTGAGCTGGGAGGACGTTACCGTCTGATCATTAACCAAATCCATGCTGTGGAAAATAAAAACCAAATGCCGAAACTGCCTGTAGCCAGCGTTTTGTGGAAACCAGAGCCTTCGCTGGAAGTGTCCGCAGAAGCATGGATTCATGCGGGTGGAGCGCATCATACGGTGTTGTCCTATGCTGTAACCACTGAGCAATTGCTGGATTACGCAGAGCTGACAGGCATAGAAGCCGTCGTCATTGACAACAACACGAACATCCGTCAGTTCCGTCAGGAGCTGCAATGGAATGAACTGTACTGGCGTAATAAATAATGGATGCAATAAATAAACAAGTTGCTTGTTGAAGCAGCTTACTCATAGGGTTTATCAGCGAACAGCCGCATGCTATGCGGCTGTTTTGCGTATGTTGCACCATGTGTAAAACACTTATTTTAAATTAATATTTGACAATGAGAATCATTATCAAATATTATTTGAGTAATAGGGAATGAATGCATTCCATATGTCAAACAAAAGTGAGGGATGAACTTGGGTAAAATCATGATTGCTTATGCCAGTATGACTGGTAATACAGAGGAAATCGCAGAATTGATCGCCGAAGGCGTCCGCCAGGCAGGACATGAGGCGGAGTTGAAGGCTTCGTATGATTGCAGCGCGCAGGAACTGCTCGGTTATGACGGGTTCCTGTTGGGTGTATATACATGGGGAGATGGTGAGCTTCCTGATGAATTTTTAGATTTTTACGAGGAACTGGATGAGCTTGATCTATCCGGTAAAAAGACCGCTGTATTTGGCAGCGGAGATACATCCTATACACTATTCTGCGGCGCGGTTGACCTGGTAGAGGAAAAAGTCAAAGAACGTGGCGCAACTGTTATTCAGGAGAGCTTGAAGATCGAATTCAACCCACTGGACGATGAGAAGGAAAATTGCCGGGCTTACGGAAGACAATTTGCACAGGCTGGTATTGGGGTGTCCTGAGAAGAGAGCGAGGGATAGGTATGCGCAACAGCGATAGCTTAAGCGGCTTTCCTCTTCTGCACGACTATCAGCTTGAGGAGATGTGGAGAACTCCGCAGTCTACCCGTCAATCGCAGGGAAAACGCGGGCGTGAAGGCTGGAATTGGAGGCAACGGGTTCAATATGCGGTAGGGCATGCGCTAAATGAATACTTTGGAATGGAAGTAGAGGTGCGGCGGGAAATCCCCGTCCAGTATGTGCTGGAGAAATGGTGGCCCACACAGCCAACCGGCTTCGAATCGTTGTTCCATTACTGGGATGTCAAAAATAAAGTGTCAGGCGAGCTGTCTAAAATTTGTGCGTTAAATAGGGACTTGTCAGTGCCAGTGATGTTGTACGAGCAATTTTGCACGCCGGTCCCTGAGCTTGAGGTCGACATTTCGCTTATTGTGCAGGCTGCCTGGCAACTGTCAGCTGGAGCCGATTCCTTACTGATTCAGAAGTACATCGTGGATTATAATCCCAACGTTATTCATACATTTCAACATTTGACGAATGTTTTTTGTTATTATGCATTTGGCGCTCTTCCGCAGCTTACTGAGGTCTACTGTTTGCTGGAAGGCAAAAAAGTCCGCTTTATCCCGGGTCCTGCTTCTTTACAGCAATCTCTGGATTACGTTCGGTTATTGCGGGACTCCAGAGAGGATGTACACGCGACAACAGAACGATGTCGTTGTGGAGCCTGCATAGGGGAACAACGATCACAGGGCAATAGCAACAGGATGGATAAGAACAAAAAAGAACAGCAGGAGGCCAAAAACCGTAAAGAACGGTTATTGGGACCTTTGCTTTTCTCTTAGTACATTTTTTAAACCCTTTAAATGTGAATAATCCCTTTTCGTTGAAGAAGCCTTGGAAAACAAGGCTCTTTTTTATGAAATTTTTTTTGAAAAACTGAAAATTTATATTGCCTGAATAGATAAATATAACTATAATACTTCAATGTACGATATTTATATGAAAATATTTAAATATAAAAGGAGACGATGTGTGTGAGCATAGACAAGGATTACCTACGTACATAGATAATGTTCTTTCTTTATGCATGGTATCCTGCTATGTGCTTATTTTACGTTCACGGTTTGGTTTGATGGCCTAATATTTCAAAATTAAAATATTAGCGTTGAATAATAAAATTTTTTGGACAACAGGGGTGGAAGAAGTGAGTAAGAAAACCGTACTGCCAATTCTCATCATACTGCTCATTCTGAGCGGCGGAACCATTGGCTACTATTATTGGTATCAGGCAACACACTTTGTTAAGAGTGACGATGCGCGTATTCAAGCGGATCAATATAAGGTAATGCCGCAAATTTCCGGAGAGATTACACACATTGATGTGGAGGAAGGCGATGTTCTTCAGCGCAATGAACCGATTGCAGAGCAGGATGTATCGGGGCTGGATTCCAGCATGATCAGCAAGTCCGTACTGCGTGCGCCGATCAATGGTACCGTTATTAAGATTTATTCGAAAGAGCATGAAATCGGTTCTCCGGGCAGTGCTGTTGCGACCATGGTTGATATGAACAGTCTGTATGTCTCCACGAATATTGAAGAAACCGATATTGACCGCATTAAACCGGGACAGCTTGTTGACATTACGCTTGATGCAGCAGGTGACAAGACGATTCAAGGCAAAGTTCGCAAAGTGGGCGAAGCCTCAAATGCGGTGTTCTCGCTCATTCCTGCGGTAAACACAAGCGGTAACTTTAACAAGGTGACCCAGCGTGTGCCTGTAGAAATAGCTGTTAACAAGCCGAAGGATATGAAGCTCATTCCAGGAACGAACGTGGAAGTTAAAATCCATACACCTTAAAAAGGAGGGGTCCATGTGGCTGCCAATGAAACTGCTGCTGCTCCTTCGACAGATTCTTCCAAAGAACGCTGGCTTGCTTTTTTTGCCATCGTTTTAGGCGCCTTTGTCGCCATTCTGAACAACAGTCTGATCAATGTCGCCATTCCTCGATTGACGACGGACTTAGGATCAACGACGACACGTATTCAGTGGGTTATTACAGGTTACACGCTTGCATCTGGTGTAATCGTCCCGATTACCGGATATATGGAGCAGCGCATTGGATACAAAAAGTTTTTAATACTTGCGCTCAGCGTGTTCTCGCTGGGAACGGGAATATGTATTTTTGCATGGAGTGATTCTTCCCTGATCGCAGCACGGGTACTGGCTGGACTGGGAGGCGGTGTCATTATGCCGCTGAGTATGACGATTATTTACAAAATCATGCCGCGTGAACAAATCGGTATGTCCCTCGGGATATGGGGGATCGCCGCAATGGCGGCTCCAGCCGTTGGACCTACACTGAGTGGGTACTTGATTGAATGGTTTAACTGGCGTTTCTTGTTTATTGTCAGTGTGCCGGTAGCTTTATTTGCAATTTTAATGGTTATTCTTCTGATCAAGGAACCGCCTAAAGCAACACCAAAGCCGTTTGATTTGCCAGGTTTTTTGCTGGCCGCAACTTGCGCAGGAACACTCTTGTACGCACTGACAAACGGTCAGCATGATGGCTGGACTTCTTTTAAAATTATATCTCTACTGTTCGTCGCCTTCTGGGCGCTTGTCTTTCTTATTTATGTGGAAAGCGGAAAAGACAATGCTGTAATTGAAATTTCATTATTTAAAAACTCAAAATATACGATTAGTGTCATTGCCTCCAGTCTGGTCATGATGGGGATGTATGGAGGAACGTTTTTGACACCGTTATTTTTGCAAAATATTCAGCATGTGTCACCGATTGATACCGGAATCATCCTCATTCCACAGGCGATTGCAATGGCGGCTATGATGCCGATTGCCGGGCGGTTATTTGATAAATTCGGCATTGTGCCCCTGGGACTTGTTGGCCTGACGCTGACCAGCTTCATGACATATCATTTGCATCAACTTACGCCAGACACACCGCATATTTGGCTGGAAACCGTAATGGCATTTCGGGGCCTGGGAATTGGTATTTGTATGATGCCATTGTCTACCGTTGGTATGAACGCTGTTCATCCGAGCAAGGTAGCGAATGCGTCTACAGCATCCAATCTGGTGCGTACCGTTGCAGCATCTATGGCCATAGCAGTGTTGACAGCGATTATGCAAAGCCGTTCGGCAGCTCATGCCCAACAAATTTCGGAGACTGTTACACCGGACGCGGCTCATGCGCTGCAAGCGACGTTGGGCAGCTCTTGGGTGTCATCTATAAGTGGTTTAATCACGCTGGATGCCACATCAAGAGGAATTGCGGATACCTTCCTCATTTCATCCATACCGCTGTTTTGCACGATTCCACTAATCTTTTTGTTTATTCAGAGGAAGAAAGCAAAGACACAGCCGGAAGCTTTATAAAGAACTACAAAATATCGACTGGATGGCTTACATTATTTCCACGGACAGAAAGAAAGGAAATTATCATGAAAATATTGAGAGTAGAAAGTACATTAGCGGTCTTAGTGCTCGGCGGCGCAGTGCTGGCAGGCTGCTCCAGTAATAGTGGAGCGGCGCAGGATATGGTCGTTCCTGTCAAGATCAGCCAAGCGCAGCAGGGTATCATTGGGCAAGGGAACATTTATACAGGAACGGTAACTCCTTCGGAGACAGTGAATATCGTTCCAAAAGTGGGCGGTAAAGTAGTTGAACTGCCTGTGGATATTGGCTCAGAGGTCAAAAAAGGTCAAGTGCTGTTCAAGCTTGATGACAAGGACATGCGGAATAATGTAGCGAAGGCCCGCGCCGCAGCAGGTGCGGCAGCAGCAGGAGTGAGTTCTGCTCAGGCATCCCATGAATCGACGATGGTTCAAGCCAACTCGGGCGTAGTACAATCCAAAAGCGGCGTGATTCAGTCCCAAAGCGCAATCAATCAGGCGCAGGGAGCCATTAATCAGGCTACTACAGCCGTAGAACAGGCGACACACGGCGTCTCCTCGGCGGCCAATACGGTGAAGCAAACGCAGCAAGCGCTGGCGGATGCTCAGAAAAATGTAACGCGTACTCAAAGCCTGTTTGATGCGGGTGCGAGTACTCAAGCACAACTGGAACAAGCAAAAACAGCCGTTGTGAACGCAGAAGCGGCATACAACAATGCGCAGAACGCACAGGCTAATGCCCAGGACCAACTGGTGGCTGCTCAGAAGGCGCTCACTACGGCCCGTAACAGCTACGATTCAGCAAAAAACAGCTACAGTAATGCCAACAGCGGCTACAGCAATGCGCAAAATCAACTGAAGGTATCTCAAAATACAGCCGTTATCGAGTCCAGCCAACAGTCTCTCAAGCAGGCTCAGCTAAATGTGAGCATCGCTCAGGACGCACTCGACGATACAGTGATTACATCACCGATTAACGGTATTGTAGGTACGAAAAATGCAGAAGTAGGCGAAATGGTATCCGCTCAGGCTCCTGCGCTAGTCATTGCCAACCTGAGTACAGTTAATACACTGATCTATGTACCGGCTGAGCAGATCAACAATGTAAAAGCAGGCGACAAGGTACAGGTACGTGTAGCAGCTTCGAATATTGTGACAACAGGTACAGTTAAAAATGTAAGCCCGTTGGACGCAAGTGGAAAAGGATATCCTGTGAAAATTTCGGTGGCTAATCCGGACGTGAAACTGAAATCCGGTATGCTGGCTGATATCAGCTTTGTCGCTGCGAATGCACAAGAAGGTATTGTCGTTCCTACCGCAGCGATTCAAAAGGATCAAGGTAAGCAATATGTATACGTTGTGAATGGTGACCATGCGAAACGCAAGGAAGTGAAGACGGTTCAGACGACAGGCTCACAAACACTGGTTACCAGTGGCTTGAGCAACGAAGAGAATGTAATCGTAAATAATCTGGCGTTGCTGTCTGATAACTCACCGATCACCATTAGCCAATAATTCGGCTTCAAAATCTCTTGTATTATATAGTAGAGATTTATTAGGGAGTATAAGCGCAGGGCAGACCGGAGCAGTTTACCGGGCTGCCTTGTTTAATTTCATCGCTTACATTTTACATAGGATTGATGTCGTCAGGGGTCTATTTTTGACGAACATTGGTATGATAGGATAGACTAAACTGGAAATAGATAGTTTACGAGATAGGGATTTATTACATTTTCAGATCAGTGATCGGAGGTATTACGAGATGGAAGTAAAGCTGGTTGTGGATTATGAAGCTTATGAGAAGGGTCAAACGATGGCTAATTCTATTGAAGAACTGGCAGTCAAGCCAGAGAGCGCAGAAATAACGGATTTGATTATTGGAGACTGGGGCGGAGCCTATGAACAATCGCCGGAGGATTTTATACCGGTGCTGGTGAAGCACAAAGATCAATTTCCGAAGCTGCGTAAGCTGTTTATCGGGGATATGGAATATGATGAGTGTGAGGTTTCGTGGATTAACCAGACGAATCTGTCTCCGCTGTTGGAGGCGTTTCCAGCTTTGGAATCCTTTTATGTCAAAGGAAGTCAGGACCTGAGCCTGGAGCCGTTACGGCATAAAAACCTTCAGGAATTGGTTATTATTTGCGGGGGTTTGCCTGCGAGTGTCCTTCAGGAAATTCGTAATGCCGAGCTGCCTGAGCTGCGCAAGCTGGAGTTGTATTTGGGCGTGGATCAATACGGCTTTGATGGTGGCCTAAAGGATGTATTACCGTTCCTGAACGACAATCTTTTTCCAAAGCTGACCTATTTGGGGCTGAAGGATAGTGAAATACAGGATGAAATCGCGATTGCTGCGGCAAACGCACCTGTGATTGGACAACTGGAGGTACTGGATCTGTCTCAAGGCACGTTGTCCGATAAAGGGGCTGAGGCACTGCTCGCTAGTGAAAGTATCAAAGGGCTGAAGCATCTGGATTTGAGCTATCATTATATGTCGGATGAAATGGTAAAACGTTGGAAAAACTTCGGACTGTCTGTGAATGTAGAAGATCAGCAGCAAGCGGACGAGGAAGATGATTGGCGTTATCCATCGTTGACCGAGTAATCCATAAAAAAGATCCTTTACGATCAAGTTTATTCAAAAATTAAAGTGAGGCGGCTTTATGGTTGGGATATCAGACAGCAATATCAGCGAGCCGTTTATTTTGTTCGGCAATCCGGGGAATCGGCGGACCACAGGACTACAGGAGGCGCGAAGCAGATTGAAGCTGCCGCCCGCTGTTGAGATTTCCTATAAAAATGTGCTGGAAGCCATCCGGGAGAAGCAAAGTCTGGGGGAGTTATTGGCCCGAATAGCTGCACAGGCTGCGCCAGACAGCGTAAATGCTAGTGTTTATGTGCAAGAGAGCATCCGTCAGTTACAGACGGGGCGGGCGGACATTAGTCCGCTGCTTCGTCTGGATGCACCGGGTGAACGCTTTGAGGTAGAACGTGAATTGATTGCTTTGGGAGCCCCGGATACGGAGGGAGACGATTCTTTGTTGCCGTGGGCGGAATTAGCACATGGCCCAGGTATATTGGCGGCAGAAGCGCGAGGCCTGCTGGAGCAGCACGGTCGTATTTGGCACCCGGCACAATGGTTCCGGGGCTATTGCCGTCTGCTGGCGTGGCTACGGCAAGAAGCAGCCCTGCTATGGCCCTCGTCGCGCTGGATGAATGATCCGGCGGAAGTGGCTGTGATGTTCGACAAACGGCGTTGCAGCGCCGTATTGGACAAGGCGGGCATAAGGGTTCCGCCTGTGCTTGCACCACCAGACGGTACCTTTCGTGATGTTGCTGATCTACACACAGCGATGAAGGAGAGCGGGGTTCACCGTCTGTTTGTGAAAATATTTTGCGGGTCCGGTGCTTCTGGTGTAATAGCCTATCAGATGCATCCGCGGACACGGGCAGAGCTGGCAGTAACCACCATTGGAACGGAAATCGTACACGGACAGCGTGTGTATTACAATGCCGGACGCTTGCGCCGTTATACGGACAAGCAGGACATTCATGCCATCCTGGGCTGGCTATGCTCGGAAGGGGTGCATGTGGAACGCTGGATACCTAAAGCGAGTCTGAACGGACGTGTTTACGATGTACGCCAGCTTGTTTGCGAATCAGAGGCTTGTCATGCCGTTTTACGTTTAAGCCGAAGCCCAATTACGAATCTGCATTTGCGCAATGAACGGCTGTTGCTGGAGGACGCCGGGTTGCTGCAGGATACGGTAGAATCGGTTCGGCAAATTGCGGAAGCCGCGATGAGCGCTTTTCCGGCCTCTATGGTTGCCGGGCTGGATGTGCTGGTTCCTGCACATGGTGGTCGTCCCTACGTGCTGGATGTAAATCCGTTCGGCGATCTGTTATACCGGGTGAAACATCAGGGGTGGAATCCATATGAATGGGAAATGCTGCATCTCGCCAATGGGACTGCAACTTTGGAAAGGAAAGGCTTATTATGACCGATATGAACCAGATTGTCGGTTCTCATGATATTGTCATGATTACGCTTGACACGCTGCGTTACGATGTAGCCAAGCTGGAGGAAGAAAACTGTCCGAACCTGTGTGGCTCCGGGCCGTGGGAAAAACGCCATACGCCGGGCAGCTTTACCTATGCTGCACATCATGCGTTTTTTGGCGGATTCTTGCCTACACCGGCTAATACGGATAAGGCTTCTCACATACGGCTGTTTCATACTAAAGATACGGGACTGCGTACACATCCGCATACGTGGCTGTTTGATGCACCGGATATTGTATCCGGGCTGGCGTGTGAAGGTTACCGGACTATTTGCATCGGCGGTGTTATTTTTTTCACGAAAAAAAACAAGCTTGCCAAGGTGCTGCCGGGGTATTTTCAGGAAAGCTACTGGCGTATGACCTTCGGCGTTACGAATCCCCGTTCAACCGAGCATCAGGTGAATCATGCCCTAAAGCTGCTGGAGAAGGCAGACCCGGCGCAGCGGCTGTTTTTGTTCCTGAATGTGTCAGCTATTCATGGCCCTAATCACTATTTTCTGGAGGGCTCAGCCAAGGATTCGGTGGAGTCCCAACGTGCAGCCTTGCGTTATGTGGATGGGCAGCTTGGGCGTTTGTTCGACGCTTTACGAAACCGGGGGAAGACATTTTGCATGGCCTTTTCCGATCATGGTACGGCTTATGGGGAAGATGGCTACGAAGGGCATCGCCTAGCTCATGAGGTAGTATGGAATGTGCCTTACCGCGAATTTGTGTTGTAGGGTACAAGAAATTTTAGATTGCACTGGTAAAATGTAAAGAATCAATCCAGCGCGAGGAGGGAGCAGAAATGAAAGCCATGAATCTGAATCACTCGCTTCTAACGGGAGCAGGAGCCAATCCCCCTGCGGGGCTGGACACAGGCTCAACATCAAGGTCTCTATGGCCTGAGAACCCTGTTGAATGGGCACGCACGATCCGTGAAGCTCCCTACCGCTCCTATTTGTACTCTTACCCGCATAAAACGGCCTATCGGCCTTTTGATACACCGCTCTCACTGCAAGAGTTGTGGGAGAAGGAGGAGCTGGAGAGCTATTTTTTGTATATGCATATTCCGTTTTGCGCGGCTCGTTGTGGATTCTGTAACCTGTTCACTTTGCCCGACAAGCGGCTGGATGTGCATAAGGAGTATGTGGATGCGCTTGAAAGACAAGCCCGACAATGGGCGCCAATCATGGGTGGTCGGCCGTTTTCACGCTTTGCCATCGGCGGCGGTACGCCAACCTTGCTGGAGGCTCCTTTGGTCGAACGATTGTTTGACATTGCGGAAAATCTGATGGGTTTAGACCCTGAACATGCTTCCATTTCGGTGGAAACGTCGCCGGATACGGTAACCGAAGATCGGCTGGAGGTGCTCAAGCGCCGCCGAACGGACCGTGTCAGCATGGGGATTCAGAGCTTTGTGGAGTCGGAGAGTGCGGCCATATACCGCCCTCAGAAGCCCAAGCTTGTGCGTGAAGCGCTTGCGCGGCTGGTGGAGTACGATTTTCCGCTGTTGAACGTAGATCTGATCTATGGTCTCCCCGGTCAAACGGCGGAAACGTGGCTGTATTCTCTGGAAGAGGCATTATCTTACGCACCGGGTGAAATTTTTATTTACCCATTATACATTCGGGAAAATACGATTTTAAAGCCGGGCTATACTGGGCTGGATCATGATATTCGTCTCAGCTTGTACGAAGTAGCACGTGAAAGACTCAAACAGGCGGGATATGTACAATATTCCATGCGCCGTTTTGCCAAAAATGATGATGCACCCGGCAAGGAGCTGCTGCCATACAGCTGTCAGGAGGAAGGCATGGCCGGTCTGGGCTGCGGTGCGCGCTCCTATACGCGTAATGTCCACTATGCCAGCCGATACGGTGTTAGTGCAGCCGCAACGCGCGGTATTATTGCTGATTATGTCGCCGCCGAGCGTCATGATCTGGCTGATTACGGCTTTATTTTAAATGTGGAGGAGAGCAAGCGGCGTTTTATTCTGAAGGCACTTCTCCATCGTGAAGGTCTGGAGCTATCTGCTTACACCGCGCGCTTCGATGCGTCTCTGGCGGATGATTTTGCAGGAATGTCCTTGTTATTGGAATCTGGTATGGCGGTGGTTGTAGACGACACACTGCGACTGACCGAGGAAGGAATGGCTTATTCCGATGCGATTGGCGACTGGATGATATCTACGGCAGTACGGGAGCGGATGGAAGGCTACGTAGGCGCATGAGAGCAACCCTATATTATCGTGGCTCGTTGACTTCGTGCAACTATGCTTGCCCTTACTGCCCGTTCAGCAAAAACGTGGATAGCCGTGAAACATTGAACAAGGATCGGGCGCAGCTGGATCGTTTTGCTGATTGGGTACGGGAACAGGGAACTTTGGGGCATCGACTATCCATATTTTTTAATCCGTATGGAGAAGCTCTCATTCATTCCTGGTACCGCAAGGCCATGATTGAGTTTTCCCATATGACGCATGTGGATAAAGTGGCTGTACAGACGAATCTGTCCACTAAGCTGGATTGGGCCAGGGAACTGAACCCGAGGACGGCTGCGCTGTGGGCGACGTATCATCCGGGAGAGACGAAGGAGCCGGCTTTTATATCTCAAGGTATGAAGCTATATGAACTTGGTATTTCCTACAGTGTCGGCACCGTGGGACTGAGACAGGCTTTTCCCGCTATTCATTCCTTGCGATCACAGCTTCCGAAGGATGTTTATTTGTGGGTCAACGCTTACAAGGATCGACCACATTATTATACCGATGCCGAGATTGATGAATTAACGGCTATAGATCCCTATTTCCAATGGAATTTGCAGGATTACAGCAGTCAGGGGCGGGCGTGTCGTGCTGGGGAGGATGTATTTTACGTACAGGGTGACGGACGTGTAAAACATTGCTACCAGGATCGGCGAGTGCTTGGTCACTTGTACAGAGATGGCCTTGAAGGACTAAGTGCCAAGCGTCCGTGCCGTATGAAGGAATGCGGCTGTTATATCGGGTACATTCATATGGAGGAGCAACCGTTTCGGGAAATGTACGGCAGTGGTCTGCTCGAAAGGGCGCCCCAGGTTACGGTATCGTCAGTTCCACACATTTAGCTAATGTCCTATAGAACGCAAAAAAGAACCGACCCTTGCATCAAGCGAAGGTCGGTTCTTCCGTTTCAATGCTTATTCTGTTAGGTGACTCTATGCGTTATTCCATCAAGTCTGGACAATGGCCGTAATTTCTTCGTCCAGATCCAGTCTGACCTGCTCGCGATAGGCACGGATATTGTACTCGGAATGCAGGTATCTCAGGATGGCCTCAATCATGTTGGCTTCCACCAGATACTGGCTGCGGCCTTGTACATGGACTTCTGCCGAATATCCTGTATCCTCTTCCCAGCTTAATTCTACAGTCACATCAGTGGGCTGGACGCCTTTGCGTTCAGCCATATGCAGACAGATGGCATTTACAATTTCATCCATACTTAAAATCATAACTTAGTAACGTCCTCCACGGGAATCATCAGGTCTGCGACGATTTTTAATAGCACGGTAGATACCTACTCCGACCATGATCAGGACGTATATAGCGAGAACGTTGACCGCAAGGCCAAGCAAGCTGCCCAGTGCGCCCATATTACCGAACAGTCCGCCGAAGAGCATACCTGCCAAACCACCCAGCATCATTCCTTTCAGGAACCCGCCGCCACCGCCAAGGAACCCACCCGTTCTGCTTGCATTACCCGCAGTTGCACTGGATTTGGTTCCGCTATCAGACTTATTGACGCCGTTGCTGTTAGTGGCCTTGCTCGGTGTAGATTGGTACGTTTTTTGCCCGGATTTAAATCCGCCGCCTCGCCTCGCGTCAGCTGTAGATGGTGCGACCATAACAATCAGCAGGGTAAAAGCCATCATCAGCATCATCATATTTTTCAAAGTAAAAGTTTTTTTCATGTTAAATATATCCCCCTTGGTATGTTGGTTTGATATAGGTCAAACAGCCGCTTACCAGTAATACGAAACGGATAGAAAAGGGTTTCAAAAAAATTAAAACATTCAAATTTTATTGATATATAAATCCTATGCCTGAATGGACTAAAGCATTCTGTCTTACGGTTTAAGTGAAAATGGATTAGTGTCCGCTCTTACATCTCCGGCGAGCAGCATACGCAGTACCATTTGGCACCACTCCAGACCCGCTTTGGCATTCATAAGCCCTTTTTGCACGAGAATGTAATCACCGAAGTTTTTGCTGCCAAAATGCAGATCCTCGTCAGGAATGTCGTTCAGAATATCCTCAAGGTGCCGTATTCGCTGAATAAAATGACGCTTGCGTTCCTCCAGCATACGGTTGGCACTGCTTTTGTCCGTCAGCCAGAGACAGAACAGCCGCAGGCTTAATTCGTCCCGTGTGACCGGAGCGGCCAGTGATTCCTGGGACCATTGCTGAAGCATATGAATTCCCTTGTCTGTAATGGTATACATTTTTTTATCAGGTTTGTCGGACTGCTGAATCCAGCGGGAAGCAAGCAATTCCTTGCTTTCCATACGCGCTAGCAGTGGATAGATCTGGCTGTGCTTGGCCTGCCAAAAAGGCTGGATACGCAGCATCAGATCATAGCCGGAGGATTCTTCTCTGGCGAGAAGGCCCAGCAGACCATAAGATAGTAAATTCATAGATTTTATCTCCTTCATCCATCTTAGTAACGGTTATAACGGCTCTACGGCAGGTGTTCTGCCGCTTCATGAAAAGTGTACACTGAAACTGTATGGTTTGACAACTTTCAGATAGGCCGTTCACAGGTTAGCCAAAATTAACTCCGATCACCATACACTCATATGTGCTTATTTTCATAAAAAAGAGGGTATCTTTAGGTCGTATTTTATGACCCAAAGATACCCTTTTTAACGTTAATTATGATTTTACTGCTTATTTCCATCAACAACCAGCGTTAGCTCCCCGGTGTCTGGATGGATGACCATACCGTGAACAGGCGCATTAGGCGGGAGCAAGGGGTGATTCTTAATAAGCTTTACGGTACTTCTAACCCCTTCCTCGATGTTGTCAAAACCTTTCAGCCATTTGTTTAGTTTAATCCCTGAATTTTCCAAAGTGCTTAGTACCTCTTGTGAAATCCCGCGCTCCAGCATTTCATTGACCATGTGGTCGGCATTCAGCGCGGCCATACCGCATTCGTAATGGCCTATGACGAGCACTTCATCCGCTCCCAGCTCATACAGGGCAACGAGTACGCTTCGCATAACGCTTCCAAAAGGCTGGGAGATAATCGCACCCGCATTTTTAATAATTTTGACATCACCATTGCGCAGGTTCATGGCTTTGGGTAGCAGTTCGGTCAGACGCGTATCCATACAGGTAATGATGACCATTTTTTTATTAGGGAACTTGCCTGTACGATAGGCTTCGTATTCTTTGTTTTCCACGAAAACGCGGTTGTATTCCAAAATCTCTTTGATGTGATCCACGATTGTTCCCTCCGTATGCTATTTAATGTTGAACTATTTTTTGCAGCAGACCAGCATGGAAAAGCCTAATCCAGGTTTTAGCAGGCCGGAAATCAGGCTTTACCCCTTTACAAATATGTACTATCTGACGGTTTTTCAAAGCCTTCAGGAGCTGGTCGCAAATGTTGTGTGTTGATTATACTTTTTAATATAAGTATCATCAAGTATAAGAAGTATAAAGTTTTATCCATTTTTAGATAAAGAGGTGACCTCAATTATGGCGCAACAGACGTTGGATCAATTGGCAGCTTTAAAAGAATTAGCACACAAAATCAAAAGTTATGGCGAGGCCGTGGGCTTGATGCACTGGGACTTACGGACAGGTGCTCCGCGCAAGGGCGTTGATATTCGTTCGGAAACGTTGGGTATGTTGTCCACTGAGATGTTCAAGCTGATTATTTCGGATGAAATGGGACAATTGCTGCAATTTTTTACCGCAGAAGACAAACTGGAGCAACTGGAGGACAATGATCGCAGACTGGTGGAGGAAAGTCGCAAAAATTATGAGCTGAACCGTTCGGTTCCGGCTGACCGTTATCGGGAATACAGCGTACTCGCTGCTCAGGCGGAGAGCAAGTGGGAGGATGCCAAGGAACATAGCGATTTTGCCGGATTCGAGCCTTATTTGTCTAAAATCGTAGAGATGAAGCGTGAGTTTATCGGTTATTGGGGAATCAAGAACACGGAATACGACACGCTTTTGGATCAATATGAACCGGATATGACGGTAGAGAAGCTGGATGCTGTGTTTGATCGTCTCAAAAAGCGCCTTGTGCCGCTGTTGTCTAAAATTCAGGCTTCACCAAACCAGCCGGACAAGAGCTTTCTGGATGGTGTGTTTGATGTGAAGCAGCAAGAGAAGTTCGGCCTATTCATTTTGAGACAGATGGGTTATGACTTCGACGCAGGTCGTTTGGATGAGAGCGTGCATCCTTTTGCGACAGGATTAAATCCGGGTGATGTGCGCATAACAACACATTATTTGCAAGATGATGTGACTAGCGCGATTTTCAGCTCATTGCATGAAGGTGGTCATGCGCTGTATGAGCAAAATATTGCGCCTGAGCTGGCAGGATCGCTGCTTTCTGAAGGAACCTCTATGGGGATACATGAATCTCAGTCTCGCTTGTGGGAAAATATGATTGGGCGCAGCCGTGCTTTTTGGGATCGATATTATGCTGACTTGCAAAAGCATTTTCCAGACCGTCTGGCAAAGGTCACGGCGGAACAGTTCTACCTGGCCGTTAATCGTGTGGAAAATTCACTGATTCGTATTGAAGCGGATGAGCTGACATATAACTTACATATCATTATCCGCTATGAAATTGAAAAAATGCTGTTTAATGAAAAACTGGATGTGAAGCGCCTTCCAGAAGTATGGAACGCGAAATATAAGGAATATCTGGGACTTCTCCCGCCGGATGACGGGCATGGCGTTCTACAGGATGTTCACTGGTCCGGTGGTGATTTTGGTTATTTTGCCTCTTACTCGCTTGGCAATATGTATGCAGCGCAAATTTTGGCGACACTGCGCAAGGAGTTGCCAAATCTGGATGAGCTGATTTCTGCTGGGGAGCTGGAGCCGATCAAGCAATGGTTGACTGAACGAATCTACCGTTACGGTAAGAGCCGGACGCCGTCCGAGCTGATTGTAGCCATTACAGGTGAGGATCTGAACCCGGACTATCTGGCTGATTATCTGGAAGAAAAATATACCTCCATATACAAGCTGTGATTTACTAGCTGTCATATCATCATTTGTGCATCTACCCCGCGTTCCCTGGGCGAACGTGGGGTTTTTGTGTGCGATTAACCATTGAGTAGGCAGCCGCATAACAATATATGAAGTCTATAATGCAAAAAGGTGGGGGAGGGAACAGGGATGAACATCGGCGCTCGTTTCAAAGCTGTGGCGGCTGCGGCACTGCTCGGGTTGCTGCTGCTCGGCGGGTGCGCACCCAAAGGGGAGCAGACGATTGAGATTAGACTGGGCGAAGTAGCTCGAACGGTCTTTTATGCGCCACAGTATGTAGCCTTGAGCCAGGGGATGTTTGCTCAGGAGGGACTGAATGTCCAACTGGCGACGATTCCCGGTGGCGACAAGACGATGACGGCGTTGCTGTCCAATCAGGCGGATATCGCGCTTATCGGTGCAGAAACATCTATTTATGTGTATCAGCAAGGGGCAGAGGACCCCATCATTAATTTTGCCCAACTGACGCAGACGGACGGAACCTTTCTATTTGCCCGGCAAACGCAGGGTAGCTTTGACTGGGAAAAGCTGAAAGGGCAAAATTTTCTTGGACAGCGCAAGGGCGGAATGCCACAAATGTCGTTGGAATTTGCACTGCGCAAACACGGCATTGATCCACACAAGGATTTGAAGCTGATTCAAAATATTGATTTTGCCAATGTTGCCTCTGCTTTCGGTTCCGGTACAGGGGATTATGTGCAGTTATTCGAGCCGCAGGCATCTATTTTCGAAAAAGAAGGCCGGGGACGGGTAGTGGCCTCCATTGGTGTGGAGAGCGGCGAGCTGCCTTATACCGTATATATGGCTAAACGAAGCTATCTGAACGAAAATGGCGAGGCCGTACAAAAATTTACGAAGGCTGTATACCGGGCACAGCAGTGGATTGCGACGCATTCACCTGAGCAGATTGCCGAAGCCATTATGCCCTATTTCAAGGACACAGATCTGGCGGTTCTGACCAGTAGTGTCAAGCGGTATAAGGAACAAGGCACCTATGCCTTGAATCCAATAATTGAGGAAAAAGAATGGAAGAATTTGCAGGATGTTATGACTTCGGCGGGCGAGCTGAAAAGTCCGGTTGCGCTGGATCAACTGTTGAACCGAAGCTTTGCAGAGAAGGCGATTGCAGCAGGCTCATCGGGGAATGCCGACCAGCCTGCAAAAGCGGGAACAAATGGAGCCGCTGATACAGGTGTAGACGCCGGAGGCTCGCCATGACAGAAGAACGGAGTTGTCTTATTTCGGATGCAACGGTCCCGGTGGTGGCGCTGAAGCAAGTGACGCATGTGTATGTAACAGACCGGGAGGCCTCACTGGCGGTTGAGGATATCGACTTCGCTGTAGGGACAGGAGAATTTATCAGTTTGGTTGGCCCAAGCGGCTGCGGCAAAACGACAATCCTGTCCATGATCGCCGGGTTATTGCGCCCGGCGAAGGGCCAGGTGCTGCTGCAAGGTCAGCCCGTAAACGGTCCGAGTCCCGAGGTCGGCTACATGTTGCAGCAGGATTATCTGTTTCCGTGGCGTACGATCATGGATAATGCGTTATTGGGTCTGGAACTGGGCAATCGGGTAGATGAAGCCTCGCGTGAACGGACCCGACTGCTGCTGGAAGGCATGGGGCTGGGAGGGAAGGAGCATCTGCATCCGTCCCAGTTATCCGGGGGGATGCGCCAACGTGTGGCGCTGGTACGGACGCTGGCGACTAATCCAGGGCTGCTGCTGCTGGATGAGCCGTTCTCCGCGCTGGATTATCAGACCAAGCTCCAACTGGAAGACCTGATTGCCGAAACCTTGCGTGAGCGGGGGAAGACGGCTATTTTGGTCACACACGATTTGGCCGAGGCGATTGCGGTCAGTGACCGGATTATTGTGCTGGGCCGAAATCCGGGCCACATCCGGCGTACCTTTGCAATTCCGGATGCGATCCGGGAAGTTCAGCCTTTTTATGCGCGCGAGCAGCCGGGCTTTAATGAGCTTTTTCATGAAATATGGGGTGAACTGGAGGCTTCGGGAGCAAAGGAGTGAGTCAAAGGATGAAGGGCGAAGCGGATCGGCTTGGACAACACTGGATTCAAGGGCTGTATCAGGAGTACCGACGCAGAAGGCGTTCGGAGCGGCGGTTGGTAACGGGTGTACAGACAGCTATTTTAGTGTTTTTATTCGTGTTGTGGGAAATTGCGGGTCGGATGAAATGGATTGATGTACTACTGTTTAGCTATCCAAGCAAAATATTTACCCAAATTGGCAAGGATGCGGTCAGCGGTGAGCTGTGGGGGCATGTCTGTGTCACGGTTGGAGAGACGTTGGCGGGTTTTTTACTGGGAACGCTGCTGGGAACATTACTGGCTGTGCTAATCTGGTGGTCGCCGTTTCTGTCGAAGGTACTGGATCCCTATATGGTTGTCTTCAACAGTATGCCCAAGGTGGCGCTGGGGCCCATTTTTATCGTCATGTTCGGAGCCGGATTTACCGCTATTCTAATGACGACCCTCTCGATTACGGTCATTATTACGACGTTAGTCGTGTATAACAGCTTTCAGGAAGTGGATTCGAATCTGATCAAGGTGGTTCGCACATTTGGTGGATCGCGGCGCGATACGTTTAGCAAGGTGATTTTGCCTGCGTCCTTTCCGGCTATCGTCTCTACACTAAAGGTGAATGTCGGCATGGCCTGGGTTGGCGTGATCGTCGGTGAATTTCTGGTAGCTAAAAACGGGTTGGGCTACTTGATCATCTACGGCTTTCAGGTGTTCAATTTCACGCTGGTGATGTCCAGTTTACTTATCATTGCGGTCGTAGCGACACTGATGTATCAGGCGGTCGTGTATGTGGAGCGACTGTTGCTGTCTGATCGTCCTCAGCGATAAGAATCAAACTTCTATACATTTCTGGATTTTTTCAAATTCCTCATTTGTGTAAAATGTGAAAATAAAGTACCATGAAAATGAAAATGATTCAAAGTTTACGAAAACAGATTTCATCCAGAGAGGACAGAATTTTTTCATGGGCTTTCGTACGATTAAAACGGCTATTGCTGCATTAATGGCCGTACTCATTGCGGATGGTTTTGGTATTCATGGAGCCACCTCGGCAGGGCTTTTGGCTATTTTGGGGGTCGATGTCACGCGCAAGAGAAGCCTCCGTACCATTTCGGCGAGATTTTTTGCATCCGTTGTGGGGCTTCTTTTTGCTTGCGTTTTGTTTGTTGTATTCGGATTCCATGATTGGGTACTGGCATTATATATTTTATCGGCGTTTCCGGTCATTGTACGGGTGGGCTTTAAGGAAGGAATCGTCACGGGTTCGGTTGTGGTTTTCCGCGTGTTCAGCGGTGGTGTGATTGATATGCAAGTGCTGCTGACCCAGCTGTGTCTGCTGGTCATCGGACTGGGGTCCGCGATGGTCGTCAATTTGGCCTACATGCCGCGCTCCGATAACACCATGCAGCAAATCCGGCAGGAAGTAGACCGGACGTTTTCCATTATATTCAGAAATATGGCCAATACATTACGCAGTCCGGCATACATATGGGATGGCAAGGAAGTTATAGAAGCGAACAGCGTCATAGCCAGAGGGGTGACCGAGGCAGGGCGTTCATTGGAAAATCAGATGCTTCGTCCGCAAGAAGGCTGGAATGTGTATTTTTATATGCGCAGGGAACAGCTGGATTCTATTCAAAATATGATGCAGCTGATCTCGCAGATGTACCAGCATATGCCGCAGGCCAAACTTTTGGCCGAGCTATTCGATCAGCTCAGCAATGACGTTCTGGCCGGACATTATACGGGACAGACGGAGAAGTTGCTGGAGCAGGTACGTGAGGAATTCAAAAAAATGGAGCTCCCCTCAACCCGGGAGGAATTCGAAATTCGTTCGGCATTGTTACAGCTTACACATGAATTACATCAGTATTTGAAAATCGCCAAAAAGGACAAGGCCCCCACTCCAGTCAAAGCTTAGAGTCGAAGGCCCAAACTAAA
This sequence comes from Paenibacillus sp. RC334, assembly GCF_030034735.1. Taxonomy (NCBI): domain Bacteria; kingdom Bacillati; phylum Bacillota; class Bacilli; order Caryophanales; family Paenibacillaceae; genus Paenibacillus; species Paenibacillus sp. RC334. Next base: position 3,107,405 of record NZ_CP125370.1, on the reverse strand, counting down.
AAGCTACTGTCTAACGATGGACAGTAGCTTTTTCTTGTTCAGTGATGACGGACGCAGCAGGAAGGGGTCGTTTGTGCCGAATTCGACCTGCGATCCATAAGGCAACGGTGATCAAGCAAGGATAAAGCATGGCCCAGCCGACAAAAGGAAACACCACCGCAGTCGAGATGAACGACACCCAACTGATGGCTACACCCCAGCGATTACCTCGTAGCAGCTTGATACCCGCAGCACACCCGCCCAGATAGGTCAGGATAAAAGTGGCATTGGGGAACTGAATCAGGTTGGTGAGTGAAACAGTACCGCTACCGTAAAGGGACATAATGACGACGAAACAAAGGAAGAGAAACGCGATACCCCCAATTGGCGTATGAAAGCGCCGGGACAAGAGACCCATCCAGCGGAAGGCATGGCCTTGCCGGGATAAAGCATACGCGACGCGTGAAGCAGCACCCACATAAGCAATAATCGTAGCTGTACATATAAAGATGCCTGTCAAGCCGGCAATCACTGCACCCCACGGACCAATAGCCCGGCTAATCACCCATACGAGCGAAGCGTCTGATCCACCTGCAAGGTAGCTTTGTGTCCCGACTGTAGCCAGTGCAGTAAGAAAATAAAGCAGGCCAACGATGATGGCTGCAACGGTGACACCCTTAACAGCCGCCCGCTGAGGATTGGTGAATTCCTCCGACAAATGAGAGACGGCTTCCCAGCCGATGAAGCACCAGAACAGAATCGCGGCTGCCTGACCGACAGGAAGCCAACCGTGCGGAGCAAACGGTGTGAAGTGTATCGATTTCATTTGTGGCAGCGCTGCGACAATGGCGAAGATAAGGACAGCAACGATAGCAATGACAACGGCGATCTGGATACGTCCCGCAACCTTCATACCGATCCAGTTAATGATCAGTCCAACCGCCAGCATGGCGGCGGCCAATCCCATGCGGCATCCCTCTCCCCAGCCCATGGCGGCGGTCATATAGCCAGCTCCGGTGAGTGCGGCAACAGGTGCCCCAATCGGAACTGACATCAGAAAAAACCACCCGATATAAGAGCCTGCACGCGGTGAAAAAGCCAGCGTAACAAAATGCGATACCCCTCCAGCGTTCGGGAATTTGGCGGACAGCAGTCCCATGGACAGGGCCATTGGCAAAATGAGCAGGGTCATAAAGCCCCACGCCAGTAGTGATGCCGGACCCGCCATTTCGGCGGCAAGACCGGGTACAATCAATATCCCCGAACCCAGCACCGCCCCGATATATAGCGCAATGGCCTGTGGAAGACCAATGGTGGATTGTAGTTTATGTTCATTTGTCATGCAGGTAAGCCTTCTTTCTCTTGTCATTTCCTTCAGTTTATCAGATAATCAATCTATCGGAAAAACGGAATATAACGATGGCTTGCATCGAAAAAAACGATTGAAGGAGCAACTTATGGAATCACGGCATTTGTTTACGTTTTTAAATGTGGTTGAGGCAGGCAGTTTTACCCGGGCGGCGCGTATACTGGACTATGCACAATCAAGTATAACTGCTCAAATTCAGACGCTGGAGACAGAGCTGGGCACACCTCTTTTTGACCGCATAGGTAAGAAAATCATGCTCACAGATGCCGGACGACGCCTGCTGCCCTATGCGCAGGAGATTTCCAAGATGCACGCCCTTGCTAAGGATGCGCTACGTTCAGAAACGGTGCTGACGGGTACGCTCAAAATCGGAGCGCCAGAGTCGCTGGCGGCTTTCCGCCTGCCGAGCCTGATCCGTGAGTACAGGGAGCGGTATCCGAAGGTAAAAATCGTGCTTAAACCCGGTGAATGCTGGGAATTGCGTGATATGACCCGTTCAGGTGAGCTGGATTTGGCTTTTTTGCTTCAGCCGGAAACAGAGGATAGAGAACTGCATGTCACTACGCTCATTCATGAGCCGATGGCATTGGTTGCGCCACTGGGGCATCCACTGGCTTCCTATAATAAGGTGGAGCCAGCTGACTTGAAGGACGAAACCATTTTGCACACGGAGGCGGGCTGCACCTATCGTATCCTTTTTGAGCAGTATTTGAACAGACACGGTATTTTTGCAGACCCGAGTCTGGAGTTTTGGAGTATTGAAGCGATCAAGCAATGTGTCATGGCCGGATTGGGCGTTGCGCTGCTTCCGCTGGTTACGGTGCAAAATGAGTTGCGTGAAGGGAAGATGGCGCGTTTAAGCTGGGATGACAGCGAACAGCAGGTGGCTACCCAGGTCGCCTATCACACGAAAAAGTGGAAATCCCCGGCGCTCAGCGAATTTTTACGGATTGTCGAGCAGCATGTAACACATTGGCGTGCATGAGTTCAAGCCATTAGGGCATAAGCTTATACAAATAATATTTTTTCCTTTTCGCCTATTCACTCAACATTCGCCCACAACCTGCATACATATGTATGGAATGATTGATTGTATGGAGGAGGTTCAAGTATGGCATTAAGTCATAAAAATCGTAGAGAGATTATTACAAAAGCGATCTGCGGTAAAGGTCGCAAATTCTCTACCGTAACCCATACCGTAACTCCGCCTAATAATCCGACCAGCATTTTGGGGGCGTGGATTATTAACCACCAGTATGAGGCTGTGGCGGCTGGAGACGGCATTGAGGTCGTGGGGACGTATGATATCAATATCTGGTACTCATACGATAAAAACTCGCAGACCGATGTGGCTAAGGAAACGGTGTCGTACGTGGAAAACGTGCCGCTCTCGTATCTTGATCCGAAACACCGGGCGTCTACAGTGGAAGTATCCGCCGAGGCGACACAGGAGCCAAGCTGCGTTGAGGCCAGTGTGTCTTCAGGGGGCGGCAGCGTAATTATCCGGGTCGAGCGGGAATTTGCGGTGGAACTGGTGGCAGAAACGAAGATTGTTGTAGAAGTATTCCCGAATGGCAGCAGTGACGATTTTGACAAGGACTATGATTTTGGAGCGGAAGAAGGGGACTATGAGGAGCTCGACCCCGACCTCATTGACGACGAGCTCTGACGGAAGTAACCAAAAAGAGGGCCGCTTTACTCTTTTGCGCCGGCTGAGACTGCGCAGGGGGGAAAGGCCCTCCTTTTTGTTGTTGTAGGGAAGGGAAGTCGTTCAATCGTCCGTAATCTGGTAGGGAGGGGAAGATGATGCAGCAGGCGGGACAGGCGCTCAGACGCTTCAGACAGATGTCGGATGATGAAAAGCAGCGCAGGCTGGAACGCTCCGGCATATCGGTTCGCTGGATTGACGACAACGCAGCAGATTTTGCGGTAGGCTATGCGGTGCAGATCCATCAGCTACGAATGCTGGAAATTCGAAGACGTACGATTGAAGGACACTCCAAAGTCCGCGCTTATGATCCGTCTGCGTTGGATAGCAGCTCTCAGCTGTCCGTCCGAATGGAGCGACTGGCTGTACGTACTTTGTACACACTTGGCCTCGACAGTGGCGAGGTGACGCTGACACTGCTGGGCGAGCGCAGCTGTCAGGTGCGTGAAGTCGTGGCCCAGCCATGGCTTAATGATAGACGCCTAGACACGCTATATGAAGCCGCAGCTCGCGAAGTGGATGTTCAGGAGCAGGGCCTTCCAGCGGTACAAGGGGATAAACAGCTGCTAATCGGAATGGACCCTGAATTTGTACTGGTCCGCATGCCGGAAGGACGGGTTGTACCGGCTTCGCGATATTTGGGCCGCCTTGGCGTGGCGGGATGCGATGCGGTTACGCGCCGGGGGCGGACGTTGTACCCGGTCGCTGAGCTTCGACCCGCACCAAGTGGCGATCCGGCTCTTTTGCTGACCCATTTACGCCGTGCCTTTGCGGCAGCAGCCCGGCGCATTGCCGATCGTACGCTAATTTGGCAAGCAGGCGGGATGCCGCAGTCCGGTTTTCCGCTGGGAGGGCATCTGCATTTTAGCGGAATTCCGCTGAACGGGTCTCTGCTACGTGCGCTGGACAATTATTTAGCGCTGCCTTTGGCGTTGTTAGAAGACAAACGCGCAGCCCGGCGCAGACCGCATTACGGCAATTTGGGCGATTTTCGCCGCCAACCGTACGGAGGTTTTGAATACCGTACACTACCCAGCTTTCTTGTTTCGCCGCAGCTCGCGAAAGGCGTGATTGGATTGACCTTTCTCATCGCGTCTCAATATCCGCGCTTGGAGCGTAGGCCACTGGATGAGGAAGAGGCCCATAGAGCTTTTTATGAAGGAAATCGGATTGTGCTGGGGGAATATATGGAGCCTCTTATTTTGGATATCGTTTCACTGGATGTATATCCGCAATATAAAGCTTATGTAGGGCCTTTGCTGGACAGCCTGCGTCAGGGGAAACAATGGGATGAATCGCGGGATTTACGTCCGTTTTGGAAGCTTTCGTAAAATCTGTGATGTTGTTTGCGATGCTTGCATGTTATCGACTGTCATTTTTGCTATAATGAAAGGTAATGTAAGTTTAAACGGAACAATGTGTGGGGGTTAGTAAACGGTATGGCCAAATATACACCGATGATTGAGCAATATTTATCCATAAAAGACCAGGCGCAGGATGCGTTTTTGTTTTTCCGCCTAGGGGATTTTTACGAGATGTTTTTTGATGATGCGATTCTTGCATCGAAGGAGCTGGAGATTACACTTACCGGACGCGAGGGTGGCGGCACGGAAAAAATTCCAATGTGCGGCGTGCCTTATCATTCGGCGGAAAATTACATACAGCGCCTTATTGAAAAGGGTTATAAGGTTGCCATCTGCGAACAGATGGAGGAAGCCTCGGCTACGAAGGGGATGGTACGGCGAGATATTGTCCGTGTCGTCACTCCGGGTACGGTGATGGAAGGCAAGGTGCTGGGTGACAAATCCAACAACTACATGGTATGTGTCACCGAGACGGACGGGATGCTGGCACTGGCGGCCTGCGATTTGTCAACAGGTGAGCTGTATGTGACCTCTGTACCTGATTCGAAAGAATGGCTGTTGGATGAAATTAATATTTATGAGCCGTCAGAAATGCTGGGGGATGGTCATCTGCTCGATTTCGTAACCTCCCGAATGTCACCCGTTGGGCGTCGTGTTGTCTACACAGCCTGGGACAAGTCTAAGGATGATCTTGTGCGTGGTCAATTTGGTGAAGCAACGTGGGCAAGGCTCAACGAGGAACGTAGGCAGTGTGTATCGCGTCTGATTGCTTATTTGAATGAAACGCAAAAAAGATCGTTAGGCCAGTTGACCCAGATTTCCGTTTATGAGCCAAACCATTTTATGATTCTTGATCCATTTACCCGCCGTAATCTGGAACTGGTGGAGACGGTTCGTGAGCGCTCCAAGAAGGGATCGTTGCTGTGGTTGCTGGATCGGACGGAGACGTCGATGGGAGCGCGGTTGCTGCGACGCTGGATCGACAAGCCGCTGCTTAGCAGCCATCTGATCGAGGAACGGCTGGAGGCGGTTGATAAGCTGTACCACCAGTTTATTTTTCGTGAGGATGTGCGTGCACAGCTTAAAGAAATTTACGACCTGGAGCGCTTGGTTGGGCGAATTGCCTTTGGCAGCGCCAATGCACGCGACCTGATTGCACTCAAGCTGTCATTAACCCGAATTCCGGCTTTGCGTGAGCTATGCGCAGAATCGGAATCGGAGACACTGCGCCGAGTTGCCCAGACGCTGGATAGCTGTACAGACTTGTGTGCGTTGATTGAGGAAGCCGTAGCGGACGAGCCGCCTATTTCTGTAAGGGACGGGGGTCTCATTAAGGAAGGCTACCATCAGCGTCTGGACGAACTGCGGGAGGCGAGTGTGAACGGCAAGCGCTGGATCGCCGAGCTGGAGGCCAAGGAACGTGTAGCGACTGGTATTCGGTCGCTCAAAATCGGGTACAACAAAGTATTTGGTTATTATATCGAGGTAACCAAATCCAATCTGGCTTCATTGCCGGAAGGACGATATGAACGCAAGCAAACGCTGGCGAATGCGGAACGATATATTACACCGGAGCTGAAGGAAAAGGAATCTCTGATTTTGGAAGCCGAGGATAAGATGGTAGATCTGGAGTACTCTCTCTTCTCTGAGCTTCGCAGTAAACTAAATACTGAAATTCCACGCCTGCAAAAGCTGGCAGAGCGGGTGGCAGAAATTGATGTGTACCAGTCCCTGGCATCGGTCAGCGCAGAGCGTGGCTTCGTGAAGCCTGAGCTGACAACGGGATATGATCTCGTGGTGGAGCAGGGGCGGCATCCCGTTGTGGAAGCTGTGATGAAGGATGGCAGCTTTATCGCCAATGGTACGGCGCTGGAGGAAGCAGATGCGCATATTTTGCTAATCACCGGTCCGAATATGGCCGGGAAAAGTACGTATATGCGTCAGGTTGCGCTGATCGCAATTATGGCGCAGATCGGTTGCTTCGTTCCGGCTGCACATGCGAAAGTGCCGATGCTGGATCGCATTTTCACGCGCATCGGTGCGGCGGATGACCTGATCGGCGGGCAGAGTACGTTCATGGTGGAAATGGCTGATATTCAGGTCATGACAGACAAAGCGACTCCGCGAAGCCTGATCATTATTGACGAGTTGGGACGCGGTACGTCCACCAGTGAGGGGATGGCGATTGCTCAAGCTGTGATTGAATTTGTCCATGACACGATCGGCTGTAAGGCGCTGGTGTCTACGCATTTTCATGAGCTGGCTCATTTGGAGCAAAGCCTGTCCTCGCTGCGGAACTACTCCATGGCGGTACAGGAAAGCGGCGACAAGGTGAATTTCCTGCGTAAGCTCATACCGGGCGCGGCCAGTAGCAGTTACGGTATCTATTGTGCCCGTCTTGCGGGTTTGCCGGATAATATCATTGAACGTGCGAACGGGCTGTTGCATGGCTTTGAGCACGCGGCTGCCCAAGTGACGGCAGGCACCGAGGCTGTTGCAGTAGCGAAGGAAAATGTTGTTCACCGCACAGTTTCAGGAGCTGGAGCTTCTTCTTCGGACGGCACCCATTCAGACCAGACGCTACGGGAAAGCAGGGAAGTGGCGTTGCAGGCTCCACTTATGTCACAGCAAGCCAACGTTGTAAAAGAAAACACTCAGCAGGTGGTGGAAGACTCCAGTGTACTGGACCATACGGCTACCGGAGTCGTACAGCTGTCCATTTTCGGAGAGCAAGAGCTTGCTCCTGCCAAGCCGCAGCTGGAGACGGCCGAGGTTAATCCGATTGTGCGCCAGATTTTACGCAAGGTGAAAAACGCTGATGTCATGAATATGACACCTTTGCAGGCGATGCAGTTGTTAAATGAACTGAAAAACAAGGCCAACGGCCTGTAGCACCGATATCTGTAGTTAACGATATTATATTTTTATTTTCATCACACTTTGAAGTTAGGGGGAGGTTAAAAGGATGTCTAAAATTCGGGTACTGGATGAGCATATTGCCAACCAGATTGCTGCCGGTGAGGTTGTAGAACGTCCAGCCTCCGTCGTGAAGGAGCTGGTGGAAAATGCGATTGATGCGGGCGGTACGCGTGTCGACGTATGGGTAGAGGAAGGCGGACTGCAAAGCATCCGGGTGACGGATAACGGTAGTGGCATCGAGCCTGAAGATGTCGAAACGGCGTTCTATCGGCATGCGACCAGCAAAATCGGGCATGGACGCGATCTGTTCCAGATCACGAGCCTGGGCTTCCGGGGAGAAGCGCTGCCGAGTATTGCGGCTGTATCGAAAGTGGAGCTGCTGACAGCAGCCGGAGATGACGGACGTGCCCGCAAATTGGTTATTGAGGGCGGCAAGCTGGTGCTGCATGAGGATGCAGCCGCTCGGCAAGGGACGGATTTTACCGTCCGGGAGCTGTTTTATAACACGCCTGCAAGGCTGAAATATATGAAAACGATCCAGACGGAGCTGGGGCACATTTCGGATGTACTTTACCGAATGGCGCTTTCACACCCCGAAGTTGCCTTCACATTGCGGCATAACGGGAATACACTGCTTCAAACGCTGGGTAATGGTGATTTGCTTCAAGTGATTGCCGCTGTTTATGGAACCTCGGCAGCGAAATCCATGCTGCTGCTGGAAGGAGAGAGTCTGGATTACCGTATTAGCGGCTATGTCAGCCGCCCGGAGTGGACCAGATCGAATCGGAATGCCATCTCGACGGTGGTGAACGGACGTTTTGTGCGTAGCTACGGGCTGAATCAGGCACTGCTTAAGGCGTATCATACCTTGCTGCCGATCAATCGTTTTCCACTAGCTGTGATCCAGCTGGAAATGCATCCTTCACTGGTGGATGTTAACGTTCATCCTGCCAAGTTGGAGGTACGTTTCAGCAAAGAAGCCGAGCTGTTTCAATTGGTTGAGGATTCGGTAAAAGCTGTTCTAGGGCAGCAGGTGCTGATTCCGAAGGCAGTCAAGCGCGAAATCGGCGGCAAGGATAGCGGCTCGTTCGTGCAGGAGCAGTTCCATTTCTCGAAGGGAAGCGGTATGGAAGGAAACTCTTCTGCTGGCGAGAGCCGAGGGGAGGCACAACCGCTTGCCGGACCTTTCCCGGAGGGCCGTGACCCGCGCCAATCTATTCGTTTGGACGGAAATGAGGAGGAACACAGGCTTGGCACGGAGCGTGAGCAACGCCAGAATAGGGAGAGACTCCTTGTCTCTGGTCGGGGGAAAACGTCTTCTGGGCAACGTGTCAGTGACGAGGAACTGGATGCAGATTTTGTGGATGGAAACGATGGGAATGGCGTTAGAGGGAACGATCCGGTGCCTGATAGTGCTTCCGGGCAGGCGTTCGCTACTCAAGAAATTCAAGGGAATAAAAGCGAATCCGGTTCATCCCCTTTGTACAGCGGCAGAGTACAGGAAGCGGCTGCTTCTGTGGCTTATCGGCCTTCTGCTTCACCGGATGCAGGAAACGCTGTGGATTCCCGATATTTCTTGGATCAGAAGAAACGTCAGTCACGACTGAATGCAGAGCAGTTGGCGGTGGTGTCGGGTGAGGCTCCCGAGATTCCCGCTTTTCCTGAGCTAAATTTGATTGGTCAGCACCATGGAACCTATTTGATTGCGCAGAACGATCAGGGGCTGTATTTAATTGACCAGCATGCTGCGCATGAACGGGTTAACTACGAATTTTATTATGAAAAATTCGGCAGTCCCGAGGCGGTATCTCAGGAGCTACTCCTGCCGATTACATTAGAATTTACGCCCTCGGAGACGGAAAAGCTGAAAACAAGGCTGCACTGGTTTGAGCAGGCGGGAGTGTATTTGGAGCATTTTGGTGGTCAAACCTTCCGTGTTAGCTCTTATCCTTACTGGCTTCCTCAAGGGCAAGAAGCGGATGTTATTGAGGAAATGGCAGGATGGGTACTGGATGAAAAAGCAATTGATCTTGCAAAGCTGCGGGAAGCAGCCTCGATCATGTGCTCCTGCCGGGCTTCGATTAAAGCGAACCAGAAGCTGACTGACCGACAGGCTGTCGTACTGCTGGAGCGTTTGGCGGCGTGCAGACAGCCGTACACCTGCCCGCATGGGCGGCCCATCGTTGTGTCCTTTTCCATATATGATTTGGAGAAGCTGTTTAAGAGAGTAATGTAAGGGAGTTTATATATGTTGCAGGATCGGGAAAACCGTGAAGAAGAAAAGCAGGCAAGGCTTCGGGAGGAACAAGCCCATTTATTGGTGACGACAGGGGATTCTCCCTCCGCTGAGGTCGTGCAGCGGGCGGAACTGCTTGCAGCCGAGCTGGGGGTGCTGTATGCCCCCCGTCGTGGTATATCGGTAGCAAGGCTGACTGTTGCTCATAGAGTTCGTCAGGCGTTGGTGCTCGTACAGGGTGGGGTGAGGCTGATTAGCCCGGAGCAACCACCGATGACTTTTCACCCGAGCATGGGCTTCATCCGCGCCAAGCGGGTGTTGAAGAGCGAGCCTGATCCGATGCTGACCGCCGCTCGGCTCGTTCCGGGGGACACCGTGCTGGATTGTACCGCAGGACTCGGAACGGATTCCCTCCTGTTTTCAATTGGAACAGGAAGTTCTGGACAAGTAACTGCTGTGGAAAGTTCTTTTCCTGTCTATGCTTTAATCAAGGATGGAATGAGGCATTACCGTTCCGGCAACGCTGCGGTAGATGAGGCATTTTCCGGCATTGACGTCCGCTTTGGTCATCATTTGGATTATTTGCGTAGCTTGCCGGATCGCAGTGTGGATATTATCTATTTTGACCCGATGTTCCGTGATCCGTTGCTCGATTCTAGTGCAATCGGTCCATTGAGAGGATTGGCTAACCCGGATGCTCTGGATGAGGAAAGTATTGTTCAGGCAAAACGTATTGCAAGGAAAACAATTGTATTGAAGGAAAAACGGGGCAGCAGGGAATTTGCCCGCCTTGGCTTCCATGTGGAGCAACGGGGCACAACGAAAACAGTGTACGGAGTGATTGATATTGATAGCGGCATCTAAGCCTAAACTACTTGTTCTTGTCGGCCCGACTGCGGTCGGCAAGACGAAATTAAGCATCGAGATGGCACGGCAATTTGGCGGGGAAATTATTTCCGGAGATTCCATGCAGGTGTACCGTCATATGGATATTGGAACTGCCAAAATTTCCGAACAGGAAATGGAAGGAATCAAGCACCATTTGATTGATATTCATGAGCCGGAATACCCATATTCGGTAGCTGCATTTCAGGAAGATTGCCGTCGTCTCATACCGGATATTCATGCCAGAGGGAAACTGCCGTTTATCGTAGGTGGGACAGGTTTATATGTGGAGTCTGTCTGCTATGAATACCAGTTTTCCGAGGTGGGAGCTGATGAAGCTTTTCGTCAGGAACAGCTTGATTATGCCGAACAATTTGGAGCCGAGGCGCTTCATGCGCGACTCCAGGCGGTTGATCCCGAAAGTGCACGTCGTCTGCATCCCAATGACCGGCGCCGAGTCGTTCGAGCGTTGGAAATTTATCATGTTAGCGGAACGACGCTCAGCTCGCAATTGGCCAGTCAAAAAAAGGAATCTCCCTATCAGCTTTGCATCGTAGGTTTGACAATGGATAGGCAAATGCTATATAAACGTATTGAAGACCGAATTGACGGGATGCTCGATCAAGGGCTTGTTGCTGAGGTAACCTCCTTAATGGAACGGGGAGTGCGAAGCGATGCCATCTCCATGCAAGGTCTAGGCTATAAAGAGATATCCTCCTACCTGCGAGGAGAGGTGTCTTTGGAAGAGGCGGTGACTTGGCTGAAACGGGATACGCGTCATTTTGCGAAGCGGCAGCTCTCGTGGTTTCGCCATATGAAGGATATCCAGTGGGTAGATGTCACCGATTTCGGAAATTTTTCTGCTCATGCAGCCCGAATACACGAAATTATAGCAGGAAAGTTCCGGACAGACCTTGAATATACTTCAAAACAATCCAAATGATTATTGGGGGTACGGCTAAAATGAACAAGTCCATTAATATCCAAGATACGTTTCTGAATCAATTGCGCAAGGATTCTATACCGGTAACGGTATACCTGATCAATGGATTTCAGGTGCGGGGAACCATTAAAGCATTTGACAACTTCACAATTGTTATCGACTCGGATGGAAAGCAGCAGCTGATCTACAAGCATGCTATTTCCACCTTTACACCGCAACGCAATGTGTCGCTTGTACAGCAACAGGAGAACGCCAGCGATAACTGATTACGGCTTGACGGTCGCCCGGGTTGATGAAACTTTTTAAGCGACCGTCTCGTCTAACCGTATAGGAATGAGACCCGGAGCAACCTGAACAGGGTTGTTCTTTTCATTCCGTTTGCTTTCATGCTGCCAACAGCAAGCTATATATACGTTCGGCAACATGTGATTAATCGCGAAAGGGAGTCAGGGGAATGCCAAACGATTCATTGTCCAGATCCGGCAATCGCAATAGAAACACACCTAAAGAGAAGCCGAAGGGCAAGAAAAAGAAAATTACAGGTAAGCAAATTGGATGGACACTGTTTATTACGGCGGCGTTAGCTATATTCTGCGCACTTGGTGGATATTTGTTTGTCATGGTAAATGGCGAACAAATTTACAAAGCCAACAAGGATAAAATTACAGTGAACGAGACATCAAAGGTTTACGATCGTAACGGTGTGCTTATGGGCGAGCTGTCCGTACAAAAAAGCGATCCCGTCAAAAGTGAAGAAATTCCGCCATTGCTCAAAAAAGCTTTTATAGCAACAGAGGATAAGCGATTTATGGAGCACCAGGGGGTTGATATTTGGTCTATCGGTCGGGCGGCCGTAAAAGATATCGTAGCCCGTTCGGCAGTGGAGGGCGGCAGTACGCTGACCCAACAGTTGGGCCAAAAACCTGTTTTTGTCGCGTGACAAGACCTTTTTCCGTAAAGCGACCGAGGTATCTATTGCAATGGCGCTAGAACGGAATTTGACTAAAGATGAGATTATTACGTTGTATTTGAACCGAATTTGGTTTGGACGTTCATATTCAGGAATCAAGGCAGCTTCGGTGGGGTACTTTGGGCAATCGAACTTAAAAGAATTAAAGCTATGGCAGATCGCCACGTTAGCAGCTATTCCAAAAGGACCTTCCAAATATAATCCAATTAGTAATCCGGAAAACTCAAAGGAACGACGTGCTGTGGTTCTCCAGCTGATGTTTGAGCAGGGAATGATTGGCAAGCAGGAAATGGAAGAGGCCAAGGCTGTAGATTATGATTACAAGCAGCCGGAAAAAGTTCAAAAGTATCAAAATTTTATGGAGTATGTGATGAATGAGGCGGAGGATGCTTTGCCGGGAGTCAGCGGAAACGATCTGATCGTTGGCGGCTACAAAATTCATACGACGATGGATGCTCAGGCCCAAAATGCGCTGGATCAGGCGATGGCAGATGATAGTATGTTCGAAAAGAGCCCGGACGATCAGCCTGTTCAAGGCTCCATGGTCATTATTAATAACCAGACGGGCGGAATTGCCGCGATGGCACCCGGACGGGATTACAAAAAGGGAACCTTTAACCGCGCGACGCAAAGCCGCAGGCAGCCAGGTTCGGCCTTTAAACCTATTGCGGCGTATGCGCCGGCTCTCGAATCCGGCAAAGTTACAATGGATACACCTTTGAGTAATGAGCGACAGAGTTTTAACGGGTATAGCCCGAAAAACTTGCACGGTTACTCTTCGACCATCAGTATGACCGATGCGATTACAAAGTCTGAAAATATCCCGCCAGTATGGTTACTCAACCAGATCGGTGTGGAAAGAGGGGTCCAATTCGCGGAAAGCGTAGGCATCCCGATGGACAAAAATGATCACTCGCTCGCTATCGCATTGGGTGGACTAAGTAAAGGAACGAACACGCTTGAAATGGCACAGGCATACAGTGCTTTTGCCAATAATGGACAGTTCCAAAAAGCTTACTCCATCAAGCAAATTAACGATAGTGATGACAAAACGGTTTACACTCACAAAGAAGAATTTAAAACCGTAATGAGCGAGAAAACAGCTTATGAAATGACGCAAATGATGCAAAATGTAGTCAATAGCGGTACGGGCCGCAAAGCCCGTATTAATTGGCCTGTAGCGGGTAAAACGGGTACAACCCAGAGTGGAATTAGCGGGAACAGTGGCAACCGTGATATCTGGTTTGTTGGTTATACGCCGGAATATACTGGTGCAGTATGGATGGGCTATGACAAGCCGGACAGCAAACATATGCTGAGAAACTACAGTGGGCAGTCGGCAGCCTTTTTCGGAAGGGTCATGGGTGAAGCCCTCAAGGGGCACCCGGTTACGCAATTCAGCCAGCCAAAAGGATATGAACCACCAGTTGAGCAGAAGCCAGACGTGCCGGTTCAGGTTACCGCTCCAAGCGGACTGAGCGGGTCTTATAGTCAGGATACCCAAATTGTATCGTTGACCTGGACTGCGGCGGCGGGAGATAATGTGCAATACCGTGTGTATCGCAAAGAGGCTTCCGAAGGGGGCTTTACGGTGATTATGGAGGCGATGAAAGGCACGAGTGGTGAAGATACGTCTCCATTAGCCGGAGCCGCGTATGAATATTATGTAACGGCTTATGGAGCGGATGGTAAGGAATCTGATCCATCCAATACAATCCGTGTGGAAATTCCGGCAGAGACTACTCCGGTAGATCCACAGCAGGGAACTGATCCGAATCAGGATGGAACATTACCGGATAACAGCGGGACTACAGACGGTCAGAACGGCACCGATCAGGGGAATACAGTCCCTGGAGGTACCGATAATAGCACCATCCCAGGGCAGGTTCCGACGATTCCTGGAGACACTAGCGGAAATGGCACTGGCAGTACAGGCAATCACAGTGGCAGCTCTGGCACCGGCAGTGACACGAATCAGGGGAATGGCGAGACAACAACACCTGATGCAGGTACCTTCAATAGTGATACCACGGTAAATCCAGTTACCACGGATCCATCTACCACAGGGACTACACCGGATGGAAGTCAGGAAACCAACTCCAACGGTCAGTCGAGCTCCAATCGTGGACATCGCAACCGAGAATAGAAGACGTATGCTGTGTGTGATTTGAATTTGTTTTATACTAAAGGTATTTTCGGACCATATTATGGTCTGGGAATACCTTTTTTTGTTGTGGTAAAGGGTGTTATTTTTGAGTGTACAGTTTAAATATGGTAAGCTGGTTTTACCAATGTTGGAGAGGAACATCATTTATGAAGCGCAAATTCGGAGACCGGGCCAACTGGCGCAGAATAACGAACCGCAAGTTTGCTTGCCGGTATGTGGAAAGTGACGTGTTTACAGGATATGTGACCTTGTATACCATTTTGAGTCTCAAGGAGCCGTTATGGAAAAGTTACGGCGGTCATACGTTTTGCATAGCGGATAAAGGGTATTCCTGGTTGCAATATTATCCGAAGGGTGCGCATTATGTAGTAACTGCTATGTTCGACAATCGGGAGCAGATTGTGGAATGGTATATTGATACCTGCCGAAATCAGGGAGTGACCGATCAGGGTGTGCCCTGGTTTGACGATTTGTATTTGGATGTTGTCGTACTTAAAAATGGCGAAATCTTTTTGGTGGATGAGGATGAGCTGGAGGATGCGTTACAGCGCGGGCATATCTCGACACAGGAGGCAGAACTGGCTAACCGTACAGCGGCTGAGGTTTTACGACGGATAGATGCCCATATATTCCCCTATTTTAAAATGTCGCTGAAACACCGGGCAGAATGGTTTCACAACGGTGACTTTAAGAGGGATCGGTGAAGGTTTTGCAGAGGATTAGAAGCACTGGGCCAAAAGATTCTGAATCAAAAAGCAGGCTGAGCGGCCCAGAGAAAAAGTTTTCAGCAGCCAAGCGTCTTGTGCTTTGTCTGCTGGTTATCATTATGATCGGTTTGGTATGGGGAGGTATTCGATTTTGGAATATGAATAACGCTGCCTCTACCACTCCGCTTCAGCAAGCACAGGTAGGAATTGTACTAGGGGCTTCCATGTGGGGAGCAGAGCCAAGTCCGGGGCTAAAGGAGAGGCTGAACGAGGCCCTGCAGCTATACCGCAACGGTACAGTAAAGCGTCTGATTGTAAGCGGAGGGCTGGACAAACCAACTTACCCGTATACAGAGGCTGAGGGGATGCAACGCTATTTGGTTGACAGAGGTATTCCAGCGCAGCATATTGTGTTGGAAAACCATGCGACCAGCACCTACGAAAATCTGCTGTATAGCCAGCGTATCATGCAGGAGTATGGTTGGACCTCGACTGTGATTATCACACATAGTTATCATGGCCCACGGGCGCTGGAGATTGCCCGATTTTTGAATTTGGAGCATCCCCAGATGGCTCTGGCAGAATCTAAAGTACTGAATATGCCGCTTCATCAATCGAGAGAAGTACTGGCTTACGCCAAATGGACGCTGCAAAAGTGGTGGCTCAGTGCCCAAACCTGGGTGTCCTGAAACGTACAAAGTTTTCTCATAAAGGCATCTTCTCTATAAACAAAATGCTTTGCACAAGCTCCTGTTGCTTTTATGCTAATAAGGACATGCCGGGCCGAATACATTAATAGGGTAAGCTGTGCCTGAAGAAATGTTGAGGTGATGGATGCATGAACGGACGGGGAATCGCCGCGGGCAAGCGGACGGAGGAGAGACCTTCCAGACAAATCAATGTCGTGCTGCGTAGCCCGGAGCCGATAGCTTCAGTAAATGTTGATGAGACGGATGCAGCAACTTCGACCAAGTCGCAGGCGTTACCGCAGTATCTTAGTCTCTATCAGGAAATTCAGAAGGAACTCGATCATCTCGTCGGCTTGGATAACATCAAAGACCTGGTATTTGAAGTATATGCTTTTTTGCAAATTGCCCATATGCGTACTGATGCGGGGCTGTTGAGTAACGCGCACGTATATCACATGATTTTCAAAGGAAATCCGGGTACAGGGAAAACGACGGTGGCCCGCATTATCGCTAAAATGCTGCAAAAAATGGGGGTACTGAGCAAGGGCCATCTGATTGAGGTGGAGAGGGCTGATTTGGTAGGCGAGTATATCGGACATACAGCGCAAAAAACGCGGGATCTGGTCAAGAAGTCTCTGGGTGGGGTGCTGTTTATTGATGAGGCATACAGTTTGGCGCGGGGAGGGGAAAAGGATTTTGGGAAGGAAGCTATTGATACCTTAGTAAAATCCATGGAGGATCAGAAAAATCAATTTATTTTGATCCTTGCCGGATACTCGGGTGAGATGGACTTCTTTTTGCGTACAAATCCAGGCTTGCCTTCCCGTTTTCCCATCCAGCTTGATTTTCCGGACTATACCGTGGATCAGCTTATCCAAATTTCCGAAATGATGGCCAAAGAACGGGATTATATTCTCATGCCTCAGTCCATACTCAAAATGAAAGAGCATCTGTTGAATGAACGCAACGACAGTCTTCATGCATTTAGCAACGCGCGTTATGTCCGCAATGTGATCGAAAAAGCGATTCGGCATCAGGCTGTCAGGTTGCTCAATCAGTACAGAAGCGGGCAGCCGGGAAAGCAGGAACTGATGACGCTGCGTCCTGAGGATTTGAAAATGGACAAAAGATAGGCGATAATAGAAATCTGAATCACATCGAATTGCATAACATCAAACGGGGGCCGGCCTGAATATCAGGTCGGTCTCTGTGCGAGAGTTAATATGGAAAATAAAGGAGCAAACAATATGGCGAACTCCACTTACGATACACAAACCGAAATGCAGGATAAGGCGGTACTGGTCAGTCTGATTACGGATGAAGTCAAGCGTTCTGGCATCAATACAGAATACTCTCTGAATGAACTTGTGAAGCTGGCCGAGACGGCTGGTGTTGAAGTGCTTAGCGTTTTGACCCAGAACAAGGAAGCAAAGGACTCCAAATGGTTTATTGGCAAAGGTAAGGTAGAGGAACTGCGCGCAGCTGCCGAGGAATTGGGAGCGAATACGGCTATTTTTGATCAGGAGCTGTCGGGGGCTCAGGTGCGAAATCTGGAAGAAAGTCTGGATCTCAAAATTATCGACCGTACGCAGCTTATTCTGGACATCTTTGCCCAGCGAGCGAAAACACGAGAAGGTATTATTCAGGTTGAGCTGGCGCAGCTGTCCTATTTGTTGCCCCGTTTGTCTGGACACGGCAAAAATCTGTCACGACTCGGCGGAGGTATCGGAACACGTGGTCCCGGTGAAAGCAAGTTGGAGACAGATCGTCGTCACATCCGTGATCGTATCAGCGATTTGAAACGTCAGTTGGAGGAGGTCACCCGTCATCGGTATTTACATAGAGAGCGCAGACAAAAGAGTGGTATTGTGCAGGTAGCGCTTGTCGGTTACACCAATGCGGGTAAATCAACGCTGTTAAAGCAACTAACGGCGGCTGATGTATATATTGAGAACCAACTGTTTGCGACGCTGGACCCTACCTCAAGAACGATGGAGTTACCGAGCGGCAAAGAGATTATTCTTACAGATACCGTTGGTTTTATTCAAAATCTTCCTCATGATTTGGTAGCTTCTTTCCGCGCTACTCTGGAGGAAGCTAATGAGGCTCATCTTATTTTGCATGTGGTAGACGCTTCTTCGGATATGCGTGACGAACAGATGAAGGTCGTGGAAACGATTTTGGAGCAACTGGGAGCAGCGGACAAGCCACAGATCGTATTGTTTAATAAAAAAGATGCTTGTACTCCTGAGCAACTGGAAATGCTTCCTTCCGGCGAGGGCTATTTGAAAATCAGCTCATTCGACGAAAGTGATCTGCTGCGTCTTCGTGAGCTGATTCAGGAGCATCTGAGCGGAGATACGCTGAGATTCCGCATACCGGCAGAACGTGGGGATCTGACATCGGTGCTTTATCGGATCGGGGATGTACTTCTGACTGAATATGATGGCAATGATGTCATTTATGAGGTAGAAGTTCAACGAGGCGAGTATGAAAAATATGGTCATGCCCTCAAGGACTTCACAGAAGGCTAACATCTGATGACGTTTTTAGGTCAATTCAATGATAATGCACATTATCCGAGGAAATGATGTTATAACAACAATAGCCTAAGGCTGCGTAAAGAGAGAGGGTCATGAAGGTAAAATGGTAGTTTTTAGTCCAGAAATCCAACAAATACAGGAAACAGCAGAACGCAAAATACAGGAACGGCTACAGCGCATAGATCATATTGTAGATGCAAATCAGTGGAAGGTTATTCAGGCATTCCAGCGGAAGCAAGTGAGCGATTTTCATTTTGCCGGCTCTACGGGATATGCGTACAATGACCGAGGGCGTGAGGTACTGGAGGAGGTCTACGCCGATGTGTTCGGTGCGGAGGCGGCATTGGTCCGCCCTCATTTTGCCTCGGGAACTCATACGATTTCCACTGCTTTATTCGGCGTTCTGCGTCCAGGTGATGAGCTGTTGTATATTACGGGGCAACCGTATGATACGCTTCACAAAGTGATCGGCAAGCCCGGCGATGGGACCGGGTCATTGCAGGATTTTGGCATTATTTATGAAGAAACGGCGCTGACAGCAGAAGGTAAAATAGATTGGAAAGCAGTGGAGGCTGCAATCCATGCCAATACGAAGGTGATCGGCATCCAGCGTTCACGCGGCTATGATTGGAGAGCTTCCTTTAGTGTGGCAGATATCGAGGAAATGACAGCCCGTGTAAAGGCGATTAAACCTGACGTTATTGTCTTTGTGGACAATTGTTATGGTGAATTTACCGAAAAGCTGGAGCCTACTCAGGTCGGTGTCGATTTGATGGCAGGTTCACTGATTAAAAATCCTGGCGGCGGCATTGCCGAAACGGGAGGATACATTTGCGGTAAACAGGAGTATGTAGAGCTGGCAGCCTACCGCTTAACTGCACCTGGAATCGGAGGTGAGGTAGGGGCCATGTTAGGTACCACGAGAGGTATCTTTCAGGGCTTATTTCTTGCTCCAACACTGGTTGGGCAAGCGGTTAAAGGAAGTATATTCGCAGCTGCGGTCTTTGAAGACATGGGATTTGAAACGAAACCTGCCTGGCATGAGAAACGCACCGATTTGATTCAGGCCATTTCTTTTAGCGGACCGGAGCATTTAATTGCTTTTGTTCAAGGAATTCAGCGTGCTGCCGCTGTGGATAGTCATGTGGTACCGGAGCCGTGGGATATGCCGGGCTACGAGCATCCGGTTATTATGGCTGCAGGCACTTTTATACAAGGAGGAAGTCTGGAATTATCTGCAGATGCTCCGATTCGTGAACCTTATATTGGTTACATGCAAGGGGGCTTAACCTACTCTCATGTGAAATATGGAGTGCTGATGGCCCTGCAAACAATGAAAGAACGTAAATTATTGTGAGTTTTTCTAACATGTCATTGACACTTTGCATCAGCTAAATGTACAATAAGGTGAATAATAGATCACTGG